>NZ_JAIFAG010000001.1:3025232-3630279 GCF_020012125.1 Hymenobacter psoromatis
TACTTTCGATAGTATCTTGAGCAGCGTAGATTTACCGGCCCCATTGCGGCCGATGATGCCAAGCACCTCGCCCTGCTTCACTTCAAAATTAATGTCCTTGAGCGACCATACATAGTCACTACCTCTCCCTTTAGCAGCGCGGTCGTTCGTTTCACCAACTTTGGCAAAGGGGTCTTCCTTACCCCGCAGCTGGGCCCACCACCGGTTCAGGTCGTGGCTTATGGTCCCAGTGCCTATCTCGCCTAGGCGATACAGTTTGCCCAGGCCCTCTACTTTAATGGCGATATCACCCATACCTATTAACTGCTACAATAGCTTATTACGAACAAAGAAGAAACTTGCCAGCCAGTGGGCAACGTTCCCCGGCCGGAAAATTATACCGTATCGGTAAAGCTCTTTTCTACTTTATTGAAGATAATAGTTCCAGCCAGCAAAATGATTAGGGTAGTTAAGGTGCTATACCCTAAATACAGCCAGCTAAAAGTACCCGAACCTAAAAAAGCAGCCCTGAACGTTTCCGTAATGGCGGTCATCGGGTTGGCCACGATGAGCCACATGTATTGGGCCGGCACCTTAGATAGCGGGTAGATAACCGGGGTAGCGTACATCGCCAGCTGCACCCCGAAAGTGAGCAGCATGGCCAGGTCACGGTATTTGGTAGTCAGGGCGCTGAATATCATGCCCAAACCCAGCGAAAGTAACCCCATTAGCACCACCAGCAACGGAGTAAGGGCTATCAGCCAATTGGGGTGTAAGGCATTGCTAGTAAAGAGATAATACGCCCATACGACCAGAAATAAGGCCATTTGGATACCAAACCGCACCAGGTTGGATAGCACAATGGACAAGGGCATCGTCAGGCGCGGAAAGTACACCTTGCTAAACATGGCCGCGTTGGTCGTGAACACGGTGGCCACGGCGGTCAGGCTCTGGGAAAAGTAGCCCCAAACGGTAATACCGGCCAAGTAGAATACGAAGGGGGGTAGGCCGTCCGTATCAAGCTTAGCTACCCGGCCAAAGATGATATAATAAGTAAGCGTAGTGAGCAGGGGCTGGATGAAAAACCAGATAGGCCCCAGAATAGTCTGCTTGTAATTGGAAACGAAATCGCGCCGCACGAACAGCATGACCAGGTCGCGGTAGCGCCACACGTCGCCGAGGCGTAAGTCGAGCAGACTAGTACGTGGCTTAATAATCTCAGTCCACTGCCCACTCTCCTCATGAGCCGGCACGGAAGCAGCGGCTACAGTGGGCTTGGCGGTGTCAATTGTTTGCACGTAGGTTAAGCTTTAAACGTAAAGTATAAATTTTTTATAACTTTGAAGATGCCGCAAGTATCTTAGTTCTGCTGACTAGGCCTCAGTGAATGCCCCTGCGTACACGGCAGTAACTCCTTCTTCTAAGCCAATAGTCGCTTGCCAGCCGTGGCCCGCCAGCTTACTCACGTCCATCAGCTTGCGCGGGGTGCCATCGGGATAGTCAGTATTAAAGCGGATGCGGCCCTCGTAGCCCACAGTACGCTGCACCAACTCGGCCAGCTCGCGGATGCTGAGGTCGGTGCCGGTGCCCACGTTCACCAGGCCGGCCTCGTTGTAATTTTCCAGCAGCCAGTAGCAGGCATCGGCCAAGTCGTCTACATGCAGAAACTCGCGGCGTGGGGTACCGGTGCCCCACACTTCTACTTCGGGCGCACCGCTTTTCTTGGCCTCGTGAAACTTGCGGATGAGCGCCGGCAGCACGTGCGAGTTCTTAAGGTCGTAATTATCGTGCGGCCCGTAGAGGTTGGTGGGCATGGCCGAGATGTAGTTGCAGCCGTACTGCGCCCGGTAGGCATCGCAGAGCTTAATGCCGGCAATCTTGGCGATGGCGTAGGGCTCGTTGGTGCTTTCCAGCTCCCCGGTGAGCAAGGCCGTTTCCTGCAAGGGCTGCGGCGCAAATTTGGGGTAAATGCACGACGACCCTAGAAATAACAGCTTCTTCACTCCATTCAGATAAGAATGGTGAATGACGTTGTTCTGAATCATCAGGTTATCATACAGAAACTCCCCCCGGTAGGTATTATTGGCATTGATGCCGCCCACCTTAGCGGCGGCCAGCACCACGTAATCGGGTTTTTCCTGAGCGAAGAAATCAGCTACGGCCTGCTGGTTGCGCAAATCCAGCTCGCTGGAGGTGCGCGTAACGAAGTTGGCAAAGCCGGCCTGTTCCAGGCGGCGTAGCATGGCGGAGCCCACCATTCCGCGGTGGCCGGCAACGTATATTTTAGCGTCTTTTTCCATGAAAGGAAGTTGATTCACGAGCGAATATGAGGGGGGTAGGGCGGCTTGGCTAAGCCTGCCACCAATCCAGGTCGGGCTTGGCGGCGGTAGTTGGCGCGGCCGGGCGCATGGTCTGCATCAGGCCCGTCGGCACCAGCTTTTTCAGCATGGGGTTGATGCTGGCCCCGAGTATCATGCGGCGGGTGCGGGGGCTGTAGCTGAGCAGGCCGGGCAGCTTGGCGAAGGCCAGTGGCCGGGCGGCAGCCATGTCGCGCTTGCCGGTCCAGTTGATTTCCCAGTAGGTGTAGAGGTTGCGGCGTTCGTCGTCGCGGAGGCGGAACTTGTCGCCGTAGCGGGGCTCAGCTTCGCACAGCTCCACCATCTTCACCAGGTTCGGGTACCATTTATCGCTGGTAACGGTGCGCTGGTCGGGGTGCAGCTGGTACACGGCCAGCATCTCGGGGGTGTAGTGGCCGGGGGCCAGGTGCGCTACCCGGTACCACTGGTCAATGTCGGCGCACATATCCACTTCGAGGCGCATTCCGCCAGTTTCCTCGAAATAGCGGCGCTTCACGAACGTAGCGTGCTGGGGGGGGATGGTCTTAAACAGAATGGTGTGGGGCGTGATTTCGCCGGCCGGATTGCTGCTGCTCAGCACGTTACCTTGCAAGTCAATCGAATACTCCCCGCCCGAGATGAAGCTGGCCGCCGGATATTTCTGAAATGCCGCCGCCATTGCCCGGAATGCGCCCGGCAGGTAGTAGTCATCGGAGCTTTGCACGGCCAGGATTTCGCCGGTAGCCTGGGCTACCCCTTTGGTTACGGCATCCACGAAGCCCTTATCACGGGCCGACCACCAGGTAAGGCGGTCGCCGTAGCTTTTGAGCACTTCCACCGTCTCGTCGGTCGAGCCGCCATCGGACACAATGACCTGCACCGCGCCGGGGTAGTCCTGCTTGAGAATGCTATCCAGGGTACGGCCGATAAAGCGCCCCTGATTCCAGGAGGGAATGACGACCGAAACCGAAGGAAATTCCTGATTCATACTAGTGCGTTACGCGGTGAGCGTGGCAAGGTCGGCCAGCCAGAGGTCGAGCAATTCAATCTCCTGCGCGGTTACGATGTTTTCCTTGGCCAACTCGGCGTAGGCCCGGCGCAGGTTTTCCCCTACTGTATTGGTGGGAGCGACAGCGCGCTGCACGGCGGCAATAACGCAGTTGGGGTGCAGGTAGCAAGGAATTTCCGACTCAAAATCCTTCACGTAGTCGTGCGGATTGCGCACCTGAATCACGGTAGCCTCCGTGAAGCCCAGCCGGTAGCCGTGCGCCCACATAATGGGTTGGGCCACCAGCCCGCGCAGAATATCGGTGAAGCGGAACGTGACGTAAGCTGGCAGGTAGAGCAACGGAAATAGCTCGCGGCGCACCATCGTATTCTGCGAATTGAAAGGGCACAGCGTCCCTTCAGCCAGTACGATGGGGGCGCGCTTGTCGAAAAATACTTCCGTATTATCCACCAGGCGATAGATGGCATCCACGTCGGGGTCCGAGTCGGCCAGCCCTTGCCAGATACCGATTTTGGCTTCCTGCTGGGTTAGCTCTGCCTCTTTCAGATTGTGGTCAGCGTTCAGAATCAGGTCAAGGGGGTAGCCGCGGGGCCAGATGTGGTGGCTGGTAAAGCTCTTATAGATATTTACGAAACCCATATCAGCCGGCGCGACGGCAAACGTACCTTCAGTGGCCGGGAACTGCCAGCCGTCATAGGGAATATTATCGTCGTCGGTATCAATAATAACTTGCGCGCCTTTCTGAATGGCGTGCAGGTAGCCCACCATCTTGCGGCCGTAGTGGTTGAAGGGCAGCTTCTCGCTTAGCCGGAAGCCAGCGGCCTCCTGGTCAGCTACCGAGAGGTACGTTACGTTGGGTTCGCTCCAATCGGCCGGCGACTTCTTATCACCCGCCACTACCAGCTGATAATCAGGCAGGGCCGCAAATTTAGTTACTGCCTCGGTAGGCGCAAAAATGGAGGTAATAACAATACTAGACGGTACCATGTACAAATTCTAAAAGCAAGTGCGGCCGCTAGTACGAGTCAACCGGCCAAGGGTTAGGGAGGGCAAAGGTACGTCTTACGTCGCAGAACGGACTACCGCAACCCGCTAACCTCAGCAGCAAACGACCGCACAACTCGTGCCACGGTAGCCACCATCGCCTCCGTCATCCCCGGCCACAGTGGCAAGCTCAAGCAAGTCGCGGCCAAATCTTCGGCGATTGGCAGTGCGCCGGCTGCCAAGTCGAGGTAGGCGTAGGCCGGCTGCAAGTGGGGTGGCACGGGGTAGTGCACCTGAGTACCGATACCTGCCGCGGCTAAGCGGCGCTGCAAAGCATTGCGGTGGGATGTGTGCACCACGTAGAGATGCCAGGCGGGTTCGGCCCCGGCCGCTACGGCGGGCAGCCGCAGGCCGGGTACGTCGGCCAGATATTCGTTGTACCAGGCCGCCAACTGGCGGCGCTGGCTAAGCCAGGCAGTCAGGTAGGGTAGCTTCACGCGCAGCACGGCGGCTTGCAGCTCATCGAGGCGCGAGTTGTAGCCGAGCAGCTCGTGGTGGTTTTTTTGCGTTGAACCATAGTTGCGCAGCTGTTGCAACCGCCGGGCCAGGTCGGCATCATCCGTCGTGATGGCCCCGGCATCGCCCAGGGCTCCCAGGTTTTTGGTGGGGTAGAAACTCGTGGCGCTGGCGTGGCCGAAGCTCCCCGTCAGTTGGCCCGCAAACGTAGCGCCCTGGGCCTGCGCGTTATCTTCTACTACAAACAAGCCATGCTGCCCGGCAAAGGCTAGTATCTCCAGCATTCGGCAGGGCTGGCCATAAAGGTGTACGGGCAGCACGACGCGGGTACGGGACGTGAGCGCGGCGGCCAAGCGGGCGGGGTCGAGATTGCTGGTAGCGAGGTCGGGCTCGACGGGCACGGGCGTGGCGCCCACGTGCGACACAGCCAACCAGGTAGCAATGTACGTATTGGAGGGCACCAATACTTCGTCGCCAGGCCCGATGCTTAACCCGCGCAGCGCCAGCGTTAGTGCCTCCAGGCCGTTCCCTACCCCTACGGTATGGCCTACCCCATTAAAAGCGCTGTATTCAGTCTCAAAAGCCCGCACTTGCTCTCCTAATACATACCAGTGCGTATCGTATACTTCCGCTAAGGCGGCCAGCACGTCCGCTCGTAGTGGGTCGTGTTGGGCAGTAAATGAGTAAAAGGGAATGAGCATAGCTGAGGTAGCGAACGCCAAACGTCCCCGGTCAGCTAAAGCGACTGCTTTAACTGACCGGGGACGGTGACCACAATCATTAGTTTAGGCCGCAGCTTATTTCACGTGCTCCTTGAAATATTCCAGGGTGCGCTTCAGCCCCTCGGCGCGGTCCACTTTGGGTTCCCAGCCTAGAATATCCTTGGCCTTGGTAATGTCGGGACGGCGCTTCATCGGGTCGTTTTCAGGCAGCGCTTGGTAGGTGGGCTTAAACTCGACTCCCGTCAGCTTAGCGATTTCCTCGCCAAATTGCTTGATGGTAATCTCGGCCGGGTTGCCGATGTTCACGGGCATGTGGTAGTCACTGAGCAACAGCCGGTAAATACCGTCCACCAGGTCATCCACGTAGCAGAACGAGCGCGTTTGCGAGCCATCACCGAATACGGTCAGGTTTTCGCCTTTCAGCGCCTGCGAAAGGAAGGCCGGTAGCACGCGGCCGTCATCGAGGCGCATCCGGGGGCCGTAGGTATTGAAGATGCGGATAATGCGCGTCTCCAAACCGTGGTGGTTATGGTAGGCCATCGTAATGGCTTCCTGGAAGCGCTTGGCCTCGTCGTAGCAGCCGCGCGGACCTACGGGGTTCACGTTGCCCCAGTATTCCTCCACCTGCGGGTGCACCTCGGGGTCGCCGTATACTTCCGACGTGCTGGCAATCAGCATCCGGGCACCCTTCACCCGCGCCAGGCCCAGCAGGTTGTGCGTGCCTAGCGAGCCCACTTTCAGGGTCTGAATCGGAATCTTGAGGTAGTCAATCGGCGAAGCCGGTGAGGCGAAGTGCAGAATGTAATCAAGCTTACCCGGCACGAACACGAACTTGCTTACGTCGTGGTGGTGAAACTCGAAATCCTCCCGCTTGAATAAGTGCTCAATATTGGCTAGGTTGCCCGTAATGAGGTTATCCATTGCGATAACGTGGTAGCCCTCGGCCAGAAACCGGTCGCAGAGGTGCGAGCCCAGGAAGCCGGCCCCGCCGGTGATGAGTACTCGTTTTTTGTCAGACATAGTGGAAGACTTAAATCATTGTCATGCTGAGCCTGCCGAAGCAGCAAAGTAGGGTAAGAGTAATTCAATCGTTATAACGATTCAAGCGAGATGCTTCGACAAAATCAGCATGACCGTTTCGTTAGAAACTGCTAAGCAACCGACTCCTGATGGTCGGTCTTAACCCCGATGCAGTGGTAGGCGAAGCCCAGTTCTTTTAGTTCGGCGGCATCGTAGATATTACGGCCGTCAAAGATGGCTTTTTGCTTCAGCAGGCGGCCTACCACCTCAAATGAGGGCGAGCGAAACTCGGGCCACTCCGTTACGACCAGTAGCGCGTCAGCATCTACTAACGCTTCGAACTGGTCTTTGGCATAGGTGATAGTGTCGCCCAGCGAGTGCTTGGCTTCCGGAATGGCCACCGGGTCGTAGGCCGAAACGGTCGCACCTTCGGCCAGCAGCTTCTCGATGATGACCAGCGACGGAGCTTCGCGCATGTCGTCGGTCTTGGGCTTGAAGGACAGGCCCCAGATAGCGAATTTCTTACCCTTCAAGTCGCCGCCAAAGTGCTTCTTTACTTTGCTGAACAGCACTTCTTTCTGCGCCTCGTTCACACCCTCCACGGCTTGCAGTACCTGCATCTGATAGCCGTTTTCCTGGGCCGTCTTGATAAGGGCTTTCACGTCCTTCGGGAAGCACGAGCCGCCATAGCCGATGCCGGGATAGATAAACTTGTGGCCGATGCGGGCATCAGAACCAATGCCCTGCCGCACCTTATTGACATCGGCTCCCATGATTTCGCACAGGTTGGCAATGTCGTTCATAAACGAGATTTTAGTCGCCAGCATGGAATTAGCGGCGTATTTCGTCATCTCGGCCGATGGAATATCCATGAAAATAATCGGGTGGCCATTAAGCAGAAAGGGCTTGTAGAGCCGGCGCATCATTTCCTCGGCCCGGTCAGAGCTGACGCCCACCACGATGCGGTCGGGCTTAAGGAAGTCGTCAATCGCCGCGCCTTCTTTCAGGAACTCGGGGTTAGAAGCTACGTCGAACTCCACGCTCGCGCCGCGCTTGGCCAGGGCCTGCTCAATTTCGGCGCGCACCTTAGCAGCGGTGCCCACCGGCACGGTGCTCTTGGTTACGACCACCGTGTAGCTATCCATGTTTTCGCCCATGCCGCGGGCTACGGCCAGTACGTATTTCAGGTCGGCCGAGCCGTCTTCGCCGGGCGGGGTACCCACCGCGATAAAGGCCACGTCAGCGCCTTTTATGCTCTCAGCCAGCGAGGTAGAGAAATTTAGGCGGCCCGACTTCACATTACGCGACACCATTTCCTCCAGCCCCGGCTCGTAGATGGGCAGGATGCCTTTGTGGAGGTTATCAATTTTTTTCTGGTCAATGTCAATGCACACGACATCGATGCCCACTTCCGCGAAGCATGTGCCCGTGACCAGCCCGACGTAGCCGGTACCTACTACTGCTATTTTCATAAGGTATTGAAAGGTGAAGAACAGCTGGTGCGCTCGGCAAAAAACCTGCCTAATACCCGCCAGCTCAGGAAGTTTTTAGTTTTATAGGTTCGGCCATATAGTGCTTCCACCAGTACTGAAACACCAGCAGCGCCCAGATACGGGCGTGCGCGTCGCCGGGATTGCCGGAAAACAACTGTTTTTTTAGCTCTTGCACTGCCTCCACGGCAAAAATCCCTTGTCCGGCTACGAAATCGTCGGCCAGTAAATCCTGCTCAATGAGGGGGCGCAGCTCGCCGCGCATCCACTTAAGCAGCGGCACCTCGAAGCCGTGCTTGGGGCGGTCGTATAGCTCGGGTGGCAGCAGGGGGCGGAAGGCATCCTGCACAATTTTCTTTTTCATCGTGCCATCTACCTTGCTGCTAACGGGTAGAGAAAAGGCGAAGTTTACAACGTGATAATCCAGGAATGGCGTTCTGACTTCCAGCGAATTAGCCATGCTCATCAGGTCCACCTTCGTCAGCATATCGTAGGGTAGTACGAGCTGCGTGTCGGTGAGTAAGACCTCATTGAGGTCGCCGTCGGCGTGGATATTTTCCAGGATATCCTTGCGGCGCTTGGCAGCCAGTTTTCTACCCACCTTCTGGCGGCTGGCGGGACTGAGCAGGTCCAGGGCCTGCTTTTCGGAGGCGAAGCTGGCCCAGTCCCAATACCGGTCCTTAGGGCCACTGAGCATGCCGCGCGAGAAGCGCTGAAACTGCCGGACTTTATTGCCGAAGTACGAGTTGCGAGACTTAGGCAGCACGTCCCAGAGCAGGTTCAGGCCCGTCACGGCTTCAGCCTTGAAGCCGCCCTGCCGCACCCGAAAATCGCCCTGATGCTTATTGTAGCCGCCAAATAGCTCGTCGGCCCCGTCGCCGCTCAGCGCCACCGTTACGTGCTGGCGGGTGCGCTGGCTAAGCACGTGCACGGCCAGCGCCGACGAGTCGGCAAAGGGCTCATCGAAGTAGTCCAGCATCTGAAACAGATGCTCGTAGAGGTCGTCGTTGCTCAGCGAAAACACCGTGTGGTTGGTGTTATGCATCTTCGCCACCAGGTTGGCGTACTTGGTTTCATCAAAGAATGGCTCGTCGCGGAAGCCGATGCTGAACGTGTTGAGGTGGGGCGTGTGGCGGGTAGCCAGCGCCGTAATCACACTGGAATCGATGCCGCCGCTCAGGAAAGAGCCCAGCGGCACGTCGGCCACGAGGCGGCGCTCCACCGCCTCATCCAGCAGCGTTACCAGCTTTTTTTGCTGTTCGGCATAAGTGAGCTTGTTTTTGGCGACCTTTTTCGGGTCATACGGAATCTTGTACCAGCGCTTGCGCACCACCTTCTTACCCTGAATAAAGAGGTAGTAGCCTGGTAATACTTTCTTAATACCCTTGAAAATAGTGGCCGGCCCCGGAATGTAATTAAGCTGCAAATACTGGCTCAAAGCCACGTAATCGAGCTTGCGGGGGGCGCCCAGGGCTAGCAGCGACTTCAGCTCGGAGCCAAATAGCAGGTGGTCTTCGTCGCGGTACACGTGCAGGGGCTTGACCCCGTAGCGGTCGCGGGCGATAAACAGCGAGTCGTCTTCCTTATCGTAGATGGCGAAGCCGAAAAAGCCGTTGAGCTTCTTGATAAAGCTCCTGCCCTCGCTGATATACAGGTTGAGAATAACCTCTGTATCAGTCTGGGAATGAAACTGATAGCCTTTGCGCACCAGCTTTTCGCGCAGCTCGCGGAAGTTAAATATCTCGCCGTTGAAGACGATGGTGTAACGGCCCGAGGCATCGGTCATGGGCTGGTTGCCATCGGCCGAAAGGTCGAGGATAGCCAGCCGGCGAAAGCCCAGGCCCACGTTGTCGTACACAAAATGCCCTTGCGAATCGGGGCCACGGCGCACAATGGCGTCGGTGGACGCCTGCAGGCGGCTTAGGGCCAGGCGGCCCGAATCGGAGAAGGCGTAGAGGCCGGTTATTCCACACATAGCTAGGCCGCAAAGATAGGGCGGCGGCTAGGCTCGCGGGTAGGGCGGGCGCAACCTCAGCCGGCCGGGGCTAGTACAGTAAGCCAGTTCACTATTTTTCCTACCCCCACCCCATGAGCTTACAGCAAGAATTTGAAGCCGCCGTGCAACAGGTTGACAACCTCCCCGCCAACGTGGCCGCCCAGCACATGACCGACCTCTACGGCCTCTATAAGCAGGCTACTGAAGGCGATGTGAACATGAAATCTGATGAAGTAGACCCCGGCGGCGCAGACAAGCCCAGCGGCCCCGCCGGCCTCTCGCAGGCCCAGTGGGAGTCGTGGGACAAGTACAAAGGCGTTTCGGAGGAAGATGCCAAGCGCCGCTACGTGGCTCAGGTAACCCAGATTAATAACGCTGGCGCGGGCACCCAGGCCGGTGAGGTCCCTACCGACGCGCTCACCAATGCCCCAATGGCTCCCGAAATCCCCCAAGGCCAAGAGAATGACACGACTGCGCCGCAGCCCGGCTTCGGCCCCGGCGAGGCCACGGCCGGCGGCCTGCGCGGCGACATTACTGCCGGCGCGCCCTACGGCGGTGAGGATAAACTGAAGGGGAATCAATAATCTGGTAGGTGCGGGGCTTGCCCCTACAAGCTTTTGCGATAAATATTATATAAAATCCGCCGGTCCTGCTCGGTTAGCAACGGGCTCGGGTCAGTGGGCACGAAATGGCGCTTGAAGGCCAGAATAGCCGCGTTTAGGTCCTGCGTATCATAGCCGATGATGCGCAGGGCCTCGCGGGGGGTGAGGCCGGGTAGGAGCCGGCCCAGCGAGTCGGCGGCGAAGGGCACGGCAGTGGTATCAGTTAGCACGGCCGCATCGTACCAGAGGCCGTAGCCGCGGGCAGCTAACTTTTGCCAGGGAAAGAGCGCGCTCGGGTCGCTTTTGCGGGTTGGGGCAATGTCGCCGTGGCCGATGAAATTGGCGGCTGGAATGTTATAACTGCGTTTTAAATACCCCAGAATTTTCAGCAGGCTGGTCAGCTGCGCCGCCGCGAAAGGCTCGCGGCCATTATTATCCAATTCGATACCGATGGATATGGAATTGATATCGGTCACGCTGCCCCAGCGGGCTACCCCAGCGTGCCAGGCCCGCAGGTAGTCGCTCAGCATGTGGAACACCCGGCCGTTGCGGCCGATGACGTAATGTGCGCTTACCTGCGTTTTAGTTTGCGTAAAAGTCTTCAGAGTCTGCGCGGTACTATCCTGCGCGGTGTGATGAATAATGACGTAGTTGGGCTTGCGCAGATTAAAATTGACGGTGCCCACCCAGTAGGGGGTAGGCGGCAGCGTGTCGGGGGGTAGGGCCGGCTGCGCCTGAATTTGCTGCGCTAATAGCTTGACCTGCTGGCGATAAACCTTATTGGTAGTGGCGTAGGGGTTACGCACGCAGGCCGTAGCGAGCAGGCCAGCCGCAAGCAAAAAGGTAGTAGTCGCTTTAGTCATTGGGCATTTCTTGAGCAGGATAAATTACCGTAAATAAACAAGAACGTCATGCTGAGCTTGTCAAAGCATCTCTACCGAACGACACCCGAACGGCGTGGTAGAGATGCTTCGACAGGCTCAGCATGACGTTCTTGTTTGGTTGCAGCAAATGCGAAGCCCTACCCTACTTAGCGTAAGCTACTGAGCGCATTTCGCGGATGACGGTCACCTTAATCTGACCGGGGTACTGCATTTCCTTCTCAATTTTTTGCGAAATCTCGAAGCTCAGCTCACCAGCACGCTCGTCGCTCACGTTTTCCGCATCCACTATCACGCGCAGCTCGCGGCCGGCCTGGATGGCGTAGGTCTGGTTCACGCCTTTGAAAGCTCCGGCGGTTTCTTCGAGCTGGCGCAGGCGCTTGATGTAGCTCTCCATCATTTCGCGGCGGGCACCGGGGCGCGAGCCAGAAATGGCGTCGCACGCTTGCACGATGGGCGAGATAAGGGCCGTCATCTCCATTTCGTCGTGGTGCGCGCCAATAGCGTTCACCACGTCGGGGTGCTCTTTGTATTTCTTGGCCATCTCCATGCCCAAGATGGCGTGAGGCAATTCGGGCTCTTCGGTGCTCACCTTGCCGATATCGTGGAGCAGGCCGGCGCGGCGGGCGTGCTTCACGTTGAGGCCCAACTCGGCAGCCATCGTGGCGCAGAGGTTGGCCACTTCGCGGCTGTGCTGGAGCAGATTTTGGCCGTAGGAAGAACGGAAGCGCATCCGGCCTACCATCCGAATCAGCTCGGGGTGCAGGCCGTGAATGCCGAGGTCAATGACCGTGCGCTCGCCAATCTCGATGATTTCTTCTTCAATTTTCTTGGTCGTCTTGGCCACAATTTCTTCCACCCGCGCCGGGTGGATGCGGCCGTCTTTCACGAGCAAGTGCAGCGAGAGGCGCGCGATTTCGCGGCGCACCGGGTCGAAACCCGAGATGATAATGGCCTCCGGCGTGTCGTCCACGATAATCTCTACCCCCGTCGCGGCTTCCAACGCCCGGATGTTGCGGCCCTCGCGCCCAATAATTTTGCCCTTCACGTCGTCGCTCTCAATGTTGAAAATCGAGACGCAGTTTTCAATGGCGTGCTCCGAGGCGGTGCGCTGAATGGTTTCCAGCACCACCTTCTTGGCGTCCTTGGTAGCCGTGAGCTTGGCCAGCGCCACGGTGTCCTTGATGTAGGAGCTGGCTTGGAGCTGCGCCTCGTTTTTAAGGCTTTCCACGAGCTGCTCGCGGGCCTCGGCAGCGGTGAGGCCGGCCACTTTCTCGAGCTGGTTTTGCACGTCGTGCAGTTGGGCTTCGGCTTCCTGCTGCTTGGCTTGCAGCTCAGCCAGGGCGGCTTCGTGCTTGCTCTGGCGCTTTTCTTCCTGCTGCTCGAAACGGGCGCGGTGGTGTTCGGTGTCGGCTTGCAGCTTTTCGCGGGTGGCTTCCAGCTCTTTTTCCTTGTGCTGCAGGGCTTCAAGCTGCTTTTGGGTGGTATCGGTTAGGTGCTTGATGCTTTGCTCCTGAACTAGCACGCCCTGCCGACGCTCGGTCAGCTCTTGGTCGAGGCCCGCTTTGAGACGCTGGCTTTCGGCCTCAAACTCGCGGCGCTGGCGCTTCTGCTCCTGCTCGTACTCGTTTTTGAGGTTACGAAACTTATCTTTCGATTGCTGAATGCGCTCGTCGCGGGTGCGGGTGGCTTCGGCCTCAGCTTCGGCGAGGAGCTGCTGGGCTTGGGCGCGGGCCGCGCCCTCGTGGTCTTGCCGGGCTTTGCCGGCCAGCTGGCGGCCTACCCCCACGCCCACCACGAGGGCGAGGACGGCGGCAATCGCGCAGTATAAAATTATAAGAGACATGGATTTTGGGAATTAGAAATGAACTAAGCCCATAGCCACGACAAAAACCCGAACCGAAACGCAGGAGAAGGCTACTTGCCTTCGATGCGCCCGGCCGGGCCAACAAAACTGGTGGGTGCTACCCCGCCGCTAGGCGGCCAGCACCACGCCTGTTAGCAGCTCGTCGAGGCGCGCTAGGCGCTCGGTGAGGGCTGCATCGGTTCCATCCTTTTCCTTGCTGACTTTCAGGGAGTCCGCCATTGTGGCGAGGGCTACCATCGCCAGCAGGTCCTGTTTGTCCTGAATCCCGTATTGCTCCCGAAACTCCCGGAGCCGTTCGCTGAGCTGCCGGCCCGCCAGGCGCAGGCGCTCTTCGTCAGCCACTTCTACCCGCATGGGGTAGTCGCGCTCGGCAATGCGAATCTTGATGGCTAAGTCGTTCATTCAGAGAGCAAATAAGAAAACGTATAAGAAGGTTTTTTAGTCCCTCAGATAGGCAAGGCACTTATCTAGTTCGCGGATGTATTCGTTGAGGCGTTGTTTGAGCTCGTTGGCCTGGGTAGGTTCCCCGCCGGCTATAGTCTGCACAAGTTTAACAATGTTTTCCTGGTTTTGGTACTCGCGCAGCTGCTTTTCGCGCTCGCGGGCATCGGCGCGCAGGTGCTCGATGGTAACGTTAGCATCGGCCAGTTCCTCGCGTAGCTGCTGATACGCAGCTACTAAGATGGTTACTTGTCGCTCCAGGCGGTCGAGTTGCGCGAGTTGCTGGGATGAAGCCACGGTAAAGTATTGTTGAGCCCGCGAAGGTAGGGCGCGAACGCGGCAAGCCCCTACCCCCAGCGGGTAGCGTGAACGCTGCGAGTCCGCGCATAGAAACGTTCCTGCTAGCAACTCACTAAAAAAGAAACCCCGGCTACTAGCGCGGCCGGGGTTTCGAGGCGGAACGGGCCGTAGAGACGCGACTCTTCGCGTCTCTCTCCGCGTGAATAACCCTTATTGCCGAGAGACGCGAAGGGTCGTGTCTCTACAAGTTCTATCCCTTCTTCTTGGTCTTCACCTTGCGGCCGTCCTCATCCTTCTTAGTTTTACCATCGGGCATGGCGGGCAGCACGGTCGAAGTAGGTACGGCCGCTGGGGCGGGGGTAGGCGCGGCAGTCACAGGCGTGCCATTGGCATCCAGCTCCTGCACGTCGTAGCCCAGCTCCGAGAGGCCGGGGAAAGCCTTGGCGCGGTCGCCGACCACTACAATATACATCTTATCGGCGGGCAGGTATTTCTGGGCCGATGCCTGCACGTCCTCCTTCTTCAGCGCTTTCAGGATGGTGCTCTGTTGCTGCACGTAGTCGGGCTTGAGGTCATACTCGACCAGGCGCGAGAGAAAGTTCGCCTTCTGCTGACCGGTTTCGTAGCGCAGCGCATCGCTCTGGCCCACTGAGCTTTGCAAGAAGGCCAGCTCCTCATCCGAGATACCATTGCGGTAGTTCTGAATTTCGCTCATAAACTCTTTCACCGAGGCAGCGGTAGCATCGGCGCGCACGCCGGCCTGGGCGGTATAGGGGCCGAAGTAGCGCGTACCCCGGAAGCCCGAGTTGGCTCCGTAGGTGTAGCCTTTGTTCTCGCGCAGGTTCAGGTTAATACGCGAGTTGAAAGCCCCGCCGAGCAGGTAGTTCGAGAGGTAGGCTCGGTAGTAATCGCCAGTGGCGTCGTAGGCCAGCGGCGTGAGGTAGCCCACCCGGATTTCGGACTGCGCCGCGCCCGGCTTGTCAATGAAGTAAATCTTGGTTTTGTCGGGCTGCACCGCCGCCGTGGCCACGGGCAGGGTTACGGGCTTAGCGGCCCAGCTTTTCAGAAAGCCTAGATTCGGCTCCACGGCGGCCTGGTCCTGGTCGCCCACCACAGTGAGGAAGCTCACGCTGGGCGAGTAGAACTGCTGGTAGAACTGCTTCACATCATCGAGCGTGATACTACCCACGCTGGCCGTGGTGCCGCTATTGGGCACGCCCATGATGTCATTAGGGCCATACAACAGCTTGGCATAGGCGTTATTAGCGATAACGACCGGCTGGGTTACCTGATTAGCGATGAGCTGCAAGTTCTGCTTTTTCACCCGTTCAAAATCGGCTGGGTCGAAACGCGGGTGCAGCAGCCGCTGGTCGAGTAGGGCCAAGGTCGCGGGCAGGTTTTTGGTCAGGCTCTGCACGTAGACCGACGTGTTATCATCGCCCGCGAATACCTGTATGGTGCTACCCAGCCGGTCCAACGCCGCCGAAAACTCCTCGCCGGTGTATTTCTCCGAGCCTTCGTTCAGCATTTGGGCCGTGAGTGAGGCCAGGCCAGCTTTGCCGGGGTTGGCCTGCTCCAATCGGTGCCCGCCCTCAATAGTCAGCAGCATGGTCGTGGTCGGTAGCTCGGTGTTTTTTGTACCGATGAGCTTGAGGCCGTTGCCAAATTTATCTTCCCAAATGGCCGGAACCTTCACCACTGGGTTCGGCCCCGCCCCTGGCTGCTTCGAGCGGTCAAAGTTATCGGTGGCCTTCACGTATTTCAGGCCGTCGTAGCCGTAATTGGGGGCTACGTAGCCGGCCGTAGAGGCCGTGTAATTATCCTTGGCGGCCACCTCGTCGGTCTTGCCCTTGGGCACCACGCTCAGAATCACGGCGTGCTTACCGCGAATATATTTATCAAACACGCGCTGCACGTCGGCTTTCGTGAGGCTACGCAATTGCTTCAGCTCGATAGGCAGTCGATTGGGATTATTGAAAAAAGTCTGGTTGGCGGCGAGCTGGCTCACCTTGCCGCTCACGCTGCTTAGGCTGTTGATGAGCTGGGCCTCGGTGCTGGCTTTGTAGCGGGCTACCTGCTCGTCGGTGGGGCCGGTTTTGGCAAACTCGGCCAGCGTCTGGCGCATCACTACCTCGGTGCTGTCCAGGCCCTTACCCGGTAGCGGCAGTGCCACCATCGCAAATTCGCCACTCAATTCTGAATTGCGCTGATATGCCTGGGCCTGCACGGCTTTTTGGGGCTTCACCAGGTTTTTATAGAGCAAGGAGGTTTTGCCGCTACCGATGATATCGGCCAGCGCATCGAGCGGTACCTCGTCGGGGTTGCCGTGGGGCACGGTCGGAAACACCATTTGGAGCATTGGGAAGCGCACGTTGTCTTCGTAGCTCACGTAGCGGTCGGCGGTAAGCACGGGCTCGGGCAGCTTCTGCACCGGCACGGCCGGCCCCCGCTTAATGGGCCCAAAGTACTTTTCGGCCAGCTTCAGCACCTGCGCCGTCGTCACGTCGCCGCCCACGGTCAGGGTCGCGTTGTTTGGGCCGTACCAGCGCAGGAAAAAGTTCTTCAAATCCTGCACGCTGGAGTTATCCAGGTCTTTCAAATACCCGATGGTTAGCCACGAGTACGGGTGGCCATAGGGGTAGAGCGTCTTGGAGATATACTCGCTGGCCAGGCCGTAGGGCCGGTTGTCGTAGTTCTGGCCGCGCTCGTTTTTCACGGTAGCGCGCTGAATCTCAAACTTTTTCTGACTCACCGCATCCAGCAAAAAGCCCATGCGGTCGGCTTCGAGCCAGAGGGCGGTTTCGAGCTGGTTGCTCGGCACGGTTTCGTAATAGTTGGTGCGGTCCTGGTTGGTGCTGCCGTTGAGGGTGCCGCCGGCGGCCGTCACCAGCTTGAAATGCTGCTGGTCGCCCACGTGGTCGGAGCCCTGAAACATCATGTGTTCAAAGAAGTGCGCGAAGCCCGACTTACCAATCTGCTCCCTGGCCGAACCTACGTGGTAGGTCACGTCCACGTGCACCAGCGGGTCGGAGTGGTCCTCGGCCACCACTACCGTCAGGCCATTGGGCAGCACGTACTTGGAGTACGGAATAACCAGCTCGCCGGGCTTGCGGGTCACAGTTTCGACCAGCCGCGCACCGCCAAGGGTGGGCGCAGCCGTCATTTTTTTAGCCGAAGCTTTCGGAGTTTTGGGCGCGGCTTGTTGCGCGGCGGCCGGGGCCGCTACCAGCGCCAGCCCGCACAGCCAGGGGTAGGCAGAACGTATTTTCATAAGAGAAGAAAAGGGTGAGAAAAGCCGCTGGTAGTAAGCAGAAGTGCCTTACCCCCACCAGCAGCCCACAATGTTACTCGCCAACAAGCACAAAACATTACATTATTCCCTCGTTTTCTTCTATGCTACCATAGAAATGCGCCACGTCGCATTCGGGAGTTGAACGTCCGCTGGTTGAGCCCCGAACACCTGATTTCCGAACGCGTCGTGGCGCATTTTACCCTTAGCCAGAATTACTTCCGAATCAGCGCGCCAGCCTGCTTTTCAAACTGTTGGATGAGCCGCTGCATCACCTGGTCAATGGCCTGGTCAGTGAGGGTTTGGGCAGGGTCTTGTAGGGTGAAGCTGACGGAGTACGACTTCTTGCCAGCCTCCAGCCGGTCGCCCTCGTACGTATCGAATACATTGAGGCCGTGCAGCAGCTTCTTCTCGGCGCGCTGCGCGATGGTGCGCAACTGCTCGAAGGTCACGCCCTTATCTACGACTAGCGACAGGTCGCGGCGCACTTCCGGGAAGCGGGGCAGTTCGCGGGCTACGAGGGTAGGCTTATATTTTTTGAGCAGCCAGTCCCAATCCAATTCGGCATACCACACGGGCTGGCTCACGTCGAGGCGCTTGAGCACGGCCGGCGATACGGCCCCAACGTGGCCGATGAGCTGGTTTTGCACCAGCAGCCCTACCCCCCCCGCCAGGTACGGGTGCTGCGTGGGCTGCGGCGCGGCCTGCGGGTGGCCCAGCGCGGCCAGCACCTGCTGCACCGCCCCGGCCGCGTCGGCGAAGGTCGTTTTGCGGGTCGGGTGCTGCCAGCTTTCGGCGCTGAAATTGCCCGTTAGCCAGAGGCCAAGCACGGTTTTTTCGAGGTAGCCGCCCGCCGCCCGCTGGTAGGTGCGGCCAAATTCGTAGAGCTTGAGGTCGCGCTGGCGGCGGTTGAGGTTGTGGCGCACCACTTCCAGGCCCGAATGCAGCAGCGCGGGCCGCATCACGTTCAGGTCCTGGCTGTTATAATTCAGAATGCGTACCAGGTTCTCAGCTGGCGCATCGGCTGGCTCGAAGTACTGCGAGTTGGTGAGCGAGTTGGTGATAATCTCCGAAAAGCCTTGGCCGCTGAGCAGGCTGGCCACTTTCTGGCGCACCACTTCGGGGTCGGGGTTGGGGAAGGGCGAGAGGAAAGAGGCCGAGTTGTGGGGCCGCAACGCCACGTTATTAAAGCCATAGATGCGCAGGATTTCCTCCACCACGTCGGCCTCGCGGGTCACGTCCACCCGGTAGGGCGGCACCTGCAAGAGCCAAGCTTTTGAATTGGGAATTAGGAAGGAGGAATTAGGAGTTTTTTCGGTGATTTCCTCTTCGATCTTAATGTCGAGGTTAGTCAGGATTTCACGGATGCGCGCCTCGCTGATTTCCTGGCCGATGAGCTGCGCGACGCGGGGTAGGCGCAGGCGCACTTCGCTGTTGGGGATAGGGTGCGGAAACTCGTCCACGACCGGCGCGGCAATGCGCGCGCCGGCCACTTCCTGCAGCAGCAGGGCGGCGCGTTGCAGGGCCAGGGGCACCATGTAGGGGTCAGTGCCGCGCTCGAAGCGGAAGGAGGCATCGGTTTTCAGGCCGTGCGCCTGACTGGTGCGGCGCACTACGGCCGGCGCGAAATAGGCGCTTTCCAGGAATACCCGCGTGGTGCCCGCCCCTACCCCCGACGTTTTGCCGCCAAACACGCCGGCCAGCGCCATTGGCGCGCCATTACCGTCGGCAATCACGAGGTCGTCGGCGCTCAGCGTGCGCGCCACGTTGTCCAGGGTCACGAAGTGCTCGCCGGCCTCCGCGCGCTTCACCCGCAGGTGGCCGTCCGTGATGGCCGCCGCGTCAAAAGCGTGCAGCGGCTGGCCTAACTCGTGCAGTACGAAGTTGGTGACATCCACCACGTTATTAATCGGCGAAAGCCCGATGCTGCGCAGCCGGCGCTGGAGCCACTCGGGCGAGGGGCCGACTTTCACATTATCCAAGAGCAGGCCGGCGTAGCGCGGGCACGCTTGGTCGTCCTCGATGGTAACCTTGATATTCTCGCCCGCGGCGGGGGTAGCAAATTTGCTCACGTCGGGCAAGTGGGTGGGCTGGCCTAGCAGGGCGCGCAGGTCGCGGGCCACGCCGTAGTGCGAGGCGGCATCGGCCCGGTTGGGCGTGAGGCCAATTTCAAAAATTACATCTGAGCCCAGGCCAAAGTAATCGGCGGCGGGCGTACCGTCGGGCAGGTCGGTATCGAGCACCAAGATACCGGCGTGCGACTGGCCCAGGCCAATCTCATCCTCGGCGCAAATCATGCCCTCGGAGGCCGCGCCGCGAATTTTCGACTTCTTGATTTTGAATGGCTCGCCAGCCGTGGGGTGCAGCATCGCGCCTTCCAGGGCCACCACTACGCGCTGGCCGGCGGCTACGTTGGGCGCACCGCACACGATTTGGCGGGGGGTAGCATCGCCCACGCTTACCGTGGTCAAGCTTAATTTATCGGCGTCGGGGTGACGCTCACAAGTCAGCACGGTACCCAGCACCACGCCGCGCAGGCCGCCGGGAATGCTTTCCAGCTCAGTCAGGCTTTCCACTTCGAGGCCGGAGCCGGTGAGCAGCGCGCCCACTTCGGCAGCGGGCAGGGGGGTAGGGAACAGCGTTTTGAGCCAGTCGAAGGAGATAGTCATCAGCGAAAGCGCCGACCAGATTGGGAGCCAGGCGCGGGCCGCAAAGGTAGGGCTTGATGAAAAGGCCGCCGCGCCAGCCTACTGCGGGGCCAACTGCTCGCCGGCCAGCACGGGCACGCTCAGACGGTTATCGGCGGGCGGCTTGGGGCAGCTGTACTCGTGGTTGTAGGCGCAGAAGGGGTTGAAAGCAGTATTAAAATCGAGCGTGATGTCGGCGGCATCGGGGGTGGGCAGAGGTAGGTCGAGGTAGCGGCCGCCGGCGTAGGTCTGCTGGCCGTTGGTAGGGTCTGTGAAGGGGAGAAACAGCTCCTGGCCCGCCCCTACCCCCTGTTTTTGCAGCAGCGCCAGCCGCTGAGGCCGGCCGCCCAACTCAAACTCGGCGGTACCCCAGCTCACGTAGGCATCGGCCGAGCCGCGGGTGAGGGCCAGCGGCAGCGGGGCCGGCACGGCGGCGCGGGTCAGGCGGGCCACCACGCGGTAAGCCGCATTGGGCTTGAAGTAGCGCAGGCCGCCAAACGCCGCCCGCTGCCCGGCCGGCAGGGGCGAACTAGGGCTCTCGCGGAAGGCGGCGTCTTTTTGCTGGCGCGCCCGGCGGATTTGAGCAGCGTAGGCGGGGTCGGCCGGCGCGGCGGGGGTAGGCGCGGAGCTGCCCAAAAAATTGTAGATTAATAAACCAACAACTGCCAGCAGGCCAGCGGCCAGGAGAATTTTACGCATAGTTAGGAGCACCGTAGTAGCGCGAACTTTATAGTTCGCGTCCCCGCGCCGTTAAAACCGTTGTTACGGCGCGGAGACGCGAACCACAAAGTTCGCGCTACTGGGCTACTGCATCACAATATGCCTTCGTCGGCGAAGCTATAGTAGCCGTTATCGGTATAAATGAGGTGGTCGAGGATGGGCAAATCCAAAAAGCCGCCGGCCTCTTTCAGCTTTTTGGTTAGGGAAATGTCGGCCCCGCTGGGCTGGCGGTTGCCGCTGGGGTGGTTGTGCACCAGGATAATACTGCTGGCCAGGTGCTCCAGGGCCTGTTTGAAAATGAGCTTAGGGTCGGCCACGGTGCCGGCCACGCCGCCGCTGCTGATTTTTTCCTGGCGCATCACCACGTTGGCGCGGTTGAGCAAAATCACCCAAAACTCCTCGTGGGGCAGGTCTTGTAGCGCCGGCCGCACCAGCTGGTAAATGTCCTTGGAGCAAGTGATAGCCACGCGGCGGCCCGCGCCGGCCTCCTTGCGGCGGCGGCCCAGCTCCAGGGCCGCCACCACCGTGATGGCTTTGGCCGGCCCTACCCCTGGGTGCCGGCACAGTTGCTTGATGCTGAGCCGAGCTAGCTCATTCAGGTCATTATCAGCGGCTTGCAGCATGAGCATGCCCACATCTACGGCCGTAAGCTTGGTGGTGCCCGAGCCCAGCAGAATCGCAATCAGCTCGGCGTCGGAGAGAGCGGCGCGACCTTTCTGCACCATTTTTTCACGGGGACGGTCCTCTTCAGCCCAGCTCTTGATGCCGAAGCTGGCGGGCGGGGCGTAGGGCGCGGCCGGGGGCAAGTCGGCGTCAGCATCGGGCGAAGCCGGGGGGGTAGGGAACATACAAAAGCTGATTTATAGCGGCCCAAGATAAAGCAAAACGCCGCGCCGTGCGTCAGCCGCGCGAGCCGGGCCGCACCGCAAACCAAAACCCGCGGCCGGCCGTTTGGCCTTCCGTATGCGCAACCAACTCGTTTTCTGGGGAATATTTTTCTTACTTATTATTGCTGAAACCTACGGCTACCTGGCCGTGCGCACGGCGGCGGGGCTGACTTCGCCGGCCGCGCGGCGCGGCTTTACGGTTAGCTACTGGGTGCTCACGCTGGGGCTGTGGGCGCTGTGCTTCTGGGCCGCCCGCACCCGGCACGACGGCCCGGTGGCTCTCAAAAGCTACCTGCTGGCCGCCCCGCTGCTGCTGCTGGCGGCCAAGCTGGTCGTCGTTTTCCCGCTATTGCTGGAAGACCTGACGCGCCTGGGCCGCTGGGCGGCGGCGGGCTTCGGCGGCGCGGCGGGGGGTAGGGCGGCCGTGGAACCGATTTCGCGCAGCCAGTTTATCAGCCGGCTGGCGCTGGGGCTGGGCGCGGTGCCGCTGCTGGCCTTGCTTTGGGGCATGGCAAAAGGCAAAACCGACTACCGCGTGCGCCGCGTGGTGCTGCGCTACCCCAACCTGCCGGCCGCGTTCGACGGGTTTAAAATTCTGCAAATCTCCGACTTGCACACCGGCTCGTTCAACGGCAACCCGGAGCCCATGCGCCGGGCCGTGGGCATCATTAATGCCCAAAAAGCCGACCTCATCGTGATGACCGGCGACCTGGTGAACGACCGCGCCACGGAGGTAGAGCCGCACATCGAGGCGCTGGCGGGCATCAAGTCGGAACTGCCGATTTTCTCCATCCTCGGCAACCACGACTACGGCGACTACGTGCAGTGGACCAGCGCCGAGGCCAAGCGCGAGAACCTGCAGCGCCTGGCCCGCAACCACGCCAAAATTGGTTGGCGGCTGTTGCTGGATGAGAGCCACACCATCCGGCGCGGGGCCGATGAGCTGGCCGTGCTGGGCGTGCAGAACTGGAGCAGCCACCCCAACTTTCCCAAGCACGGCAACCTGCCCCAGGCCCACGCGGCCAGCGGCAACGCGCCCTTCAAGCTCCTGCTCTCGCACGACCCGTCTCACTGGGAAGCGCAGGTGCTTGACTACAAAGACATTGACCTCACGCTCAGCGGCCACACCCACGGGATGCAGTTTGGTGTGAATCTGCCGAATTTCAAGTGGAGCCCGGTGCAGTATTCCTACCCGCAGTGGGCGGGTATCTACGAGCAGGGTCGCCAGAAGCTGTACGTGAACGTGGGCCTGGGCTACCTGGGCTTTCCGGGCCGGGTCGGGTTTCTGCCCGAAATAACCTTGCTGGAGTTGCGCCGGGCCTAGCGGCGGGTGGGGCATAGGGATAACCTGCCGGGAAGTGCTTTCGTTGAAGGCCCCACAACTTACTGGTTTTAACAACCTTCCCTTTCTCCATGAAAAACGCTTTGTTTATTTTGGCTGGTGCTACGGCCTTCTCGCTGGCCTCGTGCTCGCAGGAAAAAACCACTGACAAGACCACCACTACCACGGCCCCCGCCGACGGGGCAATGGCGACCAGCACCACCGTAACCGACGAAACCTACCACGCCCGCGGCAACCGCATGGCCGATAAGTTTGCCTCGGATATGAAAATCACCGACGAGCCGACTAAGGAGAAGCTGCGCACGGCCTACTACAACCGCTCGAAGCGCTATGATACGATGCACCAGAAGTACGCGAGCGACACGGCCGGCATGGCTACCGATATGCGCCAGTATAATACCGACACCGATGCCGAGTTTCAGGGCGTGCTGACCGACCCTTCGCAGTACAAGGCGTACCAGTCATCGCGCTCGACTTATGACGAGGCTACGAACCTGGATAACAACACGATGCAGTCGAACAGCGGCGCGATGTCGGACACGACCGGTGCCATGTCGTCGGGGAGCGGCAGCGGCAGCACCATGAGCAGCAGCGCCGATAACACGAGCGCTGCGCCGACTACTTCGGGCAGCACTACGCCAGGCCAGGGTACGATGAACGCCGATAATACCGTTTCCAAGTCCAAAACCAAGCTCGATAACGGGGCTAAAATAAAGGTGAAGGGCGATGAAGTGAAGATAAAAACCGCCGATGGGCAGAAAATGAAAATGTAGGCTTTGGGCGGTAAAATCTGCTTATTAGCCGCTGAAAAGCCCGCGTCTGCAACGGCGCGGGCTTTTTTTGCCTCCTTTGGTGGCAGCTTTGTGCTGGCGTTGCGTTATTTTGATACGTGTCTGAACCGATTACCCCCACTTTTTTTCGATGTATGCTGCTGGCTCTCAGCCTAATGCTGGCCGGCGGGCGGGCGTGGGCACAGGCGGGCAGCCCTCCGCCTACCGTGCGCGTGAGCGGCAACGTGTCGGCGGCCGAAAACCGGCAGGCCATTCCGGGGGCTACGGTGCAGGTGCAGCGTACCCATCGCGGCCTGGCGGCCGATGCGGAGGGCGCATTTCTCATCACGGCGCTGGCTACGGATACGCTGCTGTTTCGGGCGGTGGGCTACAAGCCGCACCGGCTGGTGCTGGGCGGCACCACGCTTTCGCAGCTGGTGGTGCAGGTGAAAATGGTGCGCGACTCAGTGCAACTGGGCGAGGTGCGCGTGACCGCCGACCGCCCCGACCGCGCCGCCATCAACCGGGCGCTGCGCAATATGAAGCGCCCTACCCCCCCGGTGGTGAAGATACCCAAGCGCGCGCCCAAGCCCAAGCCGCTCTTCGCCGTGGACTCGACTGCGCCCCGCGCCGAAGCGCCCACCATCAGCGGCTCGAACGTGGACTGGCTCTACGACCAGTTTTCGCGCCAGGGTAAGGAGCGCCGCAAAGTGGAGATGCTTAAAGCCCGCGATGCCGCCGAAGAAGCCGCTAAGCGCCGTGCCGAGTATAATAAGGCGTTTCGGGATAACCGAGGGTATGAGTAATAATTGCTGCTTGTTAAGCACTTGTAATTGCGAGCGCAGCGCGGCAATCTTTCCTTCACACTAGGATTACTAACTCGATTAAGCGAACGACCAGGAAAGATTGCCGCGCTGCGCTCGCAATTACAAGCGATTAGCTGCCAACTAACCATCAAAACCTCCGTAAGCCAAAGGGATGAAAATTGGGTATCCTTGCGTGAATGAAACGCTGCCGTGCAGCGCAGCCGGCACTTTTCGGCTGGCCTCGTACTCGGAGGAGCGGCTGGTGACAACCGTGGCAGCCAACCTAGCTTGCCTGCGGCAAATTCTGGAGTGGAACGTGGCCCACGGGCTGCTATTTTTTCGGATGGGCTCGGGCATCGTGCCGTTTGGCTCGCATGAAGTCAATACATTTCCGTGGCAGGCGCATTTTAAGGCTGAATTTCAAGCCCTTGGAGCCTACATCCGGCAGCACGGAATGCGCATCTCGTTCCACCCCGACCAGTTCGTGGTGCTCAACTCACCGGACCCGGCCATCGTGCAACGTAGCGTGGCGGAGTTGGTATACCAGGGCTTGATGCTGGACTTGATGGAGCTGGACAGCACGGCCAAGCTGCAAATTCACGCCGGCGGAGCCTACGGCGACAAAGGTGCGGCCTTGGCCCGCTGGGTCGAAACCTTCCAAACGCTGGTGCCGGAGGCCGTGAAAATTCGGCTGGTAGTAGAGAATGACGACCGCCTCTACAGCCTGCGCGAGTGCCTGAGCCTGCACGACCTGACGGGCGTACCCATCCTGTTCGATAATTTTCACCACGAATGCCTGAACCACGGCGAGCCCATGCGCGAAGCCCTGCGTCTGGCCGCTGCTACCTGGCATCCCGTCCGCGACGGCGTGCTGATGATGGATTACAGCTCGCAGGCCCCCGGCGAGCGCCGCGGCAAGCACACTGATGCGCTGGTGCCCGAGCTGTTCCGCGCCTTCCTGGCCGACCTCGATGGACTGAACGTGGATATGATGCTCGAAATCAAGGATAAAGAGGCCAGTGCCGTGCGCGCCGCCCAAGTGCTGCGCGAGCTGGGCTACCTGCCGCCCGCGCCGGCCGGCTACGCGCCGCCTACTTTCGCTCCCCGCCCTACCCCCCCTCTCGCTACTGAAGGCCGCCCGGTGCCACCCATCAAAAAACCGCGCAAAACGGCGTCCAAACCCGCGCCGGCCGAAGCGGACTCGGCGGCTCCGAAAGCCAAACGGGTCGCTGCCAAAAAACCAACCGCGCCGTAACGAGCCGGCTTTATTCTCCTCCTTCTCCCTACCCCCTTTTTTATGAACGACTTGTTGCACGCAACCCTCGCCGGGTTGCAGAACGGCCTCACCAGCCTGCCCCTGGGCTCCGCGATGGACAATACCGAAACCTGGCAGCAGCAGTTTCTGCAAAGCGGCCAGCCCGAGTTTCAGGATATTGCCCGCGAAATGGGCAACTTACAGTCGCTGCTCACCAGCGGCAGCCTTAACGCCACCGCCATCGGCAACTCACTGAATATGCTCGGCGACCAAACCAGCCAGGTTAGCCACCACGCGCCCGCCAACCTCAAGCCCGACCTGCTAAAGCTGGCCGATACGCTGCGCCGCCACGGCCACGACCTGCTGGCTCATACCAACTAATTCTGTCCCTACCCCCCTAAAAAAGGCTGGCCTCCCGCGTGGGAGGCCAGCCTTTTTTAGGGGGGTAGGCGTGCTGGGAAACCCTACATCTTGGTTTTCATCTTGCCTTTACCGCCCATCATTTCACCTTTGCGCTTAGTGGTTTTGCGCTTCATGCCATCGCCCGTAGTGCCGTATTCGTTGCCGGTGGGTTTGCCTACGACGGTGCCGGTAGCCTCAGCGGCATTGCCCATGCTGCTGCGGGTGGTATTAGGGCTAGCCATTGTGGCCGGGGCCTGCTGGGCGCTGGGGCTGATGGGGGCGGTTTGGGCGTGGGCGCTGCCAAAGCAGCAAGTAGCCACGAGGGCAAGCAGAAGATTTCTGGCGTTCATAAGAAAAGAATAATGGGGATGCTGCAATCAGCAGCTACGGCTGGATGGTGGGTTTTACTACGCTGGGCAACGAATTATTTTGGGGTAGCGGCGGGCGGCGCTGGTAGATGTTGCTGGAGCCTACCCCCCGGCTGGGCACGATGTCGCTCGACTGCCGCCGTCCCGTCTGCGGAATGAGCGGCTGTTCGCGCACGTCGGGTACGGCCGTGGGCGATATGTCAGGAGTGCCGGCCAGGGGCACCGAGCCGTTGGGCTGGCGGCTGGGCTGGGCATCGTAGCTGCTGGTAGTGCGCTGCACCTCCGATGGCCCCTGAATAGTGCTCTGGTTCAGGGCAGGGTTTACGGGGGGCACGCTGGTCTGGTTCTGGGCTCCGCCGCGCATGGGCGCGGTGGCGTCGAAGGGTACGGTTTGGGCGCGGGCCGCAACGGCGGCCAAGCCCAGCACCAATAATAGAGTCAACGTTTTCATGGCCAAATAATTATGAAGATTAGCAGAAAGTAAAAGAAGCCGGCTACCCCAGACAGGAAAGCCGGCTTCTATACGCAGAATGCTAGCCTGATGGCTATTACATAGAGCCGCTAGACGTCGTGCTCTTGGTCTTCGAGCCTTTGCCCTTCATCCGCTCGCGGCGCATGGGCTTTTTGTCGCTCATCGAGCCGTTGCCCATCGAGCCATTATCCATCGTGCCAGAGGTCGAGGTGCCATTGCTCATCGTGCCGGAGGTCGAAGTGCCTGGCATCGTGCCGGTAGTAGTGCCGGGCGTAGTGGTGCCAGGCGTGGTAGTGCTAGGCGTAGTTTGGGCGAAGGCGGCGCTGGTGCTAAGGGCAAAAGCGGCGGCAAGGAAAATAGGGGCGGTCTTCATGGAAAAGGAGGTAAATGGTGAATGAACTGGCAATTGCCGGCCCTTATACGTCAGGTCAGTGCCCTATTGTTGCCTGTTTTTCAGTATTAATTCATTAATCTTTCAGTAAACACGGCGTTACTATTTTCATTTACAGCTAATAAACAAGGCGTTATGATTAGCCGGCTAATGCTACAACAATTGCGTTTCGGAAGTGGTCTTTGCTAGCTACTGGCAGCAACCCGCGGCCCTACCCCGGCCAGCTGGCTTCACCATTTTTTAAAAATGATATACACTGCTGCTACCAGCAGCCCAAAGCCTACCAGGTGATTCCAGCCGAGCTTATCGGTTTTGAAGACAAACACTGTACACAGCGTGAAAACGCTGAGCGTTATCACTTCCTGGATTACTTTGAGCTGAAACAGGCCAAACGGCCCTCCGTTTTCTTCAAAGCCCAGACGGTTGGCCGGCACCTGAAAGATGTATTCGAACAACGCCAAGCCCCAGCTCACCAAGATGACACCCCACAGCCCAAGCTTGGCAAACCAAGCCATCTTCTTGAACAAATGCAGATGCCCATACCAGGCAAAGGTCATAAAGAGGTTGGATACCGTGAGGAGCAGAATCGCATACAGACCGCGCATAGCAAAGCAACTAAGGGAGGGTGGTACGGTAAAGCTAACGCCGGCCATTGCCCGGCCCGGCGCCGGATAGCCCGGCGCACCGTATGTTTGCGGCCGAATGGGGGATTAGCTCAGCTGGCTAGAGCGATTGCTCCGCAAGCAATAGGTCATCGGTTCGACTCCGATATTCTCCACTTGAGTCCTCGCCCCTACCGGGCGGGGACTTTTTTTTGCCAGCCGGCCTCAAAACAAAAAACCCGTTTCCAGGTCAGAAACGGGTTTTTTAACTTTTTTAGTGGAGCTGCAGGGATTCGAACCCTGGTCCAGACAAGGAAGCCAACGTGCTTTCTACGTGCGTAGCTATGCTTGGATTTTCGAGGCATTTCAGGCGCACATCAGGCCCTTAAAATTCCCTTATCGGCAGTTGGGTTTCGCCTCCGAATCACCGCTCTTCGAAGGCTAGTTCTTACTTACGACGCGCCGAACTCCCAGGTGTAAAAACGTACCCAGGCGGCACGATGGCAGTGCTTAGTTCTAAACTAGGCAGCCATGGCGTACGAATAGTCGCCGATTGTTGTTTGATAGATTTTTTGGCGGGAGAGCTTCCATCAACTCCCGGCACGCTTACCCGCAACTTGCGCAAGCTGTCAATTCCGGTCAGCCCCAAATTAGAAAGAACGAGGTCCGCCTCCTGCGAAGCGGGGCGCAAAGATACGCGCTAGGTGAAATAAATGTTTTGGTGGCGGGTTTTGTTCCGGGGGGTAGGGCCAGCTTTAGCTTGCCGCTGGCCGGGGGTATCTTTGCTAGCGTATCGCGTATGGAAAATTTTGTTGTTTCGGCCCGTAAGTACCGTCCGGCCACGTTCAGGAGCGTGGTGGGGCAGCAGCACGTCACCACGACGCTGCAAAACGCCATTCAGAGCCAGCATTTAGCGCAGGCGTTCTTGTTTTGCGGGCCGCGGGGAGTAGGCAAAACCACCTGCGCCCGCATCCTGGCCAAGACTATCAACTGCACCAACCTTACGCCCGAGGCCGAGGCGTGCGGGCAGTGTACCTCGTGCGTGGCGTTTCAAGAAAATGCCTCTTTTAACGTGCACGAGCTGGATGCGGCCTCTAATAATTCGGTGGAAGATATCCGCTCGCTGGTGGAGCAGGTACGCTACGCGCCGCAGCAGGGCCGGTATAAAATCTATATTATTGACGAGGTGCACATGCTCTCCAACGCGGCCTTCAACGCCTTTTTGAAGACGCTGGAGGAGCCGCCGAGCTACGCCATTTTTATCCTGGCTACTACCGAGCGGCACAAGATTATCCCCACCATTTTGAGCCGGTGCCAGATTTTCGACTTCAACCGGATTCGGGTGGATGATATTCGGGAGCACCTGCGCTACGTGGCGACTAGCGAGGGCGTAACGGCCGACGACGACGCGCTGCACCTGCTGGCCCAGAAGGCCGACGGCGGCCTGCGCGACGCGCTCTCGATGTTTGACCAGCAGGTAACTTTTGCGGGTAATAATCTGACATACAAGGAAGTGGTGCAGAACCTGCACATCCTGGACTACGATTATTATTTCCGGCTGGTGGAGGCGCTGACCAGCGAAAACCTGTCGGCCGCGCTGCTGCTGCTGGACGAGGTGATGCAGCAGGGCTTCGATTTGCACAACTTCGTGGTGGGCACGGCCGAGCATTTGCGCGGCCTGCTGGTGTGCAAAGACCCCGTGACGGTGCAGCTGCTGGAGGTGTCGGAGGGCATTCGGCAGCAGTACGTGCGGCAGGCGCAGGCCGCGCCGCTGCCCTTCCTGCTCTCGGCCCTGAACCTGGTGAGCCAGTGCGACCGCGAGTTCAAGCAGGCCAAAAACCAGCGCCTGCACGTGGAGCTTACGCTCATGAAGCTGGCGTATCTCAACGGGGCCGTGCAATTTGTGCGCGACCTGACGCCGGCCGGCAACCACAGGTCAGCATCAGCCAACGGCGAGGCTAAAAAAAAAACTAGCGGCGTAGCTGCCCCTACCCCCTCGCCCCCGGCCAGCCTCAGTCAAGCCCCAAACGCCAGCAGCCAGGCGTCCGACACCAACGCCCCCGCCGACGGTCCCGAGCCGTTGCCCGTCGAAAACGGCGTAACCGAGTTGCACCCTACCCCCAGTATTGAGCCCGAAGCCGCGGAGCTCGTCACGCCCCGCCATCAGGTGCGCGACACGTTGCCGCACATCGAAGTGGGCCGGCCCAGTATGCAGGGTTTGGAGCCCAACCACCGGCCCACCGACGTGCCGCCCGGCCTCGTGGCCGAGTCGTCCGCTCCGGCCGTGCGCCCCACGCTGGCCCCTACCCTCCCCAAGCTGCCCAGCCTCGCCAATCGCCTGCCCGGCCTGCGCGACGTGGGCACGCCCGCTCCGGCCACGCCAGCCCAAAAACCAGGAACCCAAACCCAGGAACCAGCCGCCCCGACCGGCCCCCTACCCCCCATCGCGCCCGAGCTGCTGCAAACCGTGTGGAAGCAGCTGACCGAGGAGCGCCGCGCGCAGGAAAAAATCAGTGACTACCTGGTGCTGAACCGCGCCGTGACGGCCGACGCGAGCCACGTCATCATGCTCACTGTGGATAATCCGGTGCAGGTGGTGCAGTTCAACGAGTTTCGGGCCGAGTTTACGGTGGAGCTGCGGCGGCGCACCGGCCACCCCGGCCTCACGGTGCAGACCGAGGTAGCCGAGGCCGCGCCCACCGGCCGCAAGCTCTACACGTCCAACGATAAATTCGCCTACCTGGCCGAGAAATATCCCGCCTTGCAGGAAATGAAGCAGCGCCTGGGGCTGGATGCGGATTTTTAGGGGTAGGAAGAATTGGGAATGAGGAATTTCAGCAAAATCACCCGGACTAAATTCTTCCTTCTTCCTGCTGAATTCCTCCTTCTTTTCCTGTTGGGTTGCCGCCCTACCCCCCCGCCGCCGTTGCGCGTGAGCTTTGTGGGCGACGTGCTGCTGGCCCGCGCCGTGCCCGCCGCGCTGGCCCGCGACAGCGCCGCCCTTCGCCGCACCGCGCGGCAGCTCTGGGCCGGCAGCCGCTACGTGGTGGGCAACCTGGAATGCCCGCTCACCGATACGGCCCGGCCAGTACACAAAGCGTTTGTTTTTCAGGCTAAGCCAAAGTGGGCTGGCTGGCTGCGTAGCCTGGGATTCACCCACCTTTCACTGGCGAATAACCACACCCTTGACCAGCGCCTACCGGGCCTGCGCACCACGGCCCGCACCCTGCGGGCGGCGCGACTGGGCGCGCTGGGCTACCAGCCCGACTCGCTGGCCGGCTGCCTACCCACAGTGTTGGGGTCCGATAGCAGCGTGGTGGTGTTCGCCTATTCTGCTTACTCGCAGCAAACTGCCGGCGAAGGCTGCCAATGCGGGCGCGATTTTGCGGCGCTCTGCGAGCGGGTGGCCACGTACAAAACGCTGTTTCCCGAGCGGGCGGTGCTGGTGTATCTGCACTGGGGCACCGAGTACGCGGCGCGGCCCAGCGCCGACCAGCGCCAGCAGGCCCACGACCTCGTGGATGCCGGCGCGGCGGCCGTGGTAGGGGCGCACCCGCACGTGGTGCAGCCGGTGGCGTTTTACCGGGGCCGGCCCATCGTGTACAGTTTGGGCAATTTTCTGTTTGACCAGCGCGGAGGCGTTGCTGCGCTGGCCGCGCAGGTTGATTTTGATTTGAAAAACGGGCGGGTGGCGGCCACGTTTATCCGGCCGCTACGCCTGGTGGGCGCAGTGCCCCAGCTAGCCGACGCGGCCGCCCGGCGGGCGCTGGCCCAACGGCTGCAACCGGCCGACGGCAGCGCGCGGCTAGTGGAGCAGCCGACGGGCTGGCTCGTGCGCCCCACCGCGCTCCCTACCCCCGCCGATTCGCTGCCCACCTACCTGGTACCGCACCTGACGATAACCGGCCCGGCCGGCCCGCGCACCGCCGTGCGCCTGCGCTACCTGCCCCACTGGCGGCAGTACCAAGTGCGCGCCCGCACCGGCGATACCGAGTCGGTACTACCCCTGGGATTTCCGGTGTACCGGCTCACGCAGGGCGACGTGGACAACGACGGCCGGCCCGATTTGCTCATCGGGCCCGTGAAGCGCACGCCGCTCGATGCGGCGGTGCGGCGGCGCTTATTTGTGTACAGCCTCGACAGCGCCGGGCGGCTGCGGCCCCGCTGGCGCGGCTCGCGGCTGATGTTCAAGCTACTGTATTTCAAGGTAGTGCCTGACTCAAATGGCTCGTCCGTGCTGACCATTGAGCAGGAACCGGGGGGTAGCTACTGCGTTGGGCGCTATGTTTGGCAGGGCTTTGGGCTGGCGCTCGATAAATTTCGGGCGCGGCGGCTTTCGCGGGCGGCGGCGTACCAGGTTTTCGTGCAGGCCGGCCCGGCTGCCCACTAGGCATTTACTACCCGTATCGGTATGCGTAAGAAACCCTTAATGCTGGCGCTGGCCGGCGTAGTGCTGCTGACTATAGCGGCGGGCATTTACTGGTGGCGCGCCGCGCCGGCGCGCCTGGCCGCGCCCCCTATCACGGCTGCCGCGGTGGCGGCCGGGCCGGCGGTTTTCACCGATGCGATGCAGGAAAACGGTTTTGGCGAGTTGGTGCCGGTGCAATTGACCGAGAGCAAGGCCGGGCTGGCCAAATTCTACCAGCGGCCCGACATCGCGGAATTTTACCAAAGCAATGAGGGATATGACGAATTTGCCGCCGAGGAAGTCAAGCACAAGGTTGCCCCGCTGCCGCTCGATTTCAACCAGTCGCTGGCCGGCAAGTCGTACCTCGACCTGTTGCTGTTGCGCAATGAGTTGTACGCCCGCAACGGCTACTGCTTTATGAATAGCACTGCCCGAGCCTATTTCGACACCAAAAAGTGGTACCGGCCAGTGTGGCAAAACGACTCGGTGGCGGCGGATGGCCATTCGGTGCATTCGGCCGGGCCGCTGCCCGTGCCGCTGAACCGGCAGGAGGCCGCCTTTGCCCAAAAAATTCACGCCCAAGAGCTAGTGCTGCTGGCGCACCGCGTGGCCCCGCAGGGCGGCTTCCCGATGCTGGGGCTGGACTATGTAGTGAACCAGCGCGAGGAACCCCTGACGCCAGCCCTGCGCCCGGTGCTAGCGCGCCACAACTTCGCCATCGTGCCCACTCAGGAGGAGCAATTATTTTACCTCTACGACCAAAACGAGTACAGCTACACGCCCAACTTCGTCACCACCGACCTCCTCCTGCAGCTGCTGCACAAGTACCTGAACGGCATTTTAAGCGATGTGGAGGAGGTGCGCCTCGCGCCCATCGTGGCCCAAATGCTGCGCCAGGGCACCACCCAGGCCCAGATACTGGCTACCCAAAGCCAAAACCTCCAGGCCCGCGACGCGGCCGAATGGGCCGCCGCCTATTACGCTATCGGCCGCAATCTGCTCACGGGCAGCACCCAAACCGTGGCCGGCGAGTACGCCGACCAGGTACCCGGCGAGGTGGCCCTGGTCACGCAGGCCAACGTGAAGGGCTCGTATTTCCTGCGCGATTCGCTCTACGAGTATAAGTCTCTAAAGCCGCGCGGCATGTACACCCGCAATGACACTACGCGGCGCTACTTCCGCACGGTAAAGTGGCTGAATACCGCCCCCGTTTTTCTGGATGGCGATGCCGGTGTGCTGCGGGCCGCCGCGCTGGCGCTGGCCCTATCGGCCAGCCCCGAGGCCACCAAAGGCTTAGCCGACCTGAGCCGCGTGCTCGACGTGCTGGTGGGCGACGAGGACAACCGCTCGCTCACCAACCTACTGCGGATTCTAAAAAAAGACTACGCCGGGCAAACGCTCGACCAGTTGGCCGCGCCCGCCACCCTGGCCCGCCTGCGCCAGCAGCTGGTGGCCGCCGGCACCGACCGCATTCGGCCCAAAGGCGTTACGGCCAAGGCCGCGGAGGCCCTGGCGCGGCCCAAGCTGCTGTTCACGGCCGGGCGCTACACATTCGACGGCGAAATACTTTCGCGCCTCACCGAAGTGCTGGCACCCCAGCCCAAGCGGCCGTTCCCGAAGGGTTTGGATGCCTTCGCGGCCTTCGGCAACCGCACGGCGGAGGATATTCTACTTAATCAATACAAGGAAGCCGCCCGCTGGCCCGCCTACCCCGACACGCTGCGGTCGGTGCAAAAGCAGTTCGGGAGCTATAAAAACTGGGACCAGAACCTGTACACCAAAACCATGCAGGTGCTACTGAGCCTGAACGCGCCTAGCCCCGACCCCAACCCGCCCTATTTTGCCCGCACGCCGGCCTGGCAGCGGCGCAACCTCAGCACGGCTCTCGGCGGCTGGGCCGAGCTGAAGCACGACCTGCTGCTGTATTCGGAGCAGCCGATGGGGGCCGAGATGGGCGGCCCCGGCGGCGGCCCGCCTACCCCCAACCAATTGGGCTACGTCGAGCCTAATTTACCCTTCTGGCAGCACGCGCTGGCGCTGCTCGATTTCCAGAACCAGGCCCTGCGCCGCCTGCACGCCAACACGCCGCACCTCGACAGCCTGAACCGGGGCATTTACCGGCTGGTGAGTAATTTGGAGCAGCTGGCCCGCAAAGAAGTGGCGCACCAGCCCCTCACCACCGACGAAATGAATGGCCTGGCCCACGTGGGGGGCGAGGTGGAAATGCTGACGCTCCTCACGCTCAAGCTTAGCACGTCTGACCCACTGCCCGAACGCGAGCGCCGCCTCGCGCTGGTGGCCGACGTGTACGCCTACAACGGCACCGCGCTGGAAGAAGCGGTGGGCGCGGCCGACGCGCTCTACGTAGTGGTGGATATCAACGGCACGGCCGTGCTCACCCGCGGCGCGGTGTTCAGTTACTACGAATTTACCAGCCCTACCCCCCTCACCGATGAGGAGTGGCAGGGCCAGTTGGCCACAAGTTCCAAACCCCGCCCCACTTGGCTCAAGGACTTGCTAGTGCCCGTGCCGGCCCTGAACAAAAACAGCCTCAAAAACGAGAAAGGTGCCGTTTCGATAGGTTTGGGGATGCCGACTACTGAGTAGCCGCGCTACAATACCTGTCCCAGCCCAAACAACAGCGTGAATACCAGCGTGCTGAGCGCCATTTGCTTCAGCAGCGGGTCGAGCTGCGGCGACTCCTGGCGCGCCCACACCTGGTAGCCGTTGAAGGCGAACAGCGGCAGGGCCAGCACGAACAGCCACTGCCAGGGCGAGTGGTAGGTGAGCGCCACGTAGAGCGTGGCGGCCCCTACCCCCAGCAGCAGCAGCAGCCAGTGGTAGCGCCGGGCGTGGCGCGGCCCCAGCCGCACCGGCACCGTGATTTTACCAGCCAGCTTATCCGAGGCAATGTCACGGATGTTGTTGACGTTCAGCACGGCCGTGGCGAAGCAGCCGAGCGCGGCGGCCGGCAGCAGCACCACCAGCGGCAGGGCCTGGCCCAGCGCGTGCGCCTGGGAGTAGGCTTGCAGAAAGTACGTGCCGCACACGCCCACGAGGCCAAAAAAGGTGAACACCGACACGTCGCCCAGCCCCGCGTAGCCGTACGGGTTGCTACCCGCCGTATAGTTCACGGCCGCCCAAATGGCCGATATTCCCAGCACCAGAAACGCCAGCAGCACCCACGCGCCGGCCAGGCCCAGCGCCAGCAGCAGCAGCAGCAGCCCGCTCACAAAGGCCGCCGCCCCGAAGCCCCACATGGCCCGTTTCATCTGCGCGGGCGTAATGGCCCCGCTCTGCACCGCCCGCAGCGGCCCCTGCCGATGCACGCTGTCGGCCCCGTTTACCGAGTCGCCGTAGTCGTTGGCCAGGTTGCTAAGTATCTGAAGTAGAATGGTCGTAACTGCCGCCAGCGCCACCACCGGGCCATTAAAATGCCCCGTTGCCTTCGCCAGAAAGCCGCCCGTGAGGATGCTGGCCAAAGCGAGGGGTAGGGTGCGGGGACGAAACGCGGAAATCCAGGGCGACATGGGTTGAGGTGCTGATTTTTTTGGTGTACTACTATGCTGATTTTCAGCTAAAAAAGAACGTCATGCTGACGAAGGAAGCATCTCTACCGTGTAAGTAAATCTAACGATTGAGGTTAGTTACGCGGTAGAGATGCTTCTTTCGTCAGCATGACGTTCTTTTTTGAAGAAGACTACTTCTTCTCAATAGCCGCTACCAGCTCGGGGTCGGTCGGCTTCACTTTGGAGGGGTAGAAGGCTACTACGTGGCCTTGCTCATCCACTAGGTATTTGCAGAAATTCCAGGTCGGAGCCTCGCTCACGGCACCGTTCTTCGCCTTGTCGGCCAGGAACTTGTAGAGCGGCTGCGCATCATCGCCCTTCACCGGAGCGGTGGAGAAAAGCGGGAAAGTCACGCCGTAGTTCTTCTCGCAGAACGCGGCTACTTCACTGTTCGAGGCCAGCTCCTGGTTGAAGCTGTTGGACGGGAAGCCCAGCACGGTCACCTTGTTGCCGTACTTTTTCGATAGCTCTTCCAGCTCCTTATACTGCGGGGTGAAGCCGCACTTGGAAGCCGTGTTCACGATGAGCAATTTCTTGCCCTTGTACTGGCTCAGCTTCACGTCTTTACCATCAATGGTTTTCACGGTGTAGTCGTACACGGTGCCGGTGGCCGTGGCTTCGGTAGGCTGCATAGGGGTAGGGCGGGGGCTGGTGAAAGCCGCCAGACCAAGCGTGGCAGCGGCTAAAGCGAAAGCAAAAGGTTTCATAAGGAAAAGGCTGGGTGAAGTGAGTAAGCTGCTGATAACTACGGCCGGGCCGGGAAGGTTTGCGGGGGTAGGGCCGGCTCGCAGCGGCCGCATTACTACCGGGGGGTAGGCGGCTCGGCAGCCCCGCGGGCGGGCAGCGACTCGGGCGTGGCGGGCGCGCCGGTATTGAGCAAGTCAATCAGGTTAAGGGGCGTGAATTGGGCTGTGTCGCCGGGCTGCACGGTGCGGGTGGTGTCGCGCACGGCCGTAATAATGTAGCTGCGCGCCGGGTCGCGCAGGCTCACCGAGTAATTCAGGTTATCGCGCTGGCTGTTCGTAATCAAGCCTTTGTTCAGCATAATATCGGCGATAAACTTGAAGTACCAGCGCGTGGACCCGCGCAGCTCGCCGTACTGGTTGAACGACTGCCGGTAGTACTTGGGCTTGGGAATAATGCTGGCCAGGTAAAGGCTCTCGCCCAGGTTCAGCTCATTGGGCCGCTTGGCGTAGTAGAAAAGGGCCGCCTCGCGCACGCCGTACACGCCGCGCTTGCCGCTGGGCCAGCGGTAGGTGGTAGGGCCCCACTCCACGATGTTGAGGTAAATCTCAAACATGCGCTCCTTGGTCAGCGTGTGCGTGCGCCCCACCAGCCAGTTCTCGATGAGCCAGACGATGAGCATCTCCTCGGCCTTGCGGGCCACGGTTTTTTCGCGGCTCAGAAACACGTTTTTGACCAGCTGCATGCTCAGCGTGCTGCCGCCGCGGGCAAAGCGTTTTTCTTTGATATCCTCGATGGCCGCGTTCACAAACGCCTTTTCCATGAAGCCGTGGTGCCGGAAAAACTGCGGGTCCTCGGTGGTCTGAATCACGGCCGGCAGGTAGGGCGACACGTCGGCGTAGGGCGTGAAGTCAGGGTTGCTTGGGCCTACTAAAAAGGTGCGCAGCGAATCGCCCTTGTCATTGTAGGCCGTAAATGGAAACTCGCGGGCCAGCTGGCTCAAATCCTCGGCCCCGAAGTGGGTGATGGTAAAGTCCTTGCTGGGTTGCAGCGACGACACGAGGTGCAGGCTGTCTACCCGCGCCAGGTTCACGTCGGCCTTGAGGTGGTAGGTGAGCGTACCGGTGCCGGCCGTGCCCGCCACCACGTCGAACATGCCCGCCGGCAGCGAGTTGAAAAAGGCGTTGGTCGGGGTCGGGTCCGAATCAATTTTCAGCTTGACGACCAGCCGGGGCTTCAGGCGCACCGAAATTTCGGGATGCACTACCAGTTGGTTGAGTACGGCCCGCGTGCCGGGGTCGAGCGAAACGGTGCCGCGGCCCAGCGTCGCCACAAAATCCAGCTGCCCGCGCTGAATCACCATGTCTTCCGAGGCAATCCGCTTCTGGTAGAAGCTGAAGTTGCGGGCCGCCACCGAACCGCGCACCGTGAGCTGCCCGCCGGTTTGCTTATCGTTCGTAAAGTCCTTGCCCATCAGCTCCACCTGAATGGTATCGAACGAAACCAGCGCCCCGAAGCGCCGCGCCACGTAGGGCACCTGCACCGAGCTTTTGACGCCAAACAGCCGCAGGTTCAGGGCGTAGTCGCGCGGCGCGATGGTGCCGCTCACGCCCAGCTCGTTCACCAGCGAGTCGACGGTGGCCGTGAGCCGGCCCTGCACCTGGCCGTCCTGAATGCTGAGGCGCGGCATGGTGAGCTGCACCCGGTGGTGCGGGCTGTCGTAGCTCACCACAAACTGCCGGAAATCGGCCTCGCCCGGCACGTTGCCGAAGCCCGCGTCGAGCACTTGGTTGAGCAGCAAGCCGTAGTTGCGGCCCTGCGCCGTATCGCGCCGCACCACGGGGGTAGGCGATTTTTTCAGCAAAAACGCGAAGTTGTTGGCCCCTTTGGCATCCTTGTGGGCCGTGAGGTGGGCGCGGTCAATCTGCAATTCGCTGAACACCGGCCGGCCCGCAAACAGCGAGCGCACGCTCAGGCTGACTTGCAGGCGCTGGGCCGTGAGCAGCGTATCGCCGGCGGCGGCCGGACCGGCCGCGGCGGTCGGCACCAGGCTCATACCAGCGATTTCGACGGTTTTCAGGGCCGAAAAATGCGCCGGCCCCAGCGTCAGCGTCACGGGATACTGGCGCTCAACCCGGACTTTAACCTCGCCCAGTGCATAATCAAGCAGCTGCTGACGCTTCCACAGAAACACGATGAGTGCCAGCAAAATCAGCGTTAGCAGGCCGGCCAGGGCATATAAAATTCGTTTTTTAGCAAGGTCGGATACGCGCATACCCGCAAAGTTACCGGGTTCTTTAGTTTCTGGTTATTCTTAAACAGGGTGCTCCCATTTTTTGCCGGGCGGCCACTCACGTCTACCTACCCGTTAGTTTTGCCTTCCAAAATCAGGAACCAAAAAAAAATGCTAACTGCCCTTTCGCCCCTCGACGGCCGCTACCAGCGCCAAACGGCTCCCCTTGGCCCATACTTTTCGGAGCTGGCGCTGATGCGCTACCGGGTGCGGGTGGAAGTGGAATATTTCATCTCGCTCTGCGAGCTGCCCTTGCCGCAGTTGGCCGCCGTGCCGCCCGCCGTTTTCCCGGCCCTGCGCGGCCTCTACGAGCAGTTTGGCGAAGCCGAAGCCCAGCGCATTAAAACCCACGAGGCCGTAACCAACCACGACGTAAAAGCTGTGGAATACTACCTGCGTGATGCATTTACCAAGCTGCAGTTGAGCGGTTTTCTGGAGTTTATCCACTTTGGCCTGACTTCGCAGGATGTCAACAACACCGCCATTCCGCTCAGCCTCAAGGAGGCCATGACCGATGTGCTGCTGCCGCGCTTCGGGCAGGTGCGCGACCAGCTGGCGGCGCTGGCAACTGGCTGGGCCGCGGTGCCCATGCTGGCCCGCACCCACGGCCAGCCCGCCTCCCCTACCCGCCTGGGCAAGGAGCTGGCGGTGTTCGTGGCCCGGCTCGATGGCCAATTGGCGCTGCTAAATCAAGTGCCCTACGCCGCCAAATTCGGCGGGGCCACGGGCGGCTTCAACGCGCATTTTGCCGCCTACCCCGGCACCGACTGGCACGCCTTCGCCCAAAGTTTTGTGGAAGAAAAGTTAGCGTTACACCGCAGCTTCCCGACCACCCAGATTGAGCCCTACGATAACCTGGCCGCCTTTTGTGATGGCTGGAAGCGCCTGAATACCATTTTGCTGGATTTGTGCCGCGACGTGTGGCAGTACATCTCGCTGGGCTATTTCCGGCAGACGCTCAAGGCGGGCGAGGTGGGCTCGTCGGCCATGCCGCACAAGGTCAATCCCATTGATTTTGAAAATGCCGAGGGCAACCTGGGCGTCGCCAATGCCTTATTAGAGCATTTTGCCGCCAAGCTGCCGATTTCGCGCCTCCAGCGCGACCTCACCGACTCCACGGTGCTGCGCAACCTGGGCGTGCCGCTGGGTCATTTGCTCATCGCGCTCGGGGCCATTGCCCGCGGCCTCGGCAAGCTGGCCCTGGACGAAAGTGCCCTGGCCCGCGACCTCGACCAGAACTGGGCCGTGCTCGCCGAAGCCATCCAAACGATACTACGCCGCGAAAACTACCCCGACCCCTACAACGCCCTCAAGCAGCTCACGCGCACCGGCACCACCATCTCGGCCGCCACCATCGCCGGCTTCGTGGAGGAATTGCAAGTACCCGAATCTGTGAAGGCCGAGCTGCGCGCCCTCACGCCCGCCAGCTACGTGGGCCGGTAGCCTAAGCGGTTACGAGGCGGGCTGCCGGCTTTTCGGCCGGCTGTCCGCTCGTCGTGCGCGCCGCTCGTTCTTTATAAAGAGCGGACAGCCGGCCCAAAAGCCGGCAGCCCGCCCCGTACACCAACTTGGGAACTGCGCTAGCTCTCGGCTTCTGGCTCTTTCAGCAGGCGTTCCAGCTCACCCAGCTCAAATTCCAGCACGCGCTGGCGCAGCTCGAGGAGGGTGAGGGCGGCCTCATCGGCGGTCAGCTCGGCCGGCGCATGGGTGGCCCAGTAGCCCAGGGCGCGGCGGGGATGCTCGGCGGCGGGCGGTGGGGGTAGGGCGGCCAGCAGGGCGGGTAGGGCTTGCAGGCGCAGGCGTGCTTGGCGCAGCCGGATATCCAGCTTCTGCCGCGCCTGGCCGAGGCGGTACTGCTCCAGCTGGAGCGCCTCCCGGCGGTCGGCCAGGGCCGACCGGGCCTCGGCCAGCCCCGCCGCCGTGGGCTGGGCCACCGGCTCGGGGGCCGGGCCGTCGGGGGCGGGCAGCTGCTGATAAAACGCCACTAGTTGCTTATCAAAGCGCCACGTTAGCCCGCGCCCCACCGATTCTTCCATCGAGATAGCCGTGCGCGGCACTCCCAGGAAGCCCGCCAGCCAGTCTTGCGTAAGCCCGTAGCAGGCCCGCAACCTGCGGAGCGCGTTGTGGCTGGTACGTGGCCCACGCTGCGCCGAAAATCGTTTGGGCAAGCTCATAGTCAAGCGAAGTATGTCATAAAATTTTGTGTCGTAAAAGTATGACACGCTATTTTATGACACATGCTTCAGAGACAGGGTTTTTCAAGTTCGAAACGTTGGGGAGTAATTTCGCAGTCTTCCGCGTTTTTTCCTTATTCCAGTGTCCGAGTTTCTTCACGCTATCCCCGTTCGTCCCGACTGCCGATTTTTTCGCGGCGACCTGCCCTGCCGCCCCAATAAAGAGCACGGGTACCTGTGCGGCGATTGCCCGGTGTATGAGCCGGTTACGAAGCGTATTTTACTCATCAAGCTCGGGGCCATTGGCGACGTCATTCGTACTACCCCCCTGCTGCGGCGGCTGCGGCAGGAGCATCCGGGCTGCTACATTACCTGGCTCACGCTCACGCCGGCTATTTTGCCGCAGGGCGAGATTGAGGAGATTTTGAAGTTCGACTACGCCAGCGCGCTGCACTTGCAGGCCCGGCGCTTCGATATCGCCATTAACCTCGATAAGGAAAAAGAAGCCGCCGCGCTGCTTCACAACGTGGAGGCCCCCAGCAAATTCGGCTACACCCTGCGGCCCTACGACGGCGTGCCCTGGCCCATCAACGACCTAGCCGACCACAAGTTTCTCACTGGCGTGTTCGACCAGCTGAGCATCAGTAATACCAAGCCCTACGTGCAGGAAATTTTCGAGCTGTGCGGTTTCGACTTCCGGGGCGAAGAATACGTCTTTGATAATCACGACGACAAAGGCTACGACTGGAGCGCCCTACCCCCCGCCAGCGCCGGCCCCCGCATCGGCCTCAACACCGGCTGCGGCGACCGCTGGACCACCCGCCTCTGGAGCACCGAAAAGTGGATTGCGCTCATCACCGAGCTGCAAGCCGCCGGCTACGCGCCCGTGCTGCTGGGCGGCGAGGCCGAGCACCCGCGCAACCTGGCGCTGCAAGCCGCCACCGGCGCGGCCTATCCCGGCACCTTCCCCCTCCCCCAGTTCATCAACCTGATGAACCAGCTGGCGGGCATCGTCACGCAGGTCACGATGGGCATGCACATCAGCATCGCCCTGCGCAAGCCCACTATTTTGATGAACAACATCTTCAACCCGCACGAATTTGACCTCTACGGCCGGGGCCAGATTGTGGCCCCCAACCGCCAGTGCGTGTGCTTCTACCGCGGCACCTGCCGCCTCGGCACCAGCTGCATGGAGGAATTACCGGCCGAAAAAGTCTTCGCGGCGGTGGTCGAAAGCGTGCCGCTACCCGCGTAGGCGTCAGCTTGCTGGCTGGCTCAGCTCCCGGAAATACGCTTCGATTTTGACCAGGTAATCCCCGGTATAAAAATCCACCCGCCGCCGCCACAGGCTTTCAAAGCCCAGCATGCGGTGGCGGGTGCCGGTGTAGCAGGCCGTGAGCCGCGCCCGCAGCCACTCTTTGTCCCAACAGCCCCACACGCCCGCCACGTCGTGCAGATTAAACCACAGCGCCGGGGCTACTTCGTCATAATTCAGCTGCCTGATTTCAGCCCAGCTGAAGCCGCTGGCCACGCAGACTTCGGCGATGTGCCGCAGCTCGTCGGGCTGCAACTCGGTGTCGAGGTACATGTCGGCCAGGGCCTGCCACACGGGCCAGCGCCGGGCGGGTTCGGGCACGGGCGGGCGCTGGCTCATAGCTGGCTCATAGCCCGGCCACTTCTTTCAACGCCGCCACCATCACGTCCCACGAGAACTTTTTGGCCTCCGCCCGCACGCCGGCCGCGAAGGTTTCCTCGCGGCCATTGGCGTAAAAATCTACCAGCGCATCGGCGATGGCGAGGGGGGTAGGCGGCACCACGTAGCCCACCACGCCGGCCGGAATCAGCTCGGCCAGGCCGCCCACGTCGGTCACCAGCATGGGCCGCCCGAAGTGGTAGGCCACCTGCGACACGCCGCTCTGGGTGGCGTTTTTGTAGGGTTGAATAATTAAATCGGCGGCGCAGAAATAATCAACCACCCGCTCATTGGGAATAAAATCGGTGGCTCGCACCAGTTTGTTTTCCAGGTTGAGTTTCTGAATAATGGCCTCGTAGGGCGCGGCATCTTCATAAAACTCGCCCGCGATGAGCAGTTTGACGGGTAGGGCCGCCACGCGGGCATCGGCGAAGGCTTCGAGCAACATATCCAGCCCCTTGTACGCCCGAATAAACCCAAAAAACAGCACGTAGCGAAAGTGGGGGGGTAGGCCCAGCGCGGCCAGCGCCGCCGCTTTCGGCTTGGCCGGGCCAAAATTATCGTAAAGCGGGTGCGGCCGGTAAAGCGCCGGCTTGTCGCCGAAGCCCAGCCTTTGCAAATCGGCCAGCACGGCGCGGCTCATGGTCACGAAGCCGTCGCAGGCGCGCAGGAAGTAGCGCGTCAGCGGGCCGTCGCCGGGCCGGCGCTCGTGCGGAATCACGTTGTCGGTGATGGCCACCACGCGGGTGTGGCCGTTGCCGCGCGCCAGCCGCGCCACCGTGCCCAGCGCCGGCCCCATAAACGGCAGCCAGAACCGAAACACCACGAGGTCGGGCCGCGCCCGCCGCAGCCGCCGCCCTACCCCCACCCACGAGAGCGGGTTCACCGAATTGATGCTCACCTCAATGTCCAAATCGGCCGGCGCGGCTTCGGTGCTAAACTGCGTTTGCCCCGGAAACAAAAACCCAGGATATTGCAGCGAAAACGTGATAATGCGCACCTCATCGCCGGCTTGTTGGAAGGCCCGCGCCAGCCGCTCGTTGTAGGTGGCCAGGCCGCCGCGCAGGGGGTAGGCCGGCCCGATGATGACGACGTTCATCGCAGCGTTTCGCGCACCAGGTAGTCGTTGCGCTTGGGTCCGTTGAGCTGAATTAATTCACCCAGAAAACCTGCTAGGAATAGCTGCATCCCCACAATTACCGCCACCAGGGCCAGGAAAAACAGCGGCTGGTCCGTCACGTCACGGGCGCGGAGGTTGTGCCAGGCCAGCCACGCTTTTTCGCCTACCAGCCATAGAGTCAATAGCGTACCGAAGAAGAACGAGAGCGTGCCCAGCGTGCCAAAAAAGTGCATGGGCCGCCGCCGAAACTTGCCCACGAACGTGATGCTGGCCAAATCCAGAAAGCCGTAGATAAAGCGCTCCAGCCCAAACTTAGTGACGCCGTACTTGCGTTCCTGGTGCTGGACTACCTTTTCACCTATCTTCTTGAAGCCGTTCCACTTGGCGATAACCGGGATGTAACGGTGCATCTCGCCGTAGACCTCAATGGCCTTCACCACGCGCTGGTCGTAGGCCTTGAGGCCGCAGTTGAAATCGTGCAGCTTAATGCCCGAGATGGCCCGCGTCGCACCGTTAAAAAGCTTGGTCGGCAGGGTTTTGGAAATCGGGTCGTAGCGCTTTTGCTTCCAGCCGCTTACCAGGTCGTAGCCGTCCTGGGTTATCATGCGGTACAATTCTGGCAGTTCCTCAGGCGAGTCTTGCAGGTCGGCATCCATCGTGAACACGACCCGGCCCCGCGCGGCCTCAAAACCCACGTTGAGCGCCGCCGACTTACCATAGTTGCGGTTGAAGCGGATGCCGCGCAGGGCCATGTCTTGGCCCGCTAGCGCCTCAATTACCGCCCACGAATCGTCGGTCGAGCCGTCGTCAATCAAAATCACTTCGTAGGATAGCCCGCGCGCCGTGAGCACCCGCGCTATCCAGCGCGTGAGTTCGGGTAGCGATTCTTCCTCATTCAGCAAGGGAATCACGATGGAAAGCTCCACCGAAAAAGCAGCCGACTTATTCAAATTCAGGCTTCGCGTTTTTAAGAATGGCTGCGGTTATCAAGCTGACAACCAATCCAAAGAGTAACGTAAGAATGATAATAAGCACAAATAGAAACGGACCATTACTAAACTTAGCTCCCCAAGCTAATCCTTGCTCAATTTGCGCGTCTGACATTGTACCACGAGCTTCCATATCCGCACGTGCTTTTTCCAAACCACGAGTAATAATGTCGGGGTCCACAAAATTGATGTACACGTAAGCGAATACAGCGCTCAGCAACCCAACTACCCCTGATAATAGGGTGCCAATACCCAATCCCTGACCATAGCCCATAAAGCCGGCGCTACACAGTTTAAATTCGCGTTGCGCCAAAACAATTCCTCCTATTATCACCGCATAAGTTAGGTAGCGGAGTGGAGATGCTTCCATATGCATTGCATTCAATCCGAAAGAGATGATGATGCAAATTAATCCCGTCAGTAGCCCATAGCGCAATCCTACTGAGGTCGGAGTAACTTGGGAGTCGCCAGTGGTTTCCATGAGTAAGAGCAGATTAAGCTAGCAGACCGTTCTGCTACTTGCGCAAAAATAGGCCACTTGGTATGGCTAGCACTAACCCCAGCAATAATACACGGGTAAAAGTCCCTACTGCTAAGTCGCGGATAGTCAATTGAGCCATTTGCTGCAGCTCCTGGGCCTCAAACTGAGCATTACGTTTCTCTTTGGGACGAATTTGTTGTTGCACCCGCACTATTTCTACCATCTCCGCCCGGTTTTTAATCAGAGCCGCTTCGCCTACCCCGTGCGCCAGCCCCCATACACTGGCACCTGCGAGGGCCGCGGCCAGCGTAGCCGTGAGCCAGCCCACCGCCATAGCTCGCCCCACGCCCGGCGGCACGGGTGCCAGAAGCCGCCGCAGCGTCCACTGGCTTCCTGCCACCGCGATTGGCACCAGCAGCTGCCCCATCAGCTGCTTGGGACCAAAAGCATTATTTTCAGTCAGTTGCAAGAAAAGTAACCATGCCGCGCCCGCTACCCCTACCCCCACTCCGAAGCGTAGCCCGAGCCGTACAATTAGCTCGCCGGCCGTAGCGCGGGATATTTCTGGTTTGGTATTTGGATTCGCGGCTTGCATAAACTTCTATTCAGCATGTAAGGTACGCTAAGCTCACTTACCACTTTTCTGGTTTAGTTCACGGCTAAGCGCGCCGCGGTTCGTTGCTGCCCCACCCGCAGCAATATTCCTTCGGCCAACAGGCAGGCCAGCACTGCTAACAAGCAATAGCGCCACAACGGCTGGCCAGTTTGTTCTGCCCGGTAGCGCGCTATCGTCGCGGGCTGCTCACTATTTTCCAGCACCCGCACGTTTGGGTGGTTGGGCCCGATGAGCTGCCTTAGCTCAGCCACCGAATAAACCCCCAACTCTGACTCGCCCTTCGCCGAATTAAATGCCAGGGTAGTGACTACCTTACCCTGCCGGCGTAATTCGTAAAAACCCGGTGTTCGTAATCCGGTTGGCACATCCAAGTGCAGTTGTTCCGCTTGTACGCGCTGAATGGGGATATAAGTGGCACTGTCGTGCACTAGCCGGTAGCTCGCCTGCTCATTCGTAGTTCGCTCATCTTCATTTGGTACCGGTAACGTCAGTGCTGGGTCGGTCAGTCGATAAGCCGGTAACTGGTCAGTTCGGTAGCTTACTATCGCCAGTCGATACAGCACCGGCACGAATAGCGCGTGCGTCGCGAAGTCGGAATAGTCTGTACTAAAAGGTGCTGCAAAAATGTAAACGTGCCCTGTCCTACTTGGAAACTCAGTTAAGAAACCATCGCCATCCCGCAGTTGTAGAATGTTCGTGCCTGCCCGCTGTAAGCGTACTATCGGGGCCACTTGGGGCATAGCCACCTGTTGCGGCTGCACCCCGAATACATCCTTAAAAAAAGGGTTACGCGCGTTTGGCATCAGTACTTCCTGGCGTACTGGCAATGCATTAGGGTCATGTTGCCATTGTTCACCCGCTATTCCCAACGCTTGAAATAATTCATTATAAGCAGCATGTGCCGCTATGCTACCAGGAGGTACTATCACTACGCTCCCCCCCCGCCGCGTTACCTCTACTAAGGCCGCTCGCAATCCCGCGTTTACCTGCGGTGCTTCCCGCAATATTACCAAGTTTGCTCGCCGCAAAACGCCATAATCAACAGCCTGCGGCTTAGCATAGCTATAGGTAAACAGCGGTTCGTTGGCATAAGCAGCCTTCGTCATAGGCTCCGGCCCAATCTCTAGTATCCGAATTGCCGAAGCGGGCTGCAGAGTAAAATAATAGGTATTATCAAATGTAATCGGTGTATCTTGAGTCACTACCTTTCCTAAAGCCAGTTTATCGTCAACTAATTGCACTTGCACGGTAGTCTCCGTATTCTGCCCCGCAACTACCGAAATCTGAAAGGCCGCCACCTGTTGTTTACCTAATATCACTTTCACCGGGCAATTAACAAGTGGAATACTACCCCCATTTCGAAACCTAATGTGTAGCGTTACATTGGCACGTGCCCGCACAAAGGCATCATTCAGCCACACGCTGTCCACAAAAATATTAGCCGTTGGCTTGGCCATAAGTGGCACCAACACAACTTCCCCAGCAGTTTTTATATGTTGGATAAGCTGAGGCCGCATTTCGCTCTTTTGAAAATCGCTGAAAATGTACAGCGGCCCTTGCGCTTCCTCTTGCAAAACCGTTCGAACTTCTGCTCTACCCCAGCCCTGCGCCGTGACACCTACTTGCCTGGAGACAGCCGTTAGCAAAAAGGCAGCTTGCTGCATATTTGCTGGTCTTTGGCCTAACAGCGTGAAACGCGCTGTGCTTACATAGCTCTTACCAAGTGCTTGTGCACTTACTACTGCTTCTTGATTAAGCGGTGTATCAGACTGACCAAGCGCCTGCATACTTCCCGAATTATCAAGTAGCATGTTTACCTCATTACTAGTAGGCTTATTGGAAGCTTTACTGAGAATAAATGGTTGGCAAAAAAGTAACACTAAGAAAGCTATGGCTACCACTCGGGTCAGCAAAATTACTAGCTCTTCTATCCGCCGCCGACGCGTAGTCGTCAACTCTATTTCTTGTATAAAACCAGTATTACTAAAAAGCACCCTTTGTGGCCGACGCAATTGCAGCAAATGAATAAAGACCGGAATACTAATCCCAAATAATCCCCACAAAAATCCCGGATATAATAATTGCATTATTCGACAAAGCTCGCGCGTTAATACTAGTCAATAACTGCAAAAATAGTTCACTTATTCAAGTAAGCTATTGCTGAAGATTAAAAAATTACAACGATAAATTTATAAATGTTAAACGCAGAAAGTCCTTCTGAGTGGCGCTGGTAAAAGCGCACGACCCAGAAGGACTCTCGTGATAAATTGGCGGCGACCGACTCTCCCACCGGTGAAGGCAGTACCATAGGCGCACCGGGGCTTAACGACTCTGTTCGGAATGGGAAGAGGTGAACACCCGGGCTAAAGCCACCATTGCTGGCGTTAAGTATCGTGTTCAGTGATACTTGACAAAACTGTTGACATAAGGGAAAAGAGAAAGAAGTAAAAGCTTCTGGGCCAGCGGAAGCCCTCGGTTCCTTAGTACCGCTCAGCTATGTCATTTCTGACTTTACACCTGCGGCCTATTCACGTGGTCGTCTACCACGAACCTTTCATTGGGATGACTCATCTTGAGGTGAGTTTCGCACTTAGATGCTTTCAGCGCTTATCTGCTCCCAGCGTAGCTACCCGGCGCTGCCCCTGGCGGGACAACCGGCGCACCAGCGGCTGGTCCAACTCGGTCCTCTCGTACTAAAGTCAGGTCCTCTCAATCATCCAACGCCCACCACAGATAGGGACCGAACTGTCTCACGACGTTCTGAACCCAGCTCGCGTGCCACTTTAATCGGCGAACAGCCGAACCCTTGGGACCTTCTCCAGCCCCAGGACGTGACGAGCCGACATCGAGGTGCCAAACCTCCCCGTCGATATGAGCTCTTGGGGGAGATCAGCCTGTTATCCCCGGCGTACCTTTTATCCTTTGAGCGATGGCCCTTCCATGCGGAACCACCGGATCACTATATCCGTCTTTCGACCCTGCTCGACTAGTCAGTCTCACAGTCAAGCCCACTTCTACTATTGCGCTCTACATCCGGTTACCAAGCGGATTGAGTGGACCTTTGAAAGCCTCCGATACTCTTTTGGAGGCGACCACCCCAGTCAAACTACCCAGCAGCCACTGTTCTCTAAAAACTCAGAGTTAGGCATCAGGCACAGTAAGGGCGGTATTTCAACGTTGGCTCCACAAATCCTAGCGGACCCGCTTCGACGCCTCCCGCCTATGCTACACATACTGAACCCAACACCAATGGCAACCTATAGTAAAGGTGCACGGGGTCTTTCCGTCCCGTGGCGGGTACTCGGCATCTTCACCGAGACTACAATTTCACCGAGCTCACGGCTGAGACAGCACCCAAATCGTTACACCATTCGTGCAGGTCGGAACTTACCCGACAAGGAATTTCGCTACCTTAGGACCGTTATAGTTACGGCCGCCGTTTACTGGGGCTTCGATTCAAGCCTTCGCCTTGCGACTAAGCTCCCCTCTTAACCTTCCAGCACCGGGCAGGTGTCAGGCCTTATACGTCCGCTTACGCGTTAGCAAAGCCATGTGTTTTTGTTAAACAGTCGCTTGGGTCTTTTCACTGCGGCTTCTCTATCGCTAGAGGAAGCGTCCCTTCTCCCGAAGTTACAGGACCATTTTGCCGAGTTCCTTGGCCGTGATTCACTCGAGCGCCTCAGGATTCTCTCCTTGACTACCTGTGTCGGTTTGCGGTACGGGCCGAATATAGATACAACGTTTAGCAGCTTTTCTTGGCAGTCCTTAGGTACACTATCTGCGTGGCCCGAAAGCCGTGCAGTACTATCACCTTTCCCCTAGTTGAGCGTACTTAACTACTCATCCAATAGGTACGGGCTTTAACGAGCACTTCCGTCCGCTCGCGGTACTTTCATTCCTGCGTCCCTGCATCACTTCTACATCCGGGGGCCAGAATATCAACTGGCTTGCCATCGGGTACACCTCTCGGCTATCCCTTAGGTCCCGCCTAACCCAATTCCGATTAGCGTTGAATTGGAAACCTTAGTCTATCGGCGAATAGGTTTCGCACCTATTTTATCGTTACTCATGCCTACATGTGCTTTTCTGGACGCTCCACCGTGCCCTGACAGGACGGCTTCTCCGCAACCAGAATGCTCCCCTACCACTTGACAAATACATGTCAAATCCCGCGCTTCGGTGCCTAGCTTGATGCCCGCGTATTATCGATGCCCGGTCGCTCGACCAGTGAGCTGTTACGCACTCTTTAAAGGAATGGCTGCTTCCAAGCCAACCTCCTGGCTGTCAAAGCAACTGGACCTCCTTTGTTCAACTTAGCTAGAACTTAGGGACCTTAGCGGCGGGTCTGGGTTCTTTCCCTCTCGGCCGGGGACCTTAGCACCCCAGGCCTCACTGCCGTGTATGAATTTGCTGGCATTCGGAGTTCATCAGGATTCGGTAGGCTCTGACACCCCCTAGTCCTATTGGTAGCTCTACCTCCAACAAACCTAACCACGACGCTGTACCTCAATACATTTCGGGGAGTACGAGCTATTTCCTAGTTTGATTGGCCTTTCACCCCTACCCTCAAGTCATCCAAATCCTTTTCAACGGAAACTGGTTCGGACCTCCACAGCGTGTTACCGCTCCTTCATCCTGCTCAAGGGTAGCTCACTAGGTTTCGCGTCTACCCCCACTGACTACGCGCCCTATTCAGACTCGCTTTCGCTGCGGCTACGCGTCTTAAAACGCTTAACCTTGCCAGTGAGGAGTAACTCGTAGGCTCATTATGCAAAAGGCACGCTATCAGACCATTTATAGTCCTCTAACTGCTTGTAAGCACACGGTTTCAGGTTCTTTTCACTCCGCTATCCGCGGTTCTTTTCACCTTTCCCTCACGGTACTGGTTCACTATCGGTGTCTCAGGAGTATGTAGCCTTAGCGGATGGTGCCGCTCGATTCAGACGGGGTTTCTCCGGCCCCGCCCTACTCAGGATACTGCTACCGTAAATCAGAAATGTCGCTTACCGGGCTCTCACCGTCTCTGGCGTGTTTTCCCACACACTTCAGCTACCTCGATTTAATCAGATATCGCAGTCCTACAACCCCACAGCGGCCGTAACCGCCGTGGTTTGGGCTCCTCCCCGTTCGCTCGCCACTACTTGGGGAATCATTGTTATTTTCTTTTCCTGCAGGTACTGAGATGTTTCAGTTCCCTGCGTTTGCCCCAGTCCTATTAAAGGAGTGGTCACTGGTCTTCAACCAGTGGGGTTGCCCCATTCGGACATCCGGGGATATAACGGGTATGTGCCCCTCCCCCCGGCTTATCGCAGCTTATCGCGTCCTTCTTCGCCTCTGAGACCCTAGGCATCCCCCGTGTGCTCTTACTTACTTCTCGCTTGCGATTCATCCTACACGGGGTAGAATGAATTGCTTATATCTTGTGGATATAAGCCCGCTTTTTACTTCTCTCTCTTGTTTTCCCTTACGTCAAAGAACGTTTACTACTCAATTAGTAGTAAATGCGGAATAGCTGAACTACTTCACGCTAAACCAGTAGTCTATTTGGTATAGATGGCATAGTGGGTCTGCCTAGGCTCGAACTAGAGACATCTACATTATCAGCTTAACGCTCTAACCACAAGCCCAATATACCAATCTTTATTATTTGAATGATGGAAAAGACGCGTGGTACGATACCACATAACAAATTGAACTCACGAGTCGAACTGCTCCAGAAAGGAGGTGATCCAGCCGCACCTTCCGGTACGGCTACCTTGTTACGACTTAGCCCTAGTTACCTGTTCTACCCTAACTGGCTTCGTTGCGGAGCACCAGCTTCAGGTCTACCAAACTTCCATGGCTTGACGGGCGGTGTGTACAAGGCCCGGGAACGTATTCACCGCGCCATGGCTGATGCGCGATTACTAGTGATTCCAGCTTCACGGAGTCGAGTTGCAGACTCCGATCCGAACTGAGAACGGCTTTTCGAGATTGGCATCTGGTCGCCCAGTAGCTACCCGCTGTACCGTCCATTGTAGCACGTGTGTCGCCCTAGGCGTAAGGGCCATGATGACCTGACGTCGTCCCCGCCTTCCTCACTGCTTGCGCAGGCAGTCTAGCTAGAGTCCCCACCATTACGTGCTGGCAACTAACTATAGGGGTTGCGCTCGTTGCGGGACTTAACCCAACACCTCACGGCACGAGCTGACGACGGCCATGCAGCACCTTGCTTTGTGTCCCGAAGGAAAGACCCATCTCTGAGCCGGTCACGCGCATTCTAGCCTAGGTAAGGTTCCTCGCGTATCATCGAATTAAACCACATGCTCCACCACTTGTGCGGGCCCCCGTCAATTCCTTTGAGTTTCACCGTTGCCGGCGTACTCCCCAGGTGGGATACTTATCGGTTTCCCTAAGCCACGGACAATCTTTAGCCCGCAGCGAGTATCCATCGTTTACGGCGTGGACTACCAGGGTATCTAATCCTGTTCGCTCCCCACGCTGTCGTGCCTCAGCGTCAGTATCAGCCTAGTCAGCTGCCTTCGCAATCGGGGTTCTGGACCGTATCTATGCATTTCACCGCTACTCGGTCCATTCCGCCAACCTCGTCTGTACTCAAGCTCCGCAGTATCCAGGGCAGTTCCGCTGTTGAGCAGCGGGCTTTCACCCCGGACTTACAAAGCCGCCTACGCACCCTTTAAACCCAATAAATCCGGACAACGCTCGCACCCTCCGTATTACCGCGGCTGCTGGCACGGAGTTAGCCGGTGCTTATTCTGTAGGTACCGTCATCACTCCACACGTGAAGCTTATTCTTCCCTATCAAAAGCAGTTTACGACTCAGAAAGCCTTCTTCCTGCACGCGGCATGGCTGGGTCAGGCTCTCGCCCATTGCCCAATATTCCCTACTGCTGCCTCCCGTAGGAGTCGGGCCCGTATCTCAGTGCCCGTGTGGGGGACCAGCCTCTCAGCTCCCCTAGTCATCGTCGCCTTGGTCAGCCGTTACCCAACCAACTAGCTAATGACCCGCAACCCCATCTATACCCAATAAATCTTTAACTAAAAACCGATGCCGGTTCCAAGCCTTATGCGGTATTAATCCGCCTTTCGGCGGGCTATCCCCCAGGTGTAGGTAGGTTAGTTACGTGTTACGCACCCGTGCGCCACTAATAGTATTGCTACTATCCGTTCGACTTGCATGTATTAGGCCTGCCGCTAGCGTTCATCCTGAGCCAGGATCAAACTCTCCATTGTAAAATATTCCAAATTCACTACCTAAGTAGGAACGATGTCGAGTGCTAGTTCGACTCGTATTGACGAGTTCAATTTTAATGTTACGCTTTTGCTTACTTACGTAAGCATACTTACCATTTGTCTTTTCCAGTCATTCAAAGAACGTTTGTTGCTTCCAGTTGAAGCAACATGGTGGGTAGCATTAGCTTCCCTTTCTTACCGTTTGCAAGACCCTATTTTAATTGGGAGTGCAAAGGTAGAATAAAATTTTTATTTCGCAAGTTTCGGATGAAGTTTATTTTTCATCTTTTTTTTACGTTTCGCTTCCGGTCGAAGCGGGGTGCAAAGGTAAGAAGTTTATTTCAGTTTTCAAAATCTTCTGAGAGAATTTTTGAAGATTTTAAGTTAACTTCTTAAATTTAGTCGACTTCGATTAAACCGACTTTTATCTGCAAAAGCTTGACAGTTAAGTTTTTGTTTTTGTGTTCTACTATCCCTTATTCTGTTTGGGAGTGCAAATGTAGCGCTTTTTTCTGGATTCGCAAGTTTGGAGCAAAAAAATAAGTTTTTTTGACCTCCTCAACAGCGTTCCCGATGAGCCGTTATTTAAACGGGTGCAAAGGTAAGGCCGCAGGTTTTGAATTTGCAAAACAACTTGGAGAATTATTTTTCCGAGTCCTCTTTGGTTACCCTTGTCCGTTCGATTTGGGAGTGCAAAAGTACTCGGAGAAGGCGCTTGTTGGTAACACTTAGTCCATTCTTTTCTTGGCATTAACTAAATTTTGGCGTCCGTGCTTTAGCAATCAGACGGTTAGCGAATGGCTGATTGCTAAAAAAAACTAGTGGCCAGGGTCGGACTCGAAAAAAAGCGTTAGCGCCGGGCGGAACTGACGGGCGCGCCGGGCTTCGTATTGGTAAAAAAGCTGACCTAGCTGCGCCAGGAAAGGCTCGCCAACGGTGTCGTAATCATAGGCGGCATCATTGATAATACCATCTTGATTAACGTAAAGGATAGCGCTGAGCATAAATTCGGACTGGTGCAGCGAGTCGGCGAAGTAAGCGACATCAGCCAGGTAGCCGTGCGACATACCCACGATGTTAAAAATGCGCAGGCCGGGCTGCGGCATGGCAGCTGGGCTGCGGCCGTAGTAGAGATACTTCTTGTAAGCGTCGAAGTACTTGGCGCTGGTATAGGCGCTGAAGTGGCTGGCGTGGGGGGTTAGATGCAAGTATTGCCGTAGGAAAGCATAATCGGGCGCGGTGAGGCTGGGGCGCTGAGCGGGGGGTAGGGACTCAGGGAATAGCGCGCTTTGGAGCAAGGCGGTGATATCGAGTAGCGGCAGATTATTGGCCGTGGTGAAATCGTAGGGCTTATGGATGATGCGGCTACCCACTTTGTAGGCGCGGCCGGCGAAGACGGGCCCAAGCGGCGGCGCGGGCGTGCGCGGGTTAGTTTGGGCAGGCTGCTTATAGAGGGTATCGCCGATGATGGTAAGAAAAGCGATTGGATTGGTAGAGCGGTTGGCGGCCGTGTCGCAGGGGGCGAAACGGCGCACAATGCGGCTACCCGCGTAGCCTAACTGCTGCAGGCGGTCATTAAGTGGTTTTTGACCAAGAAACTCGTAGAGCCGATTGTAGGCCAGGTTATCGCTGACGAGCAGCATCCGTTTGATGTAGTTACCAACGGTGGCCTGCTGGTCAGAATCGGCGGGGGCGGCGAAGGGCACGGGAGTCTGGCAGCGCCCGGCAACCCCGGTGGCCATGATGGTATTCCGGGTAATTGAGAGGGGTAGGGCGTGCAGCTTTTCGAGGGATAGTAGCGCCACGGGCAGCTTAACCAGACTAGCGGGATTGAAATACTGCTGCGGATTGAGATGGTAGGTGTGGCGGGTGAAGTGCGGCACGTTTTGCGCGTCGCGATTTATCTGGGTGTAGATAATCTGGAGCTGGTACGTGGCGGGCCGGGCCAGCACCGGAGCCAACGCGGGACTACTGCGAAGCAGGCTATCGAGTAGCGGCGAATCGGGGGGAGCTTGCTGCGCCTGGGCCGGACGCATTAGGAAAAGCAGTAATAATAGGCTGGGCAGCAGCGAGCGGATAAACATCGGATAGGATTATAAAGAAAAAGGCCGTGATACCTCATCACGGCCTTTACTATACTGAAGCGAAGGAGCGGCGGCAGGCCCCTACCCCACCTTAGTTGGCCAGCGGCACGCGGCGGCGAGCTAATAGCAGGTTGCTGTCGGTTTGACGCCAGTTGTAGCCGGTGCCGAAGGGCAGCGGGCGGGCGTGGTGTAGACTGTCGTGGTAGGCGGTGGTCAGCTCAGGCTGGTACTGCTTGGCAAAGAGGTTGATAGGCCGCCGGTAGGTGCCGTAGTAGGTAAACTGCCAGTCGCTTTTAGGAAAATATTTCATGCCGATGCCCGAGTCATCTTGCAAAATATACTGGCTTTGGGCCAGAATAAGGTTGCGGATTTTCGAGAAATACGACTTGTGCATGAGGTAGGTGGCCGACTTCACGTAGGTAGTCAGCGGACCGAGGCTGCGCACGTAGCGCAGGGGCGCATCTTTGGCACCCAATTTCCAATCGCTGAGGTCGGCGGAAAAGTAATAGATAGTTTTCTGGCTGCCGTCGGCGGCTTGCAGCCGCAGCTCGGCTCCCGGAATAACCTTGGCACCGGGCGCGCGGGTAGTGTCGCTGACTTCGTGCAGCTGGCCCTGGGCATCGAGCTGCACGGAGCACACGGCCAGCAGGTGGTTGCCGGTGCGAGCCGCGAAGAGCATTAGCAGGGGCACGGCCCCGTCGAGGTTCACCGATTTGAGGTCCACGGCCATGTCGTTGGTGCGGAAGAAGCTGAAATTCAATACCGACCACAACGAGGTTTTCACGGCGGGGAAGAGAGCGGGGTTATCGAGGGTGGCGCGGCCGGGCACGCTGCCCACCGGCTCCAGGCCAACTAGCACATAGGTTTTGCTGTCGGGAAACAGCGTGAAGACGTTTAGAAAATCGGGGCCGCTGAAGGGATAAAATAGGGTAGGGCTATTCTGGCGCACCGAGTCCAGCTCAGTGGAGGCCCAGTGGCTCATGCGGTCGGTGTGGGTAGTGCGGTATTTCGCCCAGCTTTTATTCTGGTCTTTGGCAAAGGCTTGCCACGCGGGCTGGGCCGCCAGCGCGGCTAGGGGCGAGCCGGCCCGCGGGAGTAGGCCGGCGAGGTAGGCGGCCACATTCTGCACGTTGGCCGTGTCGGGGGCGGGCGGTGGGGTAGTCGCGGCCGGGCGCGTGGGCGGCGGGGTAGCCGCCACGCGGGCGGCCGTATCGGCCGGAGCTTTGGTGGTAGTGGCCGTTTGCTTGTCGGTGGTGGCATTGGAACAGCCGGCCAGCAACGCGACGAAAGCGGGCAGCAGCGGCAGTAGAGAAAGGCGCATGGAGCAACGAGGTAAGCGGAGGTTTTTACAAAAAATTCTTCAAGCGGCAGAGCTTTCGCCCACTGTGGGCACGGGCGCTTCGGCCGCGGGCCGGGGGGTAGGGCCCAGCTTAGTAGCGGCGAAATACACTAGTAGGCCGCTCGCTACCGTGGCCAGACCATAGGCCGACTCGTAGGGCTTATCCTTTATAATAAAGATGAGCGTCCAGGCACTGAGGGCCAGGAACAGCAGCGGCGTGAAGGGGTAGCCCCAAGCACGGTAGGGACGCGGCAGCTCGGGCTGACGCCAGCGTAGCACGAACAAGCCTAACACGGTGAGAAACGTGAACAGATTTAAGACAAAGCCCGCGTAGACGAGCACGGCGTTAAAATCGGGCTTCAGGATAAAAACTAGGGTAATAGCTACTTGCAACAGCAGTGCTCGCACCGGAATGCCCGCCGCACTGCGGTTCGCCAGCCAGCGTAGGGCGGGCAGGTCCTCCCCCATCGTTTGCACAATGCGAGGACCGGCAAAAATCATGGCACTGATGGTGGAAACCAGTAGCGCCGCGATGACGCCCCCCATGAGCCGCCCCAGCGCGGGGCCGAACAGCCAGCTGGCCGCCAGGTAGCCTACCTCCAGCTGACCCTTAAGCACCGCCAGGGGGGTAGCGCGCAGAAATACGTAGTTCAGCCCTACATATAATAGGAGTACGACGGCCGTACCGGTAAGCAGAATGCGCGACAGGTTGCGCTGAGGGCGCTCGATTTCGCCGGTGAGGTACACGGCGGCGTTCCAGCCCGAGTAGGCATAGCTAACGTACACCAACGACACTGCGAAGGTCGGGCTCAGCAGCGCCCGCCAGCCCGCCGGGTCGGGCGCGAAGGCCAGCGGCTGCGCGTTGCCCAGCACCAGGCCGACCCCGATAAAAGCGACCAGAATCAGCACTTTCAACGCCGTGATAATCACCTGTAAGCGGCTGCCGGCGCGGGTGCTGCGGCCATGCACCAGCGCCAGGGCCAGCACTACGGCCACGGCCAGTAAGGTGCCGCCAGTGAACGAGCCCCCCGGTGCCAGCGGCGCGGCCAGCGCTGGCCACACGCTCTGCGAGTAGCGCGCCAGAGCCAGCGCCGCCAGGGCAGTAGGCGCGGCAAAGCCTACGGTGGCCGACACCCAACCCGATAAAAACCCCAGCGCCGGATGGTAAATCTGACTCAAATAATGATACTCGCCGCCCGAGCGGGGCATGGCGGCCGCCAACTCGCCGTAGCTCACGGCCCCGCACAATGCAATGAGGCCGCCTACCCCCCACAACATCAGCAACGCAAAACCGCTCTGGATGCCCAGCACCTGGAAGCCCAGGCTAGTAAAAACCCCCGTGCCCACCATATTGGCGATGACAATGGCGGCCCCGGTGCGGAAATTAATTTTATAAGGACTGGACGAATCGGGCATGGGCGGCGGCTTGCACCCGCAAAGATGCGCTTAGCCCGGCCATTCCCCGCCCCTACCCCTCGGCTACGGCGGTGGCGGCCTTGGGCTTTTTATAAAGCGGCACGGTGCTGCACGGTTCGCCGTACATGATGCTGGCGGCCACGGGCAGCAGCCGCTGCATGATGGCGACGTAGGCAAAAGTGGGCACCGGCTTGTCGCCGCAGCCCTTGATTACCAGCTTAATACCTTGATAATCAACGGGATTAATAGCGGCAATAGCTTCCTCAAACAGCGACTGCTCCAACGCTTCCAGGTTGCCAAATACGTAGCGATGGGCGTGGCCTTGCAGCTTACCAGCCAGCAGCATGTAGGCCCAGGTGGGCACAATGGCATCTGCGGAGCAGATAATGGCCACGTTCTGGCCGTCGTACTGCGTCCAGTCGTGGGTTTTCACAAACTCGCGGAAGTCCTTTTCGCGCAGCATCAGGCCGTGGAAGAGGTTATCCTTAATATCGTACACCACCCGGTTGCCGGGATGGATGAAATCCTCCAGGTTAAGGGTGACGAGGCCCGAGGCGGCGACGCGGTTGACGAAGAGTGGTTCCATAGTTTCAGTCATCAATTATCAGTCATTAATTAGCGGTCATCAATTAGCAGGTATACTCTGCTCGTTAATAACTATTAGTTGATAACTGACCTGGGGGTAGTCGTGTAAACTTCTTTTAAGTAAAAAGGCTCATAATAAGCCACATCGCAGAATTCCTGGCGCTGGTAGGCGGCCCAGGCCAGCTCACCGAGGCTCACGGCGGAGGGCTGCACATTGGCCAGGAAAACAGCGTTGGGATTATTCTGCACCAAAGCCTCAAACTTGGCCGCGCCCGACCCACAGAATAACACCGCGTGGTGGGCTAAATGTTCGGCCAAGCTACCGGCATCGAGCACGAGATTGGTGGGGGGTAGCAGCTCGCAGCCATCGGCGGCGTAGAGGGCCGTGTACACTTCCTGCCGCCGGGCATCCAACATGGGGCAGTATAAATAGGTATTGGGGCGCGGCGTATGCGCGGCCGCCTGATGGGCCAGCGCGGGCAGCGTGCCCACGGCCAGCAGCGGAATATCGAGGGCAAAGCACAGGCCTTTGGCGGCGGCGGCCCCGATGCGCAGGCCGGTGTAGGAACCAGGGCCGTCGCTTAGGGCCACGGCTCCGAGGTCGGCCAGCGCGTGGCCGGTATTGGCTACCAGCTGCTCGATGAGCACCGTAAGGTGAGTAGAGTGCGACTTATCGAGGCGCAATTCGGCCTGGCCGAGCAGGCGGCCATCGGCGAGGTGGTGCAGCGCCACGGCGCAAATCGGCGATGAGGTTTCGAGCGAAAGTAGGAGGGTAGGCATAAGTAGCGGCAAGTTCCGGCCTACAGCGCGGTATTTACAAACTGGTCCCGGCTGGCCGCCGCCTTACCACCCGGCCCGGCCCGCAAAAGCGCCGCCCCAGCCAAAGCCAGAACGGCGCTTTTTTTAAGCTAGCAGCCTACTGCTACTCAGGCCGCCATCGGCAAGCCCTCGGGGTAGAGCGGGAGTACTCGGGCGGGGCTGGCGGGCAGGGTCGCCGCTGGCACGGCGAATTCGTCGGCGTGGTGGCGCAGGGCGCGCATGAGCAGATACCTGTACTTTTCGGCATCGGCCAGGGCCTGAGATACGGCTTGCACGGCATCGGCGTAGGCTACTACGGGCTGCAGCTCGCGGCGGGGCCGACGGGCCTCAAAAACGTGGCTGGCCAGGTAATCAACAGGATTTTTCATGACGGAATTAAGACGGATAATTGGCTGTCTACTAAACAGCTGATGACTGCATTAAATTCCACCTAAACCTAAGGTTATAATATTGAAAATCAATAGGTTAAAAATATTTTTTTCAGTCCCGAAGAGACTTATTTTTTGGCAAGGTTTTGGTATTATGGGTAAGGCCGAACGGTACTTTTGCCAGTTACGTATTAGTACAAGCAATAAGTACTGGCCGTTAAACCAGTCGCTGTATTTTCGGTCCAACCCAGCGTTGTTTCCAACAACTAAATCCGGGAGCTACGGCCCCGTTTCGTCATGCGTCGCAATCTGTTTTTTTCCTTGTTCTTGATTATAGGTTTGAGCTTGGGGCTCAGCAGCTGCGCGCCGGGCGTGTATACCAGCGCCAGCATTGGCACCGGCTATGGCTACCCGGCCTACGGCTACGGATACGGCGGCTACTACGGGCCGCGCTACTATGGCCCACGCTACTACGCGCCGCGCCCGATTATTGTGGCACCGCGGGTCTCGTACCGGGGCGGCTTTGGTGGGGGCGAGCGGGGCTGGCACGGCGGTGGCGGTGGTGGCCACTACGGTAGCCGGCGCGGCCGCTAGTAGCGTTCTTTTTTCAACCTTCCACCTTTTTCTTCCTTAGCCGGGCATTGGCCCGCTTTTCCTCTCACTTAACCGACGTGCTTCGGCACGCATACGCCATGCGCTTCCGCCCCTTGTTATTCGCTTTGCTGTTAAGCTTGCTCAGTGCGAGCGCGGCTTCAGCCCAAGTCTTTATTAGTGCCCGCATTGGCAGCCCCTACGGCTACTACAACCGCCCATACTACGCGCCCCGGCCCTATAGCTACTACCCCCCCGTGGTAGCGCCGGTGGTGGTAGTGCCGCCGCCCGTGTACTACGCGCCGCGCCCGATTTACTATGCGCCGCGCCCGCGCTTTTATTACCCCCGGCCCTACTATGGACGTGGCTACGGCCGCCGGTGGTAGGTTGTCCGGTTTCAGCTTACCAAAAGCCCCCGCTAGCTTTGGCTGGCGGGGGCTTTTGGTAAATTATCTCTATAACAACTTGACTCACAAGGCCTCAGAGCTGTGCACGCGGATGCCGCCGCCATCATCTTCGGCGGCGCGCAGCATGGCCTGGGCTACGGCGGTAGCGGTCACGGGGCGGTACTTGGCCAAGCCGCCACGCAACAGCGGCCGGGCCAAGGTTAGTACAGCTGCGCTCAGGCGCTCGCTTAAGCGGGGGGTAGGCCGCTCGCCGAGCAGCAGCGAAGGCCGGAAAATATGAATGGCCCGGAACGGCGTCTGGCGCACGGCTTCCTCCATTTCACCCTTCACGCGATTGTAGTAAAAGCGCGCGTGTGCGTCGGCCCCCAGCGCGGACACCACCAGGAACTGCGCCGCAAAATTGGCCGCCGTGAGGGCCGCCAGCTGCACCACATACAGAAAATCAACGCGGTAAAAAGCCTCCCGTGAGCCCGCCTGGCTGATAGTCGTGCCTAGGCAGCAGTATACATCATCGGCAATGAGGCGCAGGCGCTCGGCTTCAAGCTGGTCGAAATCGGTGATTACCTGGGTGAGCTTGGGATGCTGGGTGCTTACCGGGCGGCGACCCACCACAATCACTTTGGCGTAGCGCTCCGAAGCCAGCAGTAGGGGCAGCAACGCACTGCCGATAAGGCCAGTAGCACCGGCCAGGAGTGCGGTTTTTTTCATTACCAGCAAGGTAGAAAGGGGAAATAGACGGGTGATAATAATCGCGCGGTACCAAAACGCGCGGTGATGTAAGTGCTTACGCAAAAGAAGCAAAGGTGCGCGGCGGCGCGGCGGCCCTACCCTTTATTTTTTGCCCAGCTCCTCGGCGCGGGCGCGGGCGGCCTCAGCCCCGGCCATGAGGCCCTCGCGCACGGAGCCGCGGCCGAAAGCGCCCAGGGCGGCCTCGGTGGTGCCGCCCTTAGAAGCCACACGGGCTATCCAGTCTTGGCAGCTGAGGCCAGCCTGACTATACAGCTCCACGGCCCCGCGGAAGGTCTGGCTCACCAGTAGCTCAGCCTCGGCGGGGGCGAAGCCCATTTGGGCGGCGGCGGCCATCAGGGCCTCCATGCAGTAGTATACGTAGGCCGGGCCGCTGCCCGAGATGGCCGTGCTGGCATCAATGGCGCTTTCCTGCTCCACATACACGGTTTTGCCGGTGGTGCTCAGCAGGTTCTGCACCAGCACCAACTCGGCGCGGCTTACCTCATCGGTGCTGGTGAAGGCCGTCATGCCCATGCCAATCTGGGCCGGCAGGTTGGGCATAGCCCGGATGACTTTGGGCGTGCCCAGCGCCTCGCGCAACGTGTCAATCCGCACGCCGGCCATGATGCTGAGCACCAGCTGCTGCGGCTGCACCAGCCCGCGCAGCTGCGCAAAGAGCGCGGCCGAATCCTGCGGTTTCACGGCCAGGATGAGGATATTGGCCCCCGGCACGCACTCTTCGGGCCGGCCCCACACGGTCCCGACTTCATGGGCGGCCAGGGCGAGCACGCGCTCGGGCGAGCGGGCCAGCAGGCGCAAATCGAGGCGCGAGGTGATGTGAGCACGCACGAAACTGCGGGCGTAGGTCAGGCCCATATTGCCGCCGCCAATAATAAGAATCTTCATGCTCTGGAGAAAAAAATCGCTCCTAATCGTAAGTAGTGCATAGCCCAATCGAGGCTCTAACCATCAATAAGCCGCTGATTATCCATATCTACTTCATTTTGCATTATTGTTGCAAATTAGAGTAAAACGCATTTGCAACACTGTTGCTTGGTTTAAATCTTAAACTTTCCAAATCCAGCCTCGCCGCTGCAGGAAGCTGAGTATGCCCCACCAGATGAGCAAACATACGACCGCCCCGGCCAGTGACGCATTGCGCGGGTCGTGGAAAAAAGGCGCGATGCCCCACTCATAGAGCCATTCTTTGAGGCCCACCGCTTGCCCACCGGAACCTGGCAGCCGCATCAACCCAAAGGTGCGCGAGAGAATGGCCGAGAAGAAGAATACCGCAATGGCATTGACGCCAAAGGCCAACGCCGGCCCTACCCCCCGCCGGTAGCCCCGCACGTCGCAGACCCAGTAAAGCAGCGCCAGTAGCCCCAGCGCCAGCCCGCCCGTGAAGAGCACGTAGGAACTGGTCCACAGCGCTTTATTGATGGGAAACCAGTGGCTCCATATCAAGCCGGCGACTACGGCCGCCACGCCAGCCAGCGCCAGGCCCACTGGCTTGCTGAGCCGGGCGGGGCCGGGCCAGCGTAGCCAGGTGCCCGCCAGCAGCCCCAATAGCCCGGTGCTCAGCGCGGGCAGCGTGCCGAGCAGCCCCTCGGGGTCCCAGGTGCGGGAGGTGGGCCAGAGATGCGGCTCGGTGAGCAGGGTGCGGTCGAGCCAGGCCCCAAGATTGGTGGTAGGCTCCAGGTTGGCGGGGCCGACGCCGGGCACCGGCACCAGTTGCATCAGCGCGGCGTAGCTAGCCAGGAAAATTACCAGCAGCATGAGTTGTGTGCGCCAACTGGTAGTGAGGTAGATAACGCTGCACCCGAAGTACACCAGCGCAATGCGCTGCAACACGCCCATGATGCGCACCGTGGCAAAATCGAAGTGCGGGTAGAGCGAAGTGAGCACGCCCAGCCCGAACAAAATAGCCGCTCGCCGCGCCACCCGCGCCAACACCGGGCTGAGGGGTAGGCCGTCGCGCCGGGCTCCGGCCAGGGCGTAGGCTAGGCTCACACCCACGATGAACAGGAAAAACGGAAACACGAGGTCAGTGGGCGTGCAGCCGTTCCACTCGGCGTGCTCCAGGGGCGGGTAGATGTGTCCCCAGTCACCGGGGTTATTCACCACCGTCATCAGCATCACGGTGAGGCCGCGGAATACATCGAGCGAAACCAGGCGGGTAGGGCGCATGGGGGTAGGGGATTTAGAATAGGGAATTAAGCAAAAATCGTCTGTCCTTGCAAGCGCAGTGCGGCAAGCGCCCCAGAACGAAACCCGCGCCGGTCGTTCGTCCATCGTTCTGGGGCGATTGCCGCGCTGCGCTCGCAAAGACGAACAACCTCAAGTAAGCTGCCTAAGCCATAAGTTTTAAATTCTCTACCCCCTTACTCCAACCCAAAAAGCCGGGCGAAGAAGCCACGGTGCCGGTGTTTTTCTTTGGTTTTGACTTTCGCTTTGGCGGCAGCTTCCTCTGCACCTGGGGCGGCGGGGCGCGGCTGCGGGCGCGCGGCCACCGAGGGGCGCGGCTGCGGACGGGCCGCGGCCACTGGAACCTCGGCGGGCGGCGCGGCGGCCAGCATCTCCACAGGCAGCTTGCCTTCGCTGAAAATGCGGACTGGCACGCTCTCGTTATGCAGGCGGTCCACGGCGGTGAGGTAGTAGGCGTAGGCCAGGCCGGGCACGGCGGTGGTATCGGCGAAGGTGCCGGGCTGGGCCAGCGCGGTAGGCCGCTGCACCGTGAGGATGCGGCGCGGGTCGTTGGGACCCATCACCTGGCCACGCTCGAAGCGGTAGAGCACGTAGTAGGCAGCGAGGTCGCCATCGGCGGCGGGGCGCAGGTCGGGTTGCCAAGTGAGGGTAGCCACTTGGCCCTGGCGGCTGAGCACTAGCTCACGCACCGGGCGCGGGGCCAGGCTATCGAGCCAAGGCATAACAGGCACCAGCGCCGGAGTTCGGTAGAGGTCGAGGCGCAAAGAATCGGTAGTGTGCAGCGGGTTCGTGGCCAGCGACTTAGCCGAGAAAAATACGCTTCCCTGCACGTCGGCGGGGTAGTCGCGGTTGAGGCGAATCTGGCGGGGCAGCTCGCGGGCCGTGCGCCAGGCCGTGTCCGAGCGCGTGCTTTCGAGCATCCGGTAGGTGCCGTGGCCGATGTAGAGGTGGCGCTGAAAGTGGTTGCGCGTCCACCAGTCCAGCAGCGGGCCGTAGGGCACGAGCCGAAATTTAGTACTCCAATATAATTGTGGTAAAATATAATCCACCCAACCTTGTTCCAGCCACAGGCGCGAGTCGGCGTAGAGATTGGAGTAGCTGGGCTGGCCGGCGCGGGTATCGGAGCCAAGCGGGTCGGCGCTCTTGTTCATCCACACGCCGAAGGGCGAAATCCCGAATTTCACCCACCGCTTGGCCGTCCGAATGCTGTCGTGCAGGTCGTGGATGAGCGTGTTCACGTTCTGCCGCCGCCAGTCGGCCAGCTTCAGGCTATCGGGGTTTTGCTCCCGATAGGCTTGCTCATCGTGAAATACCAGCTTCGGCTCGGGGTAGGGATAAAAATAATCATCAAAGTGCACGCCGTCAATATCATAGCGCCGCACCACGTCCATAATAACGCGCTTGATGTGGGCGCGCACCGCCGGCAGGCCGGGGTTATATAAATACTGGCCGCCGTATTTAATAAACCACTCCGGGTGCTGTTTGTAGGGGTGTAGCGGGGCCAGCGTGCGCGTCACTGTGTCCATCGTGGCCCGGTAGGGGTTGAACCAGGCGTGGAACTCCATATTGTGGCGGTGCGCCTCGGCGATGAGGAAGGGCAGCGGGTCGTCGTGGTCGCCGGGCGGGCGGCCCTGGCGGCCGGTCAGGTACTTGCTCCAAGGCTCTAAATCAGACTTATAGAAGGCATCCGAGGCGGGCCGGATTTGCACAAACACCGCGTTGAGGCCGGCGCGCTGGCCGGCATCAAGCAGGCGGCGGTACTCGCGGCGGTACTGCTCGGGGGCTTCACCACGCTGGTTGGGCCAGTCGATATTGGCCACCGTGGCCACCCAGAAGCCGCGCAACTCGCGCTTGGGCGGCGCGGGCCGTAGGTCCTCCGCGCCCGCGATGGCCCCGAGCGTAGGCGGAGCCTGCGCCCGCCCGGCCAGCGGCAATAAGCTCAGAAGACAATAAACGAAAAAGCGGGGGTAGGAAAACCAGAAACTCAACACAAGCACAAAGTACGGGCAGGGGGAATTGAGAGTAGGGTGCGGGGCCTGCCCCCGCACCCTACCTTCTACTCGCTGGCGTTGGTCGGCTTGGCACCAGCATTATCGGGCGTCGCATCAGCCATAGAATCCTTACCGCCTTCGAGGCCGTTGGTCTGCTCGGCGTCGCCGTAGTCGCCGCGAATGCCCGCGCCGTCGCTGCCGGCCAAATCCTCCTGGGTAGCGGTTTCGGGGTTGCCGCTGGCGTTCTGGTCCTGGTCAGCGTCGGGGTTGGTGATGGGGCCGCCCGTGCTGGGCTGCTTGCCTTCTTCGATGGGGGTAGGGCGGCCAGAGTCGGGGGCGGGGTTGGGGGTTACCATTTTTTGGGGATTGAGATTTAGTGATGAGCTGGCAATCATTTAATTGCGCAAACTGGGTGGCTTGGTAGCTTTCAGGATGGCTAGCCGGAATAAGAAAAGGCGAAGAAGGCTACGCAGGCTGTACGCAGCCCGGTGCAGACTGGTTAGCAACGGTATTTGAGAATTTATACCCAACTTAGGGCCCAAATGGGCGCGGGCTGCCGTCCATCGCTTTTTTATGGCTTCCCCCACCGACACGCTACGCGCCAAAACCAACACCGAGCTCCAGTTTTTTGTGGACAACCCCGGCTTTTACCACGCCGACCTGGTAGAAGCGGCCCAGCGCGAGTTGCGTCGCCGGGACGTAGCGCCTGCTGCTGCCTTGCCGCCGCCCGCCCCCTACTCCCCCGCCGAGGCCGAACCCGCGCCCACGCCCGCCACCCGGCGATGGCCGCTGCTGGCGGGGCTGCTGGTGCTGGGCGCGGCGGGCACGGGCTGGCTCTGGCACACCCGCACGCCGGTAACTACCCCCGCCAACCGGCCCGGCCAGCTCTCACCCGACTCGCTGCGGCTCGAAAGCGTGCGTGCCCACCCCCTACCCAGCTTCGACACCGATGCCATTGTGGCGGCGCAGCTAGTCCGCGTGCCGACCTCAGAAAAGCAGGAGGCGCAGGCCCTACGGCAGTTTCGGGAGCTGGGCCGCCGCTTTTGGTCGGCCGAAACCCAGACCGAGTTTCTGACCAACCAAGCCCACGCCGGGCAGGTGAGCCCCATGTTTGCGGAGCAGGCACTGCTGGTGCGCGAAAACTGGCGGGCCTGGAACAAGGCTGTCGTGTACAGCTACCGCTTCGGGCCTACTATGCAGGGGCAGTTCGAGCGCATGGCCCAGGCGGCCAGCAGCCAGCAGCACATCCTGGCCAATATGCCGGGCCTGCTGCCCGGACGCAAGTTTTTGACCGACAAGGAGATGCTGGCCCGCGACGCCGAAGTGCAGGACTGGCTGGCGGGCCTGCGCAAGACCTCGCCCGTCACGGGCCGGCCCTACCGCGTCACGGTGCTGCACTTTCAGTAGGAAGTTTCTGGTTTTTTGAGTCCCTGGTCCCTAGTTCCTAGTTATCTGTTATTCCCAACTAGAAATCAGGAACCCCTTGTAGCATGGACCTTTCGACCCCCGAGGCGGCCGCCGCGCACTTTGCCCAGCGCCCCGATGCCGAGCTGCTGTACCTGGCCCGCTACGCCCGCCGCTACCCGCCCGCCGTGGGGGCGGCCGCCGTGGTCGAGCTGCGCCGCCGCGGCCTGCTGCCCGAGGTGGCCCCGCCCCTACCCCCCCCGCCCGCCGCCACCGAGCCCGAACCCGCCGAAGCGGCCGAAGCGGCCGAAACCTGGGGGCAGGTGCTGCGGCCGGCGCTGCGGAGCCTGTTTTGGCCCACGCGCCAGTATTGGGCCGTACCACTGCTCATCGACCTCAACGTGCTGGTGTGGCTGGCCATGACGCTGAGCGGTGTATCGGCCAGCGCGCCCACCGGACACGAGCTGGCCCGCTGGGGCTCCAACGTGTCGGGCCTGACGTGGCCGCACCAGCCCTGGCGGCTGGTTACCAGCTTATTCGTGCACGGCGGCCTCACGCATCTGCTGCTCAACATGGCCAGCTTGTGGCTGCTGGGCGTGCTGCTCGAAGCGCGCACCGGCGGCGGGCGGCTGCTGGCCGTGTACCTGGCCAGCGGCGTGGCGGGTTCGGTGGCCACGCTCTGGTACCACAGCGGCGGCATCAACTCGACGGGGGCGAGCGGGGCTATTTTTGGGCTCTACGGCCTGTTATTGGCGCTGCTGCTCGGCAAGAAGCTGGTGCTGGACAAGTGGGACCGCCGTGGCCTGCTGGGCCTGGTTTTATACCTGGTGCTTAGTAATTTAATCTCGGGGCTCAGCGGCAATATTGATAACGTGGCCCACTTCGGCGGCCTGCTCATGGGCTTGCTACTGGCTATTCCTCTGCAAGTTGGAATGGAGAAGGGAGAATAAGCCTTCAGAAACCTACTTGTTATTGCCGCGTCTTTGCCTGGTGTGCAATATGTTCACAAGGACAAACGCTTTTACATAAGTCATCAATCAGCCATAACATGCTTGCTCTTCAACTCGATGCCCCGCACCAGCCCGCCGTGGCGCGCGAAATTCCTACCCCCCAGCCCGCCACCAATGAAGTGCTGGTGCGGCTGCACGCCGCCGCCCTCAACCACCGCGACGTCTGGATTCAGCAGGGCCAGTACGCGGGCATCAAGCTGCCCTGCACACTGGGGGCCGATGGCAGCGGCGAAATCGCGGCGCTGGGCGCGGGCGTAACCGGGTGGGCCGTGGGCGCGCCCGTCCTTATTTACCCAGGGGTGGCCTGGGGCAACGAGCAGCGGGCGCAGGGCCGCGACTTTCGGGTGCTGGGCATGCCCGACCCCGGCACTTTTGCCGAGTACACTACCGTGCCGGCCCACTACGTGCGGCCCCGCCCGGCGCACCTGAGCTGGGAGCAGGCCGCCGCGCTGCCGCTGGCCGGCCTCACGGCCTACCGGGCCGCTTTCGGGCGGGCGCGGGTGCAGGCCGGCGAACGGGTGCTGGTAACGGGGGTAGGCGGTGGCGTGGCCTTGCAAGCAGCCCAGTTTTGCGCCGCGCGCGGAGCCGAAGTGTGGGTGACGTCGGGCGATGACGACAAGCTGGCCCGCGCCCTGGGCCTACCCCTGGGCCTGCGCGGGGGCCTCAATTACAAAGCCGAAAACTGGGGCCGCACCCTCACGCAGCAGGCCGGCGGCGGCTTCGACGTGATAGTTGACAGCGCGGCCGGCGCAGCCTTCGGCACCCTGCTCGACGTGGCCGCGCCGGGCGGCCGCCTCGTGTTCTACGGGGCCACGCTGGGTAATGTGCCGCAGCTGCCCGCCGCCAAAGTCTTCTGGAAGCAGCTCAGCATCCTGGGCTCGTCGATGGGCTCGGAGCAGGATTTTGACGATATGCTGGCGCTGGTAAACGAGCACCAGCTAGTGCCGGTGGTGGATAAAGTATTCCCGCTGGCCGAGGGCGAAGCTGCCCTGCGCTACCTCGAAGCCGGCCGGCAGCTCGGCAAAGTGGTGCTGACGTGCTAAAAACGGCTGCCAGCCGCCAGTCCTATGCTGGTGGCCGGCAGCCGTTGTTTTGAAAAGAATCGGGCAAAAAGCGACTTATTCTCCAGCACTCAGTAGCCTTATTACGTGGTCAACTTTGCCAGCTATCTTTTGTACTTCGTCTTGCAGCGAACCCATCCGGCCTCCCGTGCTCACTTGATTGGTGAGCATCATTACCTGTTTTCCTTTATTTCTATCACTCCGCGCAGCACGTAGCTGATGCTGTCGCTGTGCTACGAGGCTGTATTAACCAGTTGCTTCAACTGGGTAGTATGGCGATTGAGCAGCGCGGTATGCTGGTCCAAAATGGCCATGCCCTCCGATAGCAAGGGTTCGAGCTGGTCGAGAAGTTGGTCGACGTTCATAGCACAAAATAATCAGAAGAAATAAGGTGCGGTGGCCAAGCGCAGATATATGCCTTGGGACATTACTTCTTGCGGTATTCGCTGTTCAAATACGCCAATACGGCCGCCGTCACGTCCAGGCTTTTTTCGCCGTAGGCCACGCCGCCGCTGGGTGCCGAAATAAGTATCAGCTTGTAGCCGTGGGTCTTACCATAGGCTTCTACTTTCTTGTTTACGCTTTCGAGCACCGTCTGCGTCAGCTTGCCTTCGGCTTCCTGGGCCTGCTGCTGGATTTTCTGCTGCTCCACGGCCCCTTGCTGCTGCTGCTGCTGGAGCTTCTGCTCGGCGGCGGCGCGCTGCTCGGCGGTGAGGGTAGGGGCCGATTTCTGGTATGCCTCCACGGCCGTGCGGAAGCTGCTGACCAGAGCCGCGTTTTGCTTTTCCCAGCCTTTGGCCTTGGCCTCAAATGAATGGCGCGCGTCCTTCATGCCCTGGTAGCCATCGAGCAGCTTTGCCGACTCGATGTACACGATGGCTCCGGCCGCCGGGGCCGGGCCGGCGGGCGCGGCAACTACGGCCGGCGCGGGTATTTCGGGTGCGGCAGCAGGGGTAGCGGCCGGCACGATAGCCGTGTCGGCAGGGGGAGCCTCCGCGGTAGCGGCTACCGGGGCCGCGGCCGGCGCAGCAACCGGGCGCTGATTGAAATGCAGAAAATACAGTATCGCCACCGCTACGAGCAGCACGGCATTAAAAGCTAGTTGAGCAGGATTTTTCATGGTAGCAAAAGTAGTGCGCAGTAAACAGGGAGCAGTGAACACTGTCGTTCCATAAGCAGTCGAAACGACAGTATTCCTTGTTCACTGCATGGGTACCGCCAGGTGCAGCAGGGCGTCGCCCTGGTTCACGACGGGCATGTAGTTGAGCCCGATAACGTAGCCGCTGAGGGTAGCTTCCAGGCGCACGGCCTGCTCGCCGTAGGGGTCGGCGATGGAACCGTAAATCTGGCCTTTTTCTACGTAGTCGCCCAGCGCCACGTGCGCCCGAAACAGGCCGGCGTAGCGGGCGCGCAGCCAACGGTGGCGCTGGCATACCACGTTGGGCCGGGCGGGGGTAGGGCCCGCGGGGCCCATGCCCAGGTGGTGCAGCACGCGCAGCGTGCCCGCGATGGCCTCCCCAATACCCGGCTCGTCGAAGCGCAGGCTCTCACCGGTTTCATACACGATAATGGGCTTACCCAGGGCGTGGGCCGTAGCACGCAGCGAGCCGGTGCGCAGCCGCGCGTGCAGCGTGAAAGGGGCCGCGAAGGCGGCGGCCAGCGCATCAATGGCCGGCTCCTCGCCCAACAGGCAACGCAGCTGCGGGTAGTTGGCCCGCGCCCGGCCGCCGGTGTGAAAATCCAGGCCGTAGTCTACGAGCGGCATAATCTCGCGCATGAAGCGGTGCGCTACCCGGCTGGCCAGCGAGCCGCGCGGGTGCCCCGGAAACGAGCGATTCACGTCCTTGCCATCAGGTACTTCGCGGCTGAAATTAAGAAAGCCGTAAATATTGAGAATCGGAATGGCGATAACGGTGCCCCGCGTGGGCCGCAGCAAATCGCGCCGGATGAGCCGCCGAATGGTTTCGATGCCGTTTACCTCGTCGCCGTGCATGCCAGCCATCAGCAGCAGTACCGGGCCGGGCTCGGCAGCGCGGATAATGTGCACCGGCACGTCGATGACCGTGCCCGAGGGTAGGCGCGAGATAACCAGGCGCGTGAGCACCCGCTCGCCGGGCTGAATGTGCAGGCCATTTATCGTCAGCGTGTTGTCAGGCATTATTCAGAAAAAAACCCGCTAAGGTGACTTTGAATACGTTTGTCCTTGCGAGCACAGCGCGGTAAGGACAAATGCCTCTAACCAAGGGGCAAAATCACTACTCCGCCGGGTCGGGAGCCGCTTTTTTACGTTTGGGCTTGGCTTTGCCGCCACGCTTGCGCAGGGTGAGGGCGGCCGTGTAGTCGATGATGCGGCCGGCAATATCGAGGCCGGTGGCTTTCTCGATACCTTCGAGGCCGGGCGAGGAGTTGACTTCGAGCACCAGCGGGCCGCGCTTGCTTTGCAGCATATCCACGCCGGCCACGCCCAGGCCCAGGGCTTTGGTGGCCAGCAGGGCGGCAGCTTTTTCGGCGCGGCTCAGCTTCACGAGCGTGCCGGTGCCGCCGCGGTGCAGATTAGAGCGAAACTCGCCCTCCTGGCCCTGCCGGCGCATGGCTCCCACCACTTCGCCATCCACCACGAAGGCGCGCACGTCGGCACCTTTAGCTTCCCCAATGAACTCCTGCACCAGAATACGAGCCTTGAGGTTGTGAAACGCCTCGATGACGGACTGCGCGGCCTTGGCGCTTTCGGCCAGCACTACGCCCAGGCCCTGCGTGCCTTCCAAGAGCTTGATAATCACGGGCGCACCACCTACGTGCTCGATAAGGGCGGGCACCTCGTCGGTATCGTTGGTGAAGGCCGTTTTGGGCATCCCTACCCCCGCCCGGCTCAAGATTTGCATCGAGCGCAGCTTGTCGCGCGAGCGCACGATGGACTGACTATCCACGGCCGTGCGCACCTTCATCATCTCAAATTGCCGCACCACGGCCGTACCGTAGAACGTGACCGAGGCTCCGATGCGCGGAATAATGGCGTCGGGCCGCTCCAGCAGCTGGCCCCGGTAGAGCACGCTGGGCTGGCCTTTTTCGAGCACCAGGTTACAGCGCAGGTGGTCGAGCACCCGCACTTCGTGGCCGCGCGCGGTGGCTGCCTCCACCAGCCGCCTGGTGGAATAAGAATTGGGCTCGCGCGAGAGAATTGCCAGTTTCATAAGAGTAGCTAAGCCGCGCTCCGGGCCGCGCGGCAGTGGCAAGGTTAGGTCTTAAAGCTCCACCATAAGCCAACCTAAGCCGGCTCGAATAGTAGTTTTTGACTTGAATTTCGGTGCCAAACTACGGCTAAACTGCCCCACCGGGTGCGGACGCGGCGCGCGGATTGGGCGCAGCGGCCCGGCGCTCAGCCTGATAGGCCACGTGGCGACGCGCCACATCTACCACGAAGCGGCCCTGCCGCAGCAACGCCCGGCCCAGCAGCACGGGATGGCGCAGGTCGGAGCGGTTGGCGAGCGAAAACTCGGTAGTAAAATCCTGCCCGTAGAGGCGCGCCACGGTGCGGATAACGTAGCGCAACTGCACCTCGCCGTTGGAGGAGCGGATGGCGCGCTGCGCGAACTCACTGAAGGCCAGCGGCCGGCCGTCGGTGGCGGGGTGCTCGGGGTCGAGCAGGCGCACGTGCAGCACGGGCCGGCCGGTGGCGGGGTCGGGGGCAAGGTGCAGGTCGGCGCAGTGAATGGCGCTGGTATAGGCCCCGGTATCTACTTTGGCCTCTACCCCGGCCAGACCCAGCGCGGGCAAGTCCAGCAGCTCGCGGCGGCCCAGCACCCGCTGGGCAGAAGGTTTTTTCAAACTACGTGAAATTTTAACTTAAAAATCGAAAATGCTTTTCCTGGGAAGAAAGATACGCGGGCCGCCCCTGACCGCCCCTACCCCCATGACCTATCGCAGAGCCGCCGCGCCCGGCTAGGCCCCGCTAAAAGTCGTTTTTAATTTTTAATTCAATGGCTTTCAGTCAGCAGGCGCTCATATTCGCGCTGGGTGCGCTCGCCGCAGTTGAGGCGGCTATAAGCAGCAAAGCCTTGCAGCGCCAACCCAAAACCCCAAAACAGACTGGTCCAGATGGGCCAGGGTAGCTCGTGGCGGCTGTGGCTCTCGGGCAGCAGCGCCCACAGCAGCCACAGCCCGGCATTGACGAGAACGAAGACGAGCGCGTGGCTCTGAAACTTCACGCGGGCGCGGGCAACCTGCCACAGGCGCTGCTCGCGGATACTGGCGGGGGTAGGGCTGGTCGGCTGCATGGCTTGGGGCGTTTAAGGGGTGGAGGATGCTCAAAAGTATTTGTTGCCCTACCCCCTCGCAACTGGCCGCTGCCGAACCGTCGCCCTACCCCCCCGAAGCTACCCAAACGCCACCCGAAGCGTTGCGTACAAGCTGGCCCTACCCCCCGCGTTTCACCTCATGCTTCTTTCCCCCACCCCCCGCCTGCGCGCTGAGCAAGGCGATATTACCAAGATGGCGGCCACGGCCATCGTCAACGCCGCCAACTCGTCTTTGCTCGGCGGCGGGGGCGTCGATGGCGCTATTCACCGCGCCGGTGGGCCGGCCATTTTGGAGGAATGCCGAAAAATCCGGGCCCGGCAGGGCGGCTGCAAAACTGGCGAGGCCGTCATCACCACCGGTGGGCGGCTGCCGGCGCAGTATGTTATTCACACCGTAGGGCCAGTCTGGAACGGCGGCCAGAAAGGTGAGCCGGAACTACTGGCCAATTGCTACCGCAATAGCCTGCGCCTGGCGCTGGAAAACCACCTTGACTCCGTGGCCTTCCCCGGCATTAGCACTGGTATCTACGGCTACCCCAGAAAAGACGCGGTGGCTATCGCCGTGCGCGAGATACGGCAGTGGCTGGCGGCGCACGAGTAGCCGCGCGAGGTAGTGCTGGTGGCGTTCGACCAGGAAAATAAGCTTCTCTATGAGCAGGAAATCGGGTAGTGGCGCGAAGCTTTCGCATCGCGCTGCTTTTATACTGCTACCTCAATACCCTCCACGCGGTCGGCTACCTGGCGCATGAGCCAGAGCGGCGTGCTAGTGGCCCCGCAGATACCCACCGAGGCGGCATCGACCAACCATTCTTCCTGAATTTCGTGCTCGTTCTCAATGAAGTAGCTGCGCGGGTTCACGGCATTTACTACCGAAAACAAGGCTTTGCCGTTCGAGCTTTTGCGGCCACTCACGAAGAGAATAACGTCGTGCTCCTGGGCAAAATTGGCGAGCTGCGGCTCGCGGTTGCTCACCTGGCGGCAAATACTGTCGTTGGCATCGAAGCTTTCGAGCGAACCGCCAGCGGCGGCGATGCGGGCTTCAATTAGGGCCTTCATCTTGTAGAAGCCAGCCGTGCTCTTGGTGGTTTGGCTGAAGAGCGTGATGGGGCGGCTAAAATCAATCTGGTCAAGGTCGGCCTCAGTCATCACGATGAGCGCCTGGTTGCGCGTCTGACCGGTGAGGCCGATAACCTCGGCGTGGCCGGGCTGGCCGTAGATGACGACTTGGCCGTTGGCACGGGTGGTGGCGTCGAAGGCGTGCTTCACGCGGTTCTGGAGCTTGAGCACCACCGGGCAGCTGGCGTCAATCAGCTCCAGGTTGTTTTCCAGGGCCAGCTGGTAGGTTTCGGGTGGCTCGCCGTGCGCCCGGATGAGCACTTTGCAGTCGTGCAGCGTGCCGAGTTCCTCACGGTCAATCACGCGCAGGCCCTGCTGGTGCAGGCGCTCGACCTCCATGCGGTTGTGCACGATGTCGCCGAGGCAGTAGAGCGTGCCGCCGCTGTGGCGCAGCTCATCTTCGGCCATCTGAATGGCGAACTCCACGCCGAAGCAGTAGCCCGAATTTTTGTCAATGGTTACCTGCATGATACTCAGTAAACCCCCCGCTGCTCCCTGGGGTTCGCAGCCGGCAAAGGTACGGCCGGGGCCGGGGGGTTGCGCGGCCCTCTGCAAAGGCCGGGCCAAGGGGTAGGGCCGGCGCAACGGGCTTTCGCCCGAACTTTGCCGCCCTACCCCCACCCATGCTGTTCAACTCGCTTCACTTCCTCGTCTTTTTTCCGGTTGTTGTCGGGCTGTATTTTGGGCTACCGGCGCGCTGGCGGGGGCCGCTGCTGCTGGCGGCTAGCTACTATTTTTACATGAGTTGGCGGCCCGTGTACGGGCTGCTGCTGGCGGCCACTACCCTGCTCGATTACCTCAGTGGGGTGCGCATGGGCCGGCTGGCCACCAAGCGGCAGCGCCGGCCCTGGCTCTACCTGAGCCTGGCCAGCAACCTGGGTACGCTGTTCATTTTCAAGTACTTCAATTTCTTCTGGGGCGCGGCCGGCGAGCTGGCCACGGCGCTGCACCTGCCATTTGTGGCCCCGGCGCTGGCGCTGGCCCTGCCGGTGGGCGTGTCGTTTTATACGTTTCAGTCGGTGGGCTACGTCGTGGACGTGTACCAGGGCCGGCTGCCGGCCGAGCGGAATTTGGGGCGGTTCGCGCTGTTCGTGGCGTTTTTTCCGCAGCTCGTGGCCGGCCCCATCGAGCGGGGCTCGCAGATGCTGCCGCAGTTTCGGCGGGCCCACGGCTTCGACTATGGCCGGGTGGCGAGCGGCCTGCGCCTCATGGCCTGGGGCATGTTTAAGAAAGTCGTCATTGCCGACCGCCTGGCCCAGATGGTGACACCTATCTTCGACCACCCACGCCAGTACCAGGGCCTACCCCTGCTGCTGGCCGTGGCCGGCTTCACCATCCAGATTTACGCCGACTTTTCGGGCTACACCGACCTGGCGCGGGGCGCGGCGCGGGTGCTGGGCTACCAGATGGTGCTCAATTTCCGGCAGCCGTATTTTGCCGCCTCGGTGGGCGATTTCTGGCGGCGCTGGCACCTATCGCTCTCGGGCTGGTTTCGGGATTACGTGTATATTCCGCTGGGCGGCAACCGGCGCGGGCTGGTGCGGCGCTACACTAACCTGTTCGCGGTCTTCTTGTTAAGTGGCCTCTGGCACGGGGCCAGCTGGACGTTTGTGGCCTGGGGGGCGCTGCACGGGCTGTATTTAGTAATGGAGGGCCTCACGCAGCCAGCCCGCGCCGCGCTGGCGCGCGGGCTGGGCCTGGCCGCCCGGCCGCGCCTGCTGCACGGCTTGGGCGTGGCCGCTACCCTGGCGCTGGTGGCCTACGCCTGGATATTCTTCCGAGCCAATTCGCTGGCCGATGCCTGGTACGTGAGCACCCATTTATTCCGGGGCTGGGCCCAGCTCACGCGCCACGAAGCGGTGCTGACCATCGGCCATTTCCTGCTCAACTACCCCCCCGAAGTCGCCGTGACGCTGGCCGCCGGGGCCTTGCTGCTAGCCGTGGACCTACGCCTGGAGCTGCCAGCCCTGGCCGCCCGCTGGGGCCGGCCCATTCCGGCCGTGCGCTGGGCTGGCTACGCGGCACTGCTGCTGGCTATTGTGTTGTTTGGGTTTTTTAATAGCACGCAGTTTATTTATTTTCAGTTTTGAGTTGATTGTTAGCCGTTTGTCATTGCGAACGCAGCGCGGCAATGACAAACGGCTAACAGTTAACAACAACTTATCAACAATCAACTATGCGCAAGCTACTTACGCAGCTCTTGCTGCTGCTGGGGGGGGTAGGGCTGGTAGCGGTGCTCGTGCTGGGACCGGCGCTACGGCGGCCCTACCTCGATGCGTTTTACGCTCGCTTTACCGCGCCGGCGGCGGCTTCGCTGGTGCTGGGCACCTCGCGGGCAGCGCAGGGGGTGCTGCCGGGCGTGCTGAAAGCGCAGTTGGGCGGGCGCTACGCCGGGCCGTGGCTCAACTATGCGTTCACGCTCTACCAGTCGCCCTACGGGCCGGCCTACCTGGCCAGCATCCGGCACAAACTGAACCCGGACACCCGCCACGGGCTATTCGTGCTGGCCGTAGACCCGTGGTCGCTGTCGGTGGCGCGGCCCACGGGGGCATATAAGCCAGTGGCGTTTCCTGAGGACCAGCTCATGATTGGGCAACTGCGCCAGGTAAGCCAGAACCCTAATTTTGGCTACCTGGCCCACTACTTGAACTTCCCGCTCTACCGTGCCCTGCTGCGCGACACCGCCACCGCCACCGAACGCCTACAGCCCGATGGCTGGCTCGAAATCGCGCTGCCCTCGCCCAGTACTACCCCTGCCCGCACCCGCCAGCGCGAAACCGAGCGCCTGGCTACCTACCGCCAGCTGGCTCGCACCAGCCAGCCCTCGGCGGCGCGGCTGGCCAGCCTGCGCCAACTCATTCTTTTTCTGAAGCCGCACGGCCAGGTGGTGCTGGTGCGCGTGCCCACCGGCGCGGCCATGACGGGTATCGAAAGCATGTATCAACCTGATTTCGACCAACTCATGCGGCAAACCAGCGCTTCCCTGGGCGTACCCTACCTCAACTACGCCGGCCAGCCCTACCTCACTACCGACGGCAACCACCTCTGGCGCGGCGCGGCGCGGGCGTTCAGCACCCGGCTGGCGGCGGATATTGGGTTAATAACTAAGTAAGCACGTCATGCTTCCTTCGTCAGCATGACGTGCTTACTTAGTTATCAGTCACTTGTCATTACCCATTAATTTTATGCGCATACGCTGCGAACAGGGCCGACGATACCTTATCCAGCACGAAATCAACCTGTTCGGTGATGGTAATGTGCGTGGTGTCGAGCAGCACGGCATCGGCGGCGCGGCGCAGGGGGCTTTCGGCGCGGGTCGAGTCAATGTGGTCGCGCTTGCGCAGGTTCTCTATGATGTCGGGCAGCGGCACGTCCTGGCCGGCGGCGGTTAGCTCATCTTGGCGGCGGCGGGCGCGCACTTCCACGTCGGCGGTCATGAAGATTTTAACTTCCGCATCGGGGAAAACGGTGGTGCCGATGTCGCGGCCATCCATCACTACCCCCCGCTTGCGACCCAGGCGCTGCTGCTGGGCCACCATCGCGTGGCGCACCTGCGCAATAACCGACACCTCGCTTACCGAGTTGGAGACGCGCATCTGGCGAATATCATCCTCCCGGATTACCTCGTTCAGGCACAGCTCGTTGCGGCCGGTGCGGCGGTTGCGCTTGAAGCTGAGGTGAATCTCATCGTGCAGAACCTGCTCGATGCGAGGCATATCATCGAAGGCGATATTATTCTCCAGTAAAAAAAGCGTTACGCCCCGGTACATGGCCCCGGTATCGAGGTAAGCGTAGTGTAGCGCGGCAGCAACTGCCTTAGCAGTAGTGCTTTTGCCACAAGAAGAGTAGCCATCAATGGCGATGACGAGGTTTTTCATAAACGCGCGGAAACGGCCATTGGCCCCGCAAGATTACGAAATCCAGCGCTTGCGGGCCCCGGCCGCGCCCACCAGCCGCTGCGGTACCGATTGAAAAAAGGCCGCCACCGAAGCCACCGTGCCCCTATCGAACTGCTGATTAACTAAATAAAACGGGTTAAAAAAAAGCCGGTTGGCCAGCCCTATCCCCGTGCTGCCGTCGGGGCCGGCGGCCCACTCGGCATGGTAGGCACTCACCAGGCATTGCCCCAAAAAGCAGCCCAGCGCCGACACTACGCCCTCGCGCTCATTAGCCTGCTGAGCCAGCTCAACGCGCTGCACCTCAATAAAATGGTCCAGTTCCTGCACGGCCTCGGCATTGAAAGCCGCCAGGCCGAGCTGCTGGCGCACCTGCTCGGCCGCGGCTTGCAGGGCATTGACTTCGGACGAGTTTTCGGGCATAACTTTTTTCGGTTTTTAATTTTTTCGAGTTACTGGTTCCTTCTAGTTCTTAGTTGAAGGAGAGACGCTTTTCACAAAAGGCAAACTTAGGAACCAGGAACTCACTTCGCCTGGCCGGCTTTCCAGTTGCCGTAGACGGTCAGCAGCTCGGGCAGCTGCGCGGGCACGATACTGGGGTCCAGTTCCAGCTGATGCGAGAGCACCTCAAAATCACGCACGGCTTTGGCCAGTGCCAGCCGGAAACCTACGTTGCCGGGTGGCAGCACGGCCGTGGGTTGGCCGGGTGCAACCAGCACCGTGTATACCAGCGGCGGCTCGGGGGCGGGGGGTAGGGCCACGTATTCGCTCACCTGAAAGCCCCCGCGCCGATATAATTGCCGCACAAACAAGATGTTGAAATGCTGAGCCGGCCGCGGAATATCCACCTCGCGGGCCAGCGAAAACGTGTCGCGGCCCATGACAAAGGCTTGCACGCTTTCGGCCGAGTACACCAGCGGGGCATCCGGCTTGTGGTCCTTATCACTCACGCGCAGGCTCTGCGTATCGTACTGAAGCTTGGCATGCTGCCAGTCCCCATTGAGTAGGTGGTAAGAGCCGCCGCGAAAACCCGTGGGCGGCAGATGCGGCGCGGGCTGCTGCGCGAGCGCCGGCGCGGTGATTAATAAAAATAATCCTATTCCGTAAAGATATTTCATAAGTTAGCACGCTACTACTACTAAGCAGCGGCTAACATAATGCCAAAACCCATGAAAGTCAAATTATTAATGCCCACAAGGGCAAGGCACTGCCTTTCCCCCGCTGTGGTGCTTATACCAGCGCGTTTTTTGCTGGAGTGAGCCGTGACGGGCGCAGCCGCTGGCTGCCAGCAGGGTAGCCAGGGCCAGCAGCAGCGCCGGCCGGGCTGGTACATGAATGTTTAGCGATAGCTTCACGGCGCGGTTTTTTACAAAAATACTTCATTTCGGCCCAAGCCGCTCCGGCGCGTGGGCCGGATTTTTCTCTGAACGATATGCAGTCTGATTTCGTGCTTGCGGTGAATGTGGTGGATATTCCGGCCCGCGCTATTTTTTCGGCCCAGCTGCGGGTAGCGGCCGGCCGGGTGGCGGCCATTGAGCCCGTAACCGGGGCCAGCGGCCCCGACCCGGCCCTACCCTACGCCCTACCCGGCTTTGTGGATGCGCACGTGCACGTAGAGAGTTCCTTGCTGGTTCCCAGCGAGTTTGCGCGGCTGGCGCTGGCGCACGGCACGGTGGCCACCGTGAGCGACCCCCACGAAATTGGCAACGTGCTGGGCGTGGCCGGCGTGCAGTATATGCTGGATAATGCGGCGCAGGTGCCGTTCAAATTTTGCTTCGGCGCCCCCAGCTGCGTGCCGGCTACCCCCTTCGAGACAGCCGGGGCCGAAATCACAGCTTCGGACATTGAAACGCTTTTTCAAAACCCAAAAATCGGCTACCTGGCCGAGATGATGAACTGGCCGGGCGTGCTTAACCGCAACCCCGGCGTGCTCGAAAAAATCGAGCTGGCCCACCACTACGGCCGGCCCGTGGACGGCCACGCGCCCGGCCTCCAGGGCGAAGATGCCGCCCGCTACGCCAGCGCCGGCATCAGCACCGACCACGAGTGCTTTACGGCCATTGAAGCGCGTGACAAGCTGGCGGCGGGCATGAAAATCCTGATTCGGGAAGGCTCGGCGGCCCGCAACTTCGACGCGCTTATCGAACTGCTGCCCCATCACTACGAGAATCTGATGTTCTGCTCTGACGACAAGCACCCCGATACGTTGCTGCTGGGCCACCTGAACCAACTCGTGCAGCGGGCCGTGGCGCTGGGCTACTCGGTGTTCGACGTGTTGCAAGTAGCTTGCCTCAACCCCGTGGCTCACTATAAGTTACCAGTGGGCCAACTGCGCGTGGGCGACCCCGCCGATTTTATTCTGGTCAATAACCTAACCGATTTTCAGGTGAAGCAAACCTACCTGGATGGCGTGCTGGTGGCCGAAAACGGCCAGTGCCTCCTACCCCCCGCGCCGGTGGCGGTGGTCAATAATTTCCACGCTCAGCCCATTAAAGCCGCTGCGTTAGCGGTTCAAGTATCAGCCAATACTCCACAACCAACCATCACTTATCCCGTCATTGAGTGCTTTGATGGCCAATTAATTACGGCGCGGCGCAACTTGCCCCTACCCCTCGCCCACGGCCTAGTGCAGCCCGACCCGGCCCAGGACGTGCTGAAGCTGGTGGTGCTCAACCGCTATGAACCGGGCGCGCCGCCAGCGGTGGCATTCATCAAGGGCTTTGGGCTGCGGCGGGGCGCGCTGGCCAGCAGCGTGGGCCATGACTCGCACAACATTACGGCCGTGGGCTACGACGACGAGAGCCTGGCTCGCGCTATCAACCTGGTGGTGGCGGCCCAGGGCGGCCTGGCCGCCGTGGGCACCGCCGCCGAAGCGCACCTACTACCCCTGCCCGTGGCCGGCCTCATGTCGGACCGCCCCGGCCCCGAAGTAGCGGCCGCCTACTCGGCCCTCGATACTTTTGCCAAAACCCAGCTCGGCTCGGGCCTGCAAGCGCCGTTTATGACGCTCTCGTTCATGGCCCTGCTAGTCATTCCCAGTCTCAAACTCAGCGACAAAGGCTTGTTCGACGGCGAGAAGTTTGAGTTTATAGGCAATGAGTAATAGGCAATGGGTAATGTCGTTCAAGCTGATTGAACAACATTACTCATTGCCTGCTACCCATTACTGAGCGCGAAGCGCTTGGCTAGCAGGCGCTGCATTTTTTCCTCGGTGAGCGGTTTGGTGAGATATTCTACGTTGGGGTATAGGGCCACGCGGGCGGTATCGGCGGAGTGCATGGAGGTGGTGAGCACGGCCACCACGGTGCGCTCCTGCACTTCAGTGGGCAGGCGGCTATAATGCTCCAGAAAGTCGAAACCGCTCATGCCGGGCATTTTCAAATCCACGAATACCAAGTCGGGCGTGGCTTGGTCGGCTGGCTCGTTACCCCACAAAAATTGCGAGGCTTCATCGGCCTTCGAAAACGAGCTGACCTGTTTGGCTACCCCCAACCGGCTCAGTAACCGGTTATTCAGGAAGCTCGTCGTTTCGTTGTCCTCAATCAACACGATATGGTTAAGCGCGTCCGTCATAGAAAAGTAGTGCGGTTTAGGCTAACGAAGATAGACCGGCGGCCCCATTCGCGCAAGCGGCCGGCTAGCTAAAGCCAGCCCTGGGCGCGCATCCAGTCATCGTTATAAATCTTGCCCAGATAGCGCGTGCCGTGGTCGGGTAGGATGATGACCATCGTATCCTGCTCCGTAAGATGCTCACGGGCAAATTCTAACGCGCCAAATACGGCCGAGCCGCAGCTCCAGCCCACAAACAAGCCTTCCTCGCGGGCCAGGCGGCGCGTCATCAGCGCGGCAGCTTTATCGGTGACTTTAATAAATTGGTCGATGACGCTAAAGTCCACGTTCTTCGGCAAAATGTCTTCGCCAATGCCCTCCGTTTTATAGGGGTAAATCTCGTTCGGGTCGAAAATGCCGGTTTCCTTGTACTTCTTGAAAACTGAGCCGTAGGTGTCGATGCCCAGCGTAAAAATAGCCGGGTTCTGCTCCTTCAAATACTTGCTGCTGCCGCAGATGGTGCCGCCCGTGCCTACCCCCGCCGCCAGGTGCGTGATGCGGCCCTCGGTGCCGGTCCAGAGTTCGGGGCCGGTGGTCTCGTAGTGAGCGGCGGTGTTACCGGGATTATCGTACTGATTGGGGTAGAAGGAGTTGGGCGTTTCCTGGTTGAGGCGGCGGGCCACGGAGTAGTAGCTGCGCGGGTCGTCGGGGGCCACATCGACGGGGCACACTACCACTTCGGCCCCCACAGCGCGCAGGATATCCTGCTTTTCCTTACTCTGCTTGTCGCTCATCACGAAGATGGCCTTATAGCCTCTGGCGATGGCGGTGAGGGCCAGGCCCATGCCCGTGTTGCCGCTCGTGCCCTCGATAATGGTGCCGCCGGGCTTCAGCAGGCCGGCCTTTTCAGCGTCTTCGACCATACGCAGCGCCATGCGGTCTTTCACCGAGTTACCGGGGTTAAAGTACTCAACTTTAGCCAGAATAGTACCTTTTATGCCTTGGGTAACTTTGTTTAGCTTCACGAGCGGCGTGTTGCCGAGCGTGTCAATAATATGGTCGTAGTACATACTGCCAGGTGGGGAGGGGTAGGGAGCTAATGAGGCGGCAAAGGTACGGAGCCTGCCGAGTGGGCGGCCGGGCGGGGTGCGTTGCCCGCGCCGGCCCTACTTTTGCCCCATTCATTCCTAACAAGCTAGCCGCCCATGAGCGTTCTCGTCAATAAAGATTCCAAGGTCATCGTGCAGGGCTTCACCGGCTCCGAAGGCTCGTTCCACGCGCAGCAAATGATGGACTACGGCACCCAGGTAGTGGGCGGCGTTACGCCCGGCAAGGGCGGTACCGAGCACCTCGGCCGCCCCGTGTTCAACACCGTGGCCGACGCCGTAGCCGCCACCCAGGCCGATACCAGCATCATCTTCGTGCCCCCGGCCTTCGCCGCCGATGCCATTCTGGAAGCCGCCCAGGCGGGGATTAAGGTCATCGTGACCATCACCGAAGGTATCCCGACTAAGGACATGATTGCGGTGAAGCACTACCTCAAGGACCGGCCGGGCGTTACGATGGTAGGCCCCAACTGCCCCGGTGTCATTACGGCCGGCGAGTGTAAGGTGGGTATCATGCCCGGCTTCATCTTCCAGAAGGGTAAAATCGGCATCGTGTCAAAATCGGGCACGCTGACCTACGAAGCAGTGGACCAGCTCACCAAGGCCGGCCTGGGCCAGACCACGGCCATCGGCATCGGCGGCGACCCGATTATCGGCACCACCACCAAGCAGGCGGTGGAGTTGCTGATGAACGACCCCGAAACCGAGGGCATCGTGATGATTGGCGAAATCGGCGGCGGCATGGAAGCCGAAGCTGCCCGCTGGATTAAGGAAACCGGCAATAAGAAGCCCGTCGTGGGCTTCATCGCGGGCCAAACCGCGCCTCCCGGCCGCCGCATGGGCCACGCCGGCGCCATCGTGGGCGGAGCCGACGACACGGCCGCCGCTAAAATGGCCATCATGCGCGAGTGCGGTATCCACGTGGTGGACTCGCCCGCCGAAATTGGCGAAACGATGTTGAAAGTGCTGGGCGGGAAATAGGCCCGTTCTTCATTGTTATTACAGAGAAAGCTCCGGTACTTACCGGGGCTTTTTTTGGGTACTTTTATATACACTGACCAATCTACTTCCCTACCCCTATGAAAACGCTTACCAAGCCTCTTTTCCCCTTGGCTTTCCTGGTGCTGGCCACGGCCTGTAAGAAGGAAATCGAAACGATTACCGTACCGGTGGATAAAGCGTACAGCTGGACGGAAGTAAAGTATCTGGTCAACTACCAGCGTAATGTATTGCGGGTGATGCCGGGGACGAACACCCTCAATTTGCAGGAAACGGGGAGCTTTGAGGTGCTTTCGCCCATTCCGGGCTCCGCCGAGCAGGTTGCTAATGGCTATTACACGGGCTTTGGCCACAAGCTATCGCGCACCTGGGTACCCGACCCCCTGCCGTGGGACGTGCGCAATGCCGTGCCGATGAACGCAAACTTCTACGCCAATCCAAACGGCTACCGCGACGTCAATTCTGACACGATACTAACCATTTACCCAACCAAGTTTTTTGACCGGGGCACTCAACTGCATTTGCACGGCCTGGACCCCACCGCCACGCAGTTTGAGAATTTTCTGATTGGTTCGCGCTACCCGTTTGGAGTTATTAATCGCAATAACTACCTGCTCTGCAGCTACCGCACGACTAACACGCAGGAAAATGCTTTTCACCTGATATTGACAAAGCTCGTCAATACGTCTGTTACCGGCTCAACCACTACCAGCACCACGCAGATAAGCTCGCAGCTTATTCGCCTCCCTACCCCCGGCCCAAGTCAGTTCAGCTTTAAGAGCTTTTGGGCTATTGATGATTATTTTTTGGTTTGGTGTGATTATGCCGGACTCTATAAAATTTACCAAGATGGAACGGTAAAGCAAGTAAATGGCCCGCCCAACTTCACGAGTGGCCCGGTAAGCCCAACCACCATCTATAAATGGAAGGGCACGGTTTATTCCCTTCAGCAGGGTTCTGGCGGTGATGCTACCTTCTATACTTCTACAAACGATGGCGAAACCTGGCAGCAAATCACGGGCTTCAATCAGGCACTCACCTTCTCAACTTTCTACCCGGTGGGCGATAGCTTGGTAGGCATTACGCATGGCATCATCACTAACAGTATCTACACCCTGCGCTGGCTGAGCGCCAATAGCATCCGCCTGCGCGAGTTGAAGAATGACGGCCTGGGTTACAATGACTTCGCTGACCTGGCGCAGCTCGGCGACACCGTGTACCTGGGCACCACCGGCGGCTTGTTTAAGCGCCCGCTCAGCAAATTTTTTGAGAGTAATAAGTGACCTGCTTTTTCCTCATGCGTCAATTTCATTCCATACTGCTCGTTGGTGGGTTGCTACTAGGTACCGCCTGCAAAAAGGAGGTGGAGAAGATTGTGGTGCAAGAAGTGAATAAAGTGTATAGCTGGCAGTAAATCAAGCGGCTATATGATTTGGAGAATACTATTTTGGGGATGGGGAAGGATGACAATTCCATTTTCCTCCAAACCCCGGGCCTGCTGGGTATTTTGACACCACCGAAGAATCCACCAGTCAAACGTCGCTTTGGCTACTACATAACTGTTGATGCCTTCTTGCCCAGCGACGTTTACATTAAGATACTAATAAGCAACACTTTTTTAGTCGTTCCTTTTCAAGATTCTATTGTTCGGCTTATCCGCCCCACCGAACCAGTGCAGAATAGCTTTAACAAGCTTATTCACTTGCGACAACTAGACCCCGAGGCTACCAGCCTAAATCCTTCCCACACCTATTGGCTACCCTTCGGAACGATTAATAGCGACAACTTCTTCCTGTTCGGCTATCACGCCGGGGCGGGCACGGACATCTGACTGGTATTGTCAAAAGTGAGCTTGGATGGAGCAGGCGAGTTGCAGTCACAGTCCCGCACTATTCGTATCGCCTCACCTACAGCAGCTTACAGCGCCATCCGGTGCATGGTAGCCATTGACAATTATTTTCTTGTCAACTGCGGTGCTGGCTTATATAAGGTGACGGAAGATGGCGCTATTAAAAAAGTATTTGGGTACAGCTACACGGATATTTTCTATAAGCGGCAAGGAAGTATATATGGGGTAGAGGAATACAATGCTGTTTTACTGTCAAAAGACGATGGCCAAACCTGGCAGCGCGCCACCGGTACGCCTGATGCCTTTAACTTTACGAGCTACTATACTGCTAGTGACAGCTTAGTTGTTGTTACCCAAGGAAGTGACAATCAGATTTATACCCTAAATTGGAAGGATTCCAACTACAGGATTCGAGCCTTGAAAAACGATGGTTTTGGGCAAAGCGAGATAACCGGTTTAGAACAGCTCGGCGATACGGTGTATGTAGGCACTACTAGCGGCCTGTTCAAGCGCCCCGTTAGCAAATTTTTCGAGACGAAACCCTAATCCCTGCTACTGTGCCCCGCGCCGGAATAGCAAATCGGGCCGGAAAATCACGCCCACGCTAACGAGCCCCGATACCGGCGAGGTACGCTTGTCCAGGGGGTTGCCGGCCTCGTGGCGCGTGGGTAGCGACAGGCCCAGCGTGCCCAGGCCCTGCACCACGCCGTGCCCTACCTGCATAAACAGCGTGGGTTCGAGGAAAAAGCGGTTGGTGGGGCGCAGGGCTTGGCCGTCGAAGGTGAGCTGGGTGTAATCGACCCAGGTACCGCGCACCGAGGCCCCGGCCTGCACGCCGGGGCCCAGCGGCCGCGCCGCGTAGAGCTGCCCATAGTAGCGCCGGTACCGCGCCTCATAAAACCCCGAAACGTAGGGCAGCGGAAAGGGAAAGAACGCGGAAGGCACGAAAAAATCAACGCTGTAGAGGTTAACGCTGGCCAGCCCTACCCCCGCCACCGCCGCCCGGTACCAGGGCGAACGGTCGGAGGCTGCCCGGTAGTAGCCCAGGCCCAGGCTGAGTTGCCGGTGGTAGTCGGGGTAGGTGGTAGTGACGTTATTGGCCGTTTCGGTAGTGGTGCTGCTTTGCAGGGCGGCCTCGGCCGTGAGCAGCAGATGGCTAGTGGGGGCCCAGCCTGCGCCGGCCTCCAGGGCGTTGAGGCCGCGCAGGCTGGCGGTCAGCTGCCCCTGCCCCCGCGCGAGTAGGGGGGTAGCGGGCACGGTGGGCGCGTACACGGCGCAACTGCTGAGCAAGGCCAGCGCGCCAGCCAGGGGGTAGGCGTAGCGTAAATTTTTCACAAGGGCAAAATAAGAATATCTAGAAGGAAATGCCGGAGAGCCCGGCCGGTATAGGCTAAGCTATTGCCTGGTCCGCGCCGGGCGGAAAACTACCCCCAGGCTCATAAAAAAGGCCGGTAGTAGGTTGCGATTGGCCTCGTAGACCACGTGGTACGGGGAGGAAGTGCCTGTATCATCCAGCCGGGCCGTGCCCGACAGTGAGAGGCCCACCGCGGAGGTCAGCAGCCACCGGGGCGTTGGCCGGGCACCAAAGCCGAGGCGGTTGGAAAGGGCCAATTCGTGCCGGGTCATGGCCGGCAGCGGCAGCGGGCCGTAGTCGGCATCGCGGAGGTAGTCGAAATTGATGCGCACCAGGCGGTAGGTCAGGCTTATGGCCCGACTATCCTCCCCGTAGGCAATACCGAGCTGACCAAAGCGCTTGGCATACGCCGCTTCGTACTCGCTATATACGCCGGGGCCAAAAATGCCTAGGTCAACGTAGCCGCGCCGGCAATACGCTTGCCCGTAGCCAGCTAGGCCGCTCAGCAGCCAGCGCGGGCCTAGCGGCTGGTACAGGCCGGCTCCTACCTCATACTGCCTGGTAACTAAAAAGTAACGGTCGCCCAGCTTGGGGGCCAGGGTGCCGCCGGCCGTGAGCACCACCCGCCGCACGGGCGAGTAGGCCCCCGTGGCCTCTACCCGCCCGGTAAACTGCGTGCTGGCTCCGGCTTCGAGTTGCCCGCGTTGGCGCACCAGGGGCATCAGTGGCTGCATGGGGGCGTACACCGTGCAGCCAGTGCTAGCCAGCAGGCCGCAGCCTAGGCCCACGGCGAATAATCGAGTAAGTGCCATGCGCGTAGTAGTTGAGCGTGAGCGATGCCTTAAAATACCGCGCCAAGCCCGGCACCGCGCAAATCTATTTTATTGTTTATCAGACTTTTTATCTACTTGCTGATGGGTTTTAGCAGCCTCGTTTTCGGGCTTCTGCACGCGTAGCAACTCGTTTTAGGGAAAAACTATCGGACTTTTAAAATTTTGCGGACCTCCTAAAAAGCCAGGTAGTTTTCACTTCCTGACAGAGCCAGGCGGGACCAAAATCGTTGCAGTCAGCCGGTCATTAGCACCGCCATCTACGTATAGCCCGCACCGCCATTGTCGGCGGTTTTGCTATTTAATATGCCCGATTATTCCTGCGATGCCCTCATCATCGGCTCCGGCCAGGCCGGCAATCCCCTCGCCAAAGCGCTGGCCGAAGCCGGCCAATACGTTGTTTTAGTAGAAGAAGCGCACCTTGGCGGCTCCTGCCTAAATTACGGCTGCGTGCCCACCAAAACCTTATTGGCCTCGGCCACGCGGGCGCACGAGGTACGCACGGCCGGCGAGTTGGGCATTGAGGTCGGCGGGGAGGTGCGGGTAGATATGCCCGCCGTCATCGCCCGCAAAGATGCTTTACTGGACAAGTCGCGCCGCCACCTGCGCGAGTCGCTGGGCCCTGAGCACGAGAACGTTACAGTGGTACGCGGCCATGCTGCCTTCACTGGGCCGCGCCAGGTGCGGGTGCAGGAAACCCAGGAGCGCACCAGTACTATCAAGACTAAGCGGGTTTTCATCAATACCGGCACCCGCGCCGCCGTGCCCGAGGTGCCCGGTCTGGCCGAAGCGGGCTTCCTGACTACTACCGAGCTACTTGATTTACAAGAAGTTCCTACCCACCTGCTCATTCTGGGTGGCGGCTACATCGGGCTGGAGTTTGGGCAGATGTTCCGACGCTTCGGCAGCCAGGTAACCATTATCGAAACCGGCGGCCAGGTACTAGACCGCGAGGACGATGACGTGTGCGAGGCCCTGCAGAAAGCGCTGGAAAAAGAAGGCGTTGAGTTTCTGATGCACGCCGAAACCCGCGGCGTGGCCCGCGACGCGGCCGGTCGGTACACGCTCACCATTTCGACTCACCAGGGCGCACGTCACCTGCACGGCAGCCACCTGCTGGTAGCCACCGGCCGCCAGCCCAATACCGACCAGCTGGGCCTGGAAACCACTGGTATTAAGCTAGATGAAAAAGGCTACATTCAGGTCAATAGCCGCCTCGAAACCAACGTCAAGGGGGTGTTTGCACTAGGCGACGTGCACGGCGGCCCGCAGTTCACGCACTTGAGCTATGACGACTTTCGGGTCGTTCGCGACAATTTGCTGCACCAGGGTCCACGCCGTTCGGCCAAACAGCGCCCCCTGCCCTACTGCGTTTTCACCGACCCCGCCCTGGGCCGCATCGGCTTGAGCGAAACGCAGGCCAAGGACCAAGGAATAGCCTATCGCGTGAGCAAAATTCCGGTCAGCATCGTGAGCCGGGCGCAGCAGACGGGCCAGAAAACCGGCTTTTGGAAGGTGCTGGTCGGCCCCGACGACCGCATCTTGGGCGCGGCCATCTTGAGCCCCGAGGCCGGCGAAATTATGACCATGCTACAGATAGCGATGGCCGGCCGCCTGCGCTACCAACAGCTGCAAAACATGGTCATCGCCCACCCGGTTTGGGCCGAGGGCCTGAACGTGGTGTGGAGAGAGTTGGAATAGGGATAAATGAGTAGGGTTCAGTGATTAATGTCGTTCAACTTGCTCATTGAACGACATTAATCACTGAACCCTACTCATTTATCCTTACTTAATCTTCTCTATGCGCACGCCAACGGACATGATGCCGGGGAGCTGGTTTTGGCGCATGTACTGCTCCAAGGTCAGCTTGTAGGTGCCGGGCTTAGCGAAGCGCTGGCGGGGTAGGGCCAGAAACTGGTGGTCGAAGATGTCGCCCGCGCCCGCGCCCAGGGGCTCACCGGTTTTAGCGTTCATCAGCAGCATCTGGTGCAGCAAAGACGGGCCCGCGGGGCGGCCGGTGGGGCCGATAAGCGTGTGCTTAAGGTAGAGGTTATAAAACCCGTAGCCCGCGGCGTTGCGCACGTTGAATAACACGTTGTAGCGGGCGGCCGTGTCGGCGATGACGAAGGTGAACGTGGGGCGCTGCTGCACGTCCCACACATAGGCGTCGCCGCTGGGCGATTTCAGGTCTACGTTTTCCTCGTACACGCGCCGCGGGTCGCAGGCACTAAGCGCGGCCACCGCCAGGGGCAGCAGTGCCAGCCAAGCCGCCCGGCGGCTGATATGGCGTGAGCGTTGCATAGAGCTAAGAAGGACTGGAAGAAGGAGTTGGCGCGGCGCTGCCACTACCTTCGCCCCCGCGGCGGCCACTACCCCCGCGGCGGCCGCGGCTGCGGCCACCACCTTCGGGGCGAGGCTGGTCGCCGCCTTCGCGGGGCGGGCGGGGGGTAGGCGCGTCGGCATCGGGCTCAGCGCGGCGCGGGCGGGCCTCTTGGTCGGGGCGAGGCATACCGGTATCGCCGGCCTCGCGGCCGCGGCCCGCCCGGCGGTTGAGGGGGCGGGCCGCGGCCCCACGCCGGCCCCGGTGCTCGGCCTGGTCGCCGGTGGCGGGGGAGGTAGGCGCGGCAGGCACATCGCTGGCAGCCGGCGAAGGTGGATTATCGGCGCGGCGAGCGTTGCCCTCGGGCCGAGCGCTGCCCTCAGGGCGCTCGCGACGACGCGGACGGTCTTCGCGGGGTTCGGCGGGGGTAGGCGCGGTATCGGCGGCGCTGGCCTCGGGGCGGTCGGGGCGCTCCTTACGCTTGCGCTTACCGCGCTTACTACCGCCCTTTATCTGGTCGTCGAGACGGTCAAGGTCGCCTTCCATGAGGGTCGAAACAGCGGGCACTACTTCCTGCTCCTGGCGGGGGGGTAGCAGGGTATCGGGCTTTTCACCTTTCTTATTCATTTCCAGCACTTCGCGCACGCGCTCGGCGCTCAGCATCACCCAGTTGTTATCGCCCCGAAAGGCAAACCACATGCGCTTGCGAAAAATGTCCGTTTTTTGCAGAAACGCCTCGCCCGTAGCCACTTGCAGCGGGCGCTGCACCTGCGGAATATCTTTGAGCGCGTCGAGGTAGGCATCCAGTTCGTAGTTGAGGCAGCACTTGAGGCGGCCGCACTGGCCAGCCAGCTTTTGCGGGTTAAGGCTCAGGTTCTGGTAGCGGGCGGCGGTGGTGCTCACGGCCTTAAAGTCGGTGAGCCAGGTGGAGCAGCACAACTCGCGGCCGCACACCCCGATACCGCCGATGCGACCGGCTTCCTGGCGCAAGGATATCTGGCGCATTTCCACGCGCACCCGAAACTCGTCGGCCAGCCGCCGAATCAACTCCCGAAAATCAACCCTATCCTCGGCCGAGTAGTAAAAAAGCGCCCGCGTGCGGTCAGCCTGGTACTCCACATCGGAGAGCTTCATCTTGAGACGCAGCTCGTCCACCACGGCGCGGGCCCGGAACATGGTGCCGTTTTCGAGGTCGCGCACGGCCTGCCAGCGCTCCTCATCGTCGGGCGTCGCCACGCGCAGAATGGGACGAATGTCGCGCGAATCAGTAGGCACCTTTTTCTTACGCATTTGCAGGCGCACCAACTCGCCCTTCAAGCTCACGTGGCCCAAATGCCAGCCCGACCCGGCGGCCTCTACCACCACGGCATCGCCCGTGACGAGGGGTAGACGCTTATCGTTGCGAAAAAACTCTTTCCGCCCGCCCTTAAAGCGTACTTCCACGCAGTCGAAGCCGCGAAAATCGGTGGGCATCTCTACGTCGGCGAGCCAGTCAAAAACATTAAGCCTGGTGCAGCCGCCCGACGAGCAGCCCCCCTTAGAGCCGCAGCCGCCTACCTTACTGGTAGAGCAGCCGCCGCCGGATGAACAAGTAGCACAAGCCATGAGGCTGAGAGTATATAAGTGAGGCAGCCGCACAGCGGCCGCACGAAAGTGGGAATCTAGCAAAGATAACCGTTTTGGGCAGGTGAACAGGCAGGTAGCAGGCGATAATAAAACTCCATGTTATGGTTGCCATTCTCGCCGGCGTTCTTACCCTTATTTCCATAAAAAATGCCCCAACCAAACCGGCTGGGGCATTTTTTATGGAGTAACGCATAGGCCTACTCGCCCGGCCGTAGCACCACTTTCAGGCAGTTGTCCTTTTTGTGGCGGAAGATGTCGTAGCCGTGCGCCGCCTGCGAGAGGGGTAGGCGGTGCGAGATGATGTCATCAAGCACGACTTCCCCTTTGATAATGTGCTGCAACAGCTTGTCGATGTGCTTATGGGCTGGGGCCTGGCCGCCCACTAGCTTGATGCCCTTGTCGAAAAACTGGCCCACCGGGAAGTTATCGTTGGTAGTTACGTAGACGCCAAGCACCGACACCACGCCGCCGCGCCGCACGGCGCTCATGCAGGTTTCGATAACTTTGGGCGAGCCCTTTTCGAGGTTGATGACGGCCTTGGCGCGGTCGAGCAGGTTGCGGTCGGGCTCAAAGCCTACGCAGTCCACGCACACGTCGGCCCCGCGGCCTTCGCTCATGTCCCGAATCTGCTGCACCACTTGGTCGTGGCTTTCCCAAAGGATAGTTTCGCAGCGGGTCGTTTCCTTGGCTTTATCCAGGCGATACTGCTGGGTATCAACGATTACCACGCGGCCCGCGCCGCGCAGCCAAGCGCTTTTAGCGGCCATAATGCCCACCGGGCCGGCCCCAAAAATAGCGATAAACTCGCCGCCCCGTACCTCGGCCCAATCGATGCCGGAGTAACCGGTCGGAAAAATATCGGTCAGGAACAATACCTGCTCATCAGTCAGAAAATCAGGCACTTTGCGCGGGCCGAAGTCGGCGTAGGGCACGCGCACAAACTCGGCCTGGCCGCCGTCGTAGCCGCCGTAGAGGTCGGTGTAGCCGAAGAGCGCGCCGCCCTTCTGAGTCATCAGGCCGCCTTCGGGGCCGTAGTGGTCGGGGTTGGAGTTTTCGCAGTGGCCGGGCAGCTCGTGGCTGCAAAAAAAGCAGTGGCCGCAGGCAATCGGGAAAGGCACTACCACGCGGTCGCCGCGCTTGAGATTGCTTACGCCCTTACCAACCTCCTCCACGATGCCCATAAACTCGTGCCCGAGTACCATTGGCGCCGTGGGTAGCGAGCCATTATAGATGTGCAGGTCAGAGCCGCAAATGGCCGTGCTGGTCACGCGAATGATGGCATCGCGCGAGTCCTTTAGCGTGGGGTCGTCGACGGTATCCACGCTGACGTTGCGGGGGCCGTGGAACATGAGAGCTTTCATGGAAAAGGGGAATAGAGTGAGAAACACCCTTCCTAACGGCCAACCGGCCAGCTGGTTACGCTGGCCTCGCTGGACGCAACTCTGTTACATAAATTAGCCCATACTTCTTCTCCGCTCCCGACCTGCACCATACTAATTGCTCGTCAACTCAAAATCAGCTGCTCAGCCTACTTCCTCATAAATGGTAAATACGCACGCCCTCGGTCGTAATAAAGTAAGCGAGCTGGTCGCTGAGTAGCACCTGGCGCACGGTCGTTGCATCGAGGTCGGGGGGTAGGGGCTGGGTACGCTCGGTGAGGCTGTAGAGGTGGAAGAAATGCAGCTGGCCAGCACCCAGGTACACCAGTTCATCGCCCCGGAACGTAATGAAATCCAGCCCCGTAAAGGGCAATTTCTTGCGGTAATTGCCCAGGTTATCAAACACGAAGATGCCGCTGGTATAGTCTACCAGATACACATTATTCTGGTACTGGCGCAGGAAGCGGAAATCGGGCCGGCTGCGCCCGATGATGAGGTCGAGCGGCGTGCTCTGCACCACGCGCAGCGCCTGGGGGTCGAATTCGCGCAGGGCCAGCGCGCTCTCATCAAAGAGCCACAGCAGGCCATCGGGGGCCAGCGTGGCGGTGCGCACCGTACCATCGATATAGTCGGCCAGCCTGATTTCGCTCAGCGGGGCCAGAAAGCGGTCGAGCAGCAGCACCTGCTGGCGGTCGTCGTAAAAAACCAGTACGCTATTCTGATTCCAGGCCTCAATTATCGCCACGTGGCCCGGCTGGGTCGGCGAGTAGGTATTGAGCGGCTGGCCGTCGCGGCTGAGCTGGCGCAGGTTGTTATCACGGTCGGCCAGGTAGAGCGTGCCGCGGCGGTCGAGCGAGGCCGCGCCCACGCCAGGCAGCGCCAGCGTTTTGGCCAGCGCCCACGTGCCGGAGGCGGGGGTAGGGCTGACGGGATTCAGGCTTCGCACTGGGGCGGCGGTTTCGACCGGGGCCACGCGGGCGGCGGGCGCAACGGAGGCCGCGCTGGGCACCTGCGCCTGCGCTAATTGGGAGTGAAGAAAAAAGAAAAAATGGAAAAGTAGCAGGCGCAAAGCCCCGAAATTAGTGGTCGGGATTCTACCAGCTTCTTTCTTCTTTTTAAATTCAACCGGTGAATTCGCGCAAAACCAATTCCTGCCCATCATACACGCCATAAGAGCAATAATTGACCCATTCGCCGAGGTTAATATAGCGGCTGCCGGGAGCCACGGCCACGTCGAGGGGTAGGTGGCGGTGGCCAAATACGTAGTAGTCGTGGTGCTGGCGCTGCTCCATCGCCCGGCAGTATACGAGCAGCCACTCGTCTTCGCCGAAGTACTTGGCATCGGCCGCGCCGTTCTGGAGGCGCGAGTGGCGGCTCCAGCGGTTAGCCAGGCCAATGCCCAGGTTGGGATGCAGGCGAGCGAAGAGCCACTGCGTGAGTCGGGAGCTGAATATGGGCTTCAGCAGGCGCTTGTAGGCGAAGTCGCCCGGCCCCAGCCCGTCGCCGTGCCCAACATGAAAAAGCTGATTGCCAATCCGTTGCGATACGGCCTCACGGAAGATTGGAATGCCCATTTCCTGGGTAAAATACCCGAACATCCACATGTCATGGTTGCCGGTAAATAGGGTAACGGGCAGGCCCGCGTCGGTTAGCTCGGCCAGCTTGCCCTGCAAGCGGCTGAATCCCCGCGGAATGGCGTGCTTATACTCAAACCAAAAATCAAACACGTCGCCCAGCAGGTAGATGGCCGCCGCATCCTGGGCCACCGCGTCCAGCCAGCGCACAATGCGGCGCTCCCGCTCGCGCGAATTGACGGCATCGGGCGCGCCCAAATGAAAATCGGAAGCAAAATACACGCGCTGGCCGGCGGTTAGTGCCAGCGGCGGTAGCTCAGGCCAGGTTTTCGGCGTCATCTTCTAGTAAAAACAAGCTAAGTCGGCGCGGGCCGTGCGCGCCCAGCACCAGCGTTTTTTCAATATCGGCGGTGCGGCTGGGACCGGTGGTGAGCGAGAGCATTGAGGGCATTTTTTGGCCGTAGCGGGCTTGCACAGCCCGTAGCGCGTCACTGATTTCGGCTACTACCTGGCTGGGCCGGGCCAGCACCAGGTGTTGGTCGGGGTAGATGCTGAGCCGCCGTCCGCTGGCCGTGGCCGGTGCCACCACAATGCTGCCCGTGCGCGCCACCAGCGCCTCGCACGAGGTTAGCCCCGCGGCCGCTTGCGTCCGAAAATCAACTTCCGTAGCCTGAAACGGCATATCTTCAGCAGCCAGCAGCTGTTGTAAAGCGGGCTCCCACACGTAGAGCTGCTGGCCGGGGGGTAGGCGCTCGGCTAGCCAGGTGCGCAGCGCTGCACCAAACCGCGCCCGGCTTTCGCAGTAAAAAAACTCGCCCCCGATGCGCTGGAAGTTCTCGGCAAACGTCACGGTTAGGTCGGCGGTGGGCAGCGGCGGGTGCACCGGCGCGGCCCAGTCGGGCACAGGCAGTGGCGGGGCCGGACCGGCCGCCAGTGCCGTGCGGATGCGCGCCAGCAGGATATCACGGGAGGAGGACATGCGGGCAAAGGTAGGGAACACAAAAAAGGCCAGCCTTGCGGCTGGCCTTGGGCATTATTGGTGGTTGCTTATACCGTCTCTGTTTCGGGCTGGCCGGGCAGGTGCAGGGCAGGCAGGTCGCCATCTAGCGGCACATCGGGATGTTCGCGGTGCAAATCACTGGCGGTTTCGGAGCGGTCGGTACCGGCCATGTGAGCCTGATAATTGGTCTGGCCGCCGAAGGGACGCTTGCCTACGAGACGCTCTAGGTCGTCTTGCAGCAGCACTTCTTTTTCCAGCAATTCCTTGGCGATAACCTCCAACTCGTGGCGGCGTTCGGTCAGCAATTCCTTGGTGCGGATGTAGGCCTGCTCAATAATCGTGCGCACCTCCTCATCAATCATCTGCGACGTAGCCTCCGAATAGGGCTTCGAAAAGCCATATTCGTTCTGCCCTTTTGAGTCGTAGAACGATACGTTGCCGAGTTTAGAATTCATGCCGTACATCGTCACGATGGAGTAGGCCATTTTGGTAATGCGCTCTAAATCGCTCAGTGCGCCGGTCGAAATCTTACCAAATACCAACTCCTCGGCGGCGCGGCCACCCAGGGCCATGCACATTTCATCTATCAGCTGCTCGGTGTTATATAAGAATTGCTCCTTGGGTAAATACTGCGCGTAGCCAAGCGCTGCCACGCCACGCGGCACGATAGACACCTTCACCAAAGGGTCGCAATGCTCTAAAAACCAGCCCGTGATGGCGTGGCCTGCCTCGTGGTAGGCCACAATACGCTTTTCGCCGGGGCTGATAATCTTATTTTTCTTTTCCAGGCCACCAATCACGCGGTCGATGGCATCGGTAAAGTCCTGGTTGGTGATGAACTTCTTATCGCGGCGGGCCGCAATGAGGGCAGCCTCATTGCAAACGTTGGCAATTTCGGCTCCGGCAAAGCCTGGCGTCTGGGCCGACAGCTTCCTGGCGTCCACATCGGGGCCCAGAGTCAGCGGCTTGAGGTGCACCTGAAAAATCTCGGTGCGGCCGTTAATATCGGGCTTATCGATGCTAATCTGCCGGTCGAAGCGACCAGGGCGCAGCAAAGCTGAGTCGAGAGTATCGGGCCGGTTGGTGGCAGCCAGGATAATAACGCCCGAGTCGGTGCCAAAGCCATCCATCTCCACTAGCAGCGAGTTCAGGGTGTTCTCGCGCTCGTCATTGCCGCCGGGCATTGCGCCCTTGCTACGCGAGCGACCTACGGCATCAATCTCGTCAATAAAGATGATGCAGGGCGCTTTGGCTTTGGCTTGCTTAAACAAGTCACGCACGCGGGCCGCGCCTACCCCCACAAACATCTCCACGAAGTCGGAGCCCGAGAGTGAGAAGAACGGCACGTCGGCTTCGCCAGCTACGGCCTTGGCCAGCAGCGTTTTGCCGGTGCCGGGAGGGCCGACCAGCAGTGCGCCTTTCGGGATTTTACCGCCCAAAATGGTGAATTTACTGGGGTTTTTGAGGAACTCTACTATTTCCTGCACTTCCTCCTTGGCTTCTTCCAGGCCGGCCACATCTTTAAACGTAATCTTCACCTTGTCACCGCCTTCAAAAAGGGCGGCGCGGCTCTTACCAATGTTGAAAATCTGCCCGCCGGGGCCACCCGCACTGCTCATGCGGCGCATCAGGAAGATAAACAAGACGATACTGGCGATGATGAGCCCGTAGCCACTGATGAAGTCCACGATGCTTTGGCGCTCCGAGATATCGAGCGGCACGCGCTGGCCTACCGGCTTGTTGGCTTGCAGCTTATCGAGCTGTTCCTGAAATACTTTGGCATCAAAAACGGGGAAGAAGTATTCCGGGCCGCGCTCAGCAGAAAACGGACCACGGTGGGCCGCCAGGTCGCGCTGATACTCTGGCTTTTGCAGGGCGGCCGGCGTGAGGCCGACCTCCACAACCTGCTTGTTCACGACGGTAATGTCATGCACATCGCCAGCGGCCAGCATCTGCTCAAACTTTTGTTGATTGATTTTAACGGCCGAATTATAGCTCGTAAAATAGAACATGCCGGTGAATAGCACCAGCAGCCCCGCCATTACCCAAAGCTGCACGCCCGGCCGGGGGGTAGGGTTGGGCAGCGTGGGCTTACGGCGTTTGGTGGGCGTCGTATCTGACATAGGAAATGACTTAATTTGTAGTGACTTAAAAGCAACCGCACCAGGCCAGCGTTGTTAGTAGCCTGGCTACCCGCAGACGCAACCAGCGGCCCGATGCTTTAGTGCCGGGCCACGTCGGCGGTGTCTTCAACGTAGGTGATATTGGCGTCGCCCCACAACTCTTCGAGGGCATAGAACTGCCGACGGTCGCGCAGAAAAACGTGCACCACCACATCCACATAATCCAACAATACCCACTCCCGATTGGTGCGGCCTTCGCTCTGCCAAGGGGCCTCACCGGTCACTTTTTCGACTTCCTCTTCCACGGAGCGGGCCAGGGCGTCGAGCTGCGTATCGGATGAGGCGGAGCAGATGATAAAATAATCGGCCACCGCGTTTTTCAACTCTTTCAGGTTGAGAACCACAATGTCTTGTCCTTTGCGGTCTTGGAGGCCGCGCACGGCTATTTCTGCCAATGTGTCCGAATCCTGCCGGACCTGATTGCTCTTCATAGAGTAAGTTTGCGTTGTTTACTAGCTAATGTACGACTGCTAACCTCCGTGGTCATCAGCCCTAATACCTTATTCACGGGTCAGCAGCTCATTTGGCTGCCCTCCTGCCCTTCCACTAACTCGGAAGCGCAGCAACTGTTGCGCGAAAACCAGGCCAGCGAAGGCTGCACTGTCATAACGGACGACCAGTTTGCCGGGCGCGGCCAGCGGGGCAACCAGTGGCAGGCCGCGCCTGGCGAAAACCTAACACTTTCCATCGTCTGGCTACCCACTTTCCTGGATGCCGGCCAGCAGTTTTTGCTGAGCCAAGCCGTGGCGCTGGCCGTTTACGACTGGGCCCTACCCCTGTTGCAACCCGCCAGCGGGCTGCGCCTGAAGTGGCCCAATGACCTATATTACGGCGCGCAAAAATTCGGGGGAATTCTCATTGAGAACAGCTTGAGTGGAGCAAGAATTCAGTCTAGTATCGTCGGCATCGGGCTGAATATCAATCAGCGCCACTTTGGTCTACCCACAGCTACTTCGCTGGGCGCGCTCACGGGCCGCTACTTCCAGCGCGAAACCCTGGCCGCCCGCCTGCTCGAATGCCTGGAAAAGCGCTACCTCCAGTTGCGCGCCGGCCGGGTGGGCGAGCTGCGGCGCGACTACCTGGCCGCCCTCTACCGCTACCAGGAGTGGCACGAGTATGAAGTGGCCGGCCGCCGCGTGCGCGGCCAAATCGTGGGTGTGGAGCCCGATGGCCGCCTGGCCGTGGAAATTGAGGGGGTAGTGCAGCGCTTTGGCCTGCAAGAAATTAAGTACGTGTAAGTAGCGCGAAGTGAAAACTTCGCGCTACATTCGCTACTATGCGCCGCCCCAAGCTTTTGCGCGCCGCGCTGGCGCTGGTCGTTTTGCTGGTGCTGGCTTTTTTGGCCGACCGGCGCTGGCCCCTACCCCCCCCGCCGCGCTACTCGCCGCTGGTGCTGGCCGCCGACGGCACAGTGTTGCACGCCTACCTCAACCCCACCCAAAAGTGGCGGATGAAAACCGAGCTAGCCGAGATTACGCCGGCCTTGCAGGCGGCCATTATTGCCAAGGAGGACCAGTATTTTCGCTGGCATTTCGGGGTTAATCCGTTGGCTGTGATGCAGGCGGCGGGGCGCAATTTATTCGGGCGCGGGCGCACCACCGGGGCTAGCACCATTACCATGCAGGTGGCGCGGCTGCTGGAACCCAAGCAGCGGACCTTTGGCAATAAGCTGCTCGAAATACTACGCGCCGTACAGCTGGAGGCGCATTTCAGCAAGGCCGAGATTTTACAGCTTTACCTCAACCTGGTGCCCTACGGCAGCAATATTGAGGGCGTGAAGTCGGCAGCGTTGCTCTATTTTCAGCAACCACCCAATTATTTGTCCCTGGCTCAAACCGTGACACTGGCCATTATTCCGAACCGACCGGGCGGGTTGGTTTTGGGCCGCGACAACGCCCGCATCGTACGCGAGCGCAACCGCTGGCTGCGCTATTTTCAAACCCAAAAATTATTCCCAGCCCAGGACCTAGCGGACGCGCTGCTGGAACCGCTCGATGCCCACCGCCACCCCGCCCCTACCCTGGCTCCGCACCTGAGCCGGCGGCTGGTGGCGGCGCAGCCGGGCGCGTCGCTCATTAGCAGCATGCTGCGGCCCGCCACCCAGGCTAAGGCCGAGGTGCTAGCCCGCAACTACGTGCGGCGGCTGGCTACGCTCGGCATCTCGCAGGCCGCCGTGCTGGTCGTGAACAACCGCACCCACGCCGTGGAAGCCTATGTGGGCTCCGTTGATTTTCAAGACAATAGCGCGCTAGGGCAAGTCGATGGCGTGCAGGCCGTGCGCTCGCCGGGCTCCGCACTCAAGCCGCTGCTCTACGGCTTGGCTTTCGACCGCGGCCTGCTCACGCCCAAGACCGTGCTGCCTGACGTGCCTACTAACTTCCAAGGTTTCCGGCCCGAAAACTTCGACAAGCACTGCCAGGGTGAGGTGACAATGGAGCGCGCCCTCACTTACTCACTCAACATCCCGGCTGTGCGCGTGCTGGCCGAGGTTGGGGTAGATAATTTCACCCACACGCTGCGGCAGGCAGGCTTCCGGCAGGTAGCGCGCGACGCCCCCCGGCTGGGCCTGAGCACTATTTTGGGCGGCTGCGGCGCGACGCTGGAAGAGCTAACGGGCCTGTACTGCGCGCTGGCGAACGGCGGGCGGTGGGGGGAATTAAAAATTAAAAATGATGAATTTAAAATTGATGCTGCGAATAAACTAGCGAAATCAACCGGAAAAATAATTGGAGCAAAACAGCCGAAGAATCCATTCCTAATTTTTAATTCAAAATTTTTAATTAGCGAAGCGTCCGCTTACTTGCTGACCGACATTCTGGCGCAGCGCACCCGGCCCGATTTGCCGCTCGATGCGGCTGCCGGCCAGCACCTGCCGCGCATTGCCTGGAAAACCGGCACCAGCTACGGCCGCCGCGATGCCTGGAGCATCGGCTACAACCGCCAGTACACCATTGGGGTGTGGGTAGGGAATTTTAGTGGGCAGGGCAGCCCGGCCCTGACGGGGGCCGATGTGGCCTCGCCGCTACTATTTGATTTATTTAATGCGCTGGCTTACAACGGCTCCGGCGAATGGTTCGCGCCGCCCGCCAGCCTCGATTTCCGGCTGGTGTGCGCCGAAACCGGGCTGGTGCCCGGCGAGAATTGTCCCAACCAGCTGCTCGACTACTACCTGCCGGGCCACTCCGAAAGCCAGCGCTGCCAGCACCAACAAGAGGTGCTGGTGTCGGCCGATGGGCGCTTCAGCTACTGCCGGGCCTGCGCGCCAGCCAGCGGCTACCGCCGCGAGCTGTTCCCAAATCTGAAGCCTGAAGTGCTGGCCTTCCGTGAGAGCCAGGGGCTGCCTACGCGCCGCCTACCCCCCCACAACCCGGCCTGTCGCCTGGTGCGCGGGGCCGATGCCACCGGCCCCACCGGCCCCGATGCCGGGCCGCTACTAGCCATTACCTCGCCCGCCGCCCATGCCGAGTACGTGCTCGATGCCCACGAAAAGCAACAGCTACTGCTCAGCTGCGCAGCGGCCGGCGACGTGCGCCAGGTGTACTGGTACGTGAACGACCAGTTTCTGCAAGCGGCTCCAGCTTCGGCCCGGCTGTTTTTTCGGCCGCCGCCCGGCGAGGTCAAAATCTCTTGCGCCGACGACCACGGCCGCACCACCGACGTGCGCGTGCTGGTGCGGGCAATGTGAAACGGAGCCGACTTCGAGAGTGAAAAATAGCGGCCGCTACGCGTTTCGTGCGTGGCGGCCGCCAGTTCTGGGGTAGTGGTATGGGAAAAGCTTTTCCTTATGACGTAAACATACGACACACTATGTCGTATGTTTACGTCATTTTCAGCTTCACTCCTCATGACCTACGCCAAAACTGCTGCGTTCACGCAGGAGCAGCAGCAGCTGGCCCGCGTGGCTAAGGCCCTGGCCCACCCGGCCCGCGTGGCCATTATTCAGCTTCTGGCCAGCAAGAATACCTGCATCTCAGGCGACATCGCGGCGGAGCTACCTCTCTCGCGGACCACCGTTGCCCAGCACTTGTGCGAGCTGAAAGCCGTGGACCTGATTCGAGGGGAGATTGAGGGGGTAACGGTCTGCTACTGCCTGCACACGGAGCTGTTGCGCCGCGTTCAGCAGCAGTTTGCGGCTTTTTTTATTGAAGCCACCACGGCGTCTTCCTGTGGGCCGGCGGAGGCGTGCGCCTGCTAATTATTCTTCTGCTATTTCCCTACCTATGAATCTTATCAAGATAAAGTCTTCTCTGGCCTTCGCCGATGCCGACATGCTGCGCCAAGCGTGCTGAGTATGGCCCCGCACGCACCACCGGCCGCCGCGCCCCTGGCCGGGGCCGAAAAGAAGCTCTCGGGCCTCGACCGGGGCCTGACGCTCTGGATTTTTCTGGCAATGGCCCTCGGCGTTGCCCTTGGCTACTTCGTGCCGGGCATAGAGCGGGCAGTTAACTACTTCACTGTGGGCACGGTAAATGTGCCGCTGGCCCTGGGCCTAGTGCTCATGCTGTATCCGCCGCTGGCCAAGGTCAAGTACGAGCAGCTACCCACGGTTTTCAGAAATACCCGCATCATTGGCTTGTCGCTGGTGCTGAACTGGCTGGTGGGGCCGCTCCTCATGTTTCTGCTGGCCATTTGGCTGCTGCCCGACAAGCCGGCGTACATGATGGGCCTGATTCTCATCGGCATTGCCCGCTGCATCGCAATGGTACTGGTCTGGAACGACCTGGCCGACGGTAGCCGCGAGTACGCGGCCGGGCTGGTAGCGCTCAATTCTATCTTTCAGGTGCTGTTTTACAGCGTGTTGGCCTGGCTGTTTATCACCGTGCTACCCCCGTACTTTGGCCTGAAGGGCTACGCCGTGCAGATTGGCATTGGCACCATTACCCAAAGCGTGCTCGCGTACCTAGGCTTACCTTTCGCAGCGGGCTTCCTTTCGCGCCTCGTACTGCGCCGGGTGCAGGGCGATGCCTGGTACGAACGGGTATTTATTCCGGCCATTAGCCCGATTACGCTGATTGCCTTGTTGTTTACTATCGTGGTCATGTTCAGCTTGAAGGGAAAATTGCTTATCCAGATTCCACTGGATGTGCTGCGCATTGCCCTGCCGCTGGGCTTGTATTTCGGGCTCATGTTTGGGCTCAGCTTCGCGGCTGGTAAGTGGCTGGGGGCAGGCTACGCCGAGAATACCAGCGTCGCCTTCACGGCTACCGGCAACAATTTTGAACTGGCAATTGCCGTGGCTATCGGCGTATTTGGCCTCAATTCGGGCCAGGCATTCGCCGGGGTAGTGGGGCCGCTGATTGAAGTGCCGGCCCTGATTGCCCTAGTTAACGTGGCACGTTGGTTGCGCCGCCACTGGTACGGCCGTTCTGCCTAAGTACCCTAGAATGGTGCGGGAGTAGCCCTCCGTGTGGGCCGCCCTACCCCCTTCTTAAACAGCTAACGCCGCCCGGTCAACAATGTGGCCGGGCGGCGTTAGCTGTTTAGGAGGAGGCAGGGACTATTTGAACAGCGCCAGCGCCTTTATAAACGTTTGCGACACGCCCCACACCAAGGGTACGCCCACCACGAGCCAGGCCAGAATGACGGAGCCGCCCGCAGATTCTTCGGGGGCCGCGTTGGAAATTGGTTGCGGATTCATAAAGCTAGATTATTGAAAATGAAAGAGAAAGCCCTCAATTGATTAATGGCCACCGGCCTCGACGGCAACCGGGCCTTTTTCGTAATACCTGGCGTTCACGGCCGTCACGGCCAGGTCGGCCAGCAGGCCTACCACGAGCAGGCCGGCCATCGTATAGAACACGTTTTGGTAGGCAGCCGCGCCGGTCAGGCCGTTGGCTTTGGCGTGGTCGTGGAGCTGATGCACGATGAGCGGCCCCAGCACGCCGGCCGTGCTCCAGGCCGTGAGCAGGCGGCCGTGGATGGCCCCTACCTGGAATTTACCAAAGAGGTCGGATAAAAAGGCTGGGGCCGTGGCGAAGCCCCCGCCGTACATGCTCACGATAACGCAGGCTGCTATGACGTAGAAGGTTAGCTGCAAGTTGTGGCCCAGCGTGGGCACGAGGGCGTAGAGCAGAATACCCAGACCAAAGTAGATGGCGTAGGTGACCTTACGGCCCAGCTTATCGGAAGCCGACGACCAGAAGAAGCGGCCCAGCAGGTTGAACAGGCTGAGCAAACCCACGAAGCCGGCGGCGGCGGCGGCCGTTACGCCATTTCCTACCCCCATCGCTTTGTCCGAAAAGGTATCCTGAATGAGCGGCGAGGCCGTTTCGAGCAGACCGATGCCGGCTGTTACGTTGGTAACCAGCACCACCCACAGCAGCCAGAACTGCGGCGTTTTAATAGCATTATCAGCCGACACATTGCCGGTCGTAATCAGCGCGTTGTGCTCGGCGTTGGGCACGTAGCCGGCCGGAGCCCAGCTGTCGGCCGGCACCCGGATGGTCCAGACCCCGAACTGCATAAACAGGAAGTAGATGATACCCAGCACAATAAACGTGGGCGCTACCCCCTGCGGCGCGCTGGCCTTGAAGTGCGACATCAGGGCCACCGACAAAGGCGAGGCAATCATCGCCCCACCGCCGAAACCCATAATGGCCATGCCCGTTGCTACCCCCTTGCGGTCGGGGAACCACTTGATGAGCGTGCTCACCGGCGAAATGTAGCCAATGCCCAGCCCGATACCGCCCACGAAGCCGTAGCCAAAATATACCAGCCAGATGTTGTGCATACTTATGCCCAGCGAGGCAATGAGGAAGCCGCCGCCGAAGCAAAGCGCCGCCGCCAGCATGGCCTTGCGCGGCCCCACGCGCTCCAGCCACTTCCCAAAAAGAGCGGCCGACAAGCCCAGCAGCACGATGGCAATCGAGAACGTGACCCCGATTTGAGTGGGCGTCCAGTCGGCCGGGGCGGGGTTAGCCGGGTCGCCGCTGATGAGCGAGCCCAGCGGCTTATTAAACACGCTGAAGGCGTAAGCCTGCCCGATGGCTAGGTGAATGGCCAGCGCCGCCGGCGGCACCAGCCAGCGGTTGTAGCCGGCCGGCGCAATAGTGCGGCTGCGGTCAAGTAAAGGAGCGGAAGAATCGGCCATAAGTGGGCGGGAAAGGGTAGTGTGAAAGAAAGTAAGCCAGCGCCAATCCGCTAAGCTTTTGCAAGATATAGCCAGCCTTTCGCCCAGCAAAGGCAGCGACTGTTTATGTTGCTAATCTGGTATAGGCGCGTTGCTAATGCGGGGCGAACCGAGTGGTTAGGAAAACAAAAAGTCCCTGACTCGCCGTCAGGGACTTTTTGTTTGCTCTCAAAAAAGACTGCTACGCCGGCACCGCCTCGGCGCGGGGCCTCACCGCGGCGGGGGCAGTGCTAACTTTTGCCTTGGCCACGGTCACGCGCACGTACTTGGAAGTGGGCGTATTGCTCACCTTAGCCACGCTGCTGATGGGCACCAGCGGATTAGCCTCGGGGAAATAGGCGGCCACATTACCCTTCGGGATGTCGTAGGGCACCACCACGAACTTCTCTACGGTACGCTGCTCGCCTTCGTGATGACTCGTGATATCAATCAAGTCTTTGGCTTGCAGGCCGCGCTGGCGCACGTCCTCGGGATTCATAAACAACACCCGGCGCTCGCCGTGGACGCCGCGGTAACGGTCGTTGTACTCGTAAATAGTCGTGTTGAACTGGTCGTGGCTGCGCACGGTCATCATCACCAGCTCGTCGGGGCCCACTTCGTACTGCTCTAGCTCGGTAGTGGTGAAGTTAGCCATGCCGTTTTTGGTGGTGAACCGGCGGTGGCGTGGGCCGTTGGGCAGGTAGAAGCCGCCCGGCGAACGCAGCTTCTCGTTGAAATCATCGAAGCCCGGAATAACCCGGCTGATGTGGTCCCGAATGACGTCGTAATTCTCGGTCATCGCCACCCAGTCGCCCTTGATTTTATCGCCCAGGGTAGCAATGGCGATGCCGCTCAGAATGGCGACTTCACTCAGAATATTATTACCCGGCAGCGGGACCAGAATGCCTTTGTTCTGGCTCACTACCCCCATCGAGTTCTCGCAGGAAGTCATCTGGTGGCCAGCCTTTTGCATATCGATATCCACGTGCGCGAAGCAGGGTAGCAGCAGGCTGGTGCGGCCCGTCACGAGGTGGCCGCGGTTGAGCTTGGTGCCCACGTACACGGTCAGGTTCTGCTTACGCATGCCTTCGGCGATGATTTCGGTATCAGGGCCAGCGGCCAGCAGGTTGCCACCCAGGCCGAAGTACACCTTGATTTTGCCGTTGACCATCGCCTTGAGGCTCTCCACCGTGTCGAGGCCGTGCTCGTAGGGCGGCTCAAAGCCGAATTCTTTCTTCAGCGCATCCAGAAACTCTTTAGCCGGCTGCTCCCAGATGCCCATCGTGCGGTCGCCCTGCACGTTGGAGTGGCCGCGCACCGGGCAGGTGCCTGCGCCCGGCTTGCCAATGGCCCCTTTCATGAGGTGCAGGTTCACAATTTCCTGGATGGTTTGTACGCCCTGGCGCTGCTGCGTTACGCCCATTGCCCAGCAGGTAATAATTTTCTGCTTGTGGGCAATGATATTGGCCGCCTCCAGTAGCTGCGCCCGGCTGATGCCGCTCAGCGCCTCAATATCTTCCCAGCTCGTGTTGCGAATATTCTGTTCAAAGCCCTCAAAACCCGTAGTGAATTCCTTGACAAACTCGTGGTCCACGACCTGGCCGGGGTTCAGGTCCTCGGCCTCAAACAAGTGCTTCATAATGCCGCGCAGCAGGGCCATATCGCCGTCTACGCGCACTTGCAGGAACACGTCGGTTATCTGCGTGCCGCCGCCCAGCATGGCCCCCAGCGCCTTCAGCGGATTCATGAAATCCTGCGGGTCGCGGAAGTGGTTGAGGCCCGCTTCCATTAAGGGGTTGATGCTGATAATCTTCGCCCCGTTTTGCTTGGCAATTTTCAGCGCCGACAACATCCGCGGGTGGTTGGTACCGGGGTTCTGGCCGATGATAAGGATGACTTCCGCCTCGTGAATGTCATTGAGCGTGACCGAGCCTTTGCCCAACCCAAGGGTAGGGCTGAGGGCCGCGCCGCTGCTCTCGTGGCACATATTAGAGCAGTCGGGCATGTTGTTGGTGCCAAACTGCCGCACAAAGAGCTGGAACAAGAACGCCGGCTCATTAGGCACCTTGCCCGAGGTGTAGAACGTGGCCTCGTCGGGCGAGGCCAGCGCGTTAAGCTCCTGGGCCACAATACCAAACGCCTCGGGCCACTCGATGCGCTCGTAATGCGTGCTGCCAGGGCGCTTCACCAGTGGGTGCGTGAGGCGGCCGGCGTTGTTGAGGTCGCGGTCGGTCATGCGCGACAGCGCGGCCAGGCTATTCTTAGCAAAAAACTCCGGGCCGGCGGCCTTGTCGTCAGCATCGGAAGCGGTGGCTTTTGCGCCGTTCTCGCAAAATTCCGCTATCGAGCGGTGGGTGTCCGGGTCGGGCCAGGCGCACGACGAGCAGTCGAAGCCGTCCGTCTGGTTGAGGCCCAGCAGGGCCTTGGTGCCGCGGCCCACGCCGGCCTCGCCCCAGTTGAATTCCATCGACTTAATCACAGCCGTAACGCCGGCCGCGATGCGCTGCTGCGGCGAGAGGCGCAGGCCGGTCAATTCCTCGGGCGGCTGCGCCAGCACGGCGTGCTGGTACTTGGCCCCGGCCACGTCGGGCACCGGCAGGCGAGGCTCCACCTTGGTGGGGCCGGCGTGCCCATCGGGGTCGGTGCGGTCCGAGGGGGTGGCACTGGCTTGTCCACTATGCGAGCGAACGGGGGGGGTAGGGGCGTGCGGCTGGTCGGCGGGGGAATTCTCCATGAGGTATCAGAATAAAAGAGTAGCAATACAAGGTAACTGGCTCGCCGCACCCACGGTGGAGCTTAATGGCGGCAGTCGAGGTCTTTCTCTACCAAGATACATAGCTCTCGGTTTTCAGCCGCTAAAACCCGCTCCTCGAAGCCAATGTTTGCGGTGCTGGTCCAGGCTTCGGCAATGGCGGCCGGCACCTCCACCACCAGCGCGCCCGCCGCGTAGCGCACCCGCACGGCCGGCGCGGCATCGGTGGCGGGCAGGCGGGCCAGGGCGTAGCTCAGCGTAGCCGAGGGGGTAGGGCCAAAGGCGATAACGTAAGCCACCTGCCCGGTGCGGGCAAACTCGGCCACTTCGGCTTCGGAGAGCCGCAGGCGCAGCGAATTTTCTTCCAGGCGGAGCTTCATAGAATGCGGCTTTCGTGGGTGTAGATGTTGAAACGCTGGTCGCGCACGAAGCCCAGCAGCGTGAGGCCAAACTCTTCGGCCGCCTCCACGGCCAGGCTGCTCGGCGCGCCCACGGCCGCCAAAATGGCCACGCCCGCCACGGCCGCCTTCTGCACCAACTCGAAGCTGGCGCGGCCGCTTACCAGAATAATATGCTGATGTAGAGGTACTTGCCTGGCCAGCAGCGCCGCGCCCACTACCTTGTCGAACGCATTGTGGCGGCCCACGTCTTCGCGCAGCGTCAGCAGCTCGCCTTCGGCGGAAAACAGGGCGGTGGCGTGCAGGCCGCCGGTTTGGGCAAACACGCGCTGGGCCGCCCGCTGGCGCTCGGGCAGGGCGTGAATGATACTGGCCGGCACCCGCGGCGCATCGGCGGGCGGTGGCAGCGGGCAGCTGGCGGCCCGCACCGCGTCGATGCTGGTTTTGCCGCATACCCCGCAACTCGACGACGTGTAAAAATGCCGCTCCAGCCGGTCCAGCGCCACGGCCACGCCGGGAGCCAGCTCCACGCGCAGCACGTTGCCGCGCTCCTTGGGTCGGCGCGGGTCGGCGCGGTATTCAATGCTTTCGATATCAACCGCTTGGCGCACGATGCCTTCACTCAGCAGGAAGCCGGCAGCCAGCTCCGCATCGTGGCCGGGAGTGCGCATGGTTATGGCCAGGGCCAGCACCTGGCGCGCCCCGGCCGGTCCGTAGCCCAAGCTGATTTCGAGCGGCGCTTCCACGGCCAACAGGTCAGTGGCGGTAGTGGCGGCCGCGCCTTCCACGCGCCGCACGGTGGTGCGCTCGGCGCTGGCCAAAAGCGGGGGGGTAGGCATTTTTTAAGTCTCGGGTTCCTAGTTACATACTATCGCTTCCGGGTTCTCTGCGGGCTAAAACCGTCAGGAGCCAGCAGCATAACTAACTCGCCTGCAAGTAGCTGACCATGAGCGCGGCGGCTTGGCGGGCGGCGCTGTGCTGGCCCAGCTTCTGGCGCAGCTCGGCGTAGCCGGCTTTTTGGCGGGCAATGTAGTCTTCATCCGTCAGCAGGCGCTTCAGCTCATCGAGCAGGTAGCGGGCCGTGAATTTATTCTGGATGAATTCGGCTACCACCTCGCGGCCCACGATGAGGTTGACCAGCGAGATGTAGGGCACCTTAATCGCGGCCTTGACAATGAGATACGTGAGGCTGCTGGTGCGGTAGCACACCACCTGCGGCACATCGAAGAGGGCCGTTTCGAGGGTGGCCGTGCCGCTGGTGACGAGCGCCGCGCTGGCCCGCGCCAGCAGGTCATACGCCTGGTCAAATACCAGCTTAATTCCATTGCGCTCAAAGTGTTGGTAGTATACTGGGTCGAGGTTGCTGACGCCGGCCACCACGAACTGCGCGTCTTGGAACGCGGGTAACACGGCCAGCATCTCGTGCAGCATCTCCTCAATCTCCTGCTTGCGCGAGCCGGGTAGCACGGCCACAATCGGCCGGTCGGCGCTGAGGCCGTAGCGGGTCATAAACTCGGGGTCGGGCCGGAACGCCGCCACCTCGTCGGCGGTGGGGTTTCCAATATAATCTACTTTATAATCAAAGCGTTGATAGAATTCTTCCTCAAAGGGTAGAATGACAAACATCCGGTCCACCAGCACCTTAATTTTTTCGACCCGCCCCTGGTTCCAGGCCCATATTTTGGGCGAGATGTAGTAGAACACCTTGACGCCGTGCGTCTTGGCCCAGGCCGCCATGCGCAGGTTGAAGCCGCCGTAGTCCACCAGGATGAGCACGTCGGGCCGGTACTCCAGAATATCGCGCTGGCATTCCTTGAGCAAGCCTCTGAATTTGAGCAGGCTGCTCATGGTTTCCCACAGGCCCATCACGGCCAGGTCGCGGTAGTGGCGTACCAGGTGCCCACCCACAGCCTGCATCTGGTCGCCGCCCCAGTAGCGAAAGTCGGCGGCCGGGTCCTGGCCTTGCAGCTCGCGCAGCAGGTAGGCGGCGTGGGTGTCGCCGGAGCGCTCACCAGCAATCAGGTAGTATTTCATTTAACAGATATCATTTAACATTTAACATTCTTTCTTTATCAAAAACAGTAGGGCAGCGGCGGCGGCCTATTGATAGGGCCTACCAGCAAAACGGCCTGTTACATGTTAATTGATACCTGTTAAATAACTAGCCGCCAAAGTATTCCACCGCGTTGCGGGGCGTTTCGTAAATCTTGATGCAGTGCAGCTGAGCGGCGGTGATGGCGGGCAGCTCGCGGGTCAGAATCTGCCAGAAGGCGACGGCCAGGTTTTCGGTGCTGGCGAGCTGGCCAGCCAGGAAGGGCACGTCGAGGTTGAGGTTTTTGTGGTCTACCTGCTCCGTCACGTGCACCCGGATGAGGTCGCTCAAAGCTTTGAGGTCCACCACGAAGCCGGTATCGGGGTCGGGCTGGCCCTTCACGGTCACAATTAGCTCGTAGTTGTGGCCGTGCCAGTTTTCATTGGCGCACGGCCCGAATACCTCCGCGTTGCGCGCCGGGCTCCAGGCCGGGTTGTAGAGCTTGTGGGCGGCGTTAAAGTGCTCGCGGCGACTGACGTATAGCATATTTTTTTAGGCTACTAGCTGCTGGTTGTTGGCTGTTAGCTCTTCGTTATATAAAACAAAAGCCAGCAGCTAACAGCTACTAGCTAACTACTTTTCCGCAGCAAATATACGAAAAATGGCACCCCTAGCAGGGCGGTTACCAGGCCCACGGGCAGGCCGGCGGGGGGGTAGAGCAGGCGCGCCAGCAGGTCGCAGGCCAGCAGAAAGCCGCCCCCCAGCACCGCACACCCCACCAGGTTGAGCGGCCCCGTGGTGCCCAGCAAGCCCCGCGTGAGGTGCGGCACCACCAGCCCCACGAAGCCAATGGGGCCGCACAGCGCCACTACCCCCCCGGTGAGGGCCGCCACCAGCCCCAGCAGCAGCCAGCGCAGCCGCGCCACCGGCAGGCCCAGCGCCTGCGCCCGCTCCTCGCCCAGCAGCAGCAGGTTAAGGTCTTTTTGCAGAAAAAACAGCATAATCAAGCTGCTAGTCAATACTATAGCCGGCGGCCCCAGCCCTACCCACCCCGCCCGCTCAAACGACCCGAAAGCCCAGAACACCACCGCCTGCAAGTTGCCCTGGTCGGCCTTCAGGAAGATGATGAGTGAGCCCAGCGCCGCCGCCAGTGCCCCTACCGCCACGCCGCCCAGCAGCAGCGGCGCGGGCCGCACCCGCCCCCGCCGCGAGCCGATGGCCACCACCAATGCCGTGGCCAGCAGCCCGCCCACCAGCGCCGCCAGCGGTGGCAGATACAGCCCGCCCAGCGTGAGCGCCGGATAAAACAGATACGCCACAATGGCCCCCAGCGAAGCCCCCGAGGCCGTGCCCAGCAGGTAGGGGTCGGCCAGCGGGTTGGTCACGAGCGTCTGGAGCAGGTAGCCGCTCAGGGCCAGGCTCGCGCCGGCCAGCCAGGCCAGCAGCAGCCGTGGCAGCCGCAGCTGCACCAGCACCAGCTGGGCCGGGTCGGCGGGGTCGTAGTGGCGCAAGGTCTTCAGGATGAAGCCGTAGCTGGTGCTATACGACCCTACCCCCAGCCCCAGCCCCAACAGCAGCAGCGTAAGTAACGCGCCGGCGAACAGCCAGCGGCCAGGGTGGGTCATGGGGTAGTGATTAATGGGTAATGATTAGTAATTAATCGCTTATCATTGCGAGCATGTTGCGCATCAAGCAAGGACGCGGCAATCGCCCCAGAACGACACCCGCGCCGGTCGCTCAGATGCAACTGCTTCGCGTTGCTCGCAATGACAAACGTCTTTTTCGTAAGTTCTATACCAAGCACCAATCAATGCCCCAGCAGCCTTCGCAGCTCGCGCACGGTTTCCACGATGCGGGGGCTGGGGCGCTGGAGCAGGTTGGAAGTAGTAGCAAATACGCGGCGGGCGCGGTAAGCGCGGGTGCGGCGCAGCTCGGGGTTTTGCTGAAAAAACGTGCTGTCGAGCTGGCCGAAGCGACCACCCAGCACCACTTCGGGGTCGAGCTTCAGCACGTATTCGCGGGTGAGGGCGGGGTAGGGCTGCGGAAAGGTATCGCGCACGGCGTTCTGGCCGCCAGCCAGCCGGATTTCATCCGTAAACAGTGTGTTTTGCCCGTAGGCGTAAATGGGGTCGGCTGAGGCTAGAGCCAGCACCGTGGACCGGTGGGCGGCGGGCGGCGTGGCGGCCAGCGCGGCGAGCTGCGCCCGCAGCGAATCGGTGAGGCGGCGGGCCTGCGCGGGGCGGCCCAGCAGCCGGCCCATGTCGGTGAGGCCCTGCAGCACGTCGGCTACGCGCCGGTATTTTTGGTAATACACCGGAATGCCGAGCTGACGCAGGCGCTCGGCGGCATCGAGCGGGGTGAGGCCTTCCACGGTAAAAATTACGTCGGGCCGCAGGGCCACCAGCCGCTCCAAATCGAGGGGGTAGGACGTGACCAGCGGCTTGCGCAGCACGGCGGCGGGGTAGTCGTCGACCTGGGTGCGGGCAATGATGGTGGCCGTGTCGGCCACGGCGTACAGCATTTCAGTCATGCTGGGGGCCAGGGCCAGCACCCGGCGCGGATGGGCGGGCAGGGTGAGGGCGCGGCCCAGGTCGTCGTGCACCAGTACGGTGGCGGCCGGGTTAGCAGGCTTGCTGGCGGGCTGGCAGGCCAGCAGCCCGGCCAGCAGCAGGCTTGCAAAGGGCGAAACGCGCATGACCGCAAAGGTAGCCCGCCCCCGCGGGGCGGGGTGGCCGTACCTTTGCTCGCCGGCAAAAAGGCTGGAATAACGCCACAGAATGAGCCGGCGAGCCGTACTGCTTTTCTGGCCGGCCAGCTTGCTTCTTACCCCAATCCTTCGTCCCATGATAGTCGTTACCGGGGCCGCCGGCTTCATTGCCAGCTGCCTAGTTTCCCGCCTCAACGCCGCCAATTTCAACGACCTCGTGGTGGTGGATAACTTCGCCGTGGAGAAAAAGCTACCCAATATCCGGGGCAAGCACCTGCGCGAATACGTGGACCGCGAGGAGTTTTTCGACTGGCTCGATATCCACCACGAGCAGGTGGAATTCGTGTTTCACCTGGGCGCGCGCACTGATACCGCCGAGCAGGACCCGGCCGTGTTCGACGTGCTGAACCTCCACTACAGCCAGCAGATGTGGCTGGCCTGCGTGCGCTACCAGCTGCCGCTGGTGTACGCCAGCAGCGGGGCCACCTACGGCGACGGCCGCCTCGGCTACTCCGACCAGGACCCTACCCTCCTCCCCCGCCTGCACCCGCTGAACCCCTACGGCGAGTCGAAAAACGACTTCGACAACTGGGCCGTGCAGCAAACTGAGCAGCCGTATTTCTGGGCGGGACTGAAGTTTTTCAACGTCTACGGCCCCAACGAGTACCACAAGGGCCGCATGGCCTCGGTGATACTGCACGCCTTCCGGCAGATTCAGGAAAACGGCTCCATGCAGCTCTTCCGCTCGCACAACCCCGCCTACGCGGACGGCGGCCAGATGCGCGATTTTATTTATGTGAAGGACGTGGTGGAAGTATGCTACTTTTTCCTGCACCACCGCACGCAGTCGGGCATCTACAACCTCGGCACCGGCCAGGCGCGCACCTTCATGGACCTGGCCCTCAATACCTTCGCCGCGCTGGACCGGCCCGCCGACATCCGCTTCCGCGACACGCCCGAGGACATCCGCAATACCTACCAGTACTTCACCGAGGCCGACATGCGCAAGCTGCGCACCGCGGGCTACGACCGGCCGTTTGCGACGTTGGAAGAAGGCATCCGGGACTACGTGCAGGGGTATTTGGTGGCAGGCACGTACTATTAGGGATGTAGCGACGCGACCCCTCCCGTCTCGCGTCGTTGAACAATCATTCTGGCGGCAAGAGACGCGAGGGGTCGCGTCGCTACAACCTATCAGCGGGTGGCGTGCTTACTTTGGCAAAAAGTCCCGCTCTATGCTTCGCAAACTCCTACCCCTGCTCGGGCTGCTAACGCTGCTGAGCCACCGGCCCGCCCGCGCGCAGGCCGTGTACTCGGCCACTGACCCGCTGGCTCACACCTTCAGCATCGTGGCCCGCGACCCCAAAACGGGCGAAATGGCCGTGGCCGTGCAAAGCCACTGGTTTTCGGTGGGCACCAGCGTGAGCTGGGCCGAGGCCGGCGTGGGCGTGGTGGCCACGCAGTCGTTTACCAATAAGTCGTTTGGCCTGAGAGGATTAGCTTTATTGAAAAGCGGTAAAACCGCTCAGCAGGCGCTCGACGAGCTGCTGGCCGCCGACGAAGGCCGCGAGGTTCGCCAGGTCGCTATCCTAGACAACCAGGGCCGCGTGGCCACCCACACCGGCAAAAAGTGCGTGGATATGGCCGGCCAGCAGCAGGGCAACCAGTTTTCGGTACAGGCCAACATGATGCTGAATGCTACCGTGTGGGGCGCGATGGCCAAGGCGTACGAGGCCAACGCCGCCCTACCCCTCGCCGAGCGCGTGCTCGCCGCCCTCGACGCGGCCCAGGCCGCCGGCGGCGACATCCGGGGCCGGCAGTCGGCCGCGCTGCTCGTAGTGCGCGGCACCGCCACCGAAGGCCCCTGGGCCGACCGCCTCATCGACCTGCGGGTGGACGACAGCGCCGCCCCGCTGCCCGAGCTGCACCGCCTGCTGAAGCTCACCCGCGCCTACGACCACATGAATGCCGGCGACCTGGCCGTGGAGAAAAACGACATGCCGACCGCCATCGCCGAGTACCAAGCCGCCGAAAAGATGTTTCCCCAAAACCTGGAAATGAAGTATTGGCACGCCATCACGCTGGCCAATAAGCAGCAGGTGCCCGCCGCGCTGGCGTTGCTAAAACCCATTTTTCAGCAGGAGCCCAACTGGCGGATATTAACTGAGCGCCTGCCCAAAGTGGGCCTGCTCACGGTGTCGCCCCAGGAGCTGAAGCAGATTCTGGCGCTGCGGTAAGTCCTTGGCCGCGACGGCTACTGACCCGTGGTTTTTTGCCGCGCCGGGAACCAGTGCGGTAGGGCGGGCCGTACGTTGGCACTGCTTGCCAGCCGGCCGGCTTCACCCTTTTCACCCGCGTCGTGTTCAACAAGAAGCGCCCCTTACTTAACTCGTGGTGGCAGCTGCTGCCGGCGGGTGGCATGGCCCTGTTCGTGGCGCTGTATGCCCTGGCGGCCGCGCTGTACCCAGGCGGCTCGCCAACCGACAAAACCGCGCCCGGCTTCAGCTGGCTGCATAACTACTGGTGCAACCTGCTCACGACGGTCGCCATCAACGGGCAGCCTAATGCCGCCCAGCCCGTGGCCCTGCTGGCGATGAGCGTGCTGTGTGCGTCGCTCATGCTTTTTTGGTATTACCTACCCCCGCTTTTCCCCTTCGGAGCCCTCGGCGCAGGCACCGTGCGGCTAGCCGGGATGCTTTCCATGGTTTTTGCGGGCTTCCTCTCCAGCGCGCAGCACGACTTGGTACTGAATATCGCCTGCCTGCTCGGGGTGGTGGCGCTCGGCGGCACCTTTGTGGGTTTGTACCAAACCCGGCGGCTCGGCCTGCTGGGGCTCGGGGTGCTGTGCCTGGTGCTGCTGGCCACTAATAATTACGTGTACTACACCCAGCAATTCATTTACTCGCTGCCCGTTATCCAAAAATTCACGTTCGCCATTTTCCTGGGTTGGTTTTCACTCCTCAGCGTGGCAGCATACCGCCAGGGCAGGCCGTAGGCGGCCTAATGCGGTTTCCGGGTCGGGGTACGGGGCAGGGTAGCACGAAGTGGCACTCCGGGCCAAAGCCGGCCGATAAGCAGCGAGCCCATTACGCCCGGTCAGCTCTCCGCAGCAGTCTGGCCACGCTGCCCACCCGCCACGCACACAGAGACTTGGCGCGACAGAAGTTAAGCAAGCAGGCACCTTAAAGCGGGGAATAAAACCGGCGGGGCACCCCTATAGAAACAACGGGCCGGCTACCTTTACCAGCACCCTCCCAAACGCGCCGCAACCTATGCGCCGGCCGCCGCTACCCGGCACTTGGGCCCTGATGCGGGAATAAATGCGCTTAAGGAGAATGCGGCGGGTTTAACCGCTCCTGCTCGTAACCAACCAATTCACTTCTATGCGCCAGTTACTTACGCTTATTTTGCTGCTCGGCTTCACCGCTACCCAGGCCCAAACCAAGCCGGCGGTTAGCCCGGTGCCGCACCATTTTTTCACCCTCACCAACTTCAAAACCGAGGCCGGCGTAGTACTGCCGAAGGCCCTGGTGGGCTACGGCACCTACGGCCACCTCAATGCCAAGCATGACAATGCGGTGCTGCTGCCCTCGCACTACATGGCTGGGCACCGGGGCTACGAGTGGCTCATCGGCCCCGGCAAGTGCCTGGATACCACAAAGTTGTTTCTGGTCACGACCGAGCTGTTTGGCAACGGGCACTCGTCGTCGCCCAGCAACACGCCCGAGCCGTTTCACGGGCCGCGCTTCCCAGTGATGACCATCCGCGACAACGTGCTAGCCGTGCATGAGCTACTGACCAAGGAATTGAAAATAACGCACCTGCGCGCGCTCATCGGCTTTTCGATGGGCGCGCAGCAGGCGTTTCAGTGGGCCGTGAGCTACCCCACCTTCGCCGACCGCATCGTGGCTACCTCGGGCACGGCCAAGAATTATCCGCACGGTGTAGTGCGCCTCGAAGGCCAGATTGCCGCCCTCACCGCCGATGAGGCCTTCAAAAACGGCGACTATACCGCCCCGCCCACCAAGGGTATCGAGGCATTTGCGGTGGTCTGGACGGGCTGGCTTTTCTCGCAGGAATGGTGGCGCAAAGAGCTGTGGCGCAGCGAGGAGAAGCCCGGTACCACCTTCGAGCAGGTGCTCAATAACTACCGCACGCACTTCATTCCGGGGGCCGATGCCAACGACCTCATTGCCCAGATGCGCACCTGGGAATACCACAACGTGGGCACTACCCCCGGCATGGGCGGCGACGTGGAGAAGGCCCTGCGCAGCATTAAAGTACCCTTTTTGTACATGCCTTCCGAAACGGACATGTACTTCCCGGTGGGCGACGCGCGCTACGAGGCGGCGTTTATTCCGGGCGTTACGCTACTGCCCATTCCGTCGCTGTGGGGCCACACGGCCGGCGCGGCCAGCAATCCGGCTGACGCGAAGTTTCTGAACGATAACATCGGGAAGTTCTTGGCGGCGGGCAAGTAATTATACCGAAGAAAAGCACGTCATGCTGAGCCCGCGAAGCATCTCTACCACGCCGTTGGGATGTCGTTTAACGAAGCGCTAGAGATGCTTCACAGGCTCAGCATGACGTTCTTCTACAAGCACTTATTTCTTAAAAATGCTTTTCGGCACTAGCATGTGGGCACCGCGGGTACCGTCCACTACCTGCGTCACGTTGAGGTCGCCGGCCACGCTGCACAGCATGTAGGCGTCGTCTTTCGTCATACCCTTCGTTTTCATCAGGAAATCAATCATTTCGCGCACGGCCTGTTTGCCGGCTAGCGTCAGGTCTTCGTTGAGGCCCATGCTGATGTACTGGGTAGGCGTTTCGGCGCGGGGCATGGTTAAGTGCATGTCTTTGTGCACAATAAACTCTAGGTTGCCAACCAGCGACGTTTCCAGGGCCGTGATGTCTACCTCGCCGTTACCCTGCCCAGCGTGACCGTCGCCCACAAAGAAGAGCGCGCCCGGCGCGTGTACCGGCAAGTAGAGGGTAGTGCCCACCACCAGGTCTTTATTATCCAGGTTGCCGCCAAAAATACCGGGCGGCGCGCTATTCACGCGGCCCGCCGCGGGCGGCGGCGCTACCCCCATGCTGCCGAAAAACGGGTGCAGGGGCAGCGTGATGCCGGGCGCGAAATCGGCCACCATCCGCTTGCCATCCAGCGGAATAATCTTCATCTTGGCGTAGCCAAAATCTTCGGGAATAAACCCGCTCTTCGGCCCAAAACCGTTGTAGGCGTAGGGAATCGCCAACTCGATGGCCTGGATGCGTACTTCCAGCACATCGCCCGGCTCGGCCCCTTCCACGAAGATGGGGCCGGTAAGAATGTGCCCGCCCGGCCCTTTATTGGTCACTTTGTCATAAATATCGCGCAGCGACTGTTCCACCTGGGCCGGGGCCACGCCCGCGCCTTCGAGGCGGGTAGGGCTGGAAGTGATGAGCGTGTGCACCTGCACTGTTTCGCCCGACTTGATGCGCAGCACCGGCGGGGCGGCCGCGTCGTAGTAGCCCCAGGCCACGGTGGCGGGGGTAGCCAGCAGTTCGTGCTGAGCTTTAGGTAGGTGCTGGGCGCAGGCAGGGCTGGCCACGAGCAGCGTAGCGGCCAGGGCCGCGAGTAGCGTAGTTTTTTTCATTGCTGAAAAGTACGCGGCAAGCACAGTAAAACCCACTAAAGCGAACGTCGTACTTCCTTGCGTTAGCATGACGTTCGCTTTAAGTAGCGCGGGTATCCTACCCCTTCATCACCCGCTCCTGGCGCATCACCGACTCCAGATGCACGGCCTCCATGTAGCGCTCCACGAAATCTTCGGTGAGGCCTACCTGGGCACCCTGACGCTTGCTGCGCGCCAGAATCTCGTTTAGGCGGGCAGTTTGCAGAATGGTAATGTCGTTGTCCTTCTTGTACTGACCGATTTTTTCGGCCACGGCCATGCGGCGGCCCAGCAGCTGCATCACCTCGGCATCGAGGTTGTTGATTTGCTCGCGCAGGCCGGCCAGGGCGCTTAGAAACTCTTCTTTATCAGTGGTTTCGTGCCGCCACACCAAGTCGGTAATAAGCTGCTGCAGCACCTCGGGCGTGATTTGCTGCTTGGCATCGCTCCAGGCATTGTCAGGGTCGATGTGGCTCTCAATCATCGTCCCATCGAAGTCGAGGTCCAACGCCTGCTGGGCCACGGCAAACAGCGTATCGCGCCGGCCGCAGATGTGGCTGGGGTCGTTGAGGATGGGCATCTCGGGCAGCCGGCGCTTCATCTCGATGGGCAGGTGCCACATGGGCGCGTTGCGGTAGTCGGTGTTGCCGTAGCTCGAAAAGCCCCGGTGAATCATACCCACCTGCTTTAAGCCCGCCTTTTGCAAGCGCTCAATGGCCCCTACCCACAGCTCCAGCTCGGGGTGAATGGGGTTTTTGACCAGCACCGGAATATCCACCCCGCGCAGCGCATTGGCAATTTCCTGCACTGAAAACGGGTTGCCGGTGGTGCGCGCCCCCACCCACACCAGGTCTACGCCGAAGGCCAGACAGTCTTCCACGTGCTTGGCGGTGGCTACTTCCACGGCCACGGGCAGGCCGGTTAGCTCGCTGGCTTTCTTGAGCCAGGGCAGGCCCTTGGCCCCTACCCCCTCAAAGCCGCCGGGCTTGGTGCGGGGCTTCCAGATGCCGGCGCGCAGCGCCTGAACCTTACCCGTGGCGGCTAGGCGCTGGCAGGTTTCGAGCACTTGCGCCTCGGTTTCGGCCGAGCACGGGCCAGAGATGAGGAAAGGCTTATCCTCGGGTTTGCGATTGAACAGGTCGTGAAACATGGGGGGTGGTTGGTAATTATTAGTTGGTGATTGTTAAAGAGAACGTCATGCTGACGACAGGAAGCATCTCGCGTGAGATAGTAAATTCAATCGTTCAATGATGCGAGCGAGATGCTTCCTGTCGTCAGCATGACGTTCTCTTTTGATGTCCTACTTTTTCAGGGAATAATCTTCCGTATCTCATTGGCCTGCTCCAATTGCGCCGTCAGTCCGGCATAGTCTTCACCAGCCAGCAATTCGCGCAGCTTACGCAATTGCGATAGATGCTCATCGAGCACATCCAGCAGGTTTTCCCGGTTTTGGCGGAAGATGGGCACCCAAGTGGCCGGAGCGCTCTTGGCCAACCGCACCGTGGAAGCGAAGCCGCCACCGGCCAGGTCAAAAATGCGCTGCTCGCCACGCTGCTCTTTCTCCAACACCGTGAGGGCCAAGGCAAACGAGGTGAGGTGCGAGATGTGCGATACATAGGCCGTGTGCAAATCGTGCTCGGCCCCGCCCAAGTGCAGCACCCGCATGGGTAGCGCCCGAAACAGTGCCTCTACCGTGGCTACGGCGTCGGCGTCGCTGGCCGCCGCGTCGCAGATAACCAGCGTCTTACCCTCAAACAAACCGCGCACGGCCGCGTCGGGACCCGAGTATTCGGTACCGGCCATTGGGTGCGCGGCCACAAAGCGGCCCCGGCGCGGGTGCCCCGCCACGGCCGCCAGCAGGTTGCTTTTGGTCGAGCCCACGTCGATAACCACTTGCTGGTCAGTAAGCAAGTCTAATACCTGGGGTAGCACGGTCAGCAGCGCATCTACCGGTACGGCCACGATGACGAGGCCTGCCAGGGCCACGGCCGCCGACAGGTCGGCCTCGATTTCGTCGACCAGGCCCAGCTCCAGCGCCCGACGGGCGTAGGGGGGGTAGGCCTCCACGCCGATAAGGCGGTCGGCCAGGCCGTGCTGCCGTAGGCTGAGCGCCAGTGAGCCGCCGATAAGACCGAGGCCGATGATGGTGATAGTCATTAGGTTTACTAAAAGTGAACGTCATGCGGCGCGAAGCAGCTCGCCCGCGCCGTTCGGGTGTCGTTCAACGATTGAGGTTACTGCTGCACATAAGCTGCTTCGCGCCGCGCCGCATGACGTTCTTTTTGCATCGTTTCAACTCTCTCCAACGCCTCGCGCAGCACACTTTCGGGCTGGCACAGGCTGGCGCGGATGTAGCCGAGCCCGTTGCTGCCGAAGATGCCGCCGGGCGTCAGAAACACGCGGGCTTCGGCCAGCACAGCGTCGCTCAGGGCGTAGCCATCGGCATACGCCGGTGGCACGGCAGCCCAGATGAACAGGCCCACCTGGCCCGGCGCGGGCGCGCCGCCCAGGGCGCGCAGCAGCGCCACCACTAGCTCGCGCCGGGTGCGGTACGTGGCATTCAGCTCCGCAAACCAGTCGTCGCCGAGCGCCAGCGCCGCCACAGCCGCCTGCTGCGTGCCCAGGAACATGCCCGAATCCATGTTGCTCTTGAAGCGCAGCACCTCCGTCAGCCAATCGGCGCGGCCCACCAGCATCCCTACCCGCCAGCCGGCCAGGTTATGGCTCTTACTAAGTGAATTCAACTCCAGTGCTACCTCCTTAGCGCCCGGAATGCTGAGCAGGCTTGTGGGCGGCGTCTCGTTTAGCACAAAGCCGTAGGGGTTATCGTGCACCAGCATAATGCCGTGCGCTGCGGCAAACTCGACCAGCTGCTGCAAAAACGCGGGGCTGGCCGGCGTGCCGGTGGGCATGTGCGGGTAGTTGACCAGCATCATTTTCACGCGGCTTAAATCAGTCCGAGCCAGCGCGGCCAGGTCAGGCAGCCAGCCAGTGGCGGCGGTCAGGTCATACTCGCGCACCTCAGCCCCGCAGATTTCGGCCACCGCCCGGTAGGTGGGGTAGCCGGGATTTGGAATCAGCACCGCGTCACCGGCTTCCAGGAAGGTCATGCCGAGGTGCATCAGGCCCTCTTTGGAGCCGGCCAGCGGCAGCACTTCGGTGGCGGGGTCGAGGACCACGCCGTAGCTTTTTTGGTAAAAGCCGGCCATCGCTTGGCGCAATGCCGGCGTGCCCTGGTAGCTCTGGTAGCCGTGCGCGCCGGGCTGGCCGGCAGTAGCGGCCAGTGCCGCTACCACGCTGGGATGCGGCGGCAAATCGGGGCTGCCGATACCCAGGCTGATAATATTGGCCCCGGCCGCATTGAGTGCGGCCAGCTCGCGCAGCTTGCGCGAAAAATAATATTCGCCGGTGTGGGCCAGGCGACTGGCGGTGGTGATAGTCATTAGGTTAATAAGCTAGAGAAGGGCGTCACACTGAGCAAAATGAAGCATATTGGTAAGCTTGTGAGTAGTGGCTAATCACTCGGCATGCAGCAGCGATTCAACTAGCTTCTGCACTTGTATTAGCGTAATGCCATCACGCTGGTCAATTGTTAACGGATGATTTTCTTCAAAAACCTCTATATTTGGAATGATACCTACCCGTTGCGTGTGTACCCAAGTTTTGCAGTTGACAGTGTTTTCATAGCCTGGAATTTCGGTTTGCAACCAGCCGAAATAAGGCATCTCCTGTACTCGCAAGGGGTCGTTCCACATTTCCTGAGACCGAATAAATTTCTCCTCGCTAAGCGAAGTCCAAACGTTCCAAATAAACGTTTCGGTATAATTCAAAATTGGTATTTCTATTCTCCCTCTAACAAAAAAATGCTGTTCATCTATTACGCACCAATCAGCTGACATTTCAATGCGGATTTCCCGCTCCTCCACCGGAATACTGTAGTAATATAATGGAACTTCAGCTCCAAAGCACAACGGTAATTCCTCGTGGTATTGGCCGCAGGTTACGCAAGTAAAACCAGACATAATGTTAGCCTGAAAGCTGTGAGGAGATATGGCTTTGAGTAGAATGATACTCTTTTAATTCCACTACCCCTTCCTCCCTAAACACCATATTGCCGCGCTCATAAGCGCCCAGCACCCGCAGCTCCTCCGTCACGGCGGGTAGTTCGGCCAGCAGCCGCGCTAGCTGGGCGGGGGCGTCGAACTCCACGTCGGCGTGGAAGCCGTAGTGCCAGGGCTGGCTAGGGCGCGGGCACGACTGCAACTTACTCAGATTCAGGCCGTGGCTCGCTACCAGCGTGAGCACCCGCGCCAGCATGCCCGGCGCGTGCGAGGTGTAGAAATACAGCGAGGCTTTGTCGGGCCGGGCCACCGGGCGGGCCTCGGCGGCGCGCTCCAACACCAGGAAGCGGGTGTAGTTGCTGGGGTCGTCGTTGATGGCGGAGGCCAGCACTTGCAGCCCAAACGCCGCGGCGGCTTGCGCCCCGGCCACCACGGCCACGCCGGGCATCCGGCTTTTGGCCTGGCGCTGGGCACTGAGGCCGGTATCCTCGGTTTCGACCAGTTGCCAGTCGGGGTGCTGGCTCAGAAAATCGCCGCACTGGCGCAAGGCCATCGGGTGCGAGTGCACGGCCCGCACGTCGGCCAGCGTGGTGCCGGGCAGCGCCAGCAGGTGCTGGTGAATGGGCAAGTACACTTCGCCGGTAATGGTGAAGTCGGCGCGCTCCAGCAGCAAATAATTTGGTAAAATACTACCGGCCAGCGAGTTTTCCATTGCCATGAGGGCCACCTTGGCGCGGCCATCGGCCACCTGGGCCACCACCTCGCTAAAGGTGGCGCAGAAATTCAGCGCCGGAGTCGACCCGAAGTACTGGCGGGCCGCTACCTCGTGAAAACTGCCTTGAAACCCTTGAATGGCGACTTTCATTTTAAATATAAAGTATGACTTGTGGCGGAAGCTGCTTCGGAAAAGCATAAAAAAAGCGCCACTCGGGGAACGAGTGGCGCTGCTAATTTTCGGGGCTTAGCTACATGGCGACTCGTTCTACGCGGGCGGCGTAAAATAATAGAAGCCAAAAAAGTAGCGATTGCTGAACATGATACCTGCTGAATTGGGCGGCAAGGTAGTGCGCGATTGGCAATTATCAATGAGCAATGTCGGGCATTAATAAGTGCCCATTGATAATTGCATTAGTTATGCCTGCTCCTCGGTGGGCGGCGTGCCCCGGAAGGCATCGGTTTTGCCTACCCCTACCGTCAATTTTACCGGGCGGTTCTCTTTGGCCGACTGATAGATAGCTTCCATAATACGTTGGTCCTGCAAGCCTTCCTCGCCGGGCGTGTAGGGCGTTTTGTTGTCGCGTACGCATTCGGCCATGTGGTCTAGTTCGAGGGCAAACTGCTGCTTATCAGGGTTGCTGGGCTGCTCGGTTACTTGCTTGCCACCGGGGGCGTGCACCAGTTCCTGCTTGAGGCCTTTGTAGGGGAAAGCCGGGTCCATCTTGATGGTACCGGCTTCGGCGTGTACCATGTAGTTTTTGGAATCGAAGGAGCCGTAGCCGCTCATGCACTGCGAGATAGCTCCGCTGGGGAAGCGCAGCGTAAAGGCCACGTTTTCTTCAATGTCCTTAAACCGGTCGTCGCCGGGCGTGCTGTAGGTATAGGCCGACACCTCGGTAGGCTCTTCGCCCAGCAAAAAGCGCGTAGTGTTGAGACAATAAAGACCCACGTCGGGCAGTGAGCCGCCGCCGGCCAGGGCTTTTTTATGGCGCCACTGCTGGTCGTGGGCCTGGTTCTGGCAGTCCATCATCTGGATGAGCTTGGTCTGACCGTAGGTTTTTGCGCGCACTAGCTTCATGGCAGCCCGGTTGAGCGGCTCGTACTGAATGCGGTAGGCAATCATGAGCTTTTTGCCCGCCTTATTGCAAGCCTCAATCATCTCCTCGCACTCCTTCACAGAAGTAGCCATCGGCTTTTCGCAGAGAATGTGCTTGCCGGCTTTTGCCCCCCGAAGGGTAAATTCGTGGTGCATCGCGTTGGGCAGCACAATGTAAATTACCTGCACCTCGGGGTTGTCCTTGAGCTTGTCGTAGGTCTGGTACGAGTAGCAGCTACTGGGCTTAATACCGTACTGCTTAGCTACTTTGGCCATTTTGTCAGCATCACCGCTCACCAGGGCCACCGGCTTGGCGTGCTTACACTGGCCAAAAGCGGGCAAGATTTCGGCCAGCGTGAGATGGCCCAGCCCCACGAGGGCGTACCCCACGCGCTGGTCGGGCGCGTCGGGATTCAAAAAAGGGCCGGCTTTAGGGTCGGTGGGCGCTTCGAGGGAGGGTAGGGTGATATCGAGCGGGCCCGTGACGGGCGGCAGTGCAGCGTCTCCCAGGCTGGCGGCTTCGGCGGCGGCCAGGGGTAGGGTCGAGGCCAGACCGGCGGCCAGCAGCCCGCGCCCAGCGTGGTTGATAAATTGGCGGCGCGAGGCGTCGCAGGCCGTATCGGCGGTGGTTTCAACCGCAACGCGGTCGAGGCTATCGGCAGTGGAAATCTCGTGGAACATGGTAGAAAGTAAAGAGTAGGAAGCCAGGGAAAGCTGGCTCTACGTGCCGGAGGGGGCCCAGCGTTGCCGGCCGGCAGAGTAAGCTCGGCGGTGATAACCTCTCCCGTGCTGACCGGTTTAGCAGGGGTCAATTACTAGCTGCCAGCGCTTTATGATTTAGTATAAACGCTTGATAGACAATCATTAGTCGGCAATTTATTTCTTTGCCCGACGCTTATTTTCCTCCGCATGCCCGCCCTTTTCGAGCCGCTTACCCTGCGTGGCCTCACGCTCAAAAATCGTATCGTCGTGTCCCCCATGTGCCAGTACAGTGCCCAGGATGGCTTTGCCAACGACTGGCACCTGGTGCACAGCGGCAGCCGCGCCGTGGGTGGGGCCAGCCTGCTCATTCAGGAAGCCACGGCCGTGTCGCCCGAGGGCCGCATTACGCCCGAAGACCTAGGCATCTGGAAAGACGAGCATATTGATTTTCAGCGGCGTATCAACCAGTTTATTGAGGCCCAGGGTAGCGTGCCGGGCGTGCAGCTGGCCCACGCCGGCCGCAAGGCCAGCACCTACACCAGCTGGCTGGGCCGGGGCCACGGCGCGATTCCTGACGCCGAAGGCGGCTGGCAAGTGGTGGCACCCAGCGCGGTGCCTTTTTCCGACGACTACCCCCTGCCAATGGCACTAGATGCGGCGGGCATCAAGAAAGTAATTGCTGATTTCCGCAGCGCCACCGAGCGCTCACTGGCCGCGGGCTTTCAGGTGATTGAGCTACACGCCGCGCACGGCTACCTGCTGCACCAGTTTCTGTCGCCGCTCAGCAACCAGCGCACCGACACCTACGGCGGCTCATTCGAGAACCGCGCCCGGCTGCTACTGGAAGTGGTGGCGGCCGTGCGCCAGGCCCTACCCCCCACTTTTCCGCTATTCGTGCGCATCTCGGCCACCGACTGGGCCGAAGGCGGCTGGACGGCCGACGAGTCGGTGCGGCTCGCCGCTGAGCTGCGCGAGCGCGGCGTGGACCTTGTGGACTGCTCGACGGGCGGCAACGTGGCCACCGCCCAAATCCCGGTCGGCCCCGGCTACCAGGTCGAGTTTGCCGGGCGCATCCGGCGCGAAGCAGGCATTGCTACCGGGGCCGTGGGCCTCATTACTACGCCCGCCCAAGCTGAAGAAATCGTAGCCAGCGGCCAGGCCGACTTGGTATTATTGGCTCGCGAAGAGTTGCGCGACCCCTACTTTCCGCTGCGCGCGGCCCACGAACTAGGGGCCGACGTAACCTGGCCGGTGCAGTACAAGCGAGCCAAGCGTTAGGGATTAACAAATTAGAGCCTTAGAAATTACGTAAAACTTCTAATCCTAAATCATTTTGCATCGCATTTGATTGGCTGCTACTCCCTCATACCAAGTCGGAATAATAGAGCCTTGCCGCGCATGACGGGGGTAGGGCGACTACTACGGCGCTAAACGGCCGATGGCTAAGCAGAGCTTTTGGGGCTGAAGTATGGTTAAGCTCGCGCGGCCGGCCGTTTTGCTACTGGCTACTTCGTGGCGGCGGGGTCGATGAGGTGCAGGTCGGTTTCGGGGTCGGCTTTTTTATAGAGCGGCGTGGGGTACACGGTCAGAAATAGCTCGACAGTAGGGAACACATAGGCCTCGATGAGGTGGCCACCCTCCACGCGGCCGTCGGGGTGGCTAATGGCCAGGTGGCTGTGTACCACGGGCTTGCCATCGACCAGGGCCACGTCGCCGAGCAGCGACACCAGCTCGACTGGCCCCTGCACGTGGTTCAGGCGGTACTGCTTTTTCTGAGGGTCGAACCAGGCCGTGGTTACTTGCTGAAAGGCCCCAATGGCCGAAAAATGCGCCGCCTGCACGTGCTCGGCGGTGGCAAAATCGGTGAGGCCGCTCAGCACCTCATCGCCCTTGGCGAAGATGAGCACGTAGTTCTTAACACCGCCCTGCTCACTGAGTAGCTTGTGCTGCAGGCCAGGGGCCTTGCCGGAAGCAATGGGATGGTTGGGCGACTGATATTCGATGGCAGACATGGGTTTGCGAGGTTGGGTTTGGGCGTGGGCGGCCGGGCCGGCGAGCAGCAGCGCCAGGCCCACGCAATAGGCTGAAGAGGATACACACTTAATTTTCATAGCGACAACGGGGCCGCACGGCGGCTCACTACTTGCTGCCTACGCAAAGCAGGCCGTTGCAGGCGCATTTTCCTTTGCCTAATGCTCAGGAGCTGAGGTGGCCTGTTTAACCTATTACCTAGCCTGACTTTTCTCAACAAACGAAAAATTACAGCACAGACTCATTCCTGCATTAACATGGATGAGCATAAAACTCATTTTTTGCGATTGCTTAAATTAGGAAAAATTTTAAAGTTATAATGATATGGGTGCGAATTTTAATTTTAGCACTTTAAGTGTTAAAATTAACCGATTATTAACTGTATAGACCCCACCTACTTCTGTTTAGCGGTCATTTTTAGCCCGTAATGTGGGCTTCACTTAGGCGCGCTGGTCGGCTGTGTGTTGCGCAGCACTTGCACGGCCTGCCCAAGCGAGTAGCTTGCGCTGAGCCACAAAATAATGCCTGCCCCGAGGGCGACGCTCGCTTGCCACTCCAACTGTGACAGGATAAATAAACAGCCAAGCGTCCACGCCAGCAAGGCTCCGCCTGTTATGTAGTGGGCCGGATAGTGAAAAAGACGGGCGAGAGGAAAAAAATGCAGCCCCACAATCCCCGCGATAAAGGGCGTGAAATAGGCGGTGAGCCCCAGCCGAGGCAAGAGCCAACCGGCAAAAAAAATAGCGCTCCACTGCACGGCATTGACCACGCCAAAAACGCGCCGCTCGCGCCGCCTGCGGAGGTCGTTGGCCAGGCCGGGCGCAGGTGGCGGCAAGCGCTTCACATGGCGTAACACCCAACTTCCCGTGAGCACGAGCGCCAGCAGGCCCAGGCTCACAAGCGCCCCAGTGGCAGGACGAAGACGATGGGTAGCTACGAGCCATAAGGCGAACCAGGCGCTGCCAAAGGCAGCCAGGAACAAAGCTCCGGTGGCGCGGCCGGTTAGTTGGTCAGTGTTAGCAGTTAGCATTAACCGAAGATAGGAGCTTGCGCGTGAAGCAGGTAGGGCATTTTTTTGCAGCAGGTTTCTTTTCGCGGCAAGGTATTTTGGCGGCATCGCTCCGGGGCGGCCGGTCATTCGCCGTCTAGTAGTTGCTGGCGGCCGTGCTCCGCACCAGCCGGGCCGTTACCAGTAGCTGGCCCACGTGGCGAGTGGTGTGCTCGGCGGCGTGCACCAGCAGGCCAATAACCGTGCTCGGCAGCTGCGCTCGCCCTACCCCCCGCCAGTCGGGCAGGCTGGCTTCGGGTGTGTTTTGCAGCTGCATTAATGCCTTATCCACCTGCTGGTCAAAGGCCCGCAGCAACTCCTGCGCCGCGCCGGGGTGGGTAGGCGGCTGGCCCTCGGCGGCCAGGTAGGCCAGTTGGGTTTCGCTGAGCGCTTGACCGCGGGCGTAGGTAAAAGTGCGGTCGAGCACGCCCGCCAGGTGGCGCAGGTGGAAGCCCACCGACGCCAGGCCCAGCGGGCGCGCAGCCAACTTGTCGGCCGGAAAGCCGGCCATAATATCCGCTACTTCGGCGCGGGCTTGCAGTAGGGCGTGGGCCACCGGCTGCAACAGCGGCGGCACGGCGGGCAGCGGGCCGCGCAGCCAGACTTCGGGTAGGGTTTTAGGCATGGCAAGCGGGCGGCGCGACTACTCGGGCAGACGCAGGAAGTTAAAATAATAATTGCGCGGCGGGTTGGTGATACCCACACTGTAGAGAGTCAAGCGCAAATAGTCACCGCGTACCCACTCTGCCATTCGGTAGGGCTTATGGCGGACGCGGCCATTTTGTTGGGCGTATTGGGTTAGCTGCAAGCGTACTAGCTGGTGCTGCTGGTACAGCTCGGCCAGCAGCAACTGACCACTGGTGGCGTAGTAGTTTATCTTGGTTACGTCGGCCCCGTGGGTTTTGTGCTTGGTTATTTCCTCCTTAACCAGCCTGAAGGCATTTGCTTCCAACCCATCTGCCAAAGACCGGCTCCGGGCGAGGCTTATGGTGCGGCGGCTGGTGCCGCCCAGCGCCACAAAAGAGGTTCGCGACTGCGCGATACTGGCCCCTACAAACGCCCGCACCCGCGCCGCCCGCTGCCACAAGGAGTCGTACTCGACCTGGTAGGTGCTGGGCACCTCCTGGGCGTGGGCCAGCAGTGGCCCGGCCAATAGTAGGCTTAGCAGCCATAGTAAACGATTATGCATGGAAAAAATTAGATTGAGAATTGGCTGACAGGGCAAATATATGGCCGCTTCGAGCGGGCCGGGAGCCTGGGTGGCGGCCTTACCTTTGCGGGCGCGGCCCGGCCGCGGCTTTTTGCTGTTTTCGTATGTCTGCTTCGCTCCCTACCCCTGCCCTGCTGGCCGCCGCTGCGCAGTTTGGCACCCCCCTCTACGTGTACCAGGCCGACGTTATTCGGGCGCAGTACCACAAGCTGACGGCGGCTTTTGAGGGCCACCCCACGCGGTTTTTCTACGCCTGCAAGGCGCTAACCAACGTGGCCATCCTGAAAATTCTGCTGGCCGAGGGCGCGGGCCTCGACTGTGTGAGTATCAACGAAGTGCGGCTAGGACTGCACGTCGGCTTTCGGCCCGAGAATATTTTGTTCACGCCCAACAGCGTGGCGTTCAGCGAGTTGGTAGAAGCCAAAGAATTAGGTGTGAACCTGAACATTGACAACCTGGCCATTCTGGAGCAGTTCGGGGCCACGTTTGGCGGCTCCTACCCGGTGTGCGTGCGCCTGAACCCGCATATTGAGGCGGGCGGCAACTACAAGATTTCGACCGGCCACATCGACAGCAAGTTTGGCATCAGCATTCACCAACTGCGGCACCTCGAGCGCGTAGTGAAGGGCACCGGCCTGCACGTGCGCGGCCTGCACATGCACACGGGCTCCGAAATCAAGGACGTGGGCGTGTTTCTGCGGGCGCTGGATATCTTATTTGATGCCGCCCGCCGCTTCCCCGACCTGGAGTTTCTGGACCTGGGCTCGGGCTTTAAAGTGCCCTACAAGCCCGGCGACCCCGAAACCGACGTGGCCGCCCTGGGCGAGCAAGTGGCGGCGGCCTTCCGGGAATTTGAGGCCGAATATGGCCGGCCGCTCGAAGCCTGGTTTGAGCCCGGCAAGTACCTGGTGAGCGAGGCGGGCTACCTGCTGGTGGAGGTTGCGACGGTGAAGCACACCACGGCCACGGTGTTCGCGGGCGTCAACTCGGGCTTCAACCACCTCATCCGGCCCATGATGTACGAGGCGTACCACTACATCTCGAACCTCACGCGCCCCCAGGGCCCCGAGCGCCTGTACACGGTAGTCGGCAACATCTGCGAAACCGACACCTTTGCCTGGGACCGCCTGCTGCCCGAAGTGCGCGAGGGCGACGTGCTGGCCTTCCACAACGCCGGGGCCTACGGCTTCGAGATGAGCAGCTCGTTCAACTCGCGCCTGCGCCCCGCCGAGGTGCTGCTCGACGGCGAGGCTGCCCCGCGCCTCATCCGCCGCCGCCAAACGTTCGAGGATTTGCTGGCCGGGCAGGAGGGGTAGGACAAGCTGAAGCTTAGCCTACCCTCGCCAGCCAGTCGGCGGCTTCGGCTTCATTTTCAAAATTGCGGTACGTGTGGCCCAACTGGCGGCTGGTCAGGACGAGGCCCGTCATGGCGAGGCGGGCGAATACGTCGTGCGCTACTACCACGGCCCCGTGGCGGTAGCCGTTTTCGCGCACGGCCTGGGGCAGCCACTCGTTTATCATCCAGCTTTCCTCGGTCGGCGTGAAAGCCTTCATCTGCTGCTGATTGATAAGCAGCCGGCTCCAGCCGTGGCGCTGCATGGCCTGCCGGGCGTGGGTGAGCAGGGCCTTAAACTCGCCCTCCTGGCGCGGACCAGCGCAGTAGTCGAGGCGCAGGTAGTGTTCGGGCTCCTCCCAAACGCAGCCAGCGCTGTTTTTGAAGTAAATAGTGCGGGTAGCGGTAGGCATGGCGAGTAGCGGGCAGTCCCTACCCCCGGCCGGGGCAGGCAGTAGCCGTGGTTAGCCCGCCTTAAACTGCGTAGCCGGGCGCGGGGTTAGCTTGCGGCTCTTTTTTCTGCGTTTCATGAAGCCCCATCGCAAGCCTACTGCCCTGCGCAAGCCCACCAACTTTCCGGTCGAAAACGTACTCACTGGCCTCAACGCGCCCCGCCTGCTGGCGCTGGGCACTGACCTGGAGCAGCTCCACTTCGTAGGCTGCGAGCTGAGCGAAGCCAACCTGGCCGGCCTGCGCTTCGAAGACTGCCTCTTTGAGCGTTGCAACCTGACCACGGCCCGGCTCGGCGGGGCGGCCCTGCAAAACGTAGCTTTTGCCGATTGCAAGCTGCTGGGCGTGGCTTTTGGGGCGTGCCAAGATATGCTGTTTGGGGTGCATTTCGACCATTGCCAGCTGCGCTACGCCTCGTTTGGTGGGAAGAAGCTAGCGGGCACGCGCTTCGCGTACTGTTCATTGGCCGAAACCGACTTCACCAACGCCGACCTCAGCGGGGCCGCGTTTATGGACTGCGACCTCACGGGCACCATTTTCCACGATACCCGGCTGGTGGGCACCAACTTTACCACCGCCACCGGCTTCAGCCTCGACCCCGAAGCCAACGACCTGACCGGCGCGCGCTTCGCGCTGGCCGGCCTGCCGGGTTTGCTCGACAAGTACGGGCTGGTAGTGGAGTAGTGGGTAATAAATAATGAGCAATGAAAGAACGTCATGCTGACGAAGGAAGCATCTCACTCGCGCCGCTGCCCAACGACGCTAGTGCAATGCTTCCCTCGTCAGCATGACGTTCTTTGCTGGTAATCCTTATCCCTACCCCCCACCATGCCCCCGATTCCGCCCGCTACCCATTACCGTTGGGACGACATGCCCAAGGATGAGTTGTCCGACACCATCGCGCGCCGCCTCATCACCGGCGACCAGATGATGCTGGCCCACGTGTACCTCAAGAAGGGTGCCATTGTGCCCAAGCACTCGCATCATAACGAGCAGATTACCTACATCTTGGAAGGCGCGCTACGCTTTCATCTGGGCGACGATGGTGGCCAGGAGGTCATCGTGCGCGCCGGCGAGGTGCTGACCATCCCATCCTGGCTGCCCCACACCGCCGAGGCCCTGGAAGATACCCTCGACGTAGACGTGTTTAGCCCGCCCCGCCAGGATTGGCTCGACGGCAGCGACAGCTACCTACGGCAGAAGTGAAATTGGTGAGGTTGTGGGTAAAAGAGCCTCATGCTCATCTGGCGTCCGCTTGTCGAAGCATCTCGCTCGTATCGTTCAACGATTGATTCTACTGTCCCGCGCGCGATGCTTCGACAAGCGGACGCCAGATGAGCATGACGTTCTTTTACCCACCAATCATTACTTCCCTACCCCCTCACTAATTCACCAATGGACCTCGGACTAACCGGAAAAGTAGCCCTTGTGGCCGCCGCCAGCAAGGGGCTGGGGCGCGCCGTAGCCGAAGAGCTGGCCGCCGAAGGCGCACACCTGGTGCTGTGCGCCCGCCACGACGATACCTTGCAGCAGACCTGCGCGGCTATTCGCGCGGCTACCGGCGCGCGGGTGCTGGGCGTAGTCGCCGATGTAGCCAACCCCACCGATGTGGCCCGGCTGGTACAGGCCGCCCTGGCTGAGTTTGGGCAAATTGATATACTAGTAACGAACGCGGGCGGGCCGCCGGCGGGCACCTTTGCCCAGCACGATGCCGCCGCCTGGGACGCCGCTACCCGCCTGCTGCTCACCAGCGTAGTAGAATTGACCCGCGCCGTACTGCCCGGCATGCAGGCCCGCGGTTGGGGTAGGATTCTCAATATCACCTCCATTGCCGTGAAACAGCCCATAGCGGGCCTATTGCTCTCCAACAGCATGCGAGCGGCTGTGACGGGCATGGCCCGCACCCTGGCCAACGAGGTAGCGGCCAGTGGCATCACGGTCAACTGCATCTTGCCCGGCTACACCCGCACCGAGCGCGTGGAGCACCTGGCCGATGCCGCCGCCACCCGCGAGGGCATCTCGGCCGAGCAGGCTACCGAGCGCTGGACCAGCGAGATACCCATGCGCCGGCTGGGCGAGCCGCGCGAATTTGCCGCGCTGGCGGCGTTTCTGTGCTCTGAGCGGGCCAGCTACATCACCGGCACCTCCACGGCCGTGGATGGCGGCTGGCTGCGCGGACTTTTTTAGGAGTTGCTGGTTACTAGCTAACCAAGCCTGTCCTTGCTTGATGCGCAACATGCTCGCAAGGACAGGCTCTCTTAAATGTAGCATACTCTTACCTATCAATCAATTGATTACCCTCCTCGTTGGCACCAACCGCCCGCAGTCCCGCGCCCGTATCGTGGCCAATTTTTACGCTACCCTGCTCACGGAACTGGGCGCGGCGTATCAAATTATGGATTTGACGGAGCTGCCGGAAGATTTTCTCAACGTGGCGCTCTATCACAACGCCGGGCGGCACGACAATTTTAACGCTTTCATCGCCCCGCTCAACCAGTCGGATAAGCTCGTCGTTATCGCGCCCGAGTACAATTGTTCCATTCCCGGCGCGCTCAAGTCGTTTATCGACGCCCTACCCTACCCCGGCGGCATCAGGGGCAAAAAAGCGGCCCTCATCAGCCTGAGCAGCGGCAGCATGGGCGGCGCGCTGGCCCTGAGCCACCTCACCGATATTCTGTTTTACCTGGGCACCAGCGTGTTGCCGCAGCGCGTGCGCCTGCCCGGCATCAGCCAGCACCTCTCGGCCGAGGGCAAGCTGAGCAGTCCGCTTTTTGAGCAACTGCTGCGCGAGCAGGCCGAAGCGCTGCTGGCCTGGTGATTTATGCGGTTGAATAGTTGAGTGATTAGGGGTCAATCAATGGACGAAATTTTAACTGAAACCCATCTATGAAACCTACCTCGCTCGAAGACCTGTACGCCAAGTTTACACCCGTGGCCGGCGAGACTCCGGCCGATATGCAGCGCGAGCTGGGCCAGTTTGATGTCTTCAGCCTAGGCAACCTGCGGCCCGGCCGGCACCACCGCCCACCGACGCCCTTCAACCGGCAGGCGTTTTATAAAATTAGCCTTTCGCACGGCGAAGGCCGCTTCGAGTTTGCCGACCACGCCGTGGAGGTCGGGCCGGATACACTGTTTCTGGCCACGCCCCGCACGGCCTACCGTTGGACGGTGCACGGCGAGGCACTCACGGGCTATTTCTGCATCTTCACCGAGGAATTTTTGCTACCCGCCAAGGGCGGGATGCGCGTGGAGGAGCTACCCGTTTTCCGGGCCGGAGCACAGCCGGCCATTCGGATATCAGAGGCCGAATGCGCCGCCGCGGAGGCTATTTTTGAGAAGATGATACGCGAAATGGCCACTGGCTACGCCTATAAATACGACCTGTTGCGTATCTACTTGCTGGGGTTGATTCACTTCGCGCAGAAGCTCCAGCCGGCTCCGGCCGCGGCCCTACCCCCCGCCGCGACCAGGGTAGCCGACCAGTTTGCCAAACTGCTGGAGCGGCAGTTTCCGCCGCAAGGCCCGCGCCTGCGCACGGCCAAAGACTACGCCGACCAGCTGGCCGTGCACGTCGTGCACCTCAACCGGGTGCTAAAGGAAGTTACCGGTCAGACCACTACCGCCCTGATTGCGAGCCGTATAACGCAGGAAGCCAAGCTGCTGCTCAAGCAAACTAATCAGAGCGTTTCGGAAGTGGCCGACCAGCTGGGGTTTACCGACGTGGCGCATTTCTGCACGTTTTTCAAGCGCCAAAGCGGCCTCACGCCGAGCAATTTCCGACGGTAGGCCCGATTGTTTAGCTGGCGCAGTAACTGGTTTAGCTGGCGCAGTGGTGCGGCAGGCCGCTAGCCGGACCTTTGCGGGGTAGTATCGAAGGCGCGCCGCCAACGCCCGCGCTTGTTAATTACCCTCTAAATAGTTCACTATGAAGGTTTTCGTAACCGGGGCCAGCGGCTTTATTGGCTCGGCCCTTATCCCCGAATTACTAAAAGCGGGCCACCAAGTGCTCGGCCTGGCCCGCTCGGAGGAGTCGGCCAAGAAGTTAACGGAGGCCGGGGCCGAAGTCCACCGTGGCGCGCTCGACGACCTCGACAGCCTGACGAGCGGGGCCAAAGCGGCCGATGCAGTAATTCACCTGGGTTTCATCCATGATTTCACCATCTTTGCCGCTGCCTCTGAAACCGACCGGCGGGCCATTGAGGCGCTGGGCGACGCCCTGGCCGGCACCAACCGCCCCCTCGTGACTACTTCGGGCGTGATGGGCCTGAATGCGCCCGACCGCCTCGCCACGGAGCAGGATAAGCACCTGCCAGTTTCACCCCGCGTAACCGACACAACTACCCAGGCGCAGGTGGCGAAGGGCGTGCGAGCCTCGGTGGTGCGCCTCGCCCCTCTAGTGCACGATGCCAGCTACTGCGGCTTCGTGGACCTGTTTGCCCAAGCCGCCCGCCGCACGGGCACCGTCGTGTACGTGGGCGACGGGAATAACCGCTGGTCCGCCCTACACCGGCTTGATGCCGCCCGCCTCTTCCACCTGGTACTGGAGCAGGGGGTAGCCGGGGCCAGCTACCACGGCGTAGCCGAAGAAGGCATTCCCGTGCGCGAGATTATGACGGCCGTCGGCCAGGAGTTAAACCTACCCGTGGCATCTAAATCGCCCGAAGAAGCCCCGCAGTTTCTGGGCCCGATAGCTGGCTTCGTGGCGATGGATGCCCCGTCGTCGAGCGCGCTCACCCAGCAGCAGCTCGGCTGGCACCCCACGCAGCCGGGCCTGCTGGCTGATATCAAGCAGGGTCAGTATCTCCAGGGGTGAGCTGGCGAATATAGTCTAAGGCTCAAAGACTTACCCAAAAGACGTTTGGCATGGCGAGCAACGCGCAGCAATCGCACCAGAACGATACTCAAACCGCTCATTCTGGTGCGATTGCTGCGCGTTGCTCGCCATGCCAATTGCCTACCCCCTCTTAGCGCCACGTCTTGAGCAGCAGCGCGAAGCCGTAGAGCGTGATGGCCAGCACGCCCAGCGCCGAGAGCATCGCCACCGCGTCGCGGATATTTTTGCCCGCCCAATCCATCAGGAAAAACTTGTGGAGCACCGCGAAGGACAACCCCTCGCGCCGGTCGCCGTCGGTGACGAGGGCGGCCAGGCGGCCGGTGCCGGGCTCCACGTACAGGACCGGATGGCCGGGGCCGGCGTAGCTGAGCTTCATCACCGGCAGACGCTTATTTACGAAGCCGTATTCGCCGACAAACTTGGTCACCAGCTCGGGACTACCCAGGCTGGCCAGGGCCGGCGTGGGGCTGCCTACCCCCCCCGCCGCGGCGGGCGCACCGATGGCCGCGGGAGCTTCGGCCTCCGCGGTGGGCGGGGCGCAGCATTCGGGTAAGGCGCCGTCTTCGGCCGCGCCGGTGGCGCTGGCGGTGGCCGGGTGGCCATTCAGCGCCAGCATGAATTCCTGGCCCAGCTCGGCAGCGTATACCGACTCGCCGGCGGGCAGCGGCTGGCCGTCGCGGGTGCTGCGGTACTGCACAGTAGGCTTACCCTCAGCACCTTTGCTCACAAGGCGGTAGTACGGCTGGCCGCCCACCCGCGCCAGCGATACCCGCGTGACGGGCGCGGGGCCGGGTAGGGCGTCGGTCAGCGGCCAGGTCAGCTCGCTGGCGGCGAAGGCGCTCACCCGCGCCACTTCCTCGCGGCGGTCGGGGTTGAATTTCTGAATTAAATGGTACGAGGCACTCAGGGCAAACGTGAACGTGACGAACGCCACCCACAGCCCCAGCGTGCGGTGGCGCCGCCGCAGCCAGCCCACCCGGTCTTGGGCCGAGCGCGGCTGCCGCAGTTTTTTCCGCACGAAGCCGTACATCACCAATCCGCTCAGGGCCGACAGCCAGATAACCGTTGTGAATACCAGCATGATGCCCAGGTGTAGCGGCCGGGGTAGGGCGTCGAGAAAATCCCAATTGTGCAGCATTCCAAACACCCACAGGAAGCGGGCGCGGGCGTGGTTGTTGAACGTGCCCATGCGGCTCTGCCCGGTTTCCACGAAAATGGCCATGCCATCGGGCCGGTCGAAGGTGATTTTCCAGACTGGCAGCAGGCGGTTAATAAACTTATAGTCAGCCGTATAGTGCGTTAGGCGCTCGGCGCTGGCCACGGCCGAAGTGGAGTCGGCCAGCAGGTAGCGGGCCACGTCCTCGGCGTAGGTGCGGTCGCCGCCGGGCAGTTCCTGCCCAGTAGCGGCGGAAAAGTAGCGCAGCCGGCTGCGGTAGTCAGTTATCTGATAATAAGGCTGCTGCTGAAACTGCACCACCCGCAGGTTCTGGATGGCAACCAAGTGGTTCTGGCTCAGCACCTGCGCTACGGGCACGGCCAGCGCATTGGGCCGCAACGGGGGGGTAGGCACGGTTTCGTGCGCAATGGCCGGCCGCAACCAGTTGGACATCAGCGGGTGCGACAACCCGCTGAGCGTCCACATAATAACCGGCAGCAGCGTAATCAGGCCCAGCGTGCGGTGCCAGCGGTACATATGGCGGCCCACGAAGCGCCGCATGGGCGAGGCCGCCTCACGGGGCGGCGGGGTGGAAGTGGTTTGCATGAAATGAGATGTAGCGCGGACTTTCAGTCCGCGGGTCAGAATAACTGGTTGGGTCGCGGACTGAAAGTCCGCGCTACTTACTCGCGCGCCTTGGCGGCAAACGTGTAGCCTAGCCCCAGCGTGACGGTGCGGGGCGCGGCGGCCGTGTAGGTAGTGCCGTACTGGTTGGCCGTTACCAGCGTGGAGTACAGCGCGTTACCCAGGTTGATGACGTTGGCCCACACCTCCAGGCCGCGCATGGCTGGCTGGGGTAGGCGGTAGCCCAGGCGCAGGTTCAGCAGGTTGTAGCCGGCGTAGGTTTTAGTGTTGGCCGTGTTGGTGAAGTAGGAGCCAATGCGCTGATACTCTAGGCCAATGCGCGCGCCGGGCGCAAAGCGCGGCTTGTAGTACACCTCCGCGTTGGCAATCCAGTTGGGCGCGTTCACCATGCGATTGCCGGCGTAGTCGCGGTTTTTACCCTGCACTACTTCGCTGTATTCCAGATACGTATGCCGGGCGTTGGTGCCGCTGAGGCGGAAATTCACTTCCGAAACGGGCGCATAAGTCAGCGTGTATTCGATGCCCTGGTGGCGGGTCGCGCCCACGTTCTGGCTCTGAGTGGTGTTGTCGGGCTGCAAAAGGCTCACGATTTCGTTGCGGCCTTCCATCTGGTACACGCTCAAATCCACGTACACTTTACGCTCAAACAGCGCTACCCAGCCGCCGGCCTCGTAGTTCTTGAAGTTGGCTTCCTTCAGCTCGATTGTCTGGCGCGAGCTGTACAGGCTGCTGGTTTCGGGCGGCTGAAAACCGGTGCTGAAGTTGGTGTACACGCCCTGGGCCGGCCCCAGCGCGTAGGTCAGCCCCAGCTTGGGTGCCGCGATGTTGTACACATTATTTTGGGCGGCCTTCTTCGTGGTTTGCGCGCCGCTTAGGTTATTCACAAAATTGTACTGAACCCTGTCGTAGCGCAGGCCGCCCACAATGCGCAGCGCCTCGGTAGCCTGCACCTCATACTGGGCGTAGGCGGCCGCGTTGTAGAGGTCCGTTTTGTAGTCATCGATGTAGCGGCCGGTATCGGTATAACCGGTATAGAAGTTATTTACCACGTCTTTCTGAATGGTCAGGTAACGGGCGTAATAGGTGCTGGGGCTGTAATCAAAATACCCACCCACGATGAGCCGCGAATTCAGAAAGCCCAGGTCGGCGCGGTGCTGCACCAAAGCCCCGTAGCTATGAAACGACTGATTATTTACTTGGCCATTAGAGCTTTGATACACGCCATTGGCCCGCACGTCGGCGATGTAGTAACTCGGCAGCTGCCCGGTTGAGTTGTAGCGGGTGTAGGCCGTGAAAGCCGTTTGCTGCGCGGGGCTCCAATCGTGTTCCAGGCGCAGGCTGGCGCGCACGGCCGTCACCACGCGGTTGGTGAAGCGGTTGTTGCTGGCGTAGCTGCGGCTGTAAAAACGGGCGCTGTCGAGGGTGCCCGGCGTCTGGGTATTGAGGTAGTTATAGGTGCCCATGCCGACGAGCCGCGTTTTAGCACTAAACGAATAATCACCCCGCAGCGTCCACGACTCCTTATCGAAGTCGGTATAGTCCTGCCAGCCGTGGCGCTGCCGGGCCGCGTAGCCGCCCGCATACAGCCCAAGCCGACCTATTGTGCCGCTGGCGCTGGCATCGACGCGCCGGTAGCCGTAGTTGTCGCCCTGCACCGACACGCCGGCCGTGGGCAGGGGGGTAGGGCGCTGGGTCAGAAAGTTAATAGCCCCGCCAATGGCATTGGAGCCGTAGAGCGACGAGGCCGGCCCTTTCACCACTTCAATGCTGCGCACGCCGGCCTGGTTTATTTCATACAGCGCGTTGTGGTTGAAGATGCCAATGGGCCTAATCGGCAAGCCGTCTTCCAGATACAGATACACCGCGTTGGTGCTAATGGGCTGGCGAATAGCCATCATGTGCTGCTCATTGCCCAGGTTGACCATGTACACGCCGGCTACCTTGTTCAGCAGCTGGTAGGGCGCGGTGGCCTTGGTGTCGGCAATGAGTTGCGGCGACACCTGGCTGATGGCCACCGGCTCCTGGGTGCGCCGCTCCTGCTCGCGGCTGGCCGATACTACCACGCCTTGCAAACTCACCGGAGCCGCTTCGAGGCGCACCGTGAGCGGCTGGCCGCTGGCCGGCACCCGCACGTTCTGGGTGTTATACCCAATGAATGAGACGATTATCTCGTGCACTCCCAGCGCCGCGGGCAGGCTAAAACGGCCATTGGCGTCGGTGGTAGCACCCACGTGGGTGCTGGGCAGCACCACGGTCACGCCCGGCAGCGGCTGCTGCGACTGCGCATCGAGCACGGTGCCGCGCAGCGGGGCCTGCTGCGCGCAGGCCAGGTTCAGACTGGCAAGGGCCAGCCCGGTAGTCATAAAAATGAATTTCATACGGCTTAAATCAGGCTTTAGCTTAGTAGCCAAGCAGTTAATAAAAATAGCAGTGCACTTATTTCTTCACGTACTGCGTGGGGTGGCGGCGGAAATTCTCGCGGCAGCTGGCCGAGCAGAAGTGGTAAGTGATGCCCTGGTAAGCCAGCTGCGGGCCGTCCTTACTTGGCACGGTCATCTGGCACACGGGGTCGCGGGCCACATTGGCGGCCAGGGGGGCCGGCGGCCGGATGCCTGACTTGCCCAGTACCAGGCCCTGGCCCGGCTGCCACTTATCGTACTGCATGATGCGCGTGACCGCCACGGCCTCGTCGTGGCCCCGTAGCTCCTCCACCACGCGCAGCGCCCCGTCGATGCCGGCCGATACGCCGGCCGTGGTCAACAGCCGGCCATCTTCCACGAAGCGCTTGTCTTTCAAAACTTTAGCCTGCGGGTCGAAACGCTGGAGCGAATCCACGACGGACCAGTGGCTGGTGATGCTTTTGTGGTGCGTGAGGCCCGCCCGGCTCAGGATGAACGCGCCCGTGCACACCGACATGGTGAGCTGCGTGTGCTGGTCGGCCTGCTTAATCCAGGCCAGCACGGCCGGGGTGCGGTACACGGCGGTTACCACCTCCATCGGCCCGCCCGGCACCACCAGGATATCGGGCTGCGGGGCAGTGGCCAGGGTGTAGTCGGCCGTCAGGTGCACGATATTACCCCTGGTAGCCAGGCTTTTAGCGCCCGTCGAAACCAGGTACACCTGCACATCCCGCGCGTTGCTGAACACCTCCGCCGGCCCCGAAAAATCGAGTAGCTCCATGCCGGGGTACACCAGGATGGCAACTTTTACCGGCTTGGTCATCGCCATTTTCATGGCCTGGCTGCGGGCGGGGAAGGGCCTAGCCAGCACGCTCATTCCTACGGCCAGCAGCCCTAGCAAGCTGCGCAATACGTTATTTTTCATACTATTATTTGGTTGATAATCAGCCTTATTGGCAATCGTCTTGCGCATCTTCAAAAATTCAAAACGGCTGCCTAAAACCTGGCCGTGAGCGTGGTGCCCAGCAGGCGCGGCAGACTCTGCATATAGGTCGGCGACTGGGGGCTGAGCGAGCCGTAGGTGATGTACTTGCGCTCGAACACGTTGCGCACCCAAAAAGCCAGCTCCAGGTACCGCACGCTCACCCCGGCGCGGGTGTTGAAGAGGCCGTAGGCACCCTGCCCGTCCTGATTGTAGTAGTCGAAGTAGTAGGGCCCGAGGTAGCGCCACTCGCCCCGCACGAACAGGGCCGGCGGCTGCGGGCCCTGGCCTAGCTTATAGGTGTATTGCGCGGCCAGCATCGAAGTCACCACGGGCGTGTTAATCGGCTGGTTGCCGGCGTAGCTCTGGGTGCGATTCTCCGCGTAATTGTAGAGGGGTAGGGCGGCGTAGCGGGCGTGGTTGTAGGCCGCGTTCCAGCTCAGCTCCAACCCCTTAACGGGCACGGCGGCCGCTTCCAGCTCCGCGCCGAAGTTGTTCATCTTGCCCACGTTCAGGATAGCGGAGTTCAGGCCGTTGCTGCTTACGGCTATCTGCTGGTTGCGCTGCTGCAAGTAGAACAGGGCCAGGTTGAGGCGGGCACGCTGGTTGGGCAGCGTTGTTTTCAGGCCCAGCTCGTAGTTGTCGCTCGCTTCGGGCTGGTAGGGAATCTGGGCCCGCGTGGGGGCCGTCGTGTTCAGGCCCCCGGCCCGGAAGCCGCGGGCGTAGCTGGCGTAGGCTAGCACATTGGCGCTGGCCTGATAGCTGACAATGGCCTTCGGCGACCAGGCACGGTAGGTACCCGTGAAAGTGGTATCGGCCTGCGTGACGGTGACCGGCCCGCCGCCTTGCTCAAAAGCGCTGCCGTTGACCAGCTCGCGCCGCTCGTAGTCGTAGCGCAGCCCGCCGGTCAGGCTCAGCCGGTCGGTGAGCTGGTAGGTGAGCTGCCCGAAGCCGGCGATGCCCCGGTTCAGGCTGCTACCAGTGGTCAAAAAGCCCTGTTCACTGGAGGCGGGGGGCGCTTGGAGCGAATCGGGCCGGAGGTAAAAAATGCTGCGCACGCCGGGCAGCGTGGCCTGCCGGAAGCCGAACGCCCCCACCGTCCAGCTCAGGCGGTGCTCGCTGCTGGGGTCCGAGGTTACCCGCAGCTCCTGGGTCCAGTTGCGCTGGGGTGTGCTGCCCTCGCCGCTAATCAGGTTTTGGGCCGTGAAGTCGAAGTCGTAGCGGTCGGGGTAATCAATAGTAAACCGTTGAAAACCCGTCACCGAGGTCAGCGTAGCGCCCGGCAAGTGATAGCTGGCTTTGAGCGAGGCATTAAAGTTGCGCCGCCGTTCGGTATTGGGGTAGTTGCTGTATATCTGCCAGGGCTGCTGCTCGATTTGCTGCCGGGTGGGCACCCAGGGGTAGGCACCGCGGTCGTTGTTGTGCTCGTTATAGGCGCTCAACGCGAAGCTCAGCCGGTCGGTGGCCAGATAGCGCAGTGTGCCGTTGAAAAGCCACGAGGTTTGTTCGTCGAAGTCGCTGTTGGTCACCAGGTTCTTAAATATTCCCTGCCGGTGCCCGTACTGCCCGCCGAGGCTCAGAAACAGCTTGTCCTTCACCAGCGGGGCCTGCGCGGCCAGCGAATAGCGCCGCTGGCCGTAGTCGCCCACGCTCACCTCGGCGTAGCCGCCGGGCGTGTTGGTAGGCTGCCTGGTCACGATATTCACTACCCCACCCAGCGCGTTGCGGCCGTAGAGCGTGCCCTGCGGCCCGCGTAGCACCTCAATGCGCTCCACGTTAAGCAGTTGCGTGGGAGCCGAAAAATAGTCGAACTGATATACTCCGTCCACATAAGTGGCCACGGCTTGCTCGTTGGTGAAGCCCATCACACCCCTGATGTTGAGGAAGTTGCCGCCCGTGCTGTTGGCGTGCTCAATCACGAAGAGGTTGGGGGCCAGGGCCGTCAGGTCTTTGAAATCCCAGACCCGGTACTCGCGCAATTGCTTGGTGCCCAGCGCCGACACGGCCATCGGCGTCTGCTGCAAAGTCGTTTCGTCTTTCTGAGCCGTTACTACCACTTCATCCAGTCCCGCCGTGCTCGGCGTGAGTGTTAGGGTAAGCGGCGCGGTCTGGCCGGCCGTTACCTCCACGGTTTGAGTGTGCGTAGCGTAGCCCACGCTGCTGATTACCACCGTCTGGCGGCCGGCTGGTACGTTGGCAATGGAAAAATGACCGCCCTGGTCGGCCGTCGCGCCGAGTGCGGAGTTGAGCACGGCCACCGTGGCGAAGGGCACGGGCTGGTGGGCGGCGGTCGTGATGGTGCCGCGCAGAGCACCCACGCTGGTTTGGGCACCGGCAACAAAGCTGCTGAGCAGCAGCAAGACGCAGACAGCCACGAGCCGCCCGGTCAGGGAGAAAAAATTACCCACGAAAAAATAGTAGCTAGCAAGCCCGGCCCTGGGCCGGCCCTGATGAGACCTTACTGGTACACCGTTACCCAACCGGCCCGCGCGCTGGCGCGGCCGCAGGCCCGTGGCTTTCCCGGTTTTGGGCGCTGGCTAGCCGCGCGGAGGCTGGTCAATGGCTCCGCCCGACCCGTGGGGCACGGCCGCCGCAATGGTCGCCGGGTAGCACGTCGGCACGGCCCAGGCCACAGCCAGCCGCGGCTGCCAGCCGCCGAAGGCAGTCGGCAGCATATCGAGCCGCTCCTTGAGCGGGCCAGCCGACTTGCTCTGGCGCTCCTCCTGCTTTTTGAGCTGCTTGGCGAAATAGCACTTGCCATCGCAATGCAGCTGGGGCCGGCTTTTATTCACGCAAAACTGCTGCGTAATAGCCGCCCGGTTAAGCACGAAATCCGCCACCAACAGCTCGCGGCTGAAGGTTTGCAGCAGCACGAGGCCAGCGAGCAAGTAGGCAAAAATGGATTTCACGGGCAGCGAGGCGCGGGGGGTAGCTCCGGCAAAAGTACGGCCGCCGGGGCTGGCTCGGCTACTTTTTGAGCGCAAATATTCTTTTCTTCACGCTATTTTTAACCGACAATAGTAGCTTAGTACCTGACAAGCCGCTACCTTTAAAGACTGTCTAAAAAGCGTTTGGCTGGCTTTTTTTAAAACCCTGGTCCCGGACCGGAAACTTTCCGCTGCTACTGCTTGTGCTGGCCTTGTTCTTTTCAACTTCCTGCTTTTTTCGGTAAATACTACTTTTCCTACTCCGATGAAAACCCGTCAGCTTACCGCCCTTTGCAGCTTGCTACTCGCCGGCTCGGCGGCCGTTTTTGTCGGTTGCAAGAAAGAAACCGACTCGCCAGTAACTCCGCCCGTCACCACGCCGGGCGAGGTAGACTTGCAATTCAGCAACGTGGTGGGCACCAAGCCTCTGGCCCTCGATGGCACCGCATACGCCACCCCAGCCGGTGAGACGTTTACCGTCACTACCCTTGAATATTACGTCACCAATATCAAGCTCACGAAGAGCGATGGCACCGTGTACGCCGCGCCCAACTCATACTTTCTGGTGGACCAAAGCAAGCCCGCTACCCAGCGCCTGGCCCTGACCAACGTGCCGGCCGGCACCTACACCGGCGTGAGCTTCGTGCTGGGCGTGGACGCGGCCACCACCCAGGCCGACCCCTTACAGCTAACTGGCGCACTTAACCCAGCCAACAACATGTACTGGTCCTGGAACACCGGCCACATTTTTATGAAAATGGAGGGCCAAGTAACGTCAGTAACTCCGGCCTACCCCCTCACCTGCCACATCGGCGGCTACACCGCGCCCTACGATGCCATCGTCACGGTAACGCCGCCGCTGAACGGCAGCACCCTGACCGTGAACGGTGCTCACGCCCCTACCCTCTTCGTGCAGGCCGATATGCTGAAGCTGTTTGATGGTATTAACCACATCACGCTCAGCCAGTACTCTAACGCCATGCGGCCAGGTGCGGAGGCCCTGCAGGTAGCCCAAAACTACCAGGCCGGGATGTTTACCGTCACTAAAACCCAGGCTAACTAGCGGCGTGCGCGCTTGGCGGCCATCGGCGAAGGGGCCGGCGCTCCGGCTGGGGGTAGGGCTAGGCTTTGCAGCGCTGCTCGCGGCGGCTGGCTTCGGCGCGGCGCGGCGGCCGGCGGCCGCGCCGGGCGCGGTACTACCCGCCCACTTTCCGGCCCCAGTATACACGCTGGCCCAGAACTCACCCGATGAGGCCACGTTTAAGCTGGGCCGGACGCTGTTTTACGACCCGCGGCTGTCGAGCAACGGCACCGTCTCGTGCGGCTCGTGCCACCAGCAAAGCCGGGCCTTCACCGATGGGCGGGCCCTGGCCGTGGGGGTAGGCGGCCGCCTGAGCCCACGCAACGCCCCGGCCTTGCAAAACCTGCGCTGGCGGCGCGGCTTCATGGCCGACGGCGGCGCGCGCGGCCTGGAACTGCAAGCCCTGGCCCCACTTACCAGCCACGCCGAGATGAATTTATCCCTGCCCGCCGCGCTGGGCCGCCTCAACGCCAACCCCGAATATCGCCGCCGCTTCGCCGCCATCTACGGGCCGGGCACCATTGACACGCCCCAGTTTCTGCGGGCGCTGGCGCAGTTCACGGCCGCGCTTACTTCGGCCGACTCGCACTACGACAAGTACCTGCAACACGCACCAGGCGGCACCTTCAACCAGCCGGAAGTGAAGGGCTTAACTATTTTTCGGGCGAAGTGCGGCGGCTGCCACGTCGGCGAGCTATTTACCGACGAGAGCTTTCGCAACAACGGCCTTGACCGCGCGTTTCCCCGCGATTCGGGCCGGGCAAATATTACGCTGCTGGCCACTGACCGGGGCCGCTTTAAGGTGCCCAGCCTCCGCAATGTGGCCCGCACCGCGCCCTACATGCACGACGGCCGCTTCGCTACCTTGCCCCAGGTGCTGGCCCACTACGCCCACGGCGTGCGGCCCTCCCCTACCCTCGACCCGCAATTGCGCCGGGCTAATGGCCAGTTGGGCATTCCGCTTTCCCATGCGGAGCAAACGGCATTGCTGGCTTTTTTGAACACGCTGACTGACGAGCAGTTTCTGACCGATAAGCGCCTGGCCGCGCCCCGGCCGGAAACCAAGCTGGCCCCACCGCGCGTTGTGGCGGTTAGCGTTGAGTAGCGGCGCGGACCGCCTATTTTTACTGAACAATCTCCCTGCCATGCCCTTGTTTACCAATTCTTTCCGTGGCTCAGCTTTGGTACTGGCTGCTATCGCGCTGCTGAGCGCGGCCAGCTGCGGCAAGGATGGCGGCGGGGGCGTGGACCCTACCCCCCCGGCCCCTACTCCGGCTGCGCCCACGCCCTACGTGCTCGCGCTGCCGGCGGGCTTCCCTACCCCCGTCATCCCAGCCGATAACCCGCTCACCGTGGAGGGCATCGCGCTGGGCCGGCAGCTGTTTTACGAAAAAGCCTTGTCGAGCACCGGCACTATGAGCTGTAGCTCATGCCACCAGCAAAGCAAGGCCTTTACTGATGGCCTACCCCTGGCGGTGGGCGTAGATGGCGTGGCCAACCCGCGCGGCACCATGTCGCTGACCAACGTGCTCTGGAGCACCCAGCTTACCTGGGACGGGGCCTTCACGACCCTCGAAACTCAGGCTGTAAAACCCCTGGAAAATACTGTGGAGCTGCACCAACCGCTCACAGTGGGAGTAGCTAAATTGCAGGCGCTGAGCCAGTATCCGCCGCTGTTTCAAGCGGCTTTTGGTACCCGCACTATCACCAATGAGCTGACCCTTAAAGCGCTGGCGCAATTTGAGCGCACGCTGATTTCGGGCAACTCGCGCTATGATAAATTTATGGCGACTCGCCTGGGCTTTACTGCCGACGAGGTAGCGGGCCTCAAGCTTTACACCACGCACATCGCGCCCGGCTCGGTGCGTGGGGCCGAGTGCTTTCACTGCCACACGCAGCCGCTGATGTCATCGGGCTATGAGGGCAAGTTTTTCAATAATGGCCTCGACCTCACTTTTCCTGACCCCGGCCGGGGCGGCCTCACCAAGCTGGCCGTGGACCAAGGCAAATTCATCGCTCCTACCCTGCGCAACATTACCCTCACCGCGCCTTATATGCACGATGGCCGCTTCAAAACGCTGGAGGAAGTGCTCGACCACTACTCCGACCACGTGCAGATGAACAGCCCCAACCTCGACAATAACCTGGCCGCGCCCGCCGGCATCAACGACCCGCCTTTCGGCACCCACATGGACCTCACGGCCACCGAGAAAAAACAGGTTATCGCCTTTCTGAAAACGCTGACCGATTCAACGTTCATTGCCGATAAGCGCTTCTCAGACCCCCACTAACGACCGCAGATTCAGGCGGATTTAACGAATTACGCCGCTACGCCATTGAAGCGGCGTAATTCGTTAAATCCGCCTGAATCTGCGGTTTAGTCTACGTTGTCGTGCAAAAACCGGTTGTCGCCCAGCAGCTCGTTGTCGTCGCTTAGGTTGAAGCGCGAGATATTCTGGGCGCTGCTGGGCGTCACGGGCTCCAGCTTCTGGCCGCGGCGCAGGTAGGCGGGCGTGTCGAGGTGGGTAGTGGCTTCGGGCGAGAGACCCTGGCTCTGGCTAAGCTGCTGCAAACGACGACGGCGCTCCTCGGCCTGCGCTTCCAGCATGGCCGGGCGCGGGCGTGGGGCGGGGGTAGGCGCACCGGCTGCCGGCTGGCTGGGCAGCAGCACCGGGTCGCCGGGCGTGCCAATGGGCGCACCGGCCAGGCCAGTCTGCGCGTGGGGGGTAGCCGGGCCATTCAGCTCGTAGGTGACGCGGGCTGGCTCGGGCGTGGTAAAGCTCGGCACTACCGGCGCGGCCGGAGCCGGCTTGTCCGCTGCAGTAGCCGCCGGCTCGGCGGGGGTAGGCGCGGCGGTTAGCTCAGTCTCGGGCCGGTTGTTGGTCGAGATAGTGTGCGCCTCGCGGGCAAAGCCAGTGGCAATAACCGTCACCCGAATGCTCTGGCCCAGGGTGTCGTCGGTGCCGTGGCCAAAAATCATCTCGGCGTCCTCGCCGGCTTTGCCTTGAATATATTCCGTGATTTCGGATAGCTCATCCATTTCCAGCTCCGCCTGGTCGCCCGACATAATACTGAGCAAAATCTTCTGCGCGCCCTGAATATCGGTGTTATTGAGCAGTGGCGAGTTCAACGCCTCCTCGGCGGCGCGGCGGGCGCGGTTCTCACCCTCCGTCACGGAGCTACCCATCACGGCGGCTCCCGAGTCCTTCATCACCGTTTTCACGTCCTCGAAGTCCACGTTCACATCGGCCGTCACCGTGATAATCTCGGCAATGGACTTGGCAGCCGTGGTCAGCACCGTATCGGCCTTGGCAAACGCCTGGCCCATCGTGAGGTTGCCGTAGAGCTGGCGCAGCTTGTCGTTGAGAATTACCAGCACCGTATCGCAATGCTCGCTCAACTCCTTAATGCCTTGCTCGGCCTGGTCGCGCTTCTTCTTCCCCTCGAATAAAAACGGAGCCGTGACGATACCCACCGTCAGAATATTCAGCTCCTGCGCTACTTGTGCGATAACCGGAGCTGCGCCCGTGCCCGTGCCGCCGCCCATGCCAGCCGTGATAAACAGCATCTTGGTGCCGTTGCTGAGCAGCTCTCGAATTTGCTCCCGCGATTCCAGCGCCGCCTGCCGGCCGCGCTCGGGCTTGGCCCCGGCACCCAGGCCTTCGGTCAGGTCCACCCCAATCTGGAGCTTATTGGGCACCGTGGAGCTTTCCAGCGCTTGCCGGTCGGTGTTGCAGATAATAAACTCCACGTCCTTGATGCCCTGCTTGTGCATGTGCTTCACGGCGTTGGAGCCCCCGCCCCCTACCCCAATCACCTTAATGATGGAGCGGCTCTGGGTCGGAATGTCGAAGGTAAAATTCATAAAGAGGTCAATTATCAATGAGCAATGAATAATGAGCAAGTACGGCTGCTAATAGCAAGCATTACTCATTATTCATTGATAATTGTTCAGTACTATTAGTATTGTTTATCGTCAAAATCATCAATCAGAATACTCTTCAGCTTGCGGGTGATGTCACCCAAAAACTTGAGGCCCTTCTGCTCTTTCGGCGGCTTGGGCGGCTCGGAGGGGGTAGGGGCGGCGGCCTGCGCGGCGGCCGGCACGAAGCTGGGCACCACCGGCGCGGCGGCCGGAGCCGTAGGCTGGTAGCTGTAGGTCGATGCTTCTTCCTCCCCGTAGCCGGGGCGGGCCTGGCGCTCGTCGCCGGCCTGGTAGCCGGCTAGCACGAGGCCCACGCCGGTGGCGTGCATCGGCGACTTCACGGCCTCAATCTTACCCTTGCCCAAGTGCTGGTTGGGGTAGCCGATGCGCGTGTCGAGGCCGGTGAGGTACTCAGTCAGCTGCTCCAGGTTCTGGAGTTGCGAGCCGCCGCCGGTGAGCACAATGCCCGCCGACAGCTGCTCGTGCAGGCCCATGCGGTAGATTTCCGCATGCACCAGCTCGATAATCTCCGACATCCGGGCCTCGATGATGTAAGCCAAATTCTTGAGCGACACCTCCTTGGGCGGGCGGTTGGGCAGGCCCGGAATGCTCACGATTTCGTAGTCGCTGGCCTCCTCCGCGATGGCCTTGCCAAACTTCACCTTCAGCTGCTCGGCTTGGTTAGGCGTCACGTTGCAGCCCTGCTTAATGTCCTGGGTAATAATATTGCCCCCGAACGGCAGCACCGCCGCGTGCCGGATAATACCATCCTTAAACACGGCCAGGTCGGTGGTGCCGCCGCCAATATCAATCAGCGCCACGCCGGCTTCCTTTTCCTCGTCGCTCAGCACCGATACGCTCGAGGCCAGCGGCTCCAGAATAAGGTCGGCAATGGCCAGGCCCGCCTTGGTCACGCACTTATTAATGTTATTGATAGCCGCGCTCTGCGCCGTGATAATGTGGAAGTTGCCTTCCAGCCGCACACCGGCCATGCCAATGGGGTCGAGCACGCCGCCCTCAAAATCCACCTTATAATCCTGCGGCATCACGTGGATAATCTGCGAGCCGGGCGGCGTCACCAGGCGATACATGTCGGCTGTGAGGCGATTCACATCGTCCTGAGTTATCTCGTTATCGCCGCTGGGCCGCGTGATGGAGCCGTTGTGCTGCAAGCTCTTGATGTGCTGCCCCGCAATGCCCACGTTCACTACCCCAATGTCGATACCCGATTGCTCCTCGGCCTGCCGAATAGCGCGCTTAATGGCGTCTACCGTCTTGTCGATATTGAGCACGAGGCCGCGCTGCACGCCTTCGGAAACGGCCTTCCCCATGCCTAGAATTTCGAGCTTGCCGTACTCGTTTTTGCGGCCCACCAAGGCGCAGATTTTAGTGGTGCCGATGTCGAGGCCGACGACTATTTTATCCTGTTGCATGGGGAAGGGGCGAGCAGTGAAAGAACGGAAACTAATTTACTTAGCAAAGTAGCTAAAAAACAGACTTTTGATTAACAAGCGATTACTACTCGCAAATTATTTGATTTTGGTATTCCACGTTGACGCGGTGGTACGTATCCCAGCCTAGCACCGAAGGAATTTGACGGTAAAATACCATCAATTTGGCGAATTTTCCTGAAATATCCTCCGGCGCGCCAAACTCCACGCGCTGGTCGCCGACCTGCTGCGTGAAGCTGAGCTTACCGCCCGGCTCCACAAACACCTCCGCCACCTGCGCCCGCCAAAACGGGTGCTCGTCTACGTAACGCAAAAAATCGAGGTAGCCGCGGCTGGTGCTATCCTGGAAAAAAGTGGTGGGCAGCGCCCCGCCGCCGGCCCGGCTCACGGTGGCCACCCGCGCCGTATATAGTGGCGAGAGGGGCAGAAGCTTGCCGCTGGCATCTACGTAGGTGTCGAGGCGGTCGTCGGGGTGCACGAGCCGGGCAATGGGGCGATTTTGGCGCACGTCGGCATGCAGGTCGCCGGCCAGGTCACGGTATACCTGCGCGTCGCGCACAAAAGGGTGCGCCTTCAGCCGGCCTTCCAGCTCGCGCAGGCGCGGGCCCTCCGGCACGGTGCCGATTACCGGCTCCCTACCCCCCTTGGTGAGCAGTGCCGTTACACCCCGCTCACTGATAAAATAATTATTAAAGTCGTTGGCCACGTTCACCACGATATTCTGCACCGGGCGATGAGACTGCCGCACGGCCGCGAAGACGGCCATGCCACCCAACCCCAGTAGGCAAGCCAACGCGACGAGCAGGTTACGAACGGTTTTAGTCACGAAAAGGCAGTTTTAATTAATAACTTTTATTACTTTCTAATAACGTTTATCCTTGCAAGTGAAGCGCAGTAATTACAGCAGAACGTATCGTGCGGGTGCGATTGCCGCGCTCCAATCGCACTGACAAACGTTATTAACTCAGTATTTTTTTTAATTCCGGTACCAGCGTATCAATGTCACCCGCGCCCACGGTTGCCAGCACATCAAAAGTAGGATTTTTTTTCGCATTTTCCAACACTTGTGCTTTGGTTTGCAGCGATTTAAGTGGCGCGGTAATATCGGCCAGCAGCATCGCGGCCGTAATACCGGGGATGGGCTGCTCGCGAGCCGGATAAATATCCAATAATACTACCTCGTCGGCCAAGCTTAGGCTACGCGAAAAACCTTCGGCAAAATCGCGGGTGCGGGTAAATAAATGGGGCTGAAAAATGATGCGCAATTTTTTATTTGGGTAGAGCGCCCGCAGCGAGCGCAAAAACGCTTCAATTTCCCGCGGATGGTGGGCATAATCGTCTACGTATACCTTATCGGAGCCGGTCACGATAAATTCAAACCGGCGTTTCACGCCTTGGTAGGCCGCTACGGCGGCCGGCAACTGCGCGTTGCTTACGCCGAATAACTGCGCGGCGGCGGCGGCGGCCAGCATATTTTCCACGTTATGAAAGCCCGGCACGGCCAATTCCAAACCATTTACTACCCCCCGCGGCCCGTGCAGGTCAAACTGAAATTGATGGCCCTCAGCAGTAATATTCGCGGCAAATAAATCTGGCCCCTGCGCCGCCGTGAGGCCGTAGCGCAGCACCCGCGTGCCGGGCGGCACGGCGGTGGCCACGCGCGGGTCGGCGGTGTGGTTAAGCAGTAGCGTGCCACCGGGCTTCAGCTGGCTAACAAACTGACAGAAAGAATCTACTAGCGCGCTCTGCTCGCCGTAAATATCGAGGTGGTCGGCGTCGGTACTCGTCACGATGGCCAGGTCGGGGTGCAGCGTCAGAAAGCTGCGGTCATATTCATCGGCTTCCACCACCACGGGCGCGGCGGCCGATTTTGGCAGTAATAAATTCGACCCCAGGTTCACCGCGATACCGCCCAGAAAGGCGCCCGCGTCGAGACCCGCATACTTTAGCAAATGCGCTACCATGCTGCTGGTCGTGGTTTTGCCATGCGTGCCAGCCACTGCGATGGTTGGCCTACCCGCGGTGAGCACGCCCAGCACCTGGCTGCGCTTGCGAATATCGTAGCCCTGAGCGCGCAGCCACGCCCACTCGGCGCTAGCAGCCGGAATAGCGGGAGTCAGCACGACCAGTGTCTGAACTTTATTTTCCCGAATTTCCCGTGGAATATTTTCTACCGTGTCGGCGTAATGCACGGTAATTCCTTCGGCCTGTAAAGCCTGCGTCAGCGGCGTCTCGGTTTTATCATAGCCGCTAACGTGGTGGCCGTTAGCTCGGAACCAGCGCGCCAGCGCCGACATGCCGATGCCGCCGATACCGAGGAAGAAGACGTAAGGAAATTGTTGCATTTTTATTTTTTACCTCTGTAATCTAGCCCGTCATGCTGAACGCAGTGAAGCATCTCGCCCGCATTGTTGCAACGATGTTGATTACTTACGCGGTAGAGATGCTTCACTGCGTTCAGCATGACGTTCTTTCATTATTTTAATAAACTGAACAGCTCGTTTACAATATCTTTTGTGGCGTCGGGGCGGGCTAGCTCATGCACGCGCCCGCTTAGCTGCTGCTGACGTGCCGGGTCGGCGAGCAAGCGCAGGGTTTCGTCGTAGAGGCGCTCGGGGGCGTGGGCATCGGTGATGAGCGCGGCTGCACCCTTACTCACGAGGGCCAGGGCATTTTTAGTCTGGTGGTCCTCAGCCACGTTGGGCGAAGGCACCAGCACACTGGCCTTACCCGTGAGGCAAAGCTCTGATACTGAGAGCGCCCCAGCCCGGCTGATAACCACGTCGGCGGCGGCGTAGGCCAAGTCCATTCGTCGGATGAATTCCAGCGCCTGGAAGTGGTCGGCGGCGTATGGCGCGGCCTGCACCTGTGCTTCGGGGTAGTACAATTTGCCGGTTTGCCAGAGTACTTGCACGCCAGCCTCGCGTAGCCGGGGTAAGGCAGCGGCGGTAGCCAGGTTGAGAGTGCGTGCGCCGAGGCTGCCGCCCACCACGAGTAAGGTTTTTTTGGTGGGGTCGAGGTTGAAAAACTGCTGCGCTTCGGCGCGGCTGCCGTGCGCAATTTCAGCGCGTACGGGGTTACCGGTAAGCACAATTTTATCGGCCGGGAAAAAATTTGCCATGCCCTCGTAAGCCACGCAGATTTTATTAACCCGGCGGCCCAGTAATTTATTAACTAAGCCAGCATAGGAGTTCTGCTCTTGAATCAGGCTCGGAATATGGCGCGAGGTAGCGGCCAGCAGCACTGGCGCGGAGGCATAGCCCCCTACCCCCACCACGGCATCGGGCCGAAATTCCTGAATTAATTTTCCCGCCTTGCGCACCGACCGAAACACGCGCACCGGGAACAAAATATTTTGCGGCGTGAGGCGGCGCTGCAAACCGGTAATATCCAGCCCGACAATATCATAGCCAGCTTCGGGCACGCGCGTCATTTCCATGCGGCCGTTGGCCCCAACGAATAGAATATCCGCGTCGGGCTGCCGACGCCGGATTTCATTCGCAATGGCTACCGCCGGGAAAATATGCCCGCCCGTCCCGCCGCCGGAGATGATGAATTTCATGAGGTAATCACTTAGTGATTTTAGTCAAAATCGTTTGTCATTGCGCGCTTGCGAAGTAATCGCGTTTGCTCAGCTTGTTTGAATTTCTTCTACGTGCAATTATTGAGCAGGCTCACAATGACAAGTAATACCTACGCATACTGCGCGCGCTTGCTCGGGATGCGGAGCGTGTCGGCAGGTTCGCCGGTCATGGGGCGGGTTTCGCGCTCGCCACGACTCACGGCCAAGATAATACCCACGCTTAAGCCTGTGAAAATAAGCGAAGTACCACCCATGCTAAGCATGGGCAGGGGTAGGCCCGTGACGGGGCCCAGGCCCACGGCCACGCCCATATTTACCATCGCCTGCAAGACCAAACTAAAGCACAAGCCCGCCGACAGCAGCCCGCCGAACGCGCCCTGGCTATTCATCACCGTTTTCAGTCCCCGATAAAGAAAAGCGAGGTAGAGAAACAGCACCACCAGTCCGCCAAGCATGCCGTATTCTTCAATAATAATGGCGTAGATAAAGTCGGAATACGGGTGGGGCATAATATTGCGCTCGGTGCTTTTACCGGGGCCTTTGCCGGTGAGGCCGCCGGTGGCGATGGCAATAAACGAGTGCTCCAGCTGGAAAGCGGGCTTTTTATTCGGGTCGGAAAAATTCTCGACGCGCGACTGAACCGTTTTCCAGCGCTGGCCGGCCACCAGCCCTACCCCCCCCAGCGTAGCTCCAATGAGCACCATCACCAGCATCTGCTTCATAGGTACCCGGCCAATAAACATGAGGAGCAAGCAGGTCAGAAACAGCAACAGCGCGGTAGAAGCATTCGACAAAACAATCAGCCCGCAAATAACTCCTACCCAGAGCATTACGGGCAGCAGCGTATTTTTAAAATCGTGCAGGTGCTGCTGGCGGCGGCTCAACATACTGGCCAGGTGCGAGATGAGCGCCAGCTTGGCCAGGTCGGAGGGCTGAAAGGTTTGATTAATTACCGGAATGGTGAGCCAGCGCGAGGCCCCGTTGGTTTCGCCGCCCATCAGGTAAGTGAATAGCAGCAGCGGCACCGAGAGCAGCAACGCGTAGAGCGACAGCCGTGAGTAGTGGCGATAATCGATGCGATGCGCTAGCCACATTAGGCCCAAACCCATGAAAATCAGGCTAGTATGCTTGAGCACAATCATCTCGACTGAGCCCGTGCGGCCGTGCAACTCGTTGCGATACGCCAGCGTGCCGGTAGCCGAATACACCACGGCGATACTGATGAGCGAAAATAAAATGACAATGGCCCACAAAATGGGGTCGCCCTTGAGGTTGCGTTGCAGCCAAGTGTGGGGGGTAGGGGTTTCCATAAAGCGCAGAGTTGAGCAGATTAAACTGATTTCGCGGATTCGGTTGATGCTAACGTTTGCACGGCAGCCATAAATTGGTGGCCGCGGTCTTCGTAATTCTTAAACAGGTCGAAGCTGGCGCAGCAGGGCGAGAGCAACACCACATCGCCGGGGGCAGCCAGAGCGGCGGCGCGGCGCACGGCGTCGGCTATACTTTGCGTTTCTTCGAGATGAGGTACTACCCCCCCAAAGGCGGCGCGCAGCTTGGCATTGTCTACGCCCAGGCACACGAGGGCTTTTACTTTTTGCTGAGCCAGGGGCAACAGCGACGCGTAGTCGTTGCCCTTGTCGGTGCCACCGGCAATCCAGACAATGGGTCGCTTAACGCCGTCGAGGGCGTACCAGGCAGCCTCAACGTTGGTGGCTTTGCTGTCGTTTATATACTCCACCCCAGCTACTTGCGCTACCATTTGCAAGCGGTGGTCGGCATTGTGAAAAGTCGCCAGCGCATCTTCAATCTGCGGGCAACCGACGCCAGCCACGCGGGCGGCGAGCACGGCGGCGAGCACATTCTGGCGATTGTGCTCGCCAATGAGCGGCGAGCGCGCAGTACTAATTTGCTCGGTGGGGCTATAGTAGCCGGGCATCAGGTCCACGCACAGCAGCTTTTGGGCTTCGTAGTAGCCCGCCAGCTGAAAATCGGAGCGATGGTGCAGGCTGAACGGCATTTGGTGCACCGGGCGCAGTGCTGCCTTAAAATAGCGCTGAATATTCTCGTCGTCGGCGTTGTAAATAAACGTGTCGTCGCTATCCTGCCGTAGCATAAGACGCAGCTTGGCCTGCGCGTACTCAGCCAGCGAATAGTTGTAGCGGTCGAGGTGGTCAGGCGTAATGTTGAGCAGCACCGCAATCCAGGGCTTGAAATACTGCACATTATCGAGCTGAAAGCTACTGACTTCCAGGACGTAGTATTCAAATTTATCCTCGATAACCAGTTCGGCTAGCGAGTAGCCGATATTACCGGCCAAGCCCACGTTCAGGCCCGCTTCTTTTAGCAGGTGGTAGGTAAGGAGCGTAGTCGTGGTCTTACCGTTGGTACCGGTAATAGCAATAAAGCGCGCCTTGGTGTATCGGCTGGCAAACTCAATTTCGGAGACAATTGGGACTTTCTGTTTGCGTAGGGCCTTAATAACAGCCGCTTTTTCGGGGATGCCGGGGCTTTTGATTACTTGCTCGGCTTGCAGAATGCGGCCGAGCGAATGTTGATTTTCCTCAAATTCGATGCTGGCATCAGTTAGCTTTTGCTTGTAGTCGGGCTTGATTTCGCCGCGGTCGGACACGAATACGGCATATCCTTTGGCCTGCGCCAGCAGCGCGGCCCCTACTCCACTTTCGGCGGCTCCTAGGACAACAATATTTTTAGTATTGGTCATAATGGCTTAACGCAATTTCAAGGTAACCAACGTAATGACGGCCAGCATAATACCTACAATCCAAAATCGCGATACAATCTTGGATTCGTGGTAGCCCATTTTTTGGTAGTGGTGGTGCAGCGGCGACATGCGCAGCAGGCGGCGGCCCTCGCCATATTTGCGCCGGGTGTACTTAAACCAGCTCACCTGCACGATAACCGACAGATTTTCAATTAGAAATACGCCGCATAAAACTGGAATTAATAGTTCCTTACGCACAGCCAGCGCCAGTACCGCGATAATGCCGCCCAGCGCTAGCGAGCCCGTATCACCCATAAAGACCTGCGCGGGGTAGGAATTATACCACAAAAACCCGATGCACGCCCCTACGAAAGCCGTACAAAAAACCACCAATTCGCCCGAATCGGGAATAAACATAACATCCAGGTAATCAGCTAGCAAAGCATTACCACTCACGAACGCTAGAATGGCTAGCGTGACGCCAATGATAGCCGAGGTACCAGCTGCTAGCCCGTCGAGGCCGTCGGTAATATTGGCACCGTTGCTCACGGCCGTGATAATGAGAATGACCAGCGGAACGTAAAGCAACCCGTAAAACTGCTTGAATACGAACTGTGCGTTGGAAAACAAGTCGCTGTAATTCAGCTCATTGTTTTTCATAAACGGCACCGTGGTAATGGTTAGGTGCACGTCCTTCCAGACCTTGCTGGCGTCGATAGCCGAGTACTGGCCGTTGGGCAGCAGGTATTCGCGCACCGTCACCTCATTGCTGTAGTAGAGTACCCAGCCCACCGTGAGGCCTAAACCAATCTGCCCCAGCACCTTAAATCGCCCGCTCAAGCCCTCTTTATTCTTGCGAAAAACCTTGATGTAGTCGTCCAGAAACCCAATTAAACCCAGCCAGACCGTGCTGAGCAGCATCAGGATAATGTAGATATTGCGCAGCCGAGCAAAGAGTAGCACCGGCACCAAAATGGCCAGCAGAATGATGAGGCCGCCCATCGTGGGCGTGCCTTTTTTCTCGTTCTGCCCCTGCAAGCCGAGGTCGCGGATGGTTTCGCCCACTTGCTTTTTTTGCAGCACGCGGATGAGCCGGCCCCCAAAAAACTGAGCGATAAGCAGCGACACAATAACCGAAAGCGCCGCCCGAAAGGTCGTGTACTGAAACACGCCCGCGCCGGGCAGGTGGTAGTGTTCGTGCAGGTAGCGAAAGAGGTAGTAGAGCATCTTGTTGAATTATGAGCCGTTCGTCATTACTTCGCAGGCTCGCAATGACGAACGGCTCATAATTTTTTAATTTTTAATTTCAAGCAAAGCTGCGCGTAATTCTTCCCGGTCATCAAAATGCGTTTTCACGCCTTTGACTTCCTGGTAAGTCTCATGGCCTTTGCCGGCTACTAACACCAAGTCGGTGGGGCGTGCCAGGGCCACGGCGGCCCGAATGGCGGCGCGGCGGTCGGCAATAGTTTGGGTGTGGGCGTCGGTGGGGGGTAGGAGGCCAGCCTCCATCTGACGCAGAATGTCGAGCGGGTCCTCGTCGCGCGGGTTGTCGGAGGTCAGGATTACCTCGTCCGAAAGCTGGGCGGCGAGCCGGGCCATGATGGGGCGCTTGGTGGCGTCGCGGTTGCCGCCGCAGCCCACCACCGTGATGATGCGCTGCTCGGGCCGGCGCGTCTGGTGCAGGGTTTGGAGCACGTTTTCGAGCGCGTCGGGCGTGTGGGCATAGTCCACGAGGCCCGCGATGGACTGGCCCGGCACGGTCACCGGCTCAAAGCGGCCGGGCGCGGTAGTCAGGCCCGAGAGAATAGTCAGCGCCTCGGTCGGGTCCTCGCCCAGCAGCACGGCTGCGCCGTACACGGCCAGCAGGTTGTAGGCATTGAAGACGCCGATGAGCCGGAAATGCACCTCGCGGTCGTCTATTTCGAGCAGCAGGCCGTGCATCTCGTTGGCTATCAGCCGGGCGCGGAAGTCGGCGGCCGAGCGCAGCGAGTAGGTGGCGCGGCGGGCAGCCGTGTTTTGCAGCATCACCGGCCCGCGCTTGTCGTCGGCGTTGGTGAGGGCGAAGGCGGTGCGGGGCAGCGCGTCGAAAAAGCCTTTTTTGGCCTTCAGGTAGTTATCAAACGTGCCGTGATAGTCGAGATGGTCGTGGGTGAGGTTGGTGAAGAGGCCGCCCGCAAAGCGCAGCCCGCCTACCCGGTGCTGGGCCACGGCGTGGCTGCTCACCTCCATGCAGGCGTGGGTGCAGCCGGCAGCCACCATCTTGGCCAGCAGCTCGTTGAGGCGGATGGCATCGGGCGTGGTGTGGGTGCTGGCCATGACGGTTTCGTCAATCTGGTTCTGCACCGTGCTCAGCAAGCCGGCGTGGTAGCCCAGCTCGCGTAGCAGCTTGTGCAGCAGGGTAGCGCAGGTGGTTTTGCCGTTGGTGCCGGTGATGCCTACCAGCACGAGCTGGCGCGAGGGGTGACCGTAGAATGCGCTGGCAATGGGCCCGAGCGCGGCGGCCGAGTCGGCCACCTGCACGTAGGTGGTAGCGGGATTCAGCTCGGCAGGCAACTCTTCGCAAATTATGACCCCTACCCCCTGCTGCACGGCCTGCCCGATGAACTTATGTCCATCGGTGGCGGTGCCGCGCAGGGCGCAGAACAGCATTCCCGGCCCGGCCTGGCGCGAGTCGAGGGTGAGGCCGGCCACGGGCACGTCGGGGTTGCCGTGCTGGGTCAGCACGTTGGTTTCGGCGAGCAGCGCAAAGAGGGGGAGGACGCTCATGCGGCTTTCTTGATTTTGGCAGGTGAAGCGGCCATTTTCGTCTTGGCTTTCGTTCTGGCGTCGGTTCCCGCAGCGGGCGCGGAGGAAGGCGCAGAAGTTCGCTGAGTCGTGCGGATTTCGGGCTTGTTGGTGCTCGTTTTTTTAGGCTTGGCTTCGGGCTTGGAAGGGGGGGTAGGGGCCGTTGCTTTCTCTTTGGCGGCCGGCTTAGGAGCTAGTTTGGCTGCACTGGGCTTCGTCGTTGACTTAGCCGCTTTACCAGGGCGGCTAACTTCGGCCGGAATGAGCAGCGTATTCTCCTCAATCTCGGTGTGCAGGGGCGCGGGTAGGGCCAGCGGGGCGGCGGTGGGGGCGGCGGTGGGCGTTAGCACTAGGCTCACAACCAAGCCGCGGCGGGCCGGGTCGCCGGGCGCTACCGACTGCTCGCGCACGCGGCCAGTGCCGCTGGCCTCCACCTTGATGCCCCGGTTTTCGAGCAGAAATAGCGCGTCACGCAGGGTGAGGCCGCGTGCGTCGGGCATGCGACCGGGGTGAGCCACGCTGGCATCGGGGCGCAGGGCCACGGTGCGGGCCACAAAGGCCGTGTCAACCGCGCGGGTGGCCCGCACCCATTCTTCGCCGCCGGTGGCGTGGGTCTGGCCGGGTAGGCCGATGCGGTCGCACACCAGCGCGATTTCCTGCTGCAAGCCGGCCCGCACCAGCGGTACCGGCGAGCGCCGGGCGGGCACCCGCGCCAGCATGGGCCGCTGGCTGGCCTGGTCGCGGGCCATGCAGCGGTCGGCCAGGTCGCGGAATACCGGCGCGGCCACGTCGCCGCCGTAGATGCGGCCTTTGCTCGGCGAGTCAATCACCACAATGCAGCTATACTTAGGCTTATCAGCCGGAAAGAAGCCGCAGAAGCTGGTCGAATACGTCTTGGTATACTGGCCATTCTTGAACTTCCAGGCCGTGCCCGTCTTGCCCGCGATGCTATAATCCTTGGGCCGAATAGCCTTGGCGGTGCCTTGCAGTACTACCCCCTCCATCATGGCGTGCAGCTTGCGCAGCGTGGCATCGGAGCAGATTTTGGGGTTCAGCACCTGCGTGTCGAAGTGCTCTACCACTTGGTCGGCCTGCTTGATTTCCTTCACAATCATGGGTGCCACCTTCACGCCGCCGTTGGCCACAGCGTTGTAGAAGGCCAGCGTTTGCAGTGGGGCCAGCTTCAGCTCGTAGCCGATACTCATCGTGGAGAGCGAAGTGCGGCTCCAGCTACGGTCCTTGGGGTCTTTCACGTAGGGGAGGGCCTCGCCGCTCATCTGAAAGCCCAGCGGCTTGTCGAGGCCAAATTTCTTGAGGTAGTCGGTGTAGCGCGACGGGTTGCCGGCAAAGTGCTCCTGCACCAGCCGCGCCACCCCAATGTTGCTCGATTTTTCAAACACTTGCTGCACCGTAATGCGGCCGTTGGCATGCGAGTCCGTCTTCACGGCCCCGCCAATGAGCATGCGACCGGGGCCGGTGTCCACCATATCGTCGAGCTGCAAATTGGGGTCGGCTTCCAGCACGGCCATCATCGAGGCCAGCTTAAAGGTCGAGCCCGGCTCGGTGCGGCCCTGGTCGGCAAAGGCGTAGTTGTAGTCCTCCTTGTACGTGCCATCGGCGGCGCGGCCGAGGTTGGCCACGGCCTTGATTTCGCCGGTTTTCACCTCCATCAGAATCACGCAGCCATACTTGGCATCGTTAGCCACCAGCGATTTATAGAGCGCATCCTCGGCCCCGTCTTGCAGGTTGATATCGAGCGTCGTTTTCACGTCGTAGCCCGGCTGGGGCTTGATTTCGGTGCCGTCGTACACTGGCTTAAAGCCCCCCGGCACGCGCTCAAACAGCGCCTCGCCAGCCTTGCCCGCCAGCTTTTGCTGGAAGGTGAATTCCAGGCCCGCGCCGTTCTTGTCCTCGTTCACGAAGCCTACCGTGCGTTGGGCCAGCCCCCCGAAGGGCCGGAAGCGCTTGTCCACTTTCTCAAAAATGGCCCCGCCCCGGCGCTTGGCCCGGAAGATGGGCCAACTCGCCAGCTCCTTCTTTTCCTGGAAATTAATCTGCCGCGAGTTCAGCCGAATGTAGCGCACATCGTGGTCGTTGTGCGCTTCCAGCAGCTTGCGCCGGTACTCCTGCACGCTGCGGTCCTGAAAAAAGTGCGCCAGGTGCCAGGCCAGCGAATCGACATTAGCAGTAAATGCGGCATCATCGACCACGCCGGGGTCCCAGGCTACCCGGTAGAAGGGCAGCGAGGTCGCCATAATGCTCTCGTTATCCGAATAGATGTTGCCCCGCGTGGCCGGCACCGGCTGGTAGCTAATGCGGCGCTCCTGCTCCAGGGCGCGCCACTTGGCCCCCTCCTGGTACTGAATGCGCGAGATTTTCCAGGCCACCGCGCACGAGAATAGCGCTACCCCCAGAAACGCGAGCCGCACCCGCGTCACAATGGATTTCTTAACGCTGCTTTTCATGAGTAGATTTTTTAGCGGCGACCTGCCCAGATTTCCCTTGGGCTACTTTGTGCTTTTTTGTACTAATAACCTTGCCTGGCACCCCATCTCTGCTACCTAGGGCATTGCTATGCACGCCTTTGTCGTTCGTAGTAGGGGTAGGCGCGTCTTCGGGAGCCAGGCCGGGCGGCGGCGCGCCCAGCTCCAAAGCCTCGTCGTCGGTGGGTAGGCCCAGCTGCTGGCGGCGCGCCCGGCCCTGTATAGAGTCGGCGCGGGCCGAGGCTACCGAGTCGCGGGCGGCGCGGGCGGTCAGGGTATCGGCGGTGAGCACGGGCATGGTTTCCAGCTCGGCCTCATCGAGGCGGCCAGCCGGCACCGCAATGCGGAAGGGCGGCGACGAGCTTTCGACCAGCCCGATGGCGGCCACCTTGCGGGCCACCTCGCTCTGCTTGCTGGCCTCCATGTAATCCGATTTCAGGGTGGTATAATCGGCGCGCAAATCCTCGGTTTCCTGCTTGAGCCGCTGAATGTTGCGATTCATACGGTTGCCGTAGTGCGTGTTGCCGATGTAGAATAGCGTGAGCAGCATCACGAAGAGCAGCTTGGGCAGGAAGCGCACCGGCAGGCCTTCACGAAACAACCCATCGAGGCCCGTGAAGCGGTCGAGCAGCGAAAACAGGCTCCAGCCAGTAGCAGTGCGGCCCTCGGCCGGCTCCCAGGCGGGGGTCGTAAACGCGGGTGCCGGCGCGGCGGGCTTGCGGGCTTTGGGGGGGGTAGGCGGTATGGGTTCGGGGGCCGGCGGGGGGGTAGGCGCGGCCACGGGCGGCGCGGCAGCTACGGCCGGCGGGGTCTCGTTCACGGGCTCGGGCGCGCGGGGGGCACGCACGGTATTGGCGCGGGGCGGACCAGCCGCTACGGGACGTATCGTGTTACCGGCCATGAGCTTACGCGGGAATAGAGGTTCGGACGCCAATGCGCAGCTTGGCGCTGCGGGCGCGGCTGTTGTGGGTTATTTCGTCGGCCGAAGCCTCTACTGGCTTGCGCGTGAGCGCCTCGAAAGGCAGGCTTACGCGGCCGTACAAATCCTTTTCGGCCTGGCCGAAAAACTTGCCCTGACTCAGGAAATTTTTCACCAGCCGGTCTTCCAGCGAGTGATAGCTCATCACTACCAAGCGGCCGCCGGGGCGTAGCACCTGGGCAGTTTGAGTCAGCATCTCTTGCAAAGCCGTCAGCTCATCATTCACCTCAATCCGCAGCGCCTGAAACACTTGCGCCAGGTATTTATTCTCCTTACCGCGCGCTACCACCGGCTGGATGGCGTGCTTCAGTTCCTGAATAGTGCGCAGCGGGCGCTGGCGGCGGGCCTGCACCACGGTCGCGGCCAGGGTGCGGGCGTTGGTGACCTCGCCGTACATGCCAAAAATGCGGTGCAGCGCGGCCTCGTCGTAGTCGTTGAGCACGTCGGCGGCGGTAGCCACGGTGCCATCCTGCGGGTCCATGCGCATATCCAGCGGCCCGTCGAAGCGGGTGCTGAAGCCCCGCGCGGCCGTGTCGAACTGGTGCGACGACACCCCCAAATCGGCCAGCAGGCCATCCACGGGCAGGGCCTCGCGCCGGGCCAGCTCGGCCGTGAGGTGCCGAAAATTGGCCCGGATAAACGTAAACTGCGGGCTGGCCAGCTCGGCAGCCTCGCGCTCGGCGGCCTCATCCTGGTCGAAACTATACAAATGACCCTCAGCAAATTGCTCCAGGATGCGCGCCGAGTGGCCGCCGCCGCCAAACGTAACGTCCACGTACCGGCCACCGGGAACTAGGTCGAGGCCAGCCAGGCATTCGGCCAGCATCACCGGGCGATGGTAGGCGGTATCGTTGGGGCGGGTGCTCATGCGGCCAGGCCGGGTAGCGCCGGCGTTTCGGGGGTGTCCGACAAGAACTTTTGGGCCAGTTTGGAGAACGCCTGCTGGTCTTTTATCAGATATTCGTCGTAGCGGGTGGGGTCCCACACTTCGCAGCGGTTGCCGAGGCCCACAATCACGGCGTCCTTTTCGAGGCCGGCGTAGCGGCGCATGGAGCCCGGCAGGCCAAAGCGCCCGATGCTGTCCAGTTCCACCTCCGTCATGCCCCGGAAAAAATTGCGCTGAAACTGCCGGTATTCCTCGTTGAATTCGTCCAGGGCCATCACTTTAGCGTGAATTAACTCCCAGGCCGAGCGCGGGTAGAGCACCAGGCAGGGCTCGAAGCCGCGCACCAGCACCAGCTGGTTGGCGTAGGCATCGGGCAGCGCCGCTTTCACCTTGGCAGGTAGCACCAGCCGACCTTTGGGGTCGAGCTTGCAGTCGTATTCGCCGGAGAGAAGCTGGTGCATGGATAGGGCAGGTAGGGCAGGGCAGCACCGCTACTAGGCTAGCAAAAGTACGAGTTGTTTTAAAAAACTCACCACTTTCTACCACTTTCTACCACGCAGCTAAAAGGCCATTTTCTGGCTATAGTGGGCATTTTTAATCTTTATGCAACAATGTTACTCACTTAAAATCCAGGCTAGGATGCCATTTTGGTCCCGGTTAGCGGCGAGGAATTCAATGTCTGAAATTTTTATTTTTTACGAAGCAATGTTGCAAAAATTGAACGATTCATCCTAACAGCTTGCTGGTTGCAGGGCGGGGCTATGCCAGGCTTAGCTGATACGCCCCGTATTTCCGCGCTTCATTGCGCGTGGTGGGCGGGCAGGCCGCTACCCCACGGTAGTCAGCCAGCGCAAGCGGCCGTGGCTACCCGTTTTTAAGTACTTTTCGCCCGATACAGCCGCACGTCTCCTTCGGGAGGAGGCAGCCGTTTAGGAATCATCCATCTCCTACCCTACCCCCTCCCACCCATGAAAAGCGCTTCGTTCTACTGGCTATTGGCTGCCTGCTCAGCGATTGGCTTGCTACCGGCCCAGGCCCAGCGCGCGGGCCACGTGCAGGCCTGGGTCACTACCCCCGACCAGCAGCAGCTACTGCGCCGGCAGCCGGGTGCCCTCCAGTTTGGCCCTACCCCCCCGGCCGGGGCCGTGATTGAGGTAGACGATAGCCAGACCTACCAGACGATGGCTGGCTTCGGCTACTGTCTCACCGGGGGCAGCGCCGAGCTGCTGGCCGCCATGAGTGCCCCGGCGCGGGCGAAGCTGCTGCGCGAGCTGTTCGGCACCGGGCCCACTGACATCGGCGTGAGCTATTTGCGCCTGAGTATCGGGGCTTCGGACCTCGACGCGACGGTGTTCAGCTACGACGACCTGCCGGCGGGCCAGACCGACCCCACGCTGGCGCGCTTCAGCCTGGCCCCGGATGAAAAGTACCTGCTTCCAGTGTTGAAGGAGATTCTGACTATTAATCCTACCCTCCAGCTGCTGGGCTCGCCCTGGAGCCCGCCCGCCTGGATGAAGACCAACGAGGCCAGCAAGGGGGGTAGCCTCCGGCCGGAGTACTATGGCGCGTATGCGCAGTATTTTGTGAAATACCTGCAAGCCATGCAGGCCCGCGGCATTACCGTGGCGGCCATCACGCCCCAGAACGAGCCGCTGCACCCCGGCAACAACCCCAGCCTGCTGCTGCCGGCCGAAGCGGAGGCCGAATTTATTGGCCGGTACCTGGGGCCGGCCATCAAGGCGGCGGGGCTGAAAACCAAGATTATCTGCTACGACCACAACGCCGACCGGCCCGACTACCCGCTCACGGTGCTCGGCAGCGCGGCGGCCTACCCCTACGTGGATGGCTCGGCCTTTCACCTCTACGCCGGGGCCATTGAGGCGCTGAGCCAGGTGCACGACGCTTTTCCGAAGAAGAATATCTACTTCACGGAGCAGTGGGTAGGCGCGAAAACCGACTTTGCAGGCAACCTCGACTGGCACACCAAAACCCTATTTATCGGCGCGCCGCGCAACTGGGCCCGCACTGTGCTGGAGTGGAACCTGGCCGCCGACCCGCAGCAAAAACCCTACACGCCCGGCGGCTGCACCGAGTGCCTGGGCGCGCTCACGCTGGCCCCCGGCGACCAGGTGACGCGCAATGTAGCCTATTACCTGGTGGCCCACAGCAGCAAATGGGTGCGGCCGGGCGCGGTGCGCATCGGCTCCAGCAGCCCGGCAGAACTACCCAACGTGGCCTACCGCACGCCCGCCGACGGGCACGTGGTGCTGGTGCTCAACGCCCGGCCAACGCCCCAAACCTTTGGCCTGCGCTACCAAGGGCGGGCCGTGGCGGCGACGCTGCCGGCCGGGGCCGTGGGCACCTACGTGTGGTAGTGTTTGGGTGGCGGGCGAAGGCTTTGAAGCGGTACTTGGCTGCCGGTATCTATACTGAAGTAGTCGGCGCGGCCGCTTCGCCGCTCCTCCGCCCCATAACTAACCTTTGCCAAAAACCAATTACTCCGCACGCCGCCGCGCTGCCGTTCTTTACCAGCTAAACATATTTCTTGTTTTAGCCCTATTTCATGTTTCCTTCCCGCACCCTGGGCCTGGCCGCGCTGCTACTGGCCGGCACCTGCGCCACGCACGCCCAAAAAGCCCCCAAAGCCGCCCGGCCCGCCAAGACCCGCGCCTACGTCCCTACCCCCCCCGCCGAGGTGGACCGCCGCGTGGAGGCCCTGCTGAGCCAGATGACGCTGGCCGAAAAAGTGGGCCAGATGACCCAGATAACGCTAGCCGTGGTGGCCAAGGGCAAGAGCCGCTACGCCAGCGACTCGCCCTTTGGCCTCGATGACAGCCGGCTGCGCGATGCGCTGGTGACCTACCACGTGGGCTCCATTATTAACTCGACCGATGACCGGGCGTGCACGCCGGCCGTGTGGTACGCCTTGCAGCAGCAGATGCAGGCCGTGGCCGCGCAGGACCGCCTCAAGATTCCGATGCTGTATGGTATCGACGCCATTCATGGCGAAACCTACACCACCGGGGCCACTTTTTTTCCGCAGGAAATAGCACAGGCGGCTAGCCGCAACCGGGCGCTGGTGCGGCGCGGGGCCGAGATTACGGCCTACGAAACGCGGGCCAGCAGCATTCCGTGGGCCTTTTCGCCGGTACTGGACCTGGGCTCCGACCCGCGCTCGCCGCGGCTCTGGGAAACGTTTGGCGAAGACCCGTATTTGGGGGCCGAGATGGGCCGCCAAATCGTGAAGGGCTACGAGGGCGAGGCCAACGACATCGGCAATCCGGTGCACGTGGCAGCCAGCATCAAGCACTTTATGGGCTACCAAGTGCCGATGTCGGGCAAGGACCGCACGAATGCCAGCATCTCGGACGAATCGCTGATGGAGTACCATTGGCCCGCTTTCAAGGCCGCCATCGAGGCTGGGGCTCATACCATGATGATAAATTCGGGGCTGATAAACGGGGTACCGATGCACGCCAACCACGCCCTGCTGACCACGCTGGTGAAGGAAAAAATGGGCTTTAAGGGCCTATTAGTGACCGACTGGCAGGATATTGAAAACCTCTTTTCCCGCGACCACCTCGCCGCCTCGCCCAAGGAAGCCATTAAAATGGCCATTAATGCGGGCATTGATATGTCGATGGTGCCGTATCAGTACGAAGCCTTCTGCAAGGGCCTCACCGAGCTGGTGCAAGAGGGCCAGGTGCCCCAGAGCCGCGTGGACGACGCCGTGCGCCGCATTTTGCGCGTGAAAGTGGAGCTGGGCTTGTTTGAGCGCCCCGTCACGAATCCCAAGGACTACCCGCTTTTCGGCAGCGCCGAGTTTACCCGCGCTTCGTACCAGACGGCGGCCGAGGCCATTACGCTGCTCAAAAACCAGGACAATCTCTTACCCCTCGCCAAAACGACGAAGGTGCTCGTGACCGGCCCCAACGCCAACTCGATGCGCACGCTCAACGGCGGCTGGAGCTACTCGTGGCAGGGTGCCAAGGCGGAGGAATTTACGAGCCAGTACAACACGATTCTGGAGGCAGTGCAGCATAAAATCGGGGCCGCCAACGTGCAATACGTGCCCGGCGTGAGCTACGGCACCGGCCCCAACGCCAAGTACTACGACGAGCAGGCCGACCACCTGGAGGAGGCCGTGGCCGCCGCCGCGCAGGCCGACGTGGTGCTGCTGTGCCTGGGTGAAAACAGCTACGCCGAAAAACCCGGCGACCTCAACGACTTGTACCTGAGCGACCTGCAAACCCAGCTGGCCCAGCGCCTGGCCGCCACCGGCAAACCCGTGGTGCTGGTGCTAAACGAGGGCCGGCCGCGCCTCATCAGCCGCTTCGAGCCGGGCATGAAGGCGGTGGTGCAGACGTATTTGCCCAGCAATTTTGGCGGCGACGCGCTGGCCGATATTCTGTGGGGCGATGTAAACCCGTCGGGCAAATTGCCTTATACCTACCCCCGCTACCCCAACTCGCTGGTGGGCTACATCCACAAGTATTCGGAGGAGCAAAAAGCCGCCGCGGGCTCGTATGACTACGCGGCCGACTTCAACCCGCAGTACCGCTTTGGCGAAGGCCTGAGCTACACTACCTTCAAATACAGTAATTTAACGGTGGACAAAACCACTTTTGCAGCCGCCGACCAGGTGACCGTGACGGTGCAGGTAACGAACACCGGCCAGCGCGAGGGTAAGGAAGCCGTGCACCTCTACTCCTCAGACCTGGCCGCCAGCCAGATAGCGCCCGATATGCGCCGCCTGCGCCGCTTCGATAAGCTTTCCCTAAAGCCCGGCGAGACCCGGACCGTGACCTTTACCCTACCCATGCGCGAGCTGGGCTACTCCGGCCCCACCGGCCAGCCGGTGCTGGAGCCCGGCGAGTTTGAGCTGCGCGTGGGGGACTTGACTAAGCGGATTACGCTGCAGTAGAGGCAATAATAAACACGTAACCCAAGGGCCGTCATGCTGAGCTTGTCGAAGCATCTCTACCACGCCGTTAGACTACTAATCCAACGGCGTGGTAGAGATGCTTCGACAAGCTCAGCATGACGGCCTAATTGATTTTTGGCGATTTTCTAAACAGTTTCACAGTGTGAATTTTATAAAAAACTTACCTCGAAACGCTAAACTCACGATACTGCTAGTAGTCTTTAGCTCTATTCTGTACAACGTCTATGAATTCCGAATAAAAAGGTCTTTATCGTTGTACGGTGTGCTAGTTCCAGCTCAAGTGACATCGGTGACTTTCGCAAGAGGATACATTACTGATATAACATATAAATACAAAAACGTAATTTATAAAAATTACACGAGCGGAATAAAATACCGAAGCATTATCGGAGACACAGTCCTTATAAAGCTCTTACCTGATGACCCTGGGGGAATGATTATTTTTATCAAAGAACAAAAAAAATGATTACTTATAAAAGAGCTTTTACATGAAAATCACCCTTGTCGCGTTGCTCAGCCTAGCTAGCCTAGCCCACGCGCAGCAGGCGCCCCTACTGCGTGCCGAAGGCCCCAAAATCGTGGATGCCCAGCACCGCGAGGTGCTGCTGCGCGGCATGAACCTGGGCGGCTGGCTGTTGCAGGAAGGATACATGATGAAGCCCGGCTACGGCGGCACCCAGGGTTCGGTGAAAAAAGTGCTGTACGCGGCGGGGCTGAGCGACGCGGCGGTGGAAAAATTCTACCAGCAGTACCGGGACAATTTTATCACGAAGGCCGATATTGATTTTATTGCGCAACAGGGCTTTAACTGTATTCGCCTACCCCTGCACTACGACCTGTTTCTGACCCCGGCGCAGCGGGCGGTGCGCAACGGCGTGATTCGGGGAACGGTGCCGTATGCTGATTACGTGGCGAAGCTAAAGGAATGGCAGCAGAAAGGCGAGCTGTTTAAGGAGCCGGCCCGGCTCGAAGCCATTCGGATTATTGACCAGACGCTGGTCTGGTGCGCGGCCAATAAGCTATACGTGGTGCTGGATTTGCACGCCGCACCGGGCGCGCAGGGTACCGACTCGAACATCGCCGATGCCTTGCAGCCCAACGACTTCTGGAACGAGCCGGTGTACCAGGAAATGACCAATGGGCTGTGGGCCACGTTGGCCCGGCGCTATAAAAACGACGGCCGCATTGCCATGTACGACCTTATCAATGAGCCTAATAACGTGCCCGGCGGCAACCCGCCCATCCAGGCCATGTTTGAGAAGCTCATCAACACGGTGCGCGCCCAGGGCGACCAGCACCTGCTGCTGCTGGAGGGCAATGGCTACGGCAACAACTATAATTCTATCGAGAAAAAGACCTTCACGCACCAGGAGAACCTGGTGTATAACGCGCACCGGTACAGCATTTTGCCCAAATATCCGCTCAGTAATGCCGTGGACGCCAGCAACCCTGACGCTAACCAGCTCGGGGCCATTGGCAATTTGCTGCGCTTTCGGGCGGCGCAAAACGTACCGGTGTGGGTGGGCGAAACCGGCGAAAACAGCGCGCAGTGGATGGGCGAGGCTGCCCGTAACCTCAACAGCGTGGGCATCGGCTGGTGCAACTGGACCTACAAGCGCTTTAGCGACAAGCCAATTGCGGCGCTGCTGCGCATCAGGCTGCCCTACCCGGTCGATGTGAAGTCGGCCGCCGATTTGCCGGTTATTTTGGAAAATATCAAATTCCAGAATTGCGTACTGAACCCGGAGGTGATTGCCGCGCTGAAGGCGGAATTGAAGTAATTTTCGTCGTCCTTCCTCAGCTACATTTAGTCCTTACCCCATGCGCTGGTGCCCGTTGTTATTGCTCGCGGGGGGCTTTTGCGCGGTGCGGCTGGCGGGTGCCCAGGTGGCCCCGGCAGCCACGCACGCTATTGAGCGCCCGGTGCCGCTGGATGCGGTGCGCGTGACGGCGGCGCACCTACGACGGCGGGTAGTGGGCAATTCGAGTGATTCGCGGCAGACGTTTTTTTGGCCCGACTACAATACGCCCGGCAATCAATTCGGCCAGCTCCTTTCGTTGCAGCGGCCGGGCTGGTTAGAGGCAGTTTCGTTTCACGCAGCGGCGTGCAGCTACGACAGCCTGTTTTTACGGGTGCAGGTGTATGGCGTGGACCAAGGATTTCCGGGGGCGGCGCTGCTGCTGCGGCCGGTGGCCGTACGGCTGGCGCGGGCCGACCTGGCCAACCGGGTGGTGCTCGACCTGCGGCCATCCCACGTCTGGCTCAAGGGCGACGCGGTGGTGGCACTCGAAATACTGCGGGCGCAGGGGCCGGATACGCTGGCCTTTTCGGCGGCGATGGTACCGGGGCCGAGCTACGAAATTGACCTGCCCGGCGACAGTACCAACTGTAACATTCCGCCGCGGGGCACCAGCCGGGGGGCGGTGCCCTGGCAGTAGAGCCCTACTACCCCCTGGCGCAAAACCAACCTGTTCAGCATTGGCATAAACGCGACTATTCTGCAAGAATCCCGTTAAGAGTTTCCTCTTTCTACCCCTGCTTATGAAAGCTAACCTGCTTGTTTACTTCGCTTCGGCCCTTTTACTGGCCGCCCCTACCCCCCCGGCCGCGGCCCAGGCAGCCCCGAAGCCCACAGTTATTCTCTTCGTGGGCAACAGCTTTTTTCACGGGGCTTTTGAGCCGGTGCTGAGCTACAACACAGCGGCCGTGACCGACGAAAACTTTAAGCCCACCGGGCCGCGCAGCGGGCGCGAGCACGCCGATGGGCCCTGGGGCGGTATTCCGGGCATTTTCAAGAAGCTGACTGACGAGGTAGGGCTGAACTACGAAGTACACCTGGAGGCCATCAGCGGGCAGACCTTGCAGTTTCATTACGACAGCGCGCTGGCCGTGATTAAGCAGCCCAAGTGGGACCGGGTGATTATGCACGACTACAGTACCGGACCGGTGCCCATGCGCCACGGCGGCCAGCCCGCGCGATTTTTCACCTACGCCACCAAGCTGGAGCAGGCCGTGCACGAGGTGAATCCAAAGGCCAAAATATACCTCTACGAAACCTGGGCGCGGGCCGACCTCACCTATCCCGCCGACAAAAATTACACCGGCCTACCCCTCGACTCGATGACGACCGACCTGCACCGGGCCTACTACCAGGAAGCGGCGCAGGACCACGGCTTTGCGGGCGTGGCACCGGCCGGCGATGCCTGGCTGCGCGCCGTGCGCCAGGGCCTGGCCGACCCCAACCCCTACGACGACGCCGAGCCCGGTAAAGTGGACCTCTGGGGCCGCGACCACTACCACCCCAGCGCCTACGGTGCCTACCTCAACGCCTGCGTGGTGCTGGCTGAAGTAACGGGCTACGACCCCCGCAAGTTGGGCGCGCAGGAGCAGGCCGCCGCCGCCCTGGGCATCGCGCCCGAGGTGGCCGTGCGGCTGCAAAAAATAGCCTACGAGCAGGTGCGGGCCGGGCGCAAGGGGTAGGGCCGGCCGCGACTGTCCGGCAATGGACACACTGCCCGGTAATGGACGCATTTCGCTGGATGTTTCGGCTTGTATAGTGAATTAATTTATTGATTAATAAGTAGTTATTTTGCTGGCACGGAGCTTGGCTTTAGTAGGGAGAACTACCTTGCTACTTGCCCGCTCATGGACAGAATTATTGACACCGCTACCCAGCGCCGCCGCCGGCTGCGCACCTGGCTGCTCGGCGTGGCGGCGCTGGCCGCGCTGCTGGCGGCCGGGTGGGGGCTGCGGGCCGCGTTGCAGCCCAGCCTGCGGCGGGGTGATATCCTCACGGCCCGTGTCGAAACCGGTGACGTGGACGCCACGCTCACCGCCGCCGGCACCATTATTCCGGCGCGGGAGGTGGTCATTACCAGTCCCATCCCGAGCACAGTGCGGCGGGTGGTGCTGGCGGTGGGCGCACGGGTGCGGCCGGGCCAGCTCATCCTGGAATTGGACAAAGACCTGGCCGCCTCGGCGCTGGCCAAGCTCGACGATGAGCAGCTGCGCAACCAGAATAAGAACTCGCAACTACAGCTCACGCTGGACCGCAGCCTCACCGACCTGGCGGCCCAGCAGCAGAGCCAGGATTTGAAGGTGAGCAGCCTGGAATCGGCGTTGCGCGATGAGCAGCACCTGCTAGCCATTGGGGGCGGCACCGCCGAGGCCGTGCGCCAGGCCGAATTGAACCTGCGCACCGCCCGCCTCGAAGCCCAGCGCCTGCGCCAACAGCTGGCCAACCAGCGCCTGGCCAGCCAGGCTGACCGCCGCGAGCTGGGCTATACCGTGTCGATGCAGCAGCGCAGCATCCAGGAGCAGGCCGGCAAGCTACGCCAGGCCGACATCAGCAGCCAGCTGCCTGGCGTGCTCACTTGGGTAAATGACAACCTCGGGGCCACCGTGCAGGCCGGCGACGCCCTGGCGCGGGTAGCCGACCTCAGCCGCTACCGCGTGCGCGCCACGCTCGCCGATAGCTACGCCGACCAGCTGCACCCCGGCGATGCCGTGCTGGTGCGCCTCGGCCCCGGCACCGACCTGCGCGGCACCGTGGCCAGCATCAGCCCGGCCGTGGACAAGGGGGTAGTGACCTTTTACGCTACCCTCGCCAACGACCACCACCCGGCCCTGCGCGCCAATCTGCGCGCCGACGTGTTCGTGATAACCCGCGCCCACCGCGGCGTGCTGCGCCTCCACAACGGCCCCTTCTACCAGGGCGGCCAGGAGCAGCCGGTGTTCGTGCTGGCGGGGGGTAGGGCCGGGCGCAGGGTGGTGCATTTTGGCGATAGCAACACCGATTACGTGCAGGTGCTGAGAGGCTTGACGAAGGGTGAGGAGGTGATTGTGTCGGATACCAAGGGGTTTGTGGACACGCCGGAATTGCAGGTGGAGTAGCCCCATACACTTCCGGCCCCCTTCCCTGCGGGGGAGGGAGAGCCTGACGAGCCTTCATCTAAAACTTATTAAAAATTACCGCCGTGTTTCTCGTCCGTAAAAAATTACCGTGCCATCAGCAATCGTCCGGCTCCCCTCCCCCGCAGGGGAGGGGTCGGGGGTGGAGCTGCGCACGGCGGGCGGCCTTACTCCTGCTCCTCCTACCCCTCATCGCCCCTGCCCAAACCCTCACCCTCCCCGACCTCATTCAACAAACCCTCACCACCGCCGCGCCCGGCCTGCAAGCCCGCGCCGCCCGCGAGGGCGGCTACTGGGCCTACCGCGCCTACCAGGCCAGCTACCGGCCGCAGCTGGCGCTGCAAGGCGTGGTGCCGAGCTTCAACCGGGCCATTATTCCGGTGGTGCAGCCCGATGGCACGACCGCGTTTCAGTCGGTGCGCTACAACAACTCGCTGCTGGCCGTGAACCTGACGCAGAACATCGGCCTCACCGGCGCGCAGGTGGTGGTGGGCTCGCAAGTGCAGCGGTTCGATGATTTTATCCGAACCGAGAAACGCTATAACAACCAGCCCTTTACCCTGGGCCTGACCCAGCCGCTGGGCTACTTCAACGCCCTGAAGTGGGACAGCCGCATCGCACCGCTGCTCTACCAGGAAAGCCAGCGCCAGTATCTGGAGGACCGCGAGGCCATCGCGCAGCGCGTGACGGAACTGTATTTCGACGTGCTGTTGCAGCAGGTAAACGCCGCCGTGGCCGGCCAAAACGCCCAGGCCACCGCCGAGCTGCTGCGGGTGGGTAGGGAGAAATACCAACTGGGCCGCCTCTCGGAAAGCGACTTATTGCAATTAGAACTCAACCTGCTGAACGCCCAGCAGGCCCAGGCTCAGGCGCTGCTCGACGCCGAAACCGCCACCGTGAGCCTGCGTACCTACTGCGCCCTCCCTACCCCCGACCCCACCGCCGGAGCCGCGCCACTGGCCGTGCCGACCCCCGCGCCTACCCTGGCCGTAGTGCCCGCCGAGGCGCTGGCCCAGGCCCAGCAGCACCGGGTGGCGGTGCTGGCCCTGGCCCGCCGCCAGCTGCAAGCGGCCCGCGACGTGGCCCAGGCGCGCGGCACCACCGGCCTGCTGGCTACCCTCACCGCCAACCTCGGCTACGTAAACCAGGCCCCGCAACTAACTGACAGCTACCGCGCCCTGCAAAACCAGCAGCAGGTGGCGCTGGCTTTCTCCCTACCCCTCGTGGACTGGGGGAGGCGCCGCGCCACCATCCGCACCGCCGAGTTGGCGCGCGACCAAACCCAGGCCGCCGTGAGCCAGGACCAGCGCAGCTTCGAGCAAACCGTGCTCACGCAGGCCGCCCAGGTGCCGGCCCTGGCCAGCCAAACCCGCCTGGCCGCCCGCGCCGATACGCTGGCCCAGCGCCGCTACGCCATCACCCGCGCCACCTATGAGGCCGGCCGCCTCAGTCTCACCGATTTAACGCTGGCCTCGGCCGCCAAGGACCTGGCGCGGCGCGGCTACATTCTGGCCCTGCGCGCGGGCTGGGTGGGGTATTATCGCCTGCGCGGTCTCACGTTATTTGACTTTGAAACCCAGCAGCCGCTGGCCGCGCAGTAGCGCGAAGTTTCCACTTCGTGCGCGAGCGCAGCGAGCATCATCGTTTGCGCCGCCCGGCCCCCCTGCTCGCTGCGCTCGCGCACGAAGTAGAAACTTCGCGCTACTGCCTTTGCCACTCCTTTTTAGCTTCTTGCCCCATGTCCCTCCCTACCCCCTCCGCGCCGCCCGTCATCCAGCTTACTGGCATCGAAAAAGTCTACCAGACCAAAACCATCGAAACCGTGGCCCTGAGCCAGGTTAATATCTCTATTCAGCGCGGCGAGTTTGTGTCGGTGATGGGGCCCAGCGGCTGCGGCAAATCGACGTTACTCAGCCTGATGGGCCTGCTCGATGAGCCTAGCAGCGGCACCATTGAGATTGATGGGCGGGCCGTAACCTCGTATTCCGATAAGGAACTGGCGGGCCTGCGCAACCACAAAATCGGCTTCGTTTTTCAGAGCTACCACCTGATAAACGACCTCTCGGTGCGCGACAACGTGGAGTTGCCGTTGCTCTACCGGCCGGGGGTAGGCGGCGCCGAGCGCCGCCGCCGCGCCCTAGCCGCCCTCGACCAGGTGGGCCTCAATGCGCGCACCGGCCACTTCCCGGCGCAACTCAGCGGGGGGCAGCGGCAGCGCGTGGCCATTGCCCGCGCCCTGGCCGGCGCGCCCGAAATCATCCTGGCCGACGAGCCCACCGGCAACCTCGACTCGGTGATGGGCGAGGAAATAATGGCCCTGCTGCTGGGCCTCAACCGCGACCAGGGCACCACCCTCGTCATGGTCACCCACGACGAGCAGCAGGCCCTGAAAACCCAGCGCCTCATCCGGTTTTTCGACGGAAGACAAGTGGCGTGAGCAGCTACTGAACCAACAAATAAGAACGTCATGCTGAGCTTGTAGAAGCATCTCTACCACGCCGTCAGGGTTAGTAATTCTAACGGCGTGAGATGCTTCGACAAGCTCAGCATGACGGACGAAAATTTTCAATCTCTCTGCTATGCTCCTATCCTACCTCAAAATTGCCTGGAAAGTCCTCTTGCGGCGCAAGTTCTTCACCGCCATCAGCCTGTTTGGCATCAGCTTCACGCTGATGATTCTGCTGGTGGTGTATGCGTTGATAGATTTTGCCGCTGGGCCGCACCGGCCTGAGCTACGCAGCGACCGGCTATTGTTTATCAACCGAATACAGCTGCTGTATCGCGACGGCGGCACTAGTAACAGCAGCATGGGCTATGCTTTTCTAGACCGGTACGCCCGCCCGCTGCATACGCCCGAAAAAGTGTCTATCAGCCAAAGCAACTGGGGTACGGCTGTGGCCTACGTAGGGCAGCAAGTGCTGAAACTTGACCGTAAGCGCACAGATGGCGCATTTTGGCAAGTGTTGGATTTCGACTTCTTGGAGGGTCGCCCCTATAACCAGCGCGAAGTACAGGATGGAGCCCACGTAGCGGTAGTAAGTGAAACTACGGCCCGGCGCTACTTCGGCACTGCGGCGGGCGTGGCGGGGCGCGAGATGGTGCTCGATGCGGTGCCCTATCGGGTAGTAGGCGTGGTGCGCGACGTATCGTTGGTGCGCCTGCATAGCTACGCCGAACTGTGGCAGCCCATCTCGGCCACCGCCGACAACTTACGCGACTCCGAGTATTTGGGGAAGTACCAGGCCATCGTACTGGCCCGCCGCCCGGCCGACGTGCCGCTCATTAAGGAGGAGTACTTACAGGTTATCAACCGCGTACCGCTGCCCGACCCCAAGCGCTACAGCAAAGTAAACTCGCGGGCCCAAACGCTGCTGGCGTCGTCGCTGGGCAGCAATGAAAATGCTACCGAAGTGGAGGGCGCGGCCGGGCCGTTTCTGCGGGTAGTGGTGGGACTAGGACTGCTGTTTTTGCTGTTGCCGGCCCTCAACCTGATTAACATCAACGTGAGCCGCACGCTGGAGCGCTCCTCCGAGATTGGCGTGCGCAAGGCCTTCGGAGCCACGGGTAGGCAACTGGTGGGGCAGTTTCTGGTCGAAAACATCTCCCTGACGCTGCTGGGGGCGGGACTGGGTTTGGGGCTGGCGGCCGGGGTATTGGCGCTGCTCAATAGCAGCCACCTGGTGCCCTACGCCTCATTTGGATTAAATGGACGAGTGTTTGGGGCGGCGCTGGGCGTAGCCCTGTTTTTCGGAATCCTGTCGGGCGCTTACCCGGCTTATAAAATGTCGAAGTTGCACGCCGTAAAGGCTTTAAAAGGAGACCTTGCCGCATGATACGCCACCTGTTTACCCTAATATGGAACCGCAAGCGGGCTAATGCCTTGCTGACCCTGGAAATTTTTCTGGCTTTCATAGTGCTCTTTGCAGTAGGCAGCGTGGGCGTGTACTATTGGAATAATTACCGGTCACCGATGGGCTTCACCTATAAAAACGTGTGGCAAATTGACCTTAGTCCCGGCACTCAGCCCCGCGCCGAACAATTTGGCACCTTGCAGCAAGTGCTGGCGCAACTGCGCAGCACACCGGGCGTAGTGGGCGTATCGCGCAGCAACGACAACGTGCCGTTCGCCTTCAGCAATAACACTACTGGACTGGAATACGGTGAAGGCCCCGCCAAGCGGTCGGCAGGTGACGCAAATATTTACAGTGCTGGCCCCGAGCTACGTGCTATAATGGATGTGCAGCTGCGCGAAGGCCGCTGGTTTGACCGCCGCGATGAAGTAGCCAATCCTGTTCCCATCGTCATCAACGAGCAATTGCGCGAGCAGCTTTTTGAGCCAGGTCAGGCGGCCCTAGGGCAGGTAGTGCGCAGCGGCGACGAGCGCTGGCGCATCGTGGGCGTAAGCGGCCCCTACCGGGCCGACGGCGAGCTAGACGAGCCTAAAGCGGGCCTGTTCCGTTATGTAGGCCCGCAGGATACTACACGGGCTTGGTTTAAGTTGGTGATGCGGGTCCAACCAGGGTCCGGCGCATTACTGGAGAAGAAAATCGGCGACGATATCCGTGCCATCAATCCGCTTTGGCATAGCAGTATTGATTACCTAACCGAAATGCGAATAGCGAAGTTAAAAATAAAATTAACGCCGCCAGCCATTCTGGGCGTAGTGTGCATTTTCCTTATTGTGAATGTGGCCCTGGGCCTGTTTGGCGTGCTGTGGCTCAACATCAACCAGCGGCGCGGCGAGCTGGGCGTGCGCCGCGCAATGGGCGCCTCGGGCGCGGCCATCAGCCGGCAGATTGTGGGTGAGATTCTGGTGCTCACCACCTTTGGGCTGGCGCTAGGGCTGCTGGTGGCGGTGCAGTTTCCGCTGCTGGGCGTGTTTAATGTGCAGGCCGGCGTGTATGGCACCGCGATGGCGCTGGCGGCGGGCGGCCTCTACCTGCTGGCGGCGGCCTGCGCGCTCTACCCCAGCCGGCTGGCGGCAGGCATTCAGCCGGCCGTGGCCTTGCGCGAGGAGTGAGGGGGTAGGGCGAGCGTTGGGGTAAGGTTTGGGCGGGTTGGGATAATCTTCTTGCACCGGCCGGGCAACGGGCGGCACCTTTGCCGCATCTCACCCGCCAACCAGTCAGCCCCTTACCGACTCGGTTTTATTTTTCCCTACCCTCGTAACGAACGCCCACCCGCCCCGGTATCCACCCCAAACGCTCGCTAATTCACTAATTTTCTAACTCATCACCTTACTAATCTCATGAAAAACCTGCTGCTTTCCGCCCTTCTTTCGCTGCTGGCCCTGGGGTCGGCGCTAGCCCAAACGCGGACCGTGCCGGCGTTTCACACCATTAAGGTGAGCGGCGGCATCGAGCTGACCCTCACGGCGGGCGCTGCCCAGCGGGTGGAGGTGAGCACCGAGCCGGCCGAGCTAGCCCAGTACCTGACCACTACTGTGGAGGACGGCACGCTGGTGCTGCGCTTCGAGCACCCCAATGGCAACGTGCGGAGCCAGCACTTGCGCGTGGCCGTCACGGCCGACCAGCTTACGGCCCTCACTGCAAGCAGCGGCGCAGCCGTGACAGCCCGCGGCGCATTCGCCGCGTCCACGTTCGTGCTCGACGCCTCGTCGGGGGCCGCCGTGCGCGCCGACCTGGCCATCAGCGACCTAACGGTGCGCCAGCACGGCGGCAGCGTGGTGACCCTCAACGGCCAGGTGGCCAAGCTGCTGCTGGACGTAAACGGCGGCTCCGTCTTTAGCGGCAACGACCTGGCAACTACCACCTGCCAGGCGCAGGCCAACGGCGGTAGCATCGTGCGGCTCAACACGAAAGACAGCCTCACGGCCACCGCCGACGGCGGGTCCAGCATCAAGTATCACGGCTCGCCGCAGGTGACGAAGCAAGCCAATGGTGGCAGCACCATCAAGGGCAGTTAGCAGAAGACGTCTGTCATTGCGAGCGCAGCGCGGCAATGACAGACGTCTTCTGCTAACTGCCCTTGCTTATTTAACTACATCTTTTTTTCACCCTCTTTCTGAGCTATTTCTGATGAAAAACCTGCTGCTTCCTACCCTGCTGTCGCTGGCCGCCCTGGCGCCCGCTTTTGCCCAAAGCGCCCAAACGCGCGCGGTGCCCACTTTCCACGCCATTAACGTGGGCACCGGCATCGAGCTGGACCTCACGGCCGGCCGCAGCCAGCGCGTGGAGGTGAGTGCCGCCACTACCGAGTACCGCGACCGCATTGAAACCGTGGTAAACGACGGCGTGCTCACGCTGCGCTATAAAAACCCCGACGACCGCTTCAACCGCGACCGCACCAACAAGCACCTGCGCGTGGCCGTGACAGCCGACGAGCTCACCGCCCTCTCGGCCCACAGCGGCTCGGAGGTGCGCACGACGGGCGATTTCGACGCGGCCGAGTTCAAGCTCGATATCTCGTCGGGAGCCACTGTGAAAACCGACCTGGCCACCACTACGCTCACCGTGCGCCAGAGCAGCGGCAGCACCGCCGACGTACGCGGCCACGCCACCAGCCTCGATATCCAGAGCAGCAGCGGCGCTTCGTTCGATGCCAAAGACCTGCAAACCGAACATTGCCGCGCCGAAGCCAGCAGCGGCAGCTCCATTACGGTGGCCGTGAAGGACGACCTCGTGGCCCAGGCCAGTAGCGGCGGCAGCATCAGCTACCGCGGCAACCCCCAGCTTACTAAACACACCAGCAGCGGCGGCGGCGTGAGCGGCCAGTAGAGATAGGGGTAGGGAGGCAATGACAAACGGCTCATTGTCTTTTCACGGCGATAACTGCCTATGATTTTAATAATTGACGACGACCTCGCCATTCGCACTTCCTTGCGGCTGCTGCTTAAGCAGGCCAGCTACGCCACCACGGCCGTAGCCGACCCCGCCGAGGCAGTGGCCGCCGTGCGTGCGGCGGCACCCGATTTGGTGCTGCTCGACATGAATTTTTCGGCCGCTACCAGCGGGGCCGATGGCCTGGCACTGCTGGCCGAACTGAAGGCATTAGCACCGCTGGTGCCCGTGGTGCTGCTCACGGGCTGGGGTAGCATTGCGCTGGCGGTGGCGGGCATGAAGGCTGGCGCTGCCGAATTCGTGACCAAGCCCTGGCAGAACGAGGCGCTGCTCCAGACCATCGCCACTACGTTGCAGCTGGCTGCGCCGGCCGGCCCTACCCCCCCGGCGGACCGCCAAGCGCTCGATAAGCAGTTTGATTTTCAGCATATTATTGGCGATGACCCGCAGCTGCTGGCCGTGCTGCGGCAGGTGGGCCAGGTGGCCGCCACCGACGCCTCGGTGCTGATTGAGGGCGAGAGCGGCACCGGCAAGGAGCTTATTGCCGAGGCGCTGCACCAGAACAGCCGCCGGCGCGGCGGCCCCTTCGTGAAGGTGAACCTGGGCGGCATTTCTTCTTCGTTGTTTGAAAGTGAGCTGTTCGGGCACCGGCGCGGGGCCTTCACCGATGCCCGCGCCGACCGGGTGGGCCGCTTCGAGCTGGCCAACGGCGGCACCATTTTTCTGGATGAAATCGGCGAATTGGAGCTAGCCAGCCAGGTGAAGCTACTGCGCGTGCTGCAAGACCGCACCTACGAGGTGCTCGGCGACTCGCGCCCCCGTCGCCTCGACCTGCGCGTGGTGGCCGCTACTAATAAGAACCTGGCCGAGCTAGTGGCCCAGGGCCGCTTCCGCGAAGACCTGTTTTACCGCCTCAACCTCATCACCCTGCGCCTACCCCCCCTGCGCGAGCGGGCCTCGGATATTGGGCCGCTAGCCCGGCACTTCGTGGCCAAGTTGCAGGCTACCTACCAGCGCCCCGGCCTGCGCCTGAGCCCGGCCGCCGCCCACTGGCTGCGAGAGCAGCCGCTGCCCGGCAACATCCGCGAGCTGAAAAACCTGGTGGAGCGCGCCGCCCTCACCGCCCCCCACGACGAGCTGACGCCCAGCGACTTTCAGGTGCCCACTGCCCGCCCTACCCCCCTCGCGCCGGCCGAGCTGCCCGCCCCCGGCACCATGACCCTGGAGGCGCTGGAAGAGCAGATGATACGCCAGAGCGTGGCCCACTACCAGGGCAATTTGAGCCGCGTGGCGCGGGCATTGGGGCTGAGTCGGGGAGCGTTGTATCGGCGGTTGGATAAGTTTGGGATTCCGTATAGTGAGTTGTAGCGCGGACTTTGTAGTCCGCTGCCGCATCGTTCGTCCATCGTTCAGGCGCGGACTACAAAGTCCGCGCTACTATTCATGCGCCTTCGGCTCCTGCTCTTCCTCCTACCCCTCTACACCGTGCTGGTGGCGCTGGCGGCGCAGGTGCGCCTGAGCAATCCGGCCTTATTCGTGGCCTGCGAAGCGACTATTTTGGCCAGCGCCGTGCTCACGTGGCGGTTCTACCGGGGGTTGGTGCAGCCGGTGCGGCTCATTGAGGCGGGTACGGCGGCGCTGGCGGCCCAGGATTTTAATTTGAAATTCGTACCGGTGGGCCAGCCCGAGCTGGACCGGCTCATTGGGGTATATAATCAGATGCTCGACGCGCTGCGGCAGGAGCGCATTGGGCAGCACGAGCAGAGTGTGCTGCTGGAACGCCTCATTGGGGCGTCGCCGGCGGGCATTCTGCTGCTCGATTTTGACGGGAATATTACCAGTGCCAATGCGGCCGCGGCGCGCGCATTTGGCCAGCCGGCCGCCGCGTTGCGCGGGCAGCCGGTGGCGGCCCTACCCCCTCCCTGGGGCCCAACGCTGGCCACGCTGGCGGCCGGCGAGCCCGCCACGCTGCGCCTGCCCACCGGCCACACCTACCGGGCGGCGGCGGCGCACTTCCTCGACCGGGGCTTTCAGCGGCGCTTCGTGGTGCTGGAAGAGCTAACGCAGGAGATTTTAGCTCAGGAAAAGCAGGCCTACGAGCAGCTCATCCGGCTGATGGCGCACGAGGTCAACAACTCCATCGGGGCGGTGAATTCACTGCTGGGCAGCTTCCGGCACTACGCGCCGCAGCTGGCGGCCACCGACCAGCCCGACTTTACCCAGGCCCTGGAGGTGAGCATGGCGCGCAACACGCAGCTGGCCGATTTCGTGGCCGGCTACGCCCGGCTGGTGCGCCTGCCGCCCCCCGCCCCGCACCCCCTCGACCTGCACCAGCTGCTGCGCGACCTCGGCCACCTGCTGGCCGCCCAGAGTGCGACCCAGGGCGTGGCCTGGCACTGGGAGCTGGCCAGCGAGGGCCCGCTGCCCATCGTGGCCGATTCGCAGCAGCTAACCCAGGCGCTGCTCAACGTGACCAAGAACGCGCTCGAAGCCATTGGGCCGGGCGGCGGCAACGTGTGGGTACGCACCACCGCCGCGCCCCCTACCCTCACGCTGGAGAACAATGGCACGCCGCTCACACCGGCCGTCAGCCAGCGGCTGTTCACGCCCTTTTTCAGCACCAAGCGCGACGGGCAAGGCATTGGTCTGCTGCTGGTGCGCGATATTTTAAGGGCGCACGGCTTCGCCTTCCGGCTCGAAATGGGGGCAAATGGCCGCACAGCCTTCAGCGTGCGGCTGACGATGTAGAGACGCGAAGGGTCGCGTCTCTATATCAGCCAGCCCGAATTCTATACCTCTAAAGCCGGCAGCTTACACCCTTACCCTACCCGGCCGGGCGTACCTTTACCCGGCCATGCTACACCGCCCTCATCCCGTTAGCCACCGCTTGCTCAGCGTCTTATTGGCGCTGTTGGTGCTGGCTACGTCGGTGGGCCTCACGGCCGAGCGGCACCGCTGCCGCATCAGTGGGCGCAGCACGGTGGCGCTGAGCCTGCCGGGCCGGGCGCTACCCGAGGCGGATGGCTGCGGCCGCCAGCAATCGGCGCGGGCCAAGCACCGGCCCAGCGGCTGCTGTGACATCAGCCACGTGCTGCACAAGCTCGATGCCCAGGCCAACGCCGGCAGCGCGGCGCACTGGCTGCCCACGCCCCCGGCGGCCCTACCCCCGGCTTTGGTGCCCGCGCCCGTTTGGGTTGGGTTGGCTTCGGCTGCGCCGCTAGCGGCCAGCGTGGCCGTGGGCACGGCGGCTAATTCGTCGCCGCCCGGCGCGCCGCGGGCGGGCCGCGTGCTGCTGGCGCGGTACTGCACGCTCGTCGTCTAGTTTTTTCTGAATACCGACTTGGCTAAAGGGCCGGGCCGGGTTTTTGTATTTCAGAAAAAGCTAACTACCTGACGATATGAACCGTGTGAGCGGACCAAATCCGCGCTTTCTTTTCTTGTTATTGACCCTCGGCGGGCTGCCGCTGCCGGGCCGGGCCCAGAGCGGAGCGGCCGTGCGCGGCGAGGTGCGCGATGCCCACGGGCCGCTGCCGGGCGCGGTGGTGCGCTGGCTGCTGCCAGCCGGCGCGGGGCCCACCACGGCCACCGACGGGGCGGGCAGCTTCGTGCTGCCGTTTCCGGCGCAGGTCAGCCACCGCGTCATCGTGAGCGGTCTGGGCTACCGGGCCGATACCGTGGCCGTGCCTACTACTACCACTGCCCCCTACCTGCGCGTGACGTTGCGCGGCGACGGCACCACGCTGGGCGAAGTGACCGTGACGGCCCACCGCCAGGCGTACTCGGCCAAATCGGTGGGCAGTATGCAGACCATCAGCGCCCGCGACCTCACCAAATCGGCCTGCTGCAACCTGGCCGAGAGCTTCGAAACCAACGCCGCCGTGGAAGTCAGCACTTCGGACGCCGTGAGTGGGGCCAAGCAGATTCAGTTGCTGGGTCTGGACGGGGCGTATTCGCTGCTGACTGTGGACAACCAGCCGGCCCTGCGCGGGCTGGCCGCCCCCTACCGCCTGGGCTACCTGGCTGGCCCCTGGATTGGCAGCATTGATATTATCAAGGGTACCGGCTCGGTGGTGAATGGCTACGAGGGTATTTCGGGCCAGGTGAACGTGCAGCTGAAGGAGCCCGACAAAACCGACGCGCTGCTGCTGAACGCCTACGTGAACGACCTGGGCAAATTTGACCTCAACGCCGTGGCCTCGCAACGCTTCACCAAGCAGTGGAGCAATGAGCTGCTGCTGCACTATGACCACCTGGGCCACCGCGCCGACCGTAACCACGACGGCTTCCTGGACCTGCCGCTGGCCACCCAGGTTAATATTTACGACAAGGTAAAATACCTCAGCGGCCACGGCCTGGTGGCCGAGCTGGGGGTGGGGGCCATCGTGGAAAACCGCCAGGGCGGGCAGCTGGGCTTCGATAAAGACGCGCCCAACGCCTACGTGGCGGCCTACGGCACCACGCAAACCACTCACCGCTACTCGGCGCAGGCGCGCACCTCCTACACCTGGCCGGGCCGGCCTTTCCAGAGCCTGGGTTTGCTGGCGAATGCGACCAGCCACGACTTTACGTCGGCCTACTCGTACCGCCAGGACAGCGGCCCGCGCACCTACGACGGCCACCAGAATACCGGCCAGGCGACGCTGTTGTTCCAGAGCATCATTGGCGATACCCGGCACGGGTACCGCGCCGGCCTGAGCTTTTTATACGATGACTACCGCGAGCGCCTCAGCGACCACCGCGTGTATACCACGGATACCCAGGCGACTATTGATGCCCGCGAGCTGCGCCTGCGCACCGAGCGCGTGCCGGGCGCTTTTGCCGAATACACCTACAACAATACCCGCAACCTAACGGCCGTGCTGGGCCTGCGCACCGACTACCACAACCTCTACGGCTGGCAGGTGACCCCGCGCTTCAACCTCAAGTACGACCTGCGGCCGGCTACTTCGTTGCGCCTGTCGGCCGGCCGGGGCTTCCGGGTGCCCAACCCCATTGCCGACAACGCGGCCATGCTGGCCAGCGCCCGGCAGTACTACATCGGCCCGAATATCCGGCCCGAGGTGGCCTGGAACCTGGGCGGCTCGCTCACGCAGTACTTCCAGCTGCTGGGCCGGCCGGCTACGCTGGTGGCAGATTATTACAGCACCATTTTCAAAAACCAGCTAGTGGCCGACATGTATACGGCTCCCGAATATATTATTCTCGATAACCTCCAGCCGGGCGCGCGCTCCTTCGCCCACAGCGCCCAGTTGGAGGTACAAGCCGAGCCCGCTAAGGGCCTGCAAGTGAAGGTGGCCTATAAGTACCTCGACGTGCGCAGCACCTACGACGGCCAGCTGCTGCCCAAGCCCCTGGTGCCCCAAAACCGCGCGTTCGTGAACCTGGGCTACGCCACGCCCTTCGATAAGTGGCGCGCCGACCTCACGGGGCAGTGGTATGGCAGCCGCCCGCTGGCCCACCTGCCCGAAGATGGGGTAGGCGGCGGCCACGTGCACGGTACCGGCACGGCCGGCCTCGCCTACGCGCCCCGCTTCGCCACCCTCACCGCCCAGCTGACCCGCGCCTTCAAGCGCACGGAAATCTACGCGGGCGTTGAGAACCTGACCAACTTTCGCCAGCCCAATCCTATTCAGGATGCCGCTACCCCCTTCTCGCCGGGCTTCGACGCGGCCATGGTGTGGGGGCCGGTGTATGGCCGCCTCACCTACGTGGGCGTGCGCTACCATATTGATTGATAGTAGCTTATTTGTAGAGACGCGACCCTTCGCGTTTCTCCCCACCCGAACAATTATTCAACGCCGAGAGACGCGAAGGGTCGCGCCTCTACAGGTTCTTTCTTAGAACCGGCACTTATTTTTCACCCAATTTCTTTTTAATCTCATGAAAGCTCTCGCATTTTCTTTGCTCACGCTGCTGGGCACCAGTGCTGCCGCCCTGGCCCAAACTGCCCCCGTGGCTGCCACTACTGCCACTGCCACCGCTCAGAAAGGCACCAAGACGGTGCAGTTCAAGACCTCGGCCGTGTGCGACATGTGCAAAAACCGCCTTGAAAAAAGTATGGCCTACGAAAAAGGCGTGCAGGCTGCTACCCTCGACGTACCCAGCAAGGTGCTGACCGTCACCTACAACCCCGCTAAAACTACGCCCGAGGCCCTGCGCGCCGCCGTGCAAAAAACCGGCTACGATGCCGACCAAACTACCGCCGATGCCCGCGCCTACGACCGCCTGCCCGAGTGCTGCAAGAAAACGGCCAGCACGCACCAAGACTAACTTAACGCCGTCGATTTCGCGGCTAGCTATTTCCGGCTTTATGGCCTCTTGAAGCAGGCTACCCGGTTGGGTGGCCTGCTTTCTTGTTATTTTGAATGATGAAGCGCCCCCCTACCCCCCCGCCGGCCGGCAAAGACCAGCTGCACCCGCGTAGCCGCCACCGCGACCGCTACGATTTTGCCCAGCTCGTGCGCAGCAGCCCCGCGCTGGCCGCATTCGTGCCAGGCAACCAGGCGGAGGCGACCCTCGATTTTGCCGACCCGGCCGCCGTGAAGGCGCTGAACCAGGCGCTGCTGCGGCACTTCTACGGCGTGGCGCACTGGGATATCCCGGCCGGCTACCTGTGCCCGCCCATTCCGGGCCGGGCCGACTACGTGCATTACCTGGCTGATTTACTGGCCGATAGTAACCTTGGAATTATTCCGGGGGGTAGGGCCGTGCGGGTGCTCGATATCGGCGTGGGGGCCAACTGCATCTATCCCATCATCGGGCATCGCGAGTACGGCTGGCGCTTCGTGGGGGCCGATACCGATGCCGTGGCCCTGCGCGCCGCCAAGAATATTGTGGCCACCAACCCCGGCCTGGCCGGCACCATCGACTGCCGCCTGCAACCCGACCCGGCGCACGTGCTCACGAACATCATTAATCCCGGCGAGGTATTCGACGCCACTATCTGCAACCCGCCCTTTCACGCCTCGGCGGCCGAGGCGGCGGCCAGCACCCAGCGCAAAGTGGCCAACCTGGGCCACGCCCGCCGCCCTACCCCCCTGCGCAACTTCGGCGGCCAAAACAACGAGCTATGGTACCCCGGCGGCGAAGAAGGCTTCGTGCGCCAACTCGTGGCCGAGAGCCGGCAATTCGCCCGTAGTTGCTACTGGTTTACCACGCTCATTTCCAAAAAAACGACGCTGCCCAGCATCTACTACTTCCTGCAACAAGCCGAGGCGGTGCAGGTCCGCACCATTGAAATGGCGCAGGGCCAGAAGAAAAGCCGCTTCGTAGCCTGGACTTTCCTCAGCGAAGAGGAGCAGGAAACCTGGCGCGCCACGCGCTGGGAGGGACTTGTTGAGTTAAGAGTTAAGAGTTAAAATCGGTTGTCCTTGCGAGCATGTTGCGCATCAAGCAAGGACAACCGATTTTAACTCTTAACTCTTAACTGATTACTTAGCCCGCCACAAGCGCCACCAGGGCAGGTAGGGCTGGTCGTGGTGCTCGTAGTGATAGCCAAAAAAATAGCAGCTCACGAAGGCCCAGACGTGGTGCCGCAGCTGGCTGCGCGACTTATGCTGGTTGTCTTCTTCGTGCTCGCCGCGGTGGGGCAGGTAGGTGCCGAAGAAGAATAATTGCAGCGTCGCCAAAATGGCCGGCACCATCCAGAAAGCGATAACATTGGTCTGCGGAAACCAGATTTTGAGCACGTTATACGTGGCGGCCATCGCCAGCACCTGCCACCAGGTTACGTAGTTCCAGGCGAAGCGCAGCAGCCAGGGCAGGAAGCCGGGGTGGTCGGTGGGGTGAAAATCGGGGTCGTCCTGGGTGCCCACGTAGCGGTGGTGGGCGTGGTGCTTGGCTATTTGGTTCGGAAACCAGTTGTAGGCAAACAGCAGCGCGCAGATGGTGCCAAGGGCGTTATTCAGGCGCTTATGGGGACTCACCACGCCGTGCATGGCATCGTGCGCCGTGATGAACAGGCCCGTGTATAAGTGCGTTTGAAGCAGCACCAGCAGGTAGGGCGCGGGCGAGTGCCAGTCGGGCCGGTAGCCGGCCAGCAGGAAAGCCAGCAGCCCGCCCCAGCTCGCCAGGATAAGCACCGCCGCCGCTACCCCCCGGCCGGCCAGCGGCGCGGGAGCCACGCGGGCAGCAGGAGCGATGAGAACCGGAGCGGACTGGTTGGGCATAACGAACGAGGAGCGCTTGTTGGGTAGCTGGGCAAACAACACTCCACAAGCTGATTTGTCGATTGAAAGATTCAGTTTAGTTGAAATTTTGCGGCGCGGCGGCCAGTGGCTACGTTTGCCCCGCGCACCCTTTTCCACCCGCTCATGCCCCTACCCCTCCCGGCCGGCCCGGCCCGCCCGTGGTCCGTACTGTTTTTCGTTTGTTTGTGGCTGAGTGGCACCGCTTTGCACGCCCAGTCGGGCCTGATGCAGCACGCCGCCGCTCGCCGCGTGCTCAGCCTCAACGGTGATTGGCACTATATCATCGACCCCTACGAAAACGGCTTTTACGACTACCGGCGGCAGGCGTTCGACCAGTCGCCCTCGGGCCAGGGCGGCTACTACGACAACCGGCAGCCCGACGCGCCTCAGGAAACGAAACTACTGGAGTACAGCTTCGAGAAGTCGTCCACCTTGCAGGTGCCGGCCGACTGGAACTCGCAGGATGCTAAGCTCTTGTATTATGAAGGCACCATCTGGTACCAGAAGAATTTTACGCTGAAGCCCCAGCCGGGCAAGCGGTATTTTCTGTATTTCGGGGCCGTAAACTACGAGGCGCACGTGTACCTCAACGGCAAAAAGCTGGGGATGCACCGCGGCGGCTTCACGCCCCTTCAGTATGAGATAACCGACCAGCTAAGCCCCGGCGGCGACAATTTTGTGGTGGTAAAGGCCGATAATACCCGCCACGCCGACGCCGTGCCCACCATTAACACCGACTGGTGGAACTACGGCGGCCTCACCCGCGACGTGTACGTGGCCGAAACGCCCGGCACGTTCATCAAAGACTACGAAGTGCAGCTGGCCAAAGACTCGCCGACTACGCTGGCCGGCTACGTGCAGCTAAGCGGCGGGGGTAGGGCCGGCCAAACCATAACGCTGAGCATTGCCGAAGCCGGCATCCGGCAAACCCTGAAAACTGACACCGCCGGGCGCGCTACTTTCCGCTTTTCAGCCAAGAAGCTCCAGCTATGGTCGCCGCAAAGCCCGAAGCGCTACGCCGTGAGCCTAAGTAGCGGCGGCGATGTAATAGACGATAAAATCGGCTTTCGCACTATCCAGACGCGGGGCCAGGATATTTTGCTGAACGGCAAATCCACGTTTTTGCGCGGCATTTGCATTCATGATGAAAACCCGCTAATACCCGGCCGGGCGCGCGGCGAGGGCGACCTGCGCATGTTGCTCACCTGGGCTAAAGAGCTGGGCTGCAACTACGTGCGCCTGGCCCACTACCCCCACAACGAGCTGATGCTGCGCCTGGCCGACGAGCTGGGCTTGCTCGTGTGGGCCGAAGTGCCGGTGTACTGGACCATTGCCTGGGAAAACCCCGCCACCTACCAAAACGCCGAAGCTCAACTCACGGACCTCATTTCGATGGGGAAAAACCGGGCCAGCATCATCGTGTGGTCGGTGGGCAACGAGACGCCACTAAGCGAGCCGCGCCTAAAATTCATGACCAACCTGGTGAAAAAAGCTCGTTCGCTGGATGATACCCGGCTCCTCGCCGCCGCCCTGGAGCTGCACCCCGAGGGCAACGTGCTGCACGTAGACGACCCCCTGGGCGAGTACCTCGACCTGACCAGCTTCAACGAATACGCGGGCTGGTACATGGGTTCGCTCGATGACATCCCGAAGTACAGCTTCGATATTAAGTACAACAAACCAGTCGTTATCAGCGAGATGGGGGGTAGTGCGCTGGGCGGCTACCACGGCGATGTGCACACCCGCTGGACTGAGGAGTATCAGGCTGCCCTCTACGTGAACCAGTTCAAGATGCTGGGCAACATTAAGGGTCTGCGCGGCCTCACGCCCTGGATACTCACCGACTTCCGCTCGGCCCGCCGCCAGCACCCGGTGTACCAGAACGGTTTCAACCGCAAAGGCTTGATTTCCAACACTGGTCAGAAGAAAAAGGCGTTTTTCGTCTTGCAGGAATACTACCGCCAGCAAGCCGCCAAGTACGGAGAAAAGTAAGTAGCCAGCCGATAATCAGAAACGCTCCAGCGCGTCGCGCACTTGCTCCATCAGCCACATGGGCGTGCTGGTGGCCCCACAAATGCCTACCGACTGGCCGGGCGCGAACCAGCTGGGGCACATTTGCTCCGTATTGGACACAAAATGCGTATGCTCATTAGTATCTTTACATACTTGGTAGAGCACTTTGCCATTGGAGCTTTTGGTACCTGACACGAATACTACCTGGTCGAACTGCGCCGCGAAGCGCCGCAGGGCCTCGTCGCGGTTACTCACCTGCCGGCAGATAGTATCGTTGGCATTCACCGCGTAGCCCCGCTCAAGCAGCTCATTCTTGATGCGGTAGAAAGAATCGGTACTCTTGGTCGTCTGGCTATACAGCGTGATGTTGGTTGGCAGCTCGTGGTGCAGCAGTTCTTCCAGGCTCTCAAACACCACGGCCTCGCCGCTGGTCTGGCCTAGCAAACCTAGCACCTCGGCATGGCCGTGCTTACCGTAGATGTAGATTTTTTCGCGCCGGTCGAAGCTGCTCTTGATGCGGTTCTGGAGCTTGAGCACTACCGGGCAGCTGGCATCAATCAGGGTCAGGTTATTTTCCATCGCCCGCTGGTAGGTACTGGGCGGCTCGCCATGCGCCCGAATCAGTACCGCTTCGTCGCGCAGCTGCTGAAATTGCTCGTGGTCGATGATGCGTAAGCCTTTCTTCTCCAAGCGCTGCACTTCTTCGTCGTTGTGCACGATATCGCCCAGGCAGTATAGATAGCCCTGCTCTTCGAGTAGGTCTTCGGCCATCTGAATGGCGTAGATAACGCCGAAGCAGAAGCCCGAGTTAGGGTCAATACGAACGCTGAGGTGCAAACCAGACTGCATAGCGTGAAGCTAACCGAAAATAGGGACGCAAGGTTGTAGTAAAAATCCAGATTTTGAACGCCCGGCGGCCCGCGCCTACTCTTTCACCTGCGCCAAGCGCTGAGCCTCGTCGGCGCTCACGTGTCCGCGGTCTACCAGAAAGCCCCGCACCGTCTCAAATGCCTCGGTATCCAGGCCTGAGCCGGGGTGTTGCAGCGCCGCATTCAGCAGAAAAGCTTTGTCCTCGCCCACGTGCTGACTCAGGCCCAGAAAGGCCGGTAAGTTACTTTCGATAGAAAAGCGCAGAAAACGGATTTCGGCATTGCGCGGGTCGAGCCCCACGGCCTGGTCGAAGGTGTGGGCCGCCTGCTGCACGTAGGTGAGTTTACTCAGCATAGATACGTCGCGGGCCTTAATGGCCTCAGAAGCAGCTTTGTAACCCAGCACCAGCGCATCCTGCCCGGCATAGTCGCGCAGCAGGTTGTAAAATTCCTCGCCGGCCGGCTTGCCGGTGGCAGCGTGCTCGTAGTGGCGGCGAAGGGTAGCAGGCGAAAAATCGGGCATAGGATGAGAAGCAAAGGAAAGGATAGAGCTAGCCAATGGCGCGGATGCCGCCGGCCGGCCCAGCAGCCCCGGTAGTAACAGCCAGGCAAACAGCACGTTTCGCATAGCGGTAAAGATACCTGGTAAGTAGTTGCGCAGCAATAAACGAGGAATAAATAGAACGTAATGCCGAACGAAGGGAAGCATGACGCTTGGGGCAGTAACTCCATCGTGCAATGAAGCGGCGAGGTGCTTCCCTGCGGTCTGCATGACAATTACTTCCGCACGACTGCCTATGTTGTGGTGAAGCACCCTACCCCCCTACACCGCCCGCAGCCGGTAGCGCAGCCACGAGCCGGCCAGCAGCAGCAGCTTGGTATTGTCGGGTAGGCGCACACGCTCGGCCAGCACCTGCCGGGCCGGCGCTTGCCGCAGCTTGTGAAACAGCTTGAGGTAGTAGATATACGCCAGGTACACGCCCAGCCGCGCTGCCCGCGGCAGCTGCCGGATGCCCTCGTAAGCAGCCTCAAAATCGGCCCGGATGTCGGCCTCCACCGCTTGCTTGGCCGCATCGTCAAACTGCTCGTAGCGCAGGCCGGGAAAGTACACCCTACCCCGCTCCTCATAGTCAGAGCGAATATCACGCAGAAAATTCACCTTCTGGAAGGCCGCGCCCAGTCGCCGGGCTGGCGCTTTCAGGCGCTCAAACTCGGCTGGCTGGCCCTGGCAAAACACGCGCAGGCACATCAGCCCCACTACTTCGGCCGAGCCGTAGATATACTGCTCATACAATTCCTGGCGGTAGTTGCGGTCTTCTAAATCCATTTCCATGCTCCGCAAAAATGCATCAATGAATTCGTGGTCAATTTGATACGTATTCACCGCCCACTGAAAGGCGTGCAACACCGGATTCAGGCTGAAGCCCGCCGCAATGGCGGCGTAGGTATCGCGCTCAAACTCGGCCAGCAGCGCCGCCTTGTCCTGCGTATGAAAGGTGTCCACTATTTCATCAGCCCAGCGCACGAAGCCATACACGGCATAAATAGCCCGGTGCAACGCCTTATCCAGGGTGCGAATGCCCAGCGAAAACGACGTGCTATAGCGCCGCGTGATGAGCTGCGCGCACGCCAGGCTGGTATCAGTAAAAAGCTGTTCGTGGTCCATTGTTTGGCGAAAATCGTCTGTCATTACGAGCAAAGCAACGCGGAGCGCGGCAATGACAACTGGCACTTACTTTTTAACTTCCTTGAGCACTTCCCCGGCCACCACCTGACCCGAGATGAGCGAGGGCGGCACGCCCGGCCCCGGCACGGTAAGCTGGCCCGTAAAATACAAGTTACCAACCTTTTTGCTTTTCAGCGTGGGCTTAAGAATGGCCGTTTGCTTCAGCGTATTAGCCAGCCCATAGGCGTTGCCTTTGAAGGAATGGTAGTCGGCTATAAAATCGCGGTGAGCGTAGCTACGTTTATAAATAACGTGCTCACGAATAGCGTGGCCGCAGTGCTTTTCGAGCCGGTCCATCAGCAGGTTGTAATACTTTTCGCGGGTAGCCTCGGGGTCATCGAGGTCGGGGGCCACAGGCACGAGCAGAAACAAGTTTTCCTGGCCTTCGGGAGCTACCGTGGGGTCAGTTTTGCTGGGCACCGAGGCGTAGAACAGCGGCCGGCTGGGCCACTGCGGCGCTTCGTAAATCTCGTGGGCGTGCTGGCTGAAATCCTCGTCAAAAAACAGGTTGTGGTGCCGCAGCCGGTCCAGCTTGCGGTCTACGCCTAGGTAGAAGAGCAGCGACGACGGGGCCATCGTACGCGAGTCCCAGTAAGCGGGCGAGTAGTGCCGGTACTCGGGCGCCAGCACTTGCTGCTCCATGTGGTGGTAGTCGGCCCCGGCCACCACGGCATCGGCGGGCCAGAAGCCGGTAGCGGTGCGCACGCCGGTGGCACGGCCGTTCTCGACCACAATTTCGCGCACTTCCTGGTCGTAGTGCAGCCCTACCCCCTGCTCTTGGGCCAGCGCCACCATGCCGCGCACTATCTGGTGCATGCCGCCCTTGGGGTACCAGGTGCCGAGGACCAGGTCGGCGTAATTCATGAGCGAGTAGAGGGCGGGCGTATTCTCGGGGGTAGCCCCCAGAAAAAGCACCGGAAACTCGATGAGCTTCAGCAGCTTGGGATTTTTAAAAAATTTACGGGCGTGCTTGGCCATGCTTTGCAGCAGGTCGAGGCGCACGGCCCCGCTGATAATTTCCCAATCCACGAACTCCAGCACCGAGCGGCTGGGCAGGTGCACAAATTTGTTGATGCCGACCTCGTACTTATACTTGGCCTGGGCCAGAAATTCATCAAGTCGAACTGCGCTGCCGGGCTCCAAGCTCTCAAACAGTTGCCGCAACTCGGCCATGCTGGCCGGGATATCTACCGCGTCGTCGCCTTCAAAAATAACCTGGTACGAAGGGTCGAGGCGCAACAACTCGTAGTAGTCGGCCACCTTTTTCCCAAACTTCCCGAAGTACTGCTCAAACACGCCCGGCATCCAGTACCAGCTCGGGCCCATGTCGAAGGTAAAACCCTGAGCCTCAAACACCCGCGCCCGGCCGCCGGGTCCGCTATTCTTTTCCAGCAGCGTTACGTGCCAGCCAGCCTGGGCCAGCGTAGTAGCGGCCGAAAGGCCCGCGAAGCCGGCACCAATTACAACGGCGGAGGGGGTAGGGTGGGAAGCAGCCAAGGAAGAAAGGTAAGTTGCCGCTAGCTACAAGGCCACGCCGGTTTTTGTTTCGGCCCGCCGCTCGTAGCGGAACACTCAGTACCCGTTACCCACCCGGCAAAGCCGGCGCTGCAACATCCTTTTATTTGCGTCCAAACTCTTGATTAATAAAGCTTTGATTATGATAATTACCCAATCCTAAAGTCCCGCGCCCTTACAAATAGAATTGTCTACGAACGCGGTAAGGCCGCACCTTTGGCTTGGGTATGCTACGCGGCGCGCCCTACCCCTCCTTTCTGACCTGTGAAACAACGAGTACGCCCGTTACTGTAGAATCGTAAATCTTGGATGAAACAAGAACGCCCGGCGTTTCCAAAACTGGGAACGCCGGGCGTTTAAAATCAGACTAGCGCACTAATCTTCAAGCACTTCTATCTCGGTACCAGGGCGGTCGGCCCCAGCGGGCGCGTAAACTTTCAGGGCCGCCTTGAGGTCCTTACGAGCAATGTGAATGCGGTTTTTTACGGTGCCAATCGGAATTTGCAGTTTCTCGGCGATTTCCAGATACTTATAGCCGATATAGTACATCATGAAGGGCGTGCGGTAGTCGGTGCCCAGGCTAGCAATGGCCTCGTTGATGTCGCGCACTACAAAATCGGTAGTAGCGCCGTTGTGCGTAATGTAGTTCTCATCGGTATTAAAGTACTGAAAATACTCCGTTGAATCGATATTAGAGCTACGCTTGGTAATCTTGTTGTAGTTGTTAATGAAGGTGTTGCGCATGATGGTGTACAACCATGCCTTCAAGTTAGTACCCGCTTTAAACTTGTCCTTGTTGAGCAGCGCCTTCAGCAGCGTTTCCTGCACCAGGTCCTTCGCGTCATCCGCATCGCGGGTGAGGTTCATGGCCACCGGGCGGAGCGAGGAAGATATTTTCTGCACTTGGGAGGTGAATTCCAGAGAAGTCATATTGTAGAAGGGTTCGTAGCAGAATCTTAAACAAAGGTAACTCCCAGGCTGGAAAACCGGCTCACTGGCACGTGGTTTTTTCTTGGTTGGGCAGTTTGCTTTGGTAGCTTGCCGGTGAGGGCAGCATTGAGTACGCAGGGCCAGGACGGTCGGACTAAACCTCCCGTTATTTTTCTGTTACGTGAGCTTCAACCCGCTGATTTACAAACGGAATTAAATCCCGGAACTCGTGCAGGCAGGCCAGCGGCTGGCAGCCCTCGGGCAGGCCAGCCGCCTGCACGGCCAGCGGCCCAAACAGGATAACGGAAGCCTCGGGGCACCGGGCGCGCAACTCGGCGGCGAGGTGCTGCACCTGCCCGCGGGCCGGTGCGGTAGTAAATACCGTGGCCAGCACCGTAGGCCGGAAAGCGGCGGCGGCGGCTACCACATCGGCCAGCGGTAGGTTGGGGCCCAGGTAGAGCACCTGCCGGCCACGGGCGCGCAGGGCATAATTCATAAAGAGCAGTGCCAGCTCGTGCCACTCACCCTCGGGCAAAAACAGTAGCCAGCGCGTCGCGTTGGCCTGGCTGAGGGGAATAAGGGGTAGGGCATCGGCCGAGGCCAGCAACTCCTGGCGTAGCAGCTGAGTCACGAGGCGTTCCTGGGCCACGCTCAGCGAGCCCGCCTTCCAGCCGACGCCCAGGCGTTGAAGCAGGGGGTAGCCCAGGCGTAGCAGGGTATCTTCGGTGCCCAGCTCACCAATGGCCTCGTCGAAGTGCCGGTGCAGAGCCGGCTCGTCGAGGTCGAGGGCGGCGGTGAGCAACGCGTTGAGGCGCGGGCCATCGGCAGGCTCTACCTCGTGGCAAAGGGCCAGGGCGGCGGTCTGGCGCTCGTCCTCGCTCATGCGTACTACCTGCGAGATGCGCTGGCCACGCGCGCAGAGCGTCGCCACGTTGAGCAGGCGGCGCAGGTCAGCCTCGCCGTAAGTGCGGATGTTGGTAGCGGTGCGGCTGGGGCTCAGCAGGTTGTAGCGCTGCTCCCAAATGCGAATGGTATGCGCTTTCACCCTCGAAAGCTGCTCCAAATCGCTGATAGAGTACTGGGCCACAAGTTTGTTTTTTGGAAGATATAGATAAAATTCCCGCCCCGGCCGAAGCCAGTGGCGGGAAACGTGTAGTTAGATAGCAGATAGCTTAGCGGCAGCTTATGGTTGCGTTTCCTGGTTATATCAATTCCAAAACCCTTCAAATAGTTTGCCAGCAATTTAAGGTTCAGGTTAAATTGCCCTTTTTAGCGGCCTGCTGGCGGGCCAGGCGCAGGTATTTGGGCGACACCCATAGCAAGCCAAACTCTTCGGAATGGTCGCGGCCCTGAGTTTTATGGTGCATCTTGTGGGCCATGTTGAGGGCGCGCAGATACACGTTGTCCGTCTTTTTCCAGAAGGGTAGGCGGCCGTGAATGAGGCCATCGTGCACAAAAAAATAGACCGTGCCGTAGGCTGCAATCCCTACCCCTACCCAAAACCACCAACGCTGCCCGCCGTTGCCGGTACTGAACAACACGGCCGAGATGGCTCCATAAATCACAAAAAACCAGTCGTTGTGCTCAAACGGGCGCGGGCTGGGCCGCACGTGGTGCGAACGGTGCAGTATCCACAGCGCCCCGTGCTGCACGTATTTATGCATAAACCACGCCCAGAACTCCATGAAGGCGAAAGTAGCGAGCGTAACGGCAAGGGCGAGGACAGGATGCATCTAAAAAACGTTTGTCATGCCCATCTTACGGCCACGCAGTGAAGCAGCTTGCTCGAATCGTTAGGTCACTAAGCTAATCGGCGCGAGCGAGCTGCTTCACTGCGTGGCCGTAAGATGGGCATGACGTTCTACTTGAAAGCAAGTAGAATGATTACCAATCCAGCTTTTCTTTGTTCAAAAATGCCGCGATGCCGCGGCGGCAGTCGGCGGAGGCGCGGGCGGCGGCGTTGCGCTCGGCGGCGTAGCGCAGGCCGTCTTCGAGAGCCAGCTCGGGCAGGCGGGCCAGAATTTCCTTGGTGATTTCGATGCTGTGGCCCGAGTTTTCGCGAGCCAGGCGCAGGGCGTAAGTGCGCACGGTATCGGCGAGCTGGTCCGCCTCGGCGATGAACGTAATCAACCCATAATCAAGGGCTTGCTGGGCCGTAATGGTATCGCCGCTCAGCAGCAGCTGCTTGGTGCGGGCCTCCCCAATGCGGCGCAGCAGAAACACACTCACCACGGCGGGCAGGAAGCCTATTTTGACTTCGGTGTAGCCAAACTTAGCCTCGGGTACGGCAAAAGTGATGTCGCAGAGCGCCGCCAGGCCGCAGCCGCCAGCCAGCGCGTGGCCCTGCACCTGCCCGATAACCAGCTTCTTGAGGGTATAAATCTGGTGAAACAACTGCATGAGGTGCGTACTGTCGGCCAGGTTTTCCTGGTACGTATTGTCTTGCAGCTCTTGCAGGTATTTGAGGTCGGCACCGGCGCAGAACACTTCGCCGGTGGCGCGCAGGATGATAACCTTCACTTTATCGTCGGCCTCAGCCTGCTCAAAAGCCCGCTTCAGCTCGGTCACTACATTGGCGCTAAGCGCATTGCGCTTAGAGGGGCGGTTCAGGGTGATATAGGCCAAGCGGTCTTGCACTTCGTATTGCAGAAAGCGCAGCGTATCGAGTTCGGGAGATAAATCAGTCATGATAAAGACAAGTACGATAAAAGCCTTGGCGCGGGTTGAAGGACGCAAGTTAGCGGGACGGGCGTGAGTTGGGGGTGATGAGTTGAGAGTTGAGGGTTAAAAAGAACGGTCATGCTCCTCCCTCATCACTTACCCCACTCACCTCCCGGCCGGCAGCGCGTACGTGAACGCGCCCTGCTCGTTCACGTCCCAGGTGCGGAAGCCGGCAGCGCGCAGGGCCGAATCCTGGCGGGCCACGTACCAGCGCTTACAAGAAGAATCAAATACGACCCGCGCCCGGCAGCCGAAGTGCGCGGCCAGCGCGTCGGGATAGAGGTGCGGGTTGCGGCGCAGTATTACCACATCGGCCGCTAGCGGGGGGGTAGGGCCGGCGGCCAGCCGGCGCAGGCTACCGCTCACGAAGGCCACGCGTAGGCCGCGCCACTGGGCCAGCACCACCGGCGCGGGTGGGTAGCGACGGGTGCGCTCGGCGCTATCGGGGGCGGCCACGAGGCGGGCAGGCACGGTGGCTTCGCGCCAGCCCACGCGGTAGCGCGGCTGGCGGGCGCGCCGCAGTATCAGGCTGGGCTTGAGGCGATAGGTGCGCTCGGTCTCGGAGAGGGGTAGGGAATCGGCGGTGACGAATTCGGGCGCGGCCCCTTGCCAGAAACCCACCACCGAGCGGCGCGGAATGCTGTACACCACAAACTCGCGGCGCGGGTCCCCGGCCCGCGCTTCGGCCACCCGGCTGCCGCCGTAGAGGGCCAGCAGCGCCACGCACCAGCCTGCCCAGGCCAGCCGCCGCGACGCCAGAAACACGCACCCCGCGCCAATAATCAGGAAGACGAGCAGCGTCTGGACCTGGCTGAGATGCACGCCGCCCACCACCGCGCCCGGCAGCACGCGGCCAATCAGAAAAATATATTCATTGAAGAGCCAAATCAGCTTTTCAAACACCCAGCCGATGCCGCGGGGTAGCCAGTCGAGCACCGCGCCAGCGGCGGGGGGTAGGGCCAACGCCGGCAGCGCCACCAGCCCTTTCGCCAGCAACAGCCCTACCCCCACGTACACGGCCAGGCTCGAAATGGGCACCGCGATGAGGTTGGACAGCAGGAAGTTGAGCGGAAATTGATGAAAATAATAAAGCCCCAGCGGAAACGTGGCCACCTGCGCGGCCAGCGAGAGGGCCGTGAGCTGCCAGGCCGTATCGGCGAACGCGGCCAGGGCGCGGTAGCCGCGCTGCACCAGCGGCGGCTGCCAGCCGCGCAGGCGGTCGAGCACGGCATTGCGCGGGTCGAGCCAGCGGCTGATGCGCGGCTGCAGGTACACGATACTCAGCACGGCCAGGAAGGAAAGCTGAAAGCCCACGTCGCAGAGCAGGTAGGGATTCCAAATTAGTAGGCAGAAAGCCGCCGCGCTCAGCGTGTTGATGAGGCTGCTTTGCCGCTCCCAGGCCTGGCCGATTATCACGAACGTGAACATGACCGTGGCCCGCAGCACCGAGGCCGAGAGGCCCGTCAAAAAAGCGTAGCTCCAGATGAGGGCCAGCCCCAGCCCGGCCGTGAGCAAGCGCCGCCGCCCTACCCCCCCGCCCAGCGGCAGCCGCGCCAGTAGCCACCGCAGCGCCGCAAACAGCAGCCCCACCTGCAAGCCGCTCACGGCCATGATGTGCGTGGTGCCGGTGTTGGCATAAGCCTGCTTGGTTTCCTGGTCAATATCATCCCGGAAGCCCAGCACCAGCGCCGTGCCCAGCGCGTACTCGCGCAGGCTGGGCACGTAGCGCCGTAGCACGCCGTCGAGCACCGCCGCTGCCCGCTGGCTGATAGCCATTGGCAAGCTCAAAGGTGAGTAGCCCAGCACTTTATATTGGTCCTGGTGTACGAACTGCGAGTGGTAAACCTGGTGCGTCTGCAAGTAGCGCCGGTAGTCGAATTCGCCCAGGTTGGCGGGGCCTTTGCTGAGTTCGGGGCGGCCCTGCACCAGCCAGACTTCGCCATAACGGGGGGCCGGTACCGAGTCGGTAGTTTCGTGGCGGGGTAGGCTCACGCGGATGCCGCCGCTGGCGGCACGCCAGCGCCCGGCCACCCGCACGGCCTGCACCCGCAGGGTCGTGGCGAAGGTTTTGGCCCGCACCACGGGGGCCTCGTCCACGGTGGCGCGGTAAAACTCAATGCGCGAAGCTAAAGGCCCGATGTGGTCGGGCCGGCGGCTTTTGGTGGCGGCCTGACCGCGGGCGAAACCGACTGCCGCCACCGCCAGCAGACCCAGGATGCCTACCGCATCGGTAGCCGCCGGGCTGCTGCCGCGCTGGCCGATAAACCAACCTATTACGTAAGCCAGCACCAGCCCGGCCGCCCAGGGCGCGGCGCTCTCCGCCCATTCCTGGCCTAGGTACAGGTAGCCCGCCACGCCCGCGATGAAGGCCAGCGCCACGCGCAGCAAGGGGGCGGAGGACCAGGCGAGCATAGGTTGAACAGTCAAATTTTTCTACATATATACGACTCCCAACCTAAATCCCATCCCTACCCCCGCACCATCTCATAGTGCTGGATGTCGCACTCTTCAAACATCTCCCCCACCTTCCGAAACCCCATGCGCTCGTAAAGCGGAATGGCGCGCAGTTGGGCGTGCAGGTACACCTGGGCCGCGTCGGGGGCCTGGGCTTGCACATCAGCAAGCACCTGCTGCACCAAGGCCTCGCCCACGCCCTGGTTGCGAAAGGCGGGCAGCACGGCGAAGCGCTCCAGCTTCACGCCGGTTGAGGTGGGCCGCCAGCGGGCAGCGCCGGCGGGCTGGCCATCTACCTGGGCCAGATAGTGACGGGTGGTAGCAGCGCGGTCGTGAGCATCGTACTCAGCCTCGGCGGGCACGTTTTGCTCTCCCACGAATACTTTTTCGCGGATGGTAAAGGCCACGTCGAGGTCGCGCAGGTCGGTGATTTGATGAACGGTAAGCATGGTGGGCGGGAGTAGGCTGGGCAGTAGCGCGCAAATATCCGGCGCGGGACGCGTTCGGCCAATCACCACGGGGTAGGGCGCATCCGAGGTTCGGGGCGACCTTTGCCCCTCATTTCGTTTTATAACTCTCCTTAATTCGCTATGCTTAAGTTCTTGGTAACGCCCCTGGCCCGGCTGCGGGCCATTAGTATTCTGGAAGGCGCGTCGCTACTGCTGTTACTGGGCGTGGCCATGCCGCTCAAGTATCTGGCGCACGAGCCGGCGGCGGTGCGCGTGGTTGGGCTTATCCACGGGGTGCTTTTTGTGGCCTACGTGCTACTGCTCATCCAAAACACCATCGAGCGGCGCTGGTCGGCGGGCAAGCTCGGGCTGGGCCTAGTGCTGTCGGTGCTGCCGTTCGGGGCGTTTTACGCCGAGCGGCGGCTGTTTCAGCCCGGCGATGGGGCTGGGATGTAGAGGGAAGTGCGCTATAATCGCTGCCTGGGAACCTGGCGGCAATTATAGCGCACTTGCCTAGCGAAGCTTATTTAATTCATCCAGCAACTCCTTGTATTTCTCGGCTCCAAGCTGTTTCTCGCTGAGCACCGGGTAGCGAGGGTTAGTAAGCTGGCAGAATCGCTCATAGCCCTCTAATTCCTTAACGGCTTCTTTCCACAATTTCGCGGACCGTAATCCTATAATTAACGCTCCCCGCTTCACCGCTTGCCGCACCAAGTCGAACCCATACTTCTGCGATTCCAGCGCTTTTCGGTTGTGTTTGTAAGATTTGGAGCGGTAGGGCACGTATTGCACGCTCAGAAAGGCCCGCGCCAGCAGTTTGTCATCGTAGCCCGCCTTCCGTAGCGGCTTCAACCGCCGGTGCCACCAGTTTTGCCCACCGTTGAGGCTGCCACCCTCGATGTTCGGGTCCAGAAAAAACAGTGGGTACTCCGCCGTGGAGTCGTGGCGGTAGTTACGCTGGTTGATTTCTAGAAACTCCGGTGTCTTGTGCCAGATTTCGTCGTTCGCTTCCGAATAGCCCGGATTCAACCCCAGCAGCACAATGGGCGCATCGGCTCGTCCCTGAAATGGCAGCGGTGGCAGGTCCAAGTGATAGGCCGTGTCGCTGGGGTTAGCTGCTTTGCTATACACATCCAGGCTGGCCTCGTCTTCAGGCAACACATAGGGGGCTGCGTGGGCAATGCGAGCCACGGATTAACGACAGCGGAGCTGTTTTCCATCAAGAAGTCGGTTAGTGATTCGCAAAGAACGTCATGCTGACGACGGGAAGCATCTCTACCACATAAGTAATCCTAAAGGTTGAGGTTACTTACGCAGTAGAGATGCTTCCTTGCGTCAGCATGACGTTCTTTTTTAACTCTTAACTCTCAACTGAATCTCACAGCGCTTGCTCGTGGTTGACGGGTAGCTCGTCCATTTCCTCCGCTTCAGGGGCGCGGGGGCGGTCGTGGCCGTTAGGGCGGTCATTACCCTCGCGGCGGCGGCGCTGGAACTCGGCCTCGCGGCGCTGCTCGGCCACGTCGAACTTGTCGTAGGCTTGCACGATGTCTTTGACCAGGCGGTGGCGCACGATGTCTTCGGCGGTCATCTCCACGTAGCCAATGCCGGGGATATCGCGCAGAATATCCAGCGCCTGCATCAGGCCCGACTTCTGGCGGGTAGGCAGGTCAATCTGGCTGCGGTCGCCGTTCACCATCACCTTCGCCGAGGGGCCCATGCGGGTCAGAAACATCTTAATCTGCGAGGGCGTGGTGTTCTGGGCCTCGTCCAAGAGCACGAAGGCATTGTTCAGCGTTCGGCCGCGCATGTAGGCCAGCGGGGCGATTTCGATAATCTTATTTTCCTGGTAAAATTTCAGCTTTTCGGCCGGAATCATGTCCTCCAGGGCATCGTAAATCGGGCGCAGGTAGGGGTCTACCTTCTCCTTCATATCGCCGGGCAGGAAGCCCAGGCTTTCGCCGGCCTCCACCACGGGGCGCGAGATAATAATTTTCTTAACTTCCTTATTTTTAAGGGCGCGCACGGCCAGCGCCACCGAAATGTAGGTTTTGCCCGTGCCGGCGGGGCCCAGCGTAAAGGTCAGGTCGTGCTTCATCACCGTGTCCACCAGCTTCTGCTGGTTGGGCGTTTTGGCCTTAATAATGCCGCCCTTGGCCCCGAATAAAATCACATCGGGCGAGGCGGCCAGCACCCGGCCCTCGGCCTCCTCGGAGGTGGCGGAAAGGTACTGGTTCACGTCGCGGTCCGTGATGAGGCCGTACTGGTGGTAGTGCTCCAGCAACGAGCTGAGGATGTCATTGACCCGCGCAATAACCTCGGCCGGCCCCTGAATTTTGATTTCATTGCCCCTGGACACCAATTTGGAGCCGGGAAAAGCGGCCGCGATGCGGCGGATATTCTGGTTATCGGCCCCCAGGAAATCGACCAGGGACACATTTTCGAGGGTGATGACTTTTTCGACCAAGCGAGGAAGGCTGGGGAAAGGAGAGAGAAAAAAGAGAAGATTCCGGCCAGCTTCCCGGCCGGGCTGCTGGCATCATTTTTAGGGAGAAGCCCGGCCGGGCTTTCAAAAGCGGACTACTTTTGCGGCCGCACCGGCCGGCTGGCCAGCCGCTCAACAATACTACGAAAAACCTGACAACTCGCGGGCATGGGGGTACTGACGCTGCTTACGGATTTTGGCTACCGCGACCACTACGTGGCCGCGCTGCGGGCCCGTTTGCTGCACCTGGCCCCTACCCTACCGGTGCTGGACCTCAGCCACGACGTAGAGCCCTATAACATCGCCCACGCCGTGCACGTTCTCCGGGCCGTGTTTCGGGATTTTCCGGTGGGCACTACTCACCTCATTGGGGTGAGCGACTATGGGGCGAGCGCCGCCGGGGCAGTAGCCGCGCCCGCCTGGCACGCGGCCGAGTTTGAGGGCCACTACTTCGTGGCCGCCGACAACGGCCTGCTACCCCTGCTCTGCGACGGCGTGCCCGCCCAGCTGGTGCGGCTCGCGGCCCCAGCCCTACCCCCCCCGGTTTCCGGCCCGTCGCTACCCGCCGCCCTCAACCCCACGCGCGATATTCTGGCCCCGGCGGCGGTGGGATTGGCCCTGGGTCAGCCCCTGGCCAGCCTGGGCCCCGCCACTACGGAACTGTACCTGCTCACCAATCGGCAATTGCGCCTGCAAGACAACCGCATTACGGGCCACGTGGCGCACGTAGACCACTACGGCAACCTCATTACCAATATCACGCGCGAGGCGGTGGAGGCGGTGGGCCGGGGCCGGGCGGCCACCGTGCACTTTGGCCGCGAGGTAGTGCGCGAGCTGCGGCCCCACTTCGCGGCCGCCCCACCCGGCGAAATCGTGTGCACTTTTAACCCCCAGGGCAGCTTGTGCGTGGCCATCAACCAGGGTCACGCCAGCGAATTATTAGGTCTGTATTTTGACTCGCAAGTGGATGTGCGGTTTGTGGGGTAGTTTTTAAGTTCTCTGGGATTTCTGGTTCTTCCAAATTCCTGGTTCCTGGTTTATGCCTTGGCTATTGTAAGACATAGATATCCTAAATCGCAGACCAAGAGCTTACTGACGGGTTGAATCCACGGTGACGGCACTACTGTCGGCGGCGGCAGCCTGGCTGGGCACTACGCCGGCCGTGTTGTCAGTGGCAGTCTCTCTGGGGTCGTTGCTGCGCGCGGCGAGCAGCGAGAGGGCAGTTAGGGCCGGGGCGGTCAGCCAGAGGGTAGGAGAATCGGAGCGCATAATTAGGGAAATAAAAGGGGGTTATAAGCAATTTTTTGCGCCTGCCTCCGGGCAAGATTAATCCCGGGTTTATTTTTGGCCCTTTCGTTGGCCCGCCCTACCCCCTACTATTGTCGTGCTCATCCGCCTGGTTCGTCTTACTCTTCACCCCGAGCGGGTTAGTGATTTTCTGGCGTTGTTTCGGGCTTCCGAAAGCCACATCCGGCAACAGCCTGGCTGCCGCCATCTGGAGCTGTGGCGGGATGCCGACCAGCCCCACATCTACTGCACCTACAGCTACTGGGACGATGACACGGCGCTCGACGCTTACCGCCGCTCGGCGCTCTTCGGGGAAGTATGGCCGGCTACCAAACGGCTGCTGGCCGCGCCGGCCCAAGCTTTTTCGAGCCAGCGCGCGGGGTAAAAAGGTGCGGCAAGCTTCAGCTTACCGAAAAAGGGTAGGGCAGACTTTAGCCCGTCGTTTTGCGTCAGAAATTGCCGGGACGGACTTTTTTTACGTTAAAGCAAGCTGAAGCTTACCCCATATTTCATGAACTACTTCGCTTTCTACGACCTACCTGAGGGCTTTTTATTCGACGGGGCTGCCCTCAAAACCAAATATTATCAGCTTAGCCGCGAGCTACACCCCGATTTTCACGCCCAAGACACCCCCGCCGCGCAGGCCGAGGCTCTGCGCCTGAGCACCCTCAACACCGACGCCTACCGCACCCTGGCTGACCCCGATGCCCGCATGGCCTACCTGCTGAACCAACACGGAATGCTGGAAGAAGGCAGCGCCCAGAACCAGTTGCCACCTGATTTTCTGATGGAAGTCATGGACCTTAACGAGCAGTTGATGGAGTTGGAAATGGAGACCAACGCCGACGCCACGGCTACCCTTAGCACCGAAGTAACTGCCCTCGCCGACACCCTGGATGCGGGCATTCAGCCAGTATTGGCTGGCTACCCCGCCCTACCCCCCGACCACCGCCCGGCAGCACTGGCCCAGGTGCGGACTTATTATCTGAAAAAGCGCTACCTCTTGCGGCTTCGCCAGCAATTGGCTACCTTTGCGGCCCGCTCGTGACCTACCGGCACCAGCGGAATCGTTCTCGCCCGGATGGCGGAACCGGTAGACGCGATGGTCTCAAACACCATTACCGCAAGGTGTGCCGGTTCGACTCCGGCTCCGGGTACTAGGAAATATTTATCGACCCTTCCCGAAGAGAGGTCTTAGTTAAGCCCCCAAAGAGCCGTAAATCAATCTGATGACGGCTCTTTGGGGGCTTTTCTGTTGGCTTCGGAATAACAATTCTTTACCCTTCGGTGGTGATAGAGCGGGGATAAGATGCTGACTCTTAATCCTAATTAGCAGCCTTTTAGCCAGCTACTATTTAACTGAACCACGCGATATACCACGCGCTTCACTACCGCGTAAGCTTCCGCATTGTGTTGCATATAGGTAAATTAATGACCTACTTTTATCAACAAATACGTAACCTAACGACAACAATGGGGTGTTATACGCCGGGCAAATTTGCGGGTAATTAGCTCCCGAGAATGAGTTGCTGGGAGTGACTTTAGTGCCCGCCCTATGCTCGCTACCCCGCCCCAAACCACCTTGCAGCGCTGGCAGTGGCGCACGGCGGCCAGCTTATTTGCCGGCTACAGCGCGTATTACCTGTGCCGCTCCAACCTGGCAGTGGCCGCGCCGCTGCTCATCCGCGAATTTGGCAGCCGGGGGCTGAACAAGGAGGTGCTGGGCCAGATTGCCTCGGTAGGCGTGCTATTTTACGCGGCGGGCAAGGTAGTGAATGGCGTGCTGGGCGACTTGCTGGGGGGTAGGAAGATTTTTCTGCTGGGCATAGTGGGCTCGGTGGCCGCCACGGTGGTGTTCGGGCTGGGGCAGGGGGTAGGGGTATTTTTCGCGGCGTGGGCCGCTAACCGGCTGGTGCAGTCAATGGGCTGGGCCGGGCTGGTGAAAACGACAGCCAACTGGTTTTCGTACCGCGCCTACGGCCGCATCATGGGCATTTTGAGCTTGAGCTACCTGGTGGGCGACATCGTGGCCAAGCTGGCGCTGGGGCAGCTGCTGGCCCTGGGCGTGGGCTGGCGCGGGCTCTTTCTGGCGGCGGCGGGCACGCTGGCGGCCGTGGCGCTCAGTAACTGGCGCAGCCTGCACGAAAGCCCGGCCGAGGTGGGGCTGGCAGTACCGCCGGCCAGCCCGGTCAGCTTGTTTGCCGGCCCCGACGCGGCCACTGGGCGGCCCGCTTCGCTGGGCCAGCTGCTGGGGCCTTATTTCCGCAGCCCGGCTTTTCTGCTGCTACTGGCGCTCTCGTTTGGTTTCACGGCGTTGCGCGAGGCGTTTAGCTTCTGGGTGCCGACCTATTTGGTGGAGGCAGCGCACTTATCGGAAAGCGCGGCTTCGCAGTACAGCGCGCTCTACTCAGTTTTTGGGATGGTATCGATACTAGGCGCGGGCTACCTCTCCGATGCCTGGCTGCGGGGGCAGCGCGGGCCGCTACTACTGGCCGCCTGCCTGGGGCTGGTGCCGGTGCTGCTGGCCATGAGCCGCCCCGCCACCGGCAGCCTGGGGCCGCTGGTGCTCACCTCGCTGGTGGGGCTGTTGCTGCTGGGGCCGTATTCGTTTCTGGCCGGGGCCATGTCGCTTGATGCGGGCGGGCAGCAGGGCGCGGCCACGGCCTCGGGCCTGGTGGATGCCGTGGGCTATGCCGGCGGTACGGGCGCGCTCTGGCTCACGGGCGCGCTAGCCCAGCGCCAGGGCTGGGGCCACGCCTTTCTGGCGCTGGCCGGGCTAGCGGTAGTCACGGCCGGCGCGGCCCTGGTTTTCTACCTCACCCAAGAGCGCCGGCCGGTAGTCACGGCCAGCATACCCTTAGCCTAAAGTAGTCTGCCTGTTTCCTCCTATGAAAAATTTGGTAGTGATTAGGTAACGATTTGATGAACTAGTGGGGCTTGTTTCCCGAAACAGCCGCCAGAACTTTGTCAACATAAAGTAGGACTATTTCTGAGGCATAAACAACTTATACGCGCCTCATTTTTGCCGCCTTTCCGGCTTCGGCCGGCCTTGCCTCGGCCTCCCTACCGCCCCTGGCGGCCGCCATTCCGACACCTCGCGTTAGCCCCGGTTTCGACCCACGAGTAGCACTTATTTCTTATGCCTGACCCGGTTTTGCCGGGCCACGGGCCGCGCCTTGTCTTTTCCGACGCCTTTTGAGATGGAAATAACAACTGCTAAGCAACGGGCTATCGTAGCCGAAATTTTTAAGCTTTACCAGGTTCATGGCGACGCCGACTACATCGGCGAGCCGGTGTCGCAGCTGGGCCACATGTGGCAGGCGGCGGCACTGGCCCAGGCGGCGGGGGCCGACGACGAGGTGGTGCTGGCTGCCTTTTTCCACGACCTGGGCCACCTCTGCGCCGCGGCCGGAGCGCCCTCGATGGCTGGCTTCGGGGCGGTGGACCACGAGCGGCTGGGAGCCGACTACCTGCGGGCGCGGGGCTTCTCGGCACGGCTGGCGCGGCTGGTGGAGAGCCACGTGCAGGCCAAGCGCTACCTCACGCATAAGTACCCCAGCTACCTGGCCCAATTGTCGGGGGCCAGCCGGGCCACGCTGGCTTTTCAGGGCGGGGTGATGAGCGCGGCCGAGGCCGCCGCCTTTGAGCAGGACCCCGACGCCGACATCATGCTGCAACTGCGGCAGTGGGATGAGCAGGCCAAGGTGGCCGACCAGCCGGTGGGTAGTCTGGACTTTTTGAAAAAACTGACTTTAAAGCATTTGCAAGAGCCAAAAAATAACTAAACGCGCCGCCGGCCGGGGCGCTACCCTAGCCTCAACCTCATTCCTTTTTCCAATGACCAAATTTTACCACCAACTTAACCTGGCCTGGCTACTGCTGCTGCTGAGCCTGGTGCCGAAGCTCGCGCTGGCCCAGGCGGCCACTATCGGCGGCCTTGTCACCGACGACACCAAGCAGCCCCTACCCGGCGTGACGGTGCTGGTGCAGGGCACCACCAACGGCACCACCACCAGCTCGGATGGCCGCTTTATCATCCAGGCCAAGCCCAGCGACGTGCTGGAGTTTCGCCTCATTGGCTCCGCTACGCGGCTGGTGCCGGTGGCTGGCCAGAAGGAGCTGACCGTGACGCTACAAACCGACCTCAAGGCGCTGGATGAGGTGGTAGTGACGGCGCTGGGCGTGAAGAAAGAAGTGCGCAAAATTGGCTACGCGGTGCAGGAAGTGAGCGGCGCGGCCATTACGCAGGCCCGCGACCCCAACCCTATTTCGGGCCTTACCGGCAAGGTGGCGGGCCTGAGCGTGGGGCCATCGGCCGAGCTGCTGCGCGCGCCCAACGTGCTGCTGCGCGGCAACTCGCTCTCCCTTTATGTGGTGGATGGCTTCCCGATTGATACCGATACCTGGAACATCAGCCCCGACGACATCGAAACCTACACCGTGCTGAAGGGCCCGGCCGCCGCCGCCCTCTACGGCAACCGCGCCCAAAATGGGGCCATCCTGATTACCACCAAGAAGGGCAACCAGAACAAGAAGGGCTTCACGGTGGAAGTGAACAGCAGCAACGTAATTAACAACAGCTTTCTGACGTTTCCGCGCCTGCAAAACTCGTATGGACCGGGCGAAAACACGTTCTACACCTTTGTGGATGGCAAGGGCGGCGCGCCGGGCGGTGTGGATGGCGACTACGACGTGTGGGGGCCGTATTTCAATGGGCAGCTGATTCCGCAGTACGACTCGCCGGTGGTGAACGGGGTGCGCCAGGGTACGCCCTGGCTGGCGCGCGGGGCCGATAACCTCAAGCACTTCCTGCGCACGGGTTTTCAGACCAATAACAACATCGCGCTGAGTGCCAGCGGGGACAACTACACCACGCGCTTCTCGGTGTCGCAGCAAAAGCAGAACAGCTACATCCCGAACAACTACCTCAACATCGTCAATTTCAACCTCTACGGCTCGTTCAACCCCAGCCCGCGGTTTAAGATTGAGGCAAATCTGGACTTCAACCGGCAGTTCACGGACAATATTCCCGACGTGGATTATGGCCCCAACAGCCTGCTCTACAACGTGGCCGTGTGGACTGGGGCCGACTGGGACGTGAACGCACCCGACATCAAGGGCATCTGGCAGCCGGGCAAGGTGGGAACGCAGTCGGTATTTGCCGAGTACCAGCGCTACCATAACCCCTGGCTGATGGTGGAGAAGTGGACCCGCGGCCACTATAAGAACGATACCTACGGCTACCTTACCGGCAACTACAAGATTGACGAGCACCTGAACCTGACACTGCGCACCCAAATCAGCACCTACAACCTGCTGCGCACCGAGAAGATGCCATTTTCGGCCCACCCCTACGGCCGCGAGGGCAACCTGGGCGACTACCGTGAGGACCGCCGCAACCTGTTCGACAACAACGCCGAAACCTTCCTGAGCTACAACTACCAGGTAGGCAGCTTCTTGAGCCTGAGCGGCTTAGTAGGGGCTAATGCGCGCAACATGACCTATAACTCGAACTGGACTTCGACCGACTACCTGAACGTGCCGGAAGTGTACTCGTTCAGCAACTCGCTCAACCCGGTGCAGTCTTCGAGCTTCAATTCGCAGATGCGGGTGCTGAGCGCCTACTACTCGCTGGATGCCTCGCTGGGCAAGTATGCCACCATCTCGGCCACGGGCCGCGTGGACCGGTCGTCGGCCTTCCAGGTGCCTACCACCTACTTCTACCCGAGCGTGTCGGTGGCGGCCGTGATTTCGGACTATGTTAAGCTGCCCACGGCCATTTCCTTCCTGAAGCTGCGCGGCTCCTACGCCAACGTGCGCGCCGATGCCACTTCGGCCACCATCGGGCCAGCCCCATTTAATTCCATCACGGCCTTTGGGGGCACCACCGGCAACTCGCTCTTTACCAACCCGCTCGGCTACGGCAATACCTATAATTCGCCCTACAACGGGCCGGACTACTCGCTCACTTCTTCCTATTCCGTCAGCAAGCCTTACAACAACCAGGCAGCCGGTTACGGCTCGGACAACCTCTTTGCGCAGAACCTGAAGACAACGACCCGCGTGAACTACGAGCAGGGCCTCGACGTCAAATTCCTGCAAAACCGCCTGGGCCTGAGCGCTACCGCCTTCCAGTACCTGGATGGCCCGCGCATCCTGCCCAATACCATCTCGACGGCCACCGGCTACACCACGGAGTACATCAACGCCCTGAAAACTAAGAAGACGGGCTACGAAGTGAGCCTGACCGGCACGCCGGTGCGCTCGCCCAGCGGCTTTAGCTGGGACGTGCTCGTGAACTACGCTACCTACAAGGAAGTGTACGACGAGCTGCCGGCCGGCCAGGATAGCTACCAGACTTTCTTCGCCAAGGGCGACCGCACCGATAAGTTCTACGGCACGGCCTTCGTGCGCGCCCCCGACGGGCAGATTGTGAACGACGCGGCCGGCAAGCCCCTCACCAACCCGGTGCTGCAAAACCTGGGCAACTTGAACAACAAATTTACCTGGAGCTTTTTCAACGACTTTCACTATAAGTCGGTGGGCCTGAACTTCCAGTTTGACGGCGCAGTGGGCGGCGTGACCACCGACTATATGTTTAATAAGACCATGCGCGGCGGCCGCAATGCCCTCACCGCTGAAGGCGCGCTGGGTGATGCCCGCTACCTGGACTGGCAGAACTACGGCGTAAAGAACTACACCGGCTCCTACGTGGGCGAGGGGGTAGTCATCAGCAACGGGGCCAGCATCAACTACGATTCCAAGACGGGGGCCATTCTAAATCCCGAAGCCTTGCAGTTTAGTCCCAACACGACCAGGGCGTTCGTGCAAGACTACGTGAGCAAGTACTACAACGTGCAGGAATCCAACCTGATGAGCAAGACCTTCGGCAAGCTGCGGCAGGTGATTGTCAGCTACGACCTGCCCGGCTCGCTGCTGGCCGGCACCTTCATCCAGAAGGTCTCGGTGTCGCTGATTGGGCGCAACCTGCTGTATTTCTACGGCGACAAGCGCTTCAAAGACGTGGACCTGGACCAGTACAACGGGGCCGTTGCGGTCACGGGCCTGCAATCGCCCACCGTGCGCAGCTACGGGCTCAACCTGAAAGCTACTTTTTAACCGCCTTGCCGCTTCTTCGCATGAAAAATATCTTCCAAACCGGCGGGCTGCTCCTTACCCTCGCCCTGGCCACGACCAGCTGCAACAAGACCCTGGATGAGCTGACCGTCAACGAGAACAAACCCAACGCCGTGCCGGCCTCGCTGCTTTTTACCGGCATTCTTAATGATGCCTACGAGGCCCCCAACGGCCAGTACGAAGCCATTGACCAGTACTACCTCAATAACTACGACTACTACGGCAACAACCGCTACGACTTCGGCAGTGGCACTACGTACTACACCACCCTCAAGAACGTGGGCCTGATGGAGCAGCAGGCGCTGGCCGCCGGCTCGCCCACCGTGAACCCCTACGAGGCGCTGGGCAATTTCTTCCGGGCCTACCTCTTCACCCGCATGAGCCTGGAGATGGGCGATATTCCCGAGAGCCAGGCCCTGCTGGGCCTCGACGGCCTCACACCGATGTACGACCTGCAGAAGGCCGTATTCGTGCAGTCGTTTAAGTGGCTGGAAACCGCCAACGCCGACCTGACTACCCTGCTGGCCAGCGGCACGACCACTATTAATGGCGACATCTACTTTGGCGGCGACCTGAGCAAGTGGCAAAAGGTGGTGAACACGCTGCGCATCCGCCTGCTGCTGGAGCTGAGCAAGAAGAACGGCGACGCCGACCTGAATGTGGCCGGGCAGTTTGCCAGCATCGTGGGCAACCCCACCAAGTACCCGCTCATGACCAGCGCTGCCGATAATATGCAGTATACCTACGTGGCGGCGACCAACAACTTCTACCCCAACAACAACCGCAACTTCGGCCAGGACGGCTCGCGCAAAAACATGGCCGCTACCTACGTGGGCCTGCTCACGCAGCTGAACGACCCGCGCGTGTTTGCTACCTGTGAGCCCGCCCGCGATTTGGTAGACAATCAAAAGCAAAGCCCGACTGCCTTCTCGTCGTTCGTGGGGGCCGACCCCGGCCTCGACCTGGGCGTGATGTACGTGGATGCCGGCTTGCAGCAGTACTCGTTTCTGAACCGCAAGCGCTACTTCTCGACCCTCACCGGCGAGCCCGACATCCAGATTGGCTACCCCGAGCTGGCCCTCAACATCGCCGAGGGCATTAACCGCGGCTGGCTGGCCGGGGGCAATGCCGAAACCTATTATGCGGCGGGCATTCAGGCATCAATGGCCTTTTACGGTCTACCCGCCAATGGTACCTACGTGGCGTATTTCTATCGGCCAGGCTCGACGGACGTCACGGTGACCGCGAACTACGATACCTACAATATCCCGGTCAGTTACGAAAGCTACTACGCCCAAACGGCCGTGCAGTACGCCGGCGGTAGCACCGGCCTGACCCAGATTTTGCAGCAGAAATACCTGGCTTTGTTCCGCCACTCGGGCCTGGAGGCGTACTACAACTACCGCCGTACCGGCGTGCCCACCTTCACTACCGGCCCCGGCACCGGCAACGGCGGCCGCATCGCGTTGCGCTTCAAATATCCCGCCTCGGAGCGCACCGCTAATACGGATAACTATCAGGCGGCGCTGACCAGCCAGTATGGCGGCAATGATGACATTAACGGCGTGATGTATTTGCTGAAATAAGCGTGATTTAGGAAGTAGTCAAGCGCTCAGAATGACGGCCTAACGAACTCCTATACAATTTCAAGATTGGTAGGATATTTTTCCAAATCAAAAAAATATCCTACCACCGCTACTAGCTTATTTTTTTAGTTTGGAAAAATAAGCTAGTACTGACAATGCGCGACGCCACCGTCCGCCCGGCCCCTACCCCCCTTTCCCCAACTCATGCGTCCGCTTTTTCTCCTGCTTACCCTGGCTCTGGCCGGCCGCGCCGCCGCCCAAACTACTGCGCACCGCACCGAAAACGTGGTGCTCGTGACCCTTGACGGGATGCGCTGGCAAGAGGTATTTGGCGGGGCCGACACCACGCTGTTTCGCCAAAGCAAGTACTACTACCCCAACCAGGCGGCGCTGCGGCGCACGTTTGGGCAGGGCACGGCCGCGGAGCGCCGACAGGCGCTGATGCCTTTTTTGTGGAATACCGTGGTGAAGCAAGGGCAGCTTTACGGCGACCGGCCGGCCGGCAGCCTGGTGAACGTGACCAATACCCAGTGGTTTTCCTACCCCGGCTACAACGAAATCCTGACCGGGGCCGCCGACAACGCCCGCATCCACAGCAACGACCCGCTCGACAACCCCAACGTGACCGTGCTGGAAACCCTGAACCAGCAGCCCGCTTTCAAAGGCAAGGTGGCAGCGTTCGGGTCGTGGGAGGCTTTTCCGTACATTCTCAATGAGAAGCGCAGCGGCCTGCCCGTGAACGCGGGCCAGCGCCTAGCCGCCGGCCCCGGCCTTACGCCCGGCGAGCAGCTGCTCAATCAGCTGGAAGTAGGCACGCCCAGCCCCTTCGGCGAGGAGCGCCTCGATGCATTTACGTATGGCTACGCGCTGGAGTATTTGAAGAGAAAGCACCCGCGCGTACTTTTCGTCAGCTTCGGCGACACCGACGACTGGGCGCACGCCGGCGAGTACGGGGCCTACCTGCACGCGGCGCACTACACCGACGAATTTTTGCGCCAGCTCTGGGCCTATCTGCAAAGCGACCCGCAGTACCGGGGCAAGACGACCCTGCTCATCACCACCGACCACGGCCGCGGTGCCGCCGCCGACGGCCAGTGGAAAAGCCACGGCCAGCAAACTCTCGACTCCGACCAAATCTGGCTGGCGGCCCTGGGGCCCGATACGCCCGCTACCGGCCTGGCCACCAGCGGCCAGCTGTACCAAAACCAGGTGGCCGCCACCCTGGCCGCGCTGCTGGGCGAGCGCTACGCCCCCACGCCGGCCACCGGCCAGCCCATCGGGGCGGTGCTGGGCGCGCAGTAGCGCCTATTACGCGCTAAAACCTGGCGTGCTGTTTCGTTCATCAAATTACCTATGAAAACCTGCTACCTCCTGCTGCTGAGTTTGCTGAGCGCTTACCCGGCGGCGGCCCGGCCGCCCGTGCGCAAGGTCGTGTTCCTCATCGCCGACGGCATTCCGGCCGATGTGCTGGAAGCGGCCCCGGTGCCGCACATCCGGCAGCTCATCACGGGCGGGGCTTATCTGAAAGCCCACGTGGGCGGCGAGGTGGGCACGTATACCGAGACGCCCACTATCTCGGCCCCCGGCTACAACGACCTGCTCACCGGCACCTGGGGCTACAAGCACAACGTGTGGGGCAACGCCATTAAAGCGCCCAACTATCACTACCCTACCATTTTTCGGGTGCTGAAAGAGCAGCAGCCGGCGCGCAAAATCGCCATCTTCTCGACCTGGACCGATAACCGCACCAAGCTGGTGGGCGAGGGCCTGCCGGCGGTCGGCAACCTGCATTTCGATTACAAAGCCGATGGCTACGAACTAGATACCGTAGCCTACCCCCACGATAAAGGCAGCCGCTATACCCACGTCATTGACGATAAAGTGGTGGCCGAAGCCGCCCGGTGCCTGCGCCAAAACGGCCCCGACCTGTCGTGGGTATACCTGGAGCACACCGACGACATGGGCCACCGCCACGGCGACAGCCCCGAACTGCGCGCCGCCGTAGGCTACCTCGACACCCAAATCGGCGAGCTGCAAGCGGCCCTGGCCTACCGCCGCCAGCACTTCGGCGAAGACTGGCTGCTGGTGCTCACCACCGACCACGGCCGCGACGCGGCCACCGGCCGCAACCACGGCGGGCAGTCGGCCCGCGAGCGCGCTACCTGGCTAGTGCTCAGCGATAAGAACGTGAACGCCTACGCCCGTCGCGAGCCGGTCGCCATCGTAGATATTTTGCCTACCATCGCCCGGTTTATGCAAGTGTCCCTACCCCCCACTATGCAGCGCGAGCTGGACGGCGTGCCGCTGCTCGGCCCCGTGTCGGTGGCCGCGCCGCGGGTGGCGGCTGGCCCCGATAGCCTGCGCATCAGCTGGGAGGCCTTGGCCGCGAAGCCCGAACAAGTGCGGGTGTGGGCCACACCGACCAACAACTTCAAAACCGGGGGCTCCGACGACTACGTGCTGCTGGGCACCGTGCCGACGGCCCGGCAGCGCCTGGCCATCAGCCGGTTGGCCTACCCCGCCGCCTTTTATAAAATCGTGGTCGAGGGCCAGCACAACACCGTGAATGCCTGGCTGATGCCCGCCGGGCCACCCACACCCGGCGGCACCGACTAGGCCGGCACCAGCTCGGCTTGCAGCTGCTGTTGCAACTCGGCCAGCGAAGCCAGCAGGCCATCGTTAGGGCAGGCGGCCAGCTGCGCGTGGGAATGGGTGCCGTTGACCACGCCCAGGCTGCGGGCGCAGCCGGCGCGGCGGCCCGACTCTAGGTCAGAGGGCGTGTCGCCCACGTTCCAGACCTGGCGCGGGTCGGTGATGCCGAAGGTCTGCATTGCCTGCTGAATCATGAGCGGGGCGGGGCGGCCCTCGGCTACTTCATCGCTGGCGATAGATAAGTCAATGACGGACTGCGCGCTACCCCGGTGCTGGGCGTTGAGGCCCACGTGCCAACCCAGGCGGCGCAGAATCAGGTCCGTCACCTCGCGGTAGAAGCCGGTGGTGAGGGCCAGGCGAATACCTTGGCTTTTGAGAAAGGCGAACAGCTCCAGGCAGCCCGCCGTGGGCACGACTTCGGCGGTGCGGTAGTGGGTTTCCAGCACCTCCCGAAACACCTGGTACGAGTGGTCCACGCGGGCCGCCAGCTCGGCGGCGGGAGCATCGGCCCCGAGCTGCTCGCGCCAAAGCGTTTCAAACACGAAGCGCTTGGCCAGGCCCTGCACGGCCAGGATGCGGGCGGACGTAGCAGGCAGGCCGGTAGCGGCGGCGGCTTCGGCAAAGCAGGCTTCTACTTCGTGCTGGTCGCGCACGGTGGTACCCGCCATATCGAGTACGAGAAGTTGGGGAAGGGGCATAAGGAGGCTTAATTGTTGACAAATATGCAACAAATATACGCTCATCCCCGGCCCCTGGGCGCGGTCCCAATTCACCTTTGCGTTATGCTTTTCGTCACCAACTTACCCGCATGAAGCACGACAAGCTGAGTTTAATCGGCCTGCGCATCCTGGAAATGCGCAAAGCCAAGAAGATGAGCCTGCGCGAGCTGGCCAAGCGCAGTGGCCTTTCGGCGGGCCTGCTCTCCAAAATCGAGAATTTTCGCACCGTGCCTTCCCTTTCCGTACTGATTGAAATTGCTAACTCGCTAGAGGTGGATGTTTCGACGCTGGTGAAGAATATCAACGGCGACGTAGCCGCGCCCTACCTGCTGGTGCGCGCCCATGCGGGCCGCCCCGAAAAGCGCGACGACTCCAAGGGCCTGCTCTACCACTACCTGCTCTCGCAGGACCTGGCCGGCTACAGCCTGCGCGTGAACGAGGTCATCATCAGCCCCGATACCTATCGCAAACCCCTTTCCACCAATGCCTTGGAGCTGGTGCACGTGCTGGAAGGCACGGTGCGCTACGGCTTCAAAGATGAAGAAGTGAGCCTGGAACCTGGTGATACGCTGTACTTCGACGGCATTCTGGCGCACTCGGTGCGCAACGATACGCCGCAGCGCGCCCGGCTCTTCAAGGTGTATTTGCTGCGCCACACCGACTAGCGGCCGGCGGGGGGGTAGGGCAAGCCAGGCTAGGGCCGCCGGGCCGCAGAAATAACGCATTCGTAACGGCGGGCATAGTTTCCTATGAGGCAACAAACCGTAGGTTTGCGCCGCCGCCACAAGCAGGCGGCCTGCTCATGGAAAACTCGTTTGATTTGATTGTGGTGGGGGCCGGGGCGCTGGGCGCTTTCCACGCCTACTTCGCCTTGCAGCGCGGCCTGAAGGTGCTGCTGCTGGAAAAGGACGCCCGCCCGATGGAAGCCACCGTGCGCAACTTCGGTCAGGTTATTACCTCCGGCATGGCCGCGGGCGAGTGGTTCGACTACGCCCGCGTGAGCCTCGAAACCTACCAGAAAATCCAGGCCGAATGCGATATTTCCATCCGGCAAAATGGCTCGCTCTACCTGGCCTCGACCGCGCTGGAGCTGCAGGTACTGGCCGAAAAACACGCCCAGTACGCGGCCCTCGGCTACGCCTCGCGGCTGCTCACGGCGGCCGAGTGCCGGCAGCGCCTGCCCCCCGTGCGCGCCAGCTACTGCGTGGGTGGCCTGCTGTTTGAACAGGAAGTGACGGCCGAGCCCGACCTACTGATTCACAAGCTACTGGCCTACCTAGTGGCGCGGTGGCAGCTCGACTACCGCCCCGCCACGCCGGTACTGGCCGTGACGGCCAACGCCAGCGGCTGTGAGGTGGCCGACGTGCACGGCCAGCGCTACTGCGCCGCGCAGGTACTGGTCTGCAACGGCCGCGACTGCCAGCTGCTGTTCCCGGACGTGTTCGCCCAGAGCGACTTGCAGCTGGTTAAGCTTCAGATGCTGGCTACCTACCCCCTACCCCAGGTGCGGTTGCCGGGCTCGGTGCTCACCGGCCTGAGCATCCGGCGCTACCATGCCTTCCACGACTGCCCCTCGTTTGCGCAGCTCCTGGCCGAGCCGATGGACGCCGACCTGCGGCAGTGGGGCATTCACCTCCTGTTTAAGCAGGCGCTGGATGGCTCCATCATCGTGGGCGACACGCACGAGTACGCCGACCTGGCCGAGGCTGACAACCTGGATTTCAATAACTACGACCACCTCAACCAACTGATGCTGAGCGAAGCCCGCCGCATGCTGGACCTGCCCGATTGGCGCATGCAGCGCGCCTGGAATGGCTATTACGCGCAGAGCAAATCGGGCGAGGTATTTCAGCACTCGCCCGACCCGCGCATTCACATCGTCACCGGCATAGGGGGCAAGGGCATGACGAGCGCCTGCGGCTTTGCCGCCCACCATGTGGCGCAGCTGGCGCTTTAGGTTGGGGAGGGCTGACGCAGAAGCCCTCAGTTTTTGCCTAACCGCACCAACGTAGTGGCCGGCCAGCACCGGCCGCTACGCCTTTTTTCTGACCTGACTAGCCCGCGTGTATCTTTGGGTGCATACGTGCTTCCTTTCCCACCCATTTTGCGCTGGTATGGCTTGCTGCTGCTGGCGGTGCTGGGCGGCTGCGCCCCTACCCCCCCCGCGCCCACCTACCGCATCGGCTTTTCGCAGTGCACCACGGCCGATGCCTGGCGGCGGGCCATGCTGGCCGGGATGCAGAAGGAGCTGAGCTTCCACCCCGAGGTGCGGTTTGAGATGCTCGACGCGCACAACAACACCGACTTGCAGCAGCGGCAGGTGCGCGAGCTGCTGGCGCAGCACGTGGACCTGCTCATTATCTCGCCCAACCAGTCGGGGCCGCTCACGGCGCTTACGGAAGCGGCTTATAGCCAAGGTATTCCGGTTATTATCCTGGACCGGCGCACTACGTCTAAGCTCTACACGGCCTACGTGGGCGGCGACAACCTCGCCGTGGGCCGCGCGGCCGCGCACTACGCCGCCCGGCTACTGCGGCAGCGCGGGCAAGTGCTCGAAATCACGGGCCAGCCGGGCTCCTCACCGGCCACCGACCGCGCCCTGGGCTTTGAGCAAGCGCTGGCCGCCTACCCCCGGCTGCGGCTGGCGGCGCGGCTGGCCGGCGACTGGCAGCCCGCCTCGGTGCTGCGCCAGTTGCCGGCCGTGCTGCGCGCCCACCCCGCGGTAGACCTCATTTTTGCCCACAACGACCCGATGGCGCGGGCCGCCTACCAGGTGGTGCGGCAGCTGGGGCGCGGCGGGCAGGTGCGCATTATTGGGGTAGATGGGCTGCCGGGGCCGGGCAACGGCTTGCAACTGGTAGAAGATGGAGCGCTAAATGCGACGCTGCTCTACTCGCCAGGGGGCGAGGAGGCCATTCGCACGGCGCTACGCATTCTGCGCCACGAGCCGTATGCGAAGGAGAATATTCTGGGCACGATGGTCGTGGACTCGACCAACGTGGGCACCATGCGCACCCAAACCGAGCAGCTGGCCGAGCAGCGCCAGGACCTGTGGCAGCAGCAGCAGCGGCTGCAGGCCGAGCTGCGGCGCTATGCCAGCCAGCGCACCACTGTGTATTTGCTGCTGGCCAGCCTGGCGCTGGCCCTGGGGCTGGGGGCCTGGGCGGCGCGCTCGTCGCGGCTCAACCGTCGCATCCGGCGGGAGCTGGAGAAGCGGAACGCCGAAATCAGCGCCCAGCGCAACCAGATTGCCCAGCTGGCCGAGGAAGCCCGCCGCACGGCCGCCGAGGCCGCCCGCGCCTCGGAGGCCAAGCTGCGGTTTTTCACCAATTTCTCGCACGAGCTGCGCACGCCGCTCACCCTCATTCTGGGGCCGGTGGAGGATATGCTAACCAACGCGGCCTACCTCACGCCCGGCCAGCAGCACGACCTGAAGCTGGTGCGTCGCAACGCCCAGCGCCTGCTGCGCTTAGTGAACCAGTTGCTCGATTTCCGCAAAATTGACGTGGGTAAGATGGCCGTGCGCGCCACCGAGGGCAACCTGGTAGAGTTCGTGCGCGAAATCATGGACGTGTTTGAGAAAACCGCCCGCCAGCACGGCATTGCCCTGCGGTTTTTGCCCGCCGAGCCGGTTATCAGCCTCTGGTTTGATGGCGACATTCTGGATAAGGTGTTTTTCAACCTCTTATCTAATGCCTTTAAATATACCCCCGACAGCGGCCAGATTACGGTGAGTATGCAGCGCGGGCCGGGCGACGTGGTGCGGGTGAGCGTGGCCGACACCGGCCGCGGCATCGCCGAGGCCGACCAGGCGCACATTCTGGAGTGGTTTTACCAGGGCAGCCAGCCCTCGGCCAATAGCTCGGGGCTGGGCCTGGCGCTAGCCGAGGGCCTCACCCGGCTACACGAGGGCCAACTCACGTTCAGGAGCCAGCCGGGCCAGGGCAGTACGTTTGAGGTAGCGCTGCCGCTGACCCGGCCCGCCACTTTTCAGGCGGTGGAGCCGGAGTCGTTCGCGCTCCCTACCCCCCCGCCGCGGCCCGACGACGAGCCCACCGAGCCGGCCCCTACCCCCCCGGCCCGCACCGATGCCACGGCCCTCATCATCGAGGACAATGCCGAGGTGCGCGACTTTCTGGTGCAGAAGCTCCAGCCGCACTTCCAGGTGAGCACGGCCGCCGACGGGGCTACTGGCCTGCGCCTAGCCGGCGAGGCCATCCCCGACGTGATTGTGTGCGACGTGACCCTGCCCGAAATGGACGGGCTGGCCGTGGCCGCCGCGCTTAAGGGCGACTGGCGCACCTCGCACATTCCGCTGGTGCTGCTCACGGCCCAGAGCGCGCCCGAGCAGCAGGTGGCCGGCGTGCAGGCCGGGGCCGACCTCTACCTCACCAAACCCTTCAACCCCGCCTTTTTGCTCGAAAGCCTGCGCACGCTGCTGCGCAACCGCGACCAGCAGCGCGAGCACTTCCGGCGCGAGCTGAGCACCACCACCGCCACCGTGCCGCCGCAGCGAGTGGACCAGAAATTCCTGGCCGACCTCACGGCCATCATCGAGGCCAACCTTGACCAGCCCAGCCTGAGCGTGGACGACGTGGCCCGTAGCCTGGGCGTGTCGCAGATGCAGCTCTACCGCAAGGTGAAGGCGCTGCTCGGCACCGGCGTTACGGACTATATCCAGAGCCTGCGCCTCACCAAGGCCCGGCTGTTGCTGCTGCAAGAGGGCACCACCATCGCGGAGGTGGCCTACCAGGCGGGCTTCTCCTCGCCCTCGTATTTCTCCACGGCCTTCAAGGCCAAGTACCAGGTGTCGCCCTCCGACTACAAGGCCCTGCACACCCCAGCCCGCGGCTGACGGATTTTTAAAAGCAGGGTAGAGAAAGTGAAAGCTGGCTGGCTGAAAAACCTGGTTATTTTAACTTTATTTATTGATAATAAGCGAGTTGCAGCTTACAGACGATTTTGTAAGAATCCTGCAATTATTTGAAAGAAAGCAGCAAGGCCGCGCCCTGGCTGAGCCGGACATTTGGGGTACCCCTTCCCACCCGCTTTCTTTCTGATGCAGCGTAAAGTACTCTTCTGGTCCATCGTCACGGCGCTGGGCGGCTTCCTGTTCGGCTTCGACACAGCCGTGATTTCGGGGGCCGAGAAAGCCATTCAGCAGCTGTGGCAGCTGAGCGCGGTGGCGCACGGCTTCACCATTTCTATTGCCCTCATCGGCACGGTGATAGGGGCCATGTTCGGGGCCGTGCCGAGCGATGCGCTGGGCCGCCGCCAAACGCTGCGCTGGATTGCGGTGCTCTATTTGGTGTCGGCGGTAGGGGCGGCGCTGTCGCCAGCCTGGGTACCGTTTCTGGTGTTTCGCTTCCTGGGCGGGCTGGGGGTAGGGGCCTCGTCGGTCACGGCCCCGCTCTACATTTCCGAGATTTCGCCGGCCGAATCACGGGGCCGGCTGGTGGGCTTGTTCCAGTTCAACATCGTGTTCGGCATCCTGGCCGCCTACCTATCCAACTACCTACTGGCCAACGTCGGCGACCATTCGTGGCGGCTGATGCTGGGTGTGCAGGCAGTGCCGGCGCTGGCCTTTTTGCTGTTCCTGTTTCGGGTACCCGAAAGCCCACGCTGGCTGCTGCTGCACGGCCGCCTGGCTGAGGGTAGGGAGGTGCTACAAATCATCAACCCCACTAACGTGGACGCTACGGTGGCCGCCATTCAGGCCAGCCAAGCCCAAGCCGCCGGGCAAAGCGAGTCGCTCTGGAGCCCCCAGTACCGCGCGCCGGTGCTGCTGGCAATGGCCTTCGCCTTCTTCAACCAGGTGTCGGGCATCAACGCCATTATTTACTACGCACCGCGCATTTTTGAGATGACCGGGCGGGGTGAGAGCGCCGCTCTGCTATCGTCGGCGGGCATCGGGCTGGTCAATTTTGTCTTCACCTTATTGGGAGTCAATCTGATTGACCGCTTTGGGCGGCGCACGCTCATGTGGGTAGGCTCGGTGGGACTTATTGCCACGCTGGGGCTGGTGGCGCGGGCTTTTTACACCCAGCAGTTCGGCACGGTGCCGGGGCTACTATTCGCCTACATCGCCTTTTTCGCTTTCTCGCAGGGGGCGGTTATCTGGGTTTTCATCTCCGAGATTTTTCCCAACGCCGTGCGGGCCAAAGGCCAGGCGCTGGGCAGCTCCACGCACTGGGTTATGGCCACGGTCATCGCCTTCACCTTTCCTTGGTTTGCCGAGCACCTGGGCGGCGGCAGCACGTTCGCCTTCTTCTGCGCCATGATGGTCCTGCAGCTGGTTTTCGTGCTCCGCTTCATGCCTGAGACTAAAGGCACCAGTTTGGAGGGGGTAGAGAAGACCTTAGTCATGCACTAGGCCCGTCTGTCATTGCTTCGCTACGCTCGCAATGACAGACGATTTAATTCCTGCCCCCTACCCTCTCCACCTCCTACCCCCCCACCCCAACATGTCCGTCGTTTGCTTTGGAGAAATGCTGTGGGATGTGCTGCCGAGCGGTAAGCAGCCCGGCGGCGCGCCCCTGAACGTAGCGGTGCACCTGGACAATTTTGGCCTTGATGCGCAGCTTATCAGCCGGGTGGGCCACGACGAGCTAGGGGTCGAGCTGCTGGCCTTCGTAGAAAGCAAAAACTTGAGCACCAGCCATGTGCAGCGCGGCGAAACCCACCCAACGGGGGTAGTGCAGGCCAACGTGAGCGACCGCAACGAGGTAACCTACCAGATAGTGCAGCCCGTGGCCTGGGATTATATTCAGTACGAGCCAGCCCTGGGCGCGCTAGTGGCAGCCGCCGATGCGCTGGTATTCGGCAGCCTAGTGGCGCGTAGCGCGGTCAGCCGCGAAACGCTCTATCGCCTGCTACCCCACGCCCGCTGCCGGGTGTTCGACGTGAACCTACGGCCGCCCCACTACTCCCGCGACGTGGTGCAGTACCTGCTGCGCCAGGCCGACGTGGTGAAGCTCAACCACCACGAGCTGGCCGAAATAATGGGCTGGTTCGGGGTCAGCCCGGCCGAAGAAACGGCCCTGGCGTGGCTGGCCGCCCGCTTTGGACTGCAAGCCGTGTGCGTAACCAAAGGGGCCGACGGGGCCGCCCTCTGGACTGGCGGGCAACTCTACCAAACCCCCGGCCGGGCGGTAGATGTGCAGGACACCATCGGCAGCGGCGATGCTTTTCTGGCGGCGCTGCTGCGCGGCTGGCTGGCCGGCCAGCCTCCGGCCGAGTACCTGGCCTTTGCCGGCGCGGCGGGTTCGCTGGTGGCTACTTACCAGGGCGCTACGCCGGCCATTTCGGAAAGCATGGTGTCAGAGTTTATAAGTAATTGATTTTTAGTAGAGACGCGACCTTTCGCATCTCTCTCTGCCTGAACGACCCCTGACGCCGGGAGGCGCGAAGGGTCGCGTCTCTACCAGTTCAACTCAACATGAAAACCTGGCTCTTGTGCGCCCTACCCCTGCTGGCCAGCCTGAGCGGCCGCGCCCAGGCCCCCGACCCGTACCGGCCGGTGTACCACTTCACGGCCCCGAAAAACTGGATTAACGACGCCAATGGCCTGGTGTACAGCGGTGGGCAGTACAATCTATTTTACCAGTACAACCCCCAGAGCGCGCAGCCGGGCCACCTGAGCTGGGGCCACGCCACCAGCCCCGACCTGCTGCACTGGACCCACCTACCGGTGGCCCTGACCGAGTACGCCGGGCCGAACGGCAGCAACATCATGATTTTTTCGGGCAGCGCGGTGGTCGATAAAGACAACACGTCGGGCCTGTTTGCGGCCGGCAAAACCGACGGGCTGGTGGCTTTTTACACTGGCCACCAGACCCTGGGCGGCGCGGTGCAGGCCCAGCACCAGAACCTGGCCAGCAGCCCGGACGGCGGCCGCACCTGGCAGCGCTACCCCGGCAACCCGGTGCTGGACATTGGCAGCAAGGAATTCCGCGACCCCAAGGTGTTCTGGTACGCGCCGCAGCAAAAGTGGGTGATGGCCACCGTGAAGGCCGACCGCCAGCAGGTGTATTTATACGAATCTAAAAATCTGAAGGACTGGCACTTTATGAGCCGCTGGGGCCGGGCCGGCGACACGGTGAAGGAGTGGGAATGCCCCGACCTGTTTGAGCTGCCCGTGCCGGGCGGGGGTAGCAAGTGGGTGCTGCTGATTTCGGCCGGCAACCCGGCCGAGGAGTTTCGGGGGCAGCAGTACTTTTTGGGGCAGTTTGATGGCAAAAGCTTCACCCCCGACCAAGCTTACGACGAGCCGGCCTACCTCGACTTTGGCAAGGATTTCTTTGCCGGCGTCACCTTTAGTAATGAGCCCAACGGCCGCCGCCTGCTCGTAGGCTGGGCCAACGACTGGGCCTACGCCCCGCAGGTGCCCACCGGCACCGAGTGGCGCGGCAGCTTCGCCGTGCCCCGCGAGCTGAGCCTGCGCCGCACGGCCGCCGGCCTGGCCCTGGCCCAAGCGCCCATCGCCGAGCTGCGCCGGCTGGGTAAGGAGGCGCTGAATGTAAAAAGCAAAGCGCTGCCGGCCAGCGGGGCTGGCTACGAGCTGCCCTTCCGCGGCGAGAGCTACGATTTAGAATTGACCTTAAAGCCGGAGCAAGCCAAAACGCTTACCCTGAACGTATTGCAGAGCGGCGACGAGCAAACCACGCTGCGCTACGACGTGGCCCGGCAGGAGTTGACGCTCGACCGGCGGCAGTCGGGCCAAGTGGATTTTCACCCGCTCTTCGCCAGCACCGTCGAAACGGCCAAGGTGCCGCTGCTCAACGGGGCGCTGAAGCTGCACCTACTGGTGGATAAGTCGGTGGTGGAAGTATTTGCCCAGGATGGCGAAAAGACGCTGACGGACCTGGTTTTTCCGCGCCGCCACGAAGGCCGAATTAGCCTGAGCGCCGATGGTAAAACGCAGGTAACAAGCCTACGAATTACGGACCTCAGCCAGCCGCTGGTACCGTAGACTTCTGATTTTCAGTTTAATATATTTCTGTTACTAGAAATTTTACTCGCCATGCGTACCCTACCCCCCCTTCTGCACCTGGCCCCTCGCCTGCGCAAGCTGGGGCGGCGGCTGGGCGGTGGGCTGCTGCTGGGCCTGGCCAGCGCCTGCGGCCAGACCACCAAAACCGATACGGCAACGACGACCGCTGCTGCGCCAGCCGCGACTACGGCCCCTACCCCCCCTCGCAAGGCCGACTGGTGGAAGGAAACGGTGGTGTACCAGCTGTATCCGCGCAGCTTCCAAGATAGCAACGGCGACGGGGTGGGCGACCTGCGCGGCATCAGCTCGCGGCTCGACTACCTCCAAAGCCTGGGGGTAGGAACGGTGTGGCTGAACCCCATCTACGCCTCGCCCAACGATGATAACGGCTACGATATCAGCGACTACCGCCAGATAATGCCCGAGTTTGGCACGATGGCCGACTTCGACGCGCTATTGAAGGGAATGCACCAGCGCGGCATCAAGCTAGTGATGGATTTGGTGGTGAACCACAGCTCGGACGAGCACGCCTGGTTTAAGTCGGCCCGCGCCTCGCGCACCAGCCCCTACCGCGACTATTACTACTGGTGGCCCGCCGAAAAGGGCACGCCGCCCGCGCGCTTCAGCACCTTCGACGTGAAGCACGATGCCTGGCAGTACGACGCGCCCACTAAGAGCTACTACCTGCACATTTTCTCCAAAAAGCAGCCCGACCTGAACTGGAACAACCCCAAGCTGCGCCGGGAAGTGGAGAATATCATGCGCTTCTGGCTGGATAAGGGCATCGACGGCTTTCGGATGGATGCCTTCCAGTTTGTGGCCAAGGACCCTACTTTCCCGCCCATGCCGGGTTTGAACGAGCATAATTTCGGCAATGCCTATAATCACGGCCCGCACCTGCACGACTACATCAAGGAGCTAAACCGCGACGTACTAAGTCATTATAACGTGATGACCGTGGCCGAGGGCGCGGGCCGCAATCTCGGCGAAGCCATGCTCTTCGTGGACCCCGCCCGCCACGAGCTGGACATGACCTACCACTTTGAGGGCACGGGCGTGGGCAGTGGTTCCGATACCTATAAGCTCACCGACCTCAAGCGCGTGTTTACGAAGTGGGACAGCGCGTTTGCGCAGAAGGGCTGGCAGGGCCTCGACCTGGGCAACCACGACCAGCCGCGCATGGTGAGCAAGTTTGGCGACGACCGGCCGGCCTTCCGCGCCGCCTCGGCCAAGCTGCTCAATACCTTTCTGTTAACGATGCGCGGCACGCCCTACTGCTACAACGGGGACGAGCTGGGCATGACCAACAGCCAATTCAACGGCATTGCCGACTACCGCGACGTGGCCGCCCGCAACGCCTACCAGCTGCTGAAGCAGCGGGGCGGCAACCAGACCGCCTTTTTTCACAGCCTGGCCCGCTTCTCGCGCGACAATAGCCGCACGCCTTTTCAGTGGAATACGACGCAGCACGCGGGCTTCACGACGGGCACGCCCTGGATTGGCGTGAACCCGAACTACGTGACGGTGAATGAAGCGGCCGAAAATCAGGATTCGGCCTCGGTACTGAACTACTTCCGGCGAGCCATGCGGGTGCGCCAGCGACATAAGGTGCTGATATTCGGGCAGTACCAGCTGCTGGACGCGGCCAACCCGCACGTGTGGGCCTACACCCGCACGCTGGGCGGCGAGCGGGTGCTAGTGGTACTCAACTTCTCGTCCGAAAAGCGCGCCTGGCCCCTACCCCCCGGCCTGGAGCTTACCGGCCCGCCCTTGCTCAACAACTATCCGGCGCTGGCCATTGGGCCGGTTTTGGCGCTCCAGCCTTGGCAGGCCGTGGTCATTGGCCTGCGCCAGAGCCCGGCGAAAACCAGCCCGCGGCCAGCTTGAAATAGTCTTAGCATAATTCAAGCAAAAAAAATAATGACTTTTCATCATAAACCGGTAAAAAAATAGGTTGAAAACCCGCCTTTTACTACCTTTACCGAATTACTTCCAGCCTGAGTAATTCATTGAAGGTCTTCACGTAAGCTTTTCCGCAATCGTTGCCGGAAACGGTTTGCCGGGTGCCGGCCTTTAAAACTCAAATAGAATTCCCACTTTAACCCTTTTCACTCATGCGTAACACCTGTTACTCAACGCCTCACGTCTACGAGCAGCCGGCAGCCCGGTCGGCTCTCAGTGGCAAGCTGCTGTTACTGACCCTCTTTTTACCACTCGCGGGCTACGCCCAAACCGCGCGCGAAGTATCGGGCAAAGTGACGGATGGCATCGGAACTGGCCTACCGGGCGTAACGGTGCTCGTGACGGGCACCTCCATTGGGGCCAGCACTGGGGCCGACGGCGGCTTCTCGCTGCAAGTGCCTGCTACGGCTACCTCGCTCACGGTTTCGTTCATTGGCTACACCAAGCAGACGGTGAACATCACGGGCAAATCGACGGTGAACGTCGCGCTCAAGGACGATGCCCAGGCTCTGGGCGACGTAGTAGTAGTAGGCTACGGCACGGTACGCAAACAGGACCTTACCGGGGCCGTGAGCGCGCTCGGACCCAAAGACTTCAACAAGGGCACCTTCACCTCGCCCGACCAGCTGCTTCAAGGCCGAGCTTCGGGGGTGCAGATAACCCAGAACAGCGGGCAGCCCGGCGGGGCAGCCACTATTAACATTCGGGGCAACTCGGCCGTGAGTGGCACCGGCCAGCCCCTATACGTGGTGGATGGCGTGCCGCTCGATGGGCGCTCGGCCCAGCCGGGCCTGACCACGTCGGCCCTCGGCGACGCGCCGGCCAGCAATCCGCTCAACTTTCTGAATCCGGCTGATATTGAGAGTATTGACGTACTCAAGGATGCTTCGGCAACAGCCATTTACGGCTCGCGGGCGGCCTATGGGGTCGTTATCATCACCACTAAGAAGGGCAAGGCCGGGGAGGCCCAACTAAGCATCGGCGCGTCGGGTGGCTTCTCGCACATTCTACGCCGCATTGATGTGCTCAATGCCAGCCAGTACCGGGATGCGCTGACGTATTACGGCGCGCCCGCTACCAACGATAAGGGAATGAACAATGACCCCCTGGGGGCTATTCTGCGCACCGCGCCGATTCAGAACTACAACGCCGCGCTGAGCGGGGGCACCGAAAACGCCCGCTATCGATTCTCGGCGGGCTACCTCAACCAACAGGGCATTGTGAAAAAAACCGGCTTTGAAAAATACAATGCTAATTTCTCGGCTAACATGAAGTTTCTGGACAGCAAGCGCCTAGGCGTCGATGTCAACGTTATCGCCACGCAGACCAACTCGCAGCTCGCCCCCATCAGCAACAACGCTGGCTTTCAGGGTAGCCTCATTGGGCAAGCCTTGCAGTGGAATCCCACCGATTCGCTCTATGCAGCTAACGGCCAGCCTGTTTCACGCTTTGGTAGCACGAACATTAACCCGGTGGCGGAACAGCAGTATTTCAACGATAACGCGCGGGTAACCACCATTCTGGCCTCGTTTTCGCCCTACTACAAGATTACCGACTGGTTGACTTTCCGGTCGCTGGTGGCCGCGACTTATAACACGGGCCTCCGGCGCACCTCCATTGACCAGCGTCTCAATCTGCCGGGCTACCAGCAACTGGGCTACGCCGCCATCGGTACGAATGAACTGCTGACCGAGCAGTTGACCCACACGTTGAGCGCGGACAAGAAGCTCACCAACGACCTAAACCTGAACGCAGTACTGGGCTACGAGTACCAGCGATTTACAAACTCAGGGTCGAACCTGAGCGGCCTGGGGCCGGTGAACACCACTACGGGCGCGCCTATTGGCTTCGGCACTTATGGGCTGGACTACACCAACTACCTTCAGTATTCTAACCCTTCGGGCCGCATCATCTCCTCGTTCGTGGACCCGGTAACCGAGCTGCAATCGTTTTTTGGCCGAGCCATCCTGAATTACAAGCAGCGCTACCTGTTCACGGCTACCCTACGGGCCGACGGCAGCACTAAGTTCGGCGACAATAACAAGTACGGCTACTTCCCCTCGGCCGCGGCGGCCTGGGACATCAGCCAGGAGAGCTTTTTTAAGTCTGAGACCGTGAACCTGCTGAAAGCCCGCATTAGTTACGGGCGCACCGGCAACCAGGAATTTCCGGCCGGCTCGTCCCGCAGCCAGTTTGCTTTGCAAGCCAATAACGGCGGCATTACCCAGATTACCAACTACAACCCGAACCTAAAGTGGCAGTCGGATACGCAGTACGATGCTGGTATGGACGTAGCATTTTTCAACAACCGTCTGACTCTGACCGCCGACTATTTCTATAAGCGCACCACCGACCTGCTCTATCCTAACATTCCGGGCTATCCGGCCGCGCCGGGCGGCAGCAGCGTTATCTGGCAGAATCTGCCTGGTGGGGTTATCACCAATAAGGGACTGGAACTACTGGTCGGCGTAACAGCGGTGGACAACAGCGATTTCGGCTTGAATTTTAATGCTAACGCTACGTTCGTTCATAATAATGTATCGGGCCTGAATCAAAATCTAATTATTCAGACTGGTACGCTCAACGGCCAGGGTCTGTCGGGAGTGCTGTCCGAAACTATTCAGAACGGCCAGCCCATCAATGGGTTTAGGCTGCCGGTTTATAACGGCATTAATCCCGCTACCGGCCTCTACAACGAGTTTGGGCCGGCCCAGTACGCGGGCAACCCCAACCCCACCACGCTCGTGGGCCTGACCACGAGCATCCGATATAAGAAGCTCTCGCTGTCGGCCAATATAAACGGCGTATTCGGCAACAAGATTTACAACAATACCTTCAATAGCGTCCTCAACGTGAGCCAGATACGGGCGGGTAAGAACATCTCCCTAGCCGACTTTCAATCAGGCGTGAAAGAGTCGCTTTCCAACGCCGTGACGCCCTCGACGCGCTACCTGGAGAGCGGCAACTACGCCAAGCTGCGCAACGTGACGCTTTCCTACGCGCTGGGCGACATTGCCGGCGTGTTTAAAGGCGCAAGCGTGTACGCCATCGGTCAGAACCTGGCTCTCATCACGAAGTACAAGGGCTTCGACGCCGAAGTGAATACGAACAAGGCTAACGGCGTGGTGCCTTCGGCGGGCATTGACTACACCGGCTACCCCTCGGCCCGGACCTTTACGTTCGGGGTCAACTTCTCTCTTTAACCCATCCATAGCTCTTCATTTTTATGAAAAAGATACTCAGCGCGGCAGCCATGCTAGCCCTGCTTCAGCTGGCAAACAGCTGTAAGATTAACGAGGAATTTCAGGGAGTGCTGACCCCCGCGCAAGTGGGAAGTGGTAACGCGTCCTCGCTGCTCGATGGCGTGTACAACGCCATGCGCACGCCATTTCAGGGAGCTACGCTGGTGTTTGCCCTCTCGGAGGTAACTACCGATGAGCGCCTGATGCCTACCCGCGCCGGCGACTGGGACGACAACGGCCAGTGGCGTCAATTGCACCTGCATACCTGGGATGCCAACCATGCGCAGGTGCGCGATGCCTACTCCAACCTGGGCGGTGTGGTGTTCGCGGCCACCGACATGCTGCAAACTCAGTACGGTGCCAGCAAGGAGCAACAGGCCGAGGCCCGCTTCGTCCGGGCCTTTGCCAGGTACTGGACCCTCGACCTCTACGACCAAGTGCCCTACCGCACACCGGGCGACCTGGTATCGACCAGCGCGCAGGTGCGCAAGGGTACGGCCGAACTCACCGACATTATTTCGGAGCTGACCACGGTGATGCCCGACCTGCCCGACGCTAGCGCTGGCGCGCCCGTGAGCCGGGCCACTAAAGATGCCGCCCGCTGCCTGCTGATGAAGTGTTACCTCAACAAAGGGGTGTATGCCAACCGGGCGGCCCCCACGTTCGACCCGGCCGACATGAACATGGTTATTACCCTGGCCGACCAGGTTATCAACAGTGGGCACTACAAGTTCGCCAATAACTACTTTGACAACTTTGCGCCCGACAACACGGCCATCGGCACCGAGAACATCTTTACGGAGCTAAACATTGGGGGCGTAAGCAGTGGGGCGCAGTACGATTTGTGGCGCTTTATTTCGCACTATAACATGACCCCTACCGGCTATAACGGCCCGTGCGCGTTACCGAGCTTTTATAACAAGTATGAGGCTACGGACCTACGCCGGAGCCAGGTGTACTCGTATAAAAACGGCCCTCCCAACCCATTCAAACATCAGAATGTAGGGTATTTGATAGGCCAGCAGTATAGCTTGGTTTCTACCACAGATGTTGCGCTGACTGACCGCCTGGGCAATCCGCTGGCCTTCACGGCCGCCGTGGACCTCATCGAAACCGGCTCCAACCTGGAGGTAACCGGTATCCGGCCCATGAAATACCCGCCCGACTTTACCAACAATTCGGCCGGTACGATTGACAACGACATGGTGCATTTCCGGCTGCCCGACGTGCTGCTGATGAAGGCCGAAGCCATTATGCGCGGCGGTACCGGCACCTCGGCCGGCACCTACGGCAGCACCCCACTGACCCTGGTCAACGCCATTCGCACGGACCCTTCGCGGGCGGCTACCGCCCTCGCCAGTGTCAGCCTAACCGACATCTACGACGAGCGCGGCCGCGACCTGTTCCTGGAGCTATGGCGGCGGCAGGATATGGTGCGCTTCGGCACGTTCCTAGGTCCCATTGAGCAGGGCCCGACGAGCAGCGACCCGAAATACCTCATCTTCCCCATTCCGAACCAGCAGTTGGCGGTGAATGCGAATCTAACGCAGAACCCCGGCTACTAAATCCTTCTCTTCGGCCGCCGGCGGCTGCGTCTTCGCAGTTTCGGCGGCCGATTTGTGTCCGGCCCTTTCGCCCAAAGAGTTTATTTTCTTGGCTTTAAGTATCTTTTGATGAATTACTTATCTACCGTATTAGCCGCTGCTTCCTTAGCCGGCCTGCTGGCCGCCTGTAGCCAACCCGCTACTACGGAAACCGCCACTATGGCCGCCCCCAACGCGGCCGCGGCCCCCGTTACCGCCGCGCTGGCCCAAAAGCCTATTTGGTGGAAGGAAGCCGTGGTGTACCAGATATACCCGCGCAGCTACAAGGACAGCAACGGCGACGGGGTAGGTGACCTGCGCGGCATCATCTCCAAGCTCGACTACATCAAGAGCCTGGGGGTGAACGTGATTTGGCTGAACCCGATTTATGGCTCGCCCAACGACGATAATGGCTACGATATCTCCGACTACCGCGCCATTATGAAGGACTTTGGTACGATGGCCGACTTTGACGAGCTGCTGAAGGGAATGCACCAGCGCGGGCTGAAGGTGGTGCTAGACCTGGTGGTGAACCACAGCAGCGACGAGCATGAGTGGTTCAAGCAGTCGAAAAGCGGGCGCGATAATCCCTACCGCGACTACTACCACTGGTGGCCCGCCGAGCGGGGCGTGCCCAACAAGCGCCAGAGCTTTTTCGACGTGAAGGGCGACGCCTGGGCCTACGACGCGGCCACCAAGGCGTACTACCTGCACTACTTCTCGCGCAAGCAACCCGACCTGAACTGGGAAAACCCTAAGGTGCGCCAGGAAATTTACAGCATGATGCGCTTTTGGTTTGATAAGGGCATCGACGGCTTTCGGATGGACGTGATTCCGTTCATCGCCAAGGACACTACGTTTCCGGTTATCCCGGCCAAGTACCACGGCGATTTTGGCCGCTACTACGCCAACGGCCCCCACCTGCACGACTACCTGCAGGAAATGCACCGCGAGGTGCTGGGCAAGTACGATGTGCTGAGCGTGGCCGAAGGCGCGGGCGTGACCAGCGACCAGGCCCTGGAATTTGTGGACCCCGCCCGGAAGGAGCTGAATATGCTCTACCACTTCGAGGGCATGGGCGTGGGCAACGTGCCCGGCCTCAAGTACCGGATGCGCAAGCCCGAAGGCTATAGTCTGCTGGAATTCAAGCAGGTGTACTCGAAGTGGGACAAGATATTCGCCGAGAAAGGCTGGGGCACCATCTACCTCGGCAACCACGACCAGCCCCGGATGGTGACGCGCTGGGGCGACGACCGGCCCGAATTTCGGCCAGCCTCCTCGAAGCTGCTCACCACGTTTTTGCTCACCATGCGCGGCACGCCCTACTACTACGGCGGCGACGAGCTGGGCATGACCAACATCAAATTCAACAAGATTACCGATTATAAAGACATCGAAGTGCGCAACATGTACGCGCAGCTGAAGGCGGAGGGCGGCGACCTGGCGCAGTTCGTGGAGGCCCAGAAAATCTCGGGCCGCGACAACGGCCGCACTCCCTTTCAGTGGGATGCCTCGGCCAATGCGGGCTTCACCACCGGCACGCCCTGGCTTCAACTCAACCCCAACTACGCGCAGGTGAATGCCGCGGCCGAGGAGAAAGACCCGAATTCCATCCTCCAGTATTTCCGCCAGGCCACGGCCATGCGCCGGCAGCACAAGGTGCTGGTGTACGGGCAGTACCAGCTGCTCGACGCGGCCAACCCCCATATTTACGCTTACACCCGCACCCAGGGCGCGGAAAAAGTCCTGGTAGTGCTCAACTTTTCGTCCGAAAAACGTGACTGGGCGCTGCCCACCGGCCTCACGCTGGGCGGCAAGCCTTGGCTCAACAACTACCCCACCTTTACTCCCGCCGCCACGCTGGCCCTGCTGCCCTGGCAGGCCGTAGTGGTGCCGCTGAAGTAATCATCAGGTAGATAATACATTAATTCAGAATGTCATGCAGACCGCAGGGAAGCATCTCGCGTGGGGTAGTAACTCAATCGTTGCAACGAATTTAATTACTGCTGCCTGCGAGATGCTTCCCTGCGGTCTGCATGACGTTCTATTCTTACGACCAACCACGCCCCTATCCATTCCCGCCCCATGCCGCCCTTTCCAACCCTAAAATTAAAGTTCCTGCTGCCCGCGCTGGCGCTGGCGCTAGCCGGCCCGCCCGCGGCGCAACAAGCGCAGGCCCAGACGCAAACGCCCGACCCCTGGCGCATAACGGCCGATAAAATTGACCCGGCGCACTACTACGGCGAGACGGTGGCCAACGGGGTGCTGGGCATCGTGTCGTCGGCGGTGCCGTTTCAGGTGAAGGACGTAGTGCTGGCCGGCACCTATGACCAGTACGGGCGGGGTAGGGTCAGCAATTTTCTCCACACGTTTAACCTGCTCAATATGTACCTGGAAGTGGACGGCCGCCGCCTGGGCGCGGCCGATGCCACCAACTTCCGGCAGGAGCTGGACATGCGCGGCGCCTCGCTGACAACCACCTTCGACTACGGCGACCGGGCCACTATTCAGTACACCTACTACGCCCTGCGCCAGCTGCCGTTTACGGCGCTGCTCGACGTGCGCATTACCGCCAAAAAGGACCTGAGCCTGACCGCCGCCAGCGTGATGGAAGCGCCCGACGCGCTGCGCGACGTGCAGAATTACTACAACGAAATCGACCGGCCGCACGTGACATTGAGCCTGCTGACCTCGACGGCCAAGAGCCCGACCGGCAAGCTGACGCTGTGCGCCAGCAACAGCTTTTTGTTTGAGGAGCCGCACGGGCAGGAGCCGCGCATTATCCACGAAATGTGGGACAGCAACATGCACCTGATGAAGTTCAGCAAGACGCTGAAGGCCGGGCAGACCTACGGCTACGCGGTGGCGGGCACGGCCATCAGCTCGGCCCACCACGCCGACCCGCTGAACGAGGCCGAGCGGCTCACCATTTTTGCCCGCCTCGAAGGCCGGCAGCGGCTGCTCGATTTTCACCAGAAAGCCTGGCAGGACCTGTGGAAAAGCGATATTGAAATAACCGGCGACGCGCAGGCGCAGCAGGACGTGCATTCGATGCTCTACCACCTGTATAGCTTCTCGCGGGCGGGCACCGATTATTCACCCTCGCCGATGGGCCTCTCGGGCCTGGGCTACAACGGGCACGTGTTCTGGGACACGGATTTGTGGATGTTCCCGGCGCTGCTGGTGCTGCACCCGGACATTGCGAAATCTATGGTAGAGTACCGCTTCCGGCGCTTGGAGCCGGCCCGGCGCAATGCCTTCGCCCACGGCTACAAAGGCGCGATGTACCCCTGGGAAAGCGCCGATTCGGGGGTAGAGGAAACGCCGGTCTGGGCGCTGAGCGGGCCGTTTGAACACCACATTTCGGCCGATGTGGCGCTGGCCGCCTGGCAGTATTATTCCGTAACGCAGGATAAAGCTTGGCTGCGCTCAACCGGCTGGCCGATTATCTCGGCCACCGCCGACTTCTGGGCTAGCCGGGTGGAGCGCAACGGCCCCGGCCACTACGACATCAAGAACGTGGTGGCCTCGGATGAGTGGGCCGAAAACGTGGACAATGATGCCTTCACTAACGCCGCCGCCCAGCAAAACCTGCGCGCCGCCGTGGCCGCCGCCAAGCTGCTGGGCCTACCCCCCGACCCCGACTGGACGCTGGTGGCGCAGAATATTCCCATCCTAAAAATGGCGGACGGCACCACGCAGGAGCACGCCAGCTACCACGGCGAGGGCATCAAGCAGGGCGACGTGAACCTGCTGGCCTACCCCCTGGGCGTGATTACGGCCCCCGCCCAGATTAAAAAAGACCTGGTGTACTACCAGAGCCGGGTACCCGACGAAGGCACGCCGGCCATGACGCAGGCCATTTTCGCGCTGCTCTACGCCCGGCTCGGCGACGCGGGTCAGGCCCGGCATTTTTTCCGGGATGCCTACCAGCCCAATCTCCTACCCCCCTTCCGCGTCATTGCCGAAACCAAGGGCGGCACCAACCCCTACTTCGCCACCGGCGCGGGCGGCGTGCTGCAAGCCGTGCTCATGGGTTTCGGCGGGCTAAATATCACGCCGGCTGGCATTGGGCAAGTAAAAAGCGTGCTGCCCACCGGCTGGCAGTCGCTGCATATTACGGGGGTAGGGCCGGGTCGCAAAACATATTCAGTGGGGAAATGATGAGTACTAGATAATGGGGTATCGGGATAGTTTAGAACGGTCATGCTAAGCTTGTCGAAGCATCTCTACCGCTTCAACCGTGCCGTTCAATGAAGCGGTAGAGATGCTTCGACAAGCTCAGCATGACCGTTCTTGTAGCAGAATACCTTGAAAGCGACTGCCAGCCCCCGCCTACCCCATGCTGCTAACCATTACCACCACCTACCAGCCGGCCACCGACCTGGGCTACCTGCTGCATAAAAACCCCGCCCGCCTGCAAAGCGTGGAGATTACCGGCGGCCTGGCCCACGTTTTCTACCCCGAAGCCACGGCCCAGCGCTGCACCGCCGCCCTGCTGCTCGACCTCGACCCGGTGGGCCTGGTACGCGACCGCCACGGCGATTTCGCCCTAGCCGAGTACGTGAACGACCGGCCCTACGTGGCCTCGTCGTTTTTGAGCGTGGCCCTGAGCAAAGCCTTCGGCACGGCCATGAACGGCACCTGCAAGGACCGGCCTGCGCTGCCCGCGCAGGCCCTACCCCTGGCCGTGACGGTGGCCGTGGTGTCAGCCCCCGGCCCCGACTGGCCGCGCCGGCTGTTTGAGCCGCTGGGCTACCAGGTCGAAACCACCGCCTACCCCCTCGACGCCACCGTGCCGGCCTGGGGCGCGAGCCCCTACTACACCCTGCACCTGCGCCACGACGGCCTGCGTCTGCAAGACCTGCTGGCCCACCTCTACGTGCTGCTGCCGGTGCTCGACAACGACAAGCACTACTACGTGGACCAGCAGGAGGCCGACAAGCTGCTGCACCGCGGCGGCGACTGGCTGCCCCGCCACCCCGAGCGCGACTTCATCACCCGCCGCTACCTGCGCTACCTGGGCAGCATCGTGAACCAGACGCTGGAGCGGCTGCTGGAAGGGGTGGAGGAATCGTCAAGTAGCGTGGACTCTGCGAGTCCGCAAGTGGGGGCAACGGCAAACGACCGCGCAGAAACTGCAAATTCGCAAGCGCCGGAACCGGACGGTGCGACGCGCGGACTCGCAGAGTCCACGCTACTGCCCAAACTCACCCTGCACGACCAGCGCCTCCAGCAAGTAGCCCACGAAATCTACCAGCTCGCCCCCAAGCGGGTGCTGGACCTGGGCTGCGGTGAGGGCCGGCTGCTGCGCCTGCTGCTGCGGCAGCCCAAAATTGAGTTTATCCGGGGCCTGGATGTGTCGCACCAGGCGCTGAGCCGGGCGGCGCAGCGCCTGCGCCTAGACGAGATGGCCCCGCGCCAGCGCGCCCGCATCGAGCTGGTGCAGGGCTCGCTGCTGTACCGCGACGCGCGCCTGGCCGGCTTCGACGCGGCGGCGCTGGTGGAAGTCATCGAGCACCTGGACGAAAACCGCCTGGCCTCGCTCGAAGCCGTGGTGTTTGGCCACGCCCGGCCGGCGCACGTCTTCGTCACGACCCCCAACGCCGAGTACAACCAGCTGTTTGCGCTGCCGGCCGGCGAGTTTCGCCACGCCGACCACCGCTTCGAGTGGACCCGCGCCGAGTTTGCGGCCTGGGCCACCGGCGTGGCCGCGCGCCACGGCTACCAGGTGCGCCTGGTCGGCATGGGCGAAGCGGCGGAGGGGGTAGGCGCGCCGTCGCAGTTGGCGGTGTTTGGGTTACTCGTAGATTAGTTTACAAGTTACTTGAATAATTTATTCAATGATTTTGATAGCTTATAGAAATCTTCGTAGGTGTCTAAGTTTTTAACGCTTTCTTCTTTAAAAACGTCAAATATTTTACTTTTTAGCTGATTCCTGGCATCTTTACCATCATTAGAATTTTCCATTGCTTTTTGGACAAGTTCTACATTCCTCGAATAAGTCATGTTAAGCAGAGAAGGTGGAACCAATCCCTCTATGCATTTCTTACCCGTTTCATTTTTGCCGATAACAATGAATTCCTGATTTTCTTTTAATCCTAAAGTTTCAAAAGTTGATTTAACATCGCTATACTTATCTAAATCTACTGTTACTACAAATCTCTTAAATCTTTCCTTTATAAATCTCAAGAGAATATTATTTTTAATATTTCCAGCCCCACCATAAGCGAAAATTTCTCCATTAAACTTTAGACGCTTATCACCATGAATCTCACTTTTTAATAATTCTAAGTAGTTTTTATCGTGTTGACCTTCAACCAGAATAATATCGTTTGAACTACTGAATATAGTATCTTTTAAAGGACTAAAATCATTTCCAGCGATTCCTAATGATAGTGAGAATGGCTCATACCATTTCTCTCCTGAAGTATCAATAACTTCAGAGCCTTTATTAGTTGAACTTAAATTTCTCTCAAGAAGGATATTAGCCTTTGGTACTTTATGGCTAAGTAAGTAAGGACTGTGGGTAGCGACTATAATTTGGATACTTAGTTCAGATGACAAATCTTGTAATATTCTGCCGAACTCAGCTTGAGCAGATGGATGCAGGAAGCTTTCTGGTTCTTCAATAATAACTATGGGGGTTATTTTACTATTAACAGTTAATGAATTCTGCATTCTTTTCGCATTCATCAAATTCAACAGGATTAATGTCCTATTTTTAGTACCGCTACCCCAATCTTGTAGGGATACGTCTATTCCTTTTTCTTTAAGAGAAATTTCTATATTTTCTCTTTCTATATTCAGGCTAGATATTCCAAGTGAAACATCATATTTTTCATCTAAGCGACCCATTAAAGCTGCTAACTCTGCTTGGTGGCCTTTCAACGATTTCCTGACACTATTCTCTAAACCTTCTTTCTTCTTGGCTATTTCAACGCTACCCTCCTTCTCAAGGTAGGATAGCAAATAGTCTGTCCTTCTACTAAAATAATATGGAGCATTCTCTGTTGAATTGTGAAATAATACACTCTGAAAGCTCCTTATTCTATTCAATAATTCTTCCCTTTTATAAGAATCCTGCACTTCATATTCTCCAAAGACAATTTTTGTTTCTGGAGTTGATTTACCTGACTTTAATTCTAAAGAAATAGTCAGTGTCTCTTTAGAATTGCTTAATTTTTCCTCATCTTTGAATATAAGTTCTTTTATAAATTTATAAATTCCAGCATCTTGATTTTCATCAATTTCAAGTTTAATTTCGAGTTTTATATCTTCTTTTTCGCGCTCTTTTTTCTTCCAATGTGGGTAATCATTTTGAAAATTAAGACCATCTATTGAATAATCTCTAAGGATTCTGTAATCAAAAGTCAGAAAAAAGAGCATAGCTCTTATGATGTTCGACTTACCAGAATTATTTTTTCCAGATAAAGCATTATAATGAGGATTAAAATCAACTGTCAAATCCTCTAAACTTCTGAAATTTTTCGTTGAAAGGCTTTTAATTACCATAGTATTAAAACAAAATATTTATTTCTTCGCTCAGCCTGAATTAGTAAAGCGGTGAATACTGCTCGCAAGATACTTGTAAAGTATCAGAATACACCAGTGATAAAATAGATTTTTTATCTAGCAAGGATTTAATTTCTAGTATTTATGCCCCAAGATACCCTCAAAGTCCCTGAACTCTCCCTGATTCTGCTCATTGGCAGCACGGGGGCGGGCAAGTCCACGTTTGCCCGGCGCTGGTTCAAGCCCACCGAAATCGTGTCGTCGGATGCGTGCCGGGGCCTGGTGGCCGACGACGAGAACGACCAGTCGGCCAGCGCCGATGCCTTCGCGCTGCTGCACTACCTGGTGGCCAAGCGCCTGCAACGCGGGCTGCTGACCGTGGTGGATGCCACTAACGTGCAGGCCGAGGGCCGCAAGCCGTTGGTGACCCTGGCCCGGCAGTACCACGTGCTGCCGGTGGCCATCGTGCTCGACGTGCCCGATGCCGTGGCCCACGCCCGCAACGCCGCGCGCCCCGAGCGCCGGCAGCTGGGGCCGCACGTGGTGGCCCGCCACCGCCAGCAGCTGCGCCAGAGCCTGCGCCGCCTGCGCGAGGAGGGCTTCCGGCAGGTGTTCCACTTGCGCGGGGAAGCGGAAATCGAGACCGTGCAGGGCATCGTGCGCGACCCGCTCTACAACAACCGCCGGCAGGAAACGGGGCCGTTCGATATCATCGGCGATGTGCACGGCTGCTACGACGAGCTGGTGGCGCTGCTCACCCAGCTCGGCTACGCGGTGATGCCCGAGCCGGTGGCGGACGCCCGCGACCTGGGCGTGCGGGTGAGCGCGCCGGCCGGGCGGGCGGCCATTTTCCTGGGCGACCTCGTGGACCGCGGCCCCGCCTCGCCGCAGGTGTTACGCCTGGTAATGAGCATGGTGCAAAGCGGCGCGGCGCTGTGCGTGCCCGGCAACCACGACATCAAATTACTGCGCCACCTCAGCGGCAAGAAAGTGACCGCCAACCACGGCCTGGCCGAAACCCTGGCGCAATTGGCGGGCGAGCCGGCGGGCTTTCTGGGGCAGGTACGGCAGTTTCTGGACGGGCTGGTGAGCCACTACGTGCTGGACGGCGGCCGGCTGGTGGTGGCCCACGCGGGCCTGCCCGAAGCCATGCAGGGCCGCGGCTCGGGGGCGGTGCGGGCCTTCGCGCTCTTCGGCGAGACGACCGGCGAGACCGACGAATTTGGCTTGCCCGTGCGCTACGAGTGGGCCCGCGACTACCGGGGCCGCGCCCTAGTGGCGTACGGCCACACGCCCGTGCCCGACCCGGAGTGGCTCAACAACACGATTGACCTGGACACGGGCTGCGTGTTCGGGGGCCGCCTCACGGCCCTGCGCTACCCCGAGCGCGAGCTGGTGAGCGTACCGGCTCAGCGGACGTATTACGAGCCGGCCCGGCCGCTGAACTACCGCGCCGCCCTACCCCCCGCCACCGACCCAACGGCCGCCAGCGACCTCAGCGCCCAACAGCAGCAGGACGATTTGCTGGATATTCAGGACGTGACGGGCAAGCAGTTTATCGAAACGCGGCTGCTGCGCGGGGTCACCGTGCGGGAGGAAAACGCGGTGGCGGCGCTGGAAGTGATGTCGCGCTTCGCCCTGCATCCGAAGTGGCTGCTGTACCTGCCGCCCACCATGTCGCCGACCGAAACCTCGGCCCTGCCCGATTTGCTGGAGCATCCGGCCGAAGCCTTTGCCTACTACCAAAAGCAGGGGGTAGGGCGCGTGGTGTGCGAGGAAAAGCACATGGGCAGCCGCGTGGTGGTGGTATTGGGGAAGGACGAAGCGGCCATTCGGCGGCGGCTGGGGCTGGCGGGCGAAGGCATCGGCAAGTGCTACACCCGCACCGGCCGCAACTTCTTTACTGATAGTGACTTGGAAACGGCCTTCCTGGCCCGGCTGCGCGATGCGCTGACGGCAGCGGGCTTCTGGGAGCGCTTCGATACCGACTGGGTGTGCCTCGATGCCGAGCTGCTACCCTGGTCGGCCAAGGCGCAGGAGCTGGTGAAAAGCCAGTACGCCGCCGTGGCCGCCGCCGCCAGCGCCGCCCTGCCCCAGGCCGAAGCCGCGCTCACCGCCGCCGCCGCCCGCGGCCTCGACGGGGCCGCCGCCCTACTGGCCCGCACCACCGCCCGCCGCGAAGCCGCCACTGACTACGCTGACGCCTACCGCCGCTACTGCTGGCCGGTGGAGTCGCTCGACGACCTCAAACTGGCCCCCTTCCACCTGCTGGCTACCGAGGGCAAAACGTACTTCGACCGCGACCACGCCTGGCACATGGAAACCCTGCGCGCCCTCGCCCTCGCCGACCCCGGCCTGCTGTGCGCTACCCCCTACCAGGTGGTGGACCTGGCCGACCCCGCCGCAATAGAAAGCGCCACGCAGTGGTGGGCCGACCTTACTGCCGCCGGCGGCGAAGGCATGGTGGTAAAGCCCTACGACTTCATCCCGGCCGGCAAAACCCTGGTGCAGCCCGCCCTCAAGTGCCGGGGCCGCGAGTACCTGCGCCTCATTTACGGCCCCGATTACCTGCTGCCCGGCAACCTGGAGCGCCTGCGCCAGCGCGCCGTAAAAGCCAAGCGCAACCTGGCCCTGCGCGAATTTGCCCTCGGCGTGGAGGGCCTGGAGCGCTTCGTGGCCGGCCAGCCCCTGCGCCGCGTGCACCAGTGCGTGTTCGGCGTGCTGGCCCTGGAAAGCGAGCCGGTTGACCCGCGGCTGTGATGGGTAATGAACAAGTTGTCCTTGCGAGCGAAGTGAAGCAATCTTTCCTTCCGCCAGGGGTAGTAAACCCAACGATGCGAACGACAAGGAAAGATTGCCGCACTTCGCTCGTAAGGACAAATCAGCTTTCGCACGAGCCCTGCATACCCGTAGCTTAGCGCGCAGGTCCCTTTTCTCACCCAACGCATGAAGCCCGTCCCTACCGAGGTCCCGCCTACCCACCCGGCCCTGCGCAGCAGCGTGCTGGTCAATCCCCTCGGCGTGCTGGTGGCCATGAGTCTGTTCCTGGGCGTCATGCTATTACTGGAAGCGTTCCTCGTGAGCCCGTCGGGCTACCCCTGGCGGGGCGGCCGGCCGGCCTGGCTGCTAGGCGCGGGGCTGCTAACGCTGGGGCTGGCCGGATACGCCACCTGGCGCAGCAACCGTCCCCGGCTGCTGACCCTCACCCGCGCCAGTCTGCGCCTGGAACCGCTGGGCGACAACGGAGCCGCCGCGGCCGAAACCATTCCCCTGAGTAGCATCGTGGCCTACAAATACTGGCTGCGCGTACTCAGGCTTCAGGTTTTCGTGCAGTATCACCTACGCCTGGAGCTGGCTGATGGCCGGGTGCTGCACCTGGCCGACCGGCCCGGCACCCGCCCCACCGACCCTGCCGGGGCCGTCCGCCTCGATGCGGTGGTCAAGCGGCTGGCCCGCTGGGTGCCGCCCGGCACGCGGGTGCGCCAGCTATTTTTCCTGACCCGCACGGCGCGCGTGCTGTTGTGGCTGAGCGGGGCGTTGGTCATGATGGCCGGGTTGCTGCTGTGGGCCGGCTACCCGGCGGGCAGCCTGCTGCTGTTTCCGGCGGTAATTTATGGGGCCAGCTACTACCTGGGCCGGGGCGTAGCCGAGATTACGGCGAAGTAGGGCGCGGGGCTTGTCCCCGCCCGTCATGGAACGAAACCAGGGCGAATTGTTCCACGACGGGCGGGGACAAGCCCCGCGCCCTACTTCGCCAACTAGCTTACAGTGAATTCATTTGAAAGACCTGACTCCGGCAAGCTAAAGCTTACCCTACGCTCGCTTCCTCGTCCGGCAACCGCACGGTGAACGTGGAGCCTACCCCCGGCTCGCTCTGCACCGTGATGGTGCCGCCGGCGTTATCCACAATTTTCTTCACCATGTAGAGCCCTACCCCCGAGCCCTCGACGTGGCTGTGCAGGCGCTGAAACATGCCGAAGAGCCGCGTTTGCTGCGCGGCGGTCAAGCCGAGACCGTTGTCCTGCACTTCGAGCAGGCACGCGCCGGCGGTGCGGCGGCTGCGCAGCTGCACCACGGCGGGGCGGTCGGGGGCCGCATATTTCACGGCGTTGCTGAGTAGGTTGTAGATGATGCTGCGCAGGTTTTTGGGCGCGAACGATACCGTGGGGCAGGCCGCCACATCTACCAGCACCCGCGTGCTGGGGGGTAGGGCGGGAGCCAGGTCTAGGCTGATTTCCTCGATGAGCGTAGCCAGGTCTACCGGCTCGGCGGGCTGGGCGTGGGCCTGCTGCAGCTTGGAAATATCGGTGAGGTCGCCGATGGTTTTCTGGAAGCGCTCCACCGCGTCGCCCATCATGCGCAGCAGGGGGCGCACCTGCTCGGTTTGGCGCACGGCCGGCGGCAGCTGCTCGCGCAGGGCCAGCAATAAGCCTTCGATATTGGTGATGGGCGCTTTCAGGTCGTGCGAGGCCGCGTAGATAAAGTTATCAAGGTCGGCGTTGGTGCGGGTCAGCTGCTGGTTGGTAGCTTGCAACTCCTCATTAGCCAGAGCCAATTGCTGGCGGGCGGCTACCTGCTGGCTCACGTCGGTGGCCAGCACCACCACCGCCGACGGGCGGCCCGGCGGCCCGGCCAGCGGCTGGTACACCACGTTGAAGAACAACGGTACGCGGTGCCGCTCGTGGCTCAGCACAGCCGGCATTTCGTGGGCCACGTAGGGCATGCCCGTTTGCCGCACTTCATCAAGCAAGCCCCGGAAATGGTGGCCGGCCGCCGCGGGCAGCACGTCAAATACCGGCTGGCCCACAGCCGCGGCCGCGGGCAGGCCCCACAGCGCGCACATGCTCGAATTCACGATTTCCACCACGTAGTCAGGTCCTTGCAGGATAGCAATGGCCACCGGAGCCTGCTCAAATACAGCTTGCAGCTGGGCCTGCGCGGCGGCGCGCTGCTGGCGGGCCAGCACCTGCTCGGTCACGTCGTAGGCAAAAACCGAGATGCCCCCGATTTGCCCATCTTCCCGGTACGCCTGGTACGTAAAGTTGAAGTAGATGTCCTTGGCCGGGGCTGCCGCCGTAGCCTCCGTCCGAAGCAGTAGCTCATTGCCAAAAAACGTTTCGCCGGTTGCGTACACCTGGTCCAGCAGCGCCACAAAGCCCTGGGCCTCAGACTCGGGCTGCGTTTCGGCAACGGTGCGGCCCTGTAGCTGGCGGCCGGGAAATAGCTGCTGGTAGGCATCGTTGAAGTAAGCCAGCCGATGCTCAGGGCCCCGCAAAAAAGCTACGACCGCCGGGGTTTGCTCAAACACCCGGTAGAACGCCTCGCGCTCCTGGGCTTGGCGCTGGGCCGTAGCCAGCACCTCGGCCTGCAAGGCCGCCGCCTGCCGCTGAGCCAGCGTCTGGGCCGTGATGTTGAGCGCAAATACCACTACCCCGTCAATGCGCCCCTGCTCATCGTAGCGCGCCTGCTGAATATAGTGAAAGTAAAAGTCTTCGGGCGGCCCGCCTTTGTGCCGGGCCATCGGAATCAGGATTTCCGGCTCCTCATGGGTTTCGCCGGTTGCGTACACCCGGCGTAGCGTGTCCCACACGGGGCTGCTGGCCAGCTCGGGCAGGGCCGCGAGTAGGGGTAGGCCAATTAAAGTGCGGCCTGGAAATAGCGCCTGGTAGCCGGGGTTCACCAGCTCCAATAACAAGTCGGCCCCACTCAGGATGCAGATGGCCGCCGGGACCTGCTCGAAGAGCCGCGCCAGCTGCCGCCGCTGCTGCTCGGTGGCGGCCTGGGCGCGGCGCAGGGCCTTCGTGCGCTCGGCCACGCGGGTTTCCAATTCCTGGTTGAGCTGCTGCAACTGCAGCTGGGCTTCGGCCAGGGCGGCGTTACTAGCCAGAAATTCCTCGTTGGCGGTCGTTAGCTCCTCATTGGTAGCGGCCAGCTCCTCGTTGGTGGCGGCCAACTCTTCGTTTAGGCGCTGCACCTGCTGGCGAGCCAATACCTGCTCGGTCACGTCCACCGCAATGTCGAGCACGCCGAGCAGGCCGCCCTGCACATCGAGTAGCGCCTGGTACACGAAGTTGAAATAATGCGTTTCGAGCCGGTCGTTTTGCAGCAACTGCGCGGCAACTGCCTGGCCCACAAAAGGTACCCGCGTGCGTGCTACCTCCTGTATCAGCTCCGTAAAGCCCTGGCCCTGCAGCTCAGGCACGCCCGCTAGCAACGGCCGGCCTACTACCTCGGCTGGCGGGTAGCCCCACATGGCGCATAGCTGGTCGTTGGCGGCGGCCACCACGCAGTCGTCGCCCTGAAACAAGCCGATGGCCACCGGGGCCTGCGTCAGCACGGTTTGCAGCAGGTTGCGCTCGCGCTCGGCGGCCTGGCGGGCGGCCTGCTCGCGGGCCTGGCTCTGGCGCAGGGCCTGCTCCAGGGCCGGGTGCTCAGGATGCTGGCTACTATCTATAATACTGACTACCAACACTTCGCCACTGCGGCGGGCGGCTACCAGAAAGAAGCTCTCCTGCTCTTGGGCCCGGTAGGGAAAGCCAAACTCGCCGGCCTCGCCCGTCTCAAACACGCGCTGGTAGAAGGCCAGCAGGCCGTTGCTTTGGGCATGCGGAAAGTGCTGGCTCACGGGGCCGCCCGGCCGGGCAGGCAGCCCCACCATGCGCTGCCCGGCGGGGTTGAGGTAGTCGAGGCTGAAATCAAGCAGTTCGCCGCCCGGCCCGTAGAACGGCCGCAGCAAATTGAGCGCCGTCAGCGACGCCTCTAATACGCTCTCTAATAAGTCGTTGCCAGCAAGCAGGTCGGGCACGGCGGCACTCATAGCCAAAAAGGGAAGTTCGGCTGCCCTGCGGGCAGCATAGACATCGTTGCCGAAAGCTACGGATAAAGCCGGGTCCGGCTGGCTTTATTCTCAATTACCTGGCGGGTAGTATCACCGCAGTTGCAAGTGCCGTTTTGTTCTCTTCTAAGAAATACTACCCCCTCAAAACAGCAGCCGCTCGCCCTGCACCGGAAACACCAGTCTCACGCCCAGCTGATTACCCGCCACCAGCTGCTGCCGGATGAGCGCCTCATTGGCCGCCGTGGGCTTGAGGTGGGTGATAACCACCGGCAGCCCGCGCAGCGCGGCCGGCCCCGCCAGCTGGCCCAGCGCGCCCAGCTCGTGCAGCAGCAGCGCCGGCGTGAGGTGGCCGAAGAGCCGGGCCGGCGGCTGGTCGTTGGGGTAGGAGGCTTCGATGAAAATAACCCGCAGCTGCCCCTGCCGCAGCAGCGGGGCTACGGCCCGCCAGAGGTCGCGCAGGCAGTGCGTCTGCTCGATGTCATCGGCCCCGGTATCGCCCAGGTACAGCAGATAGCTATCTTGGCTGCGCACCAGAAAAGCCGTGCTCTGATAAGGCCGGCCGTGACTGAGCGCGAAGGCCTGCACGCTCAGCGGCGTGCCGATGAGCGGCGTGGGCTGTCCCGGCACCAGCGCCCGCAGCGCATACTGGCCCAGCGCCGGCGCCCTACCCCCATCGCCGAAGTTGGGCCAGGCACGCCAGTTCAGGTAGTCGTTTTGCAGCGTGGCCAGGCAGGCGGGCAGGCCATAGAGAGGCTTGGGCGCGTCGTCGGGGGCATTGAGCAGCAGGCCCGCCACATGGTCGAGGTGGGCGTGCGAAAGGCAGTAGCCTTTGATAGAGTCGCGCAGCAGAGCCTCCACCGGGCCAGCTAGCACGCTGGTGGCCACGGCTCGCTCCAGGCCGGGGCGCAGGCTGCCCGCGTCGAGGCCCACGTAGGCCGGGCTGCCGGCTGCCGCCACCAGGTAGGCCGAGAGGTTGCCTTCGGCCAGGCCGCCCTTCACTCCCAGCGGCACCACCCGAAAGGCCGGCCGCTGCGCCAGCACCGGGCCGGCCAGCCCTGTCCCCAGCAGCACCAGCAACCAGCCACATCGGCGAGCAAGGGACTTAGTTTTTAGCATCTCGAAAATCAACCTGCCGCATACACGTGTGCTGCCGCCCGCACAAGCTACTATTAGTCAATTAAGACAGTCATCAGCCAATAGCTCCATTGAAATCATATGGGTAGCCAATTTCCTGCAAGTCAGCGGCTAGCATCGTCCAGTCGGGCACCTCGCCCACTATGGCCAGGGCGCGGGCCTTGGTCAGCGTTTCGTGCCGGTAGAGGGGCGCGACTGCGGCAGCCGTAATGGGCTTTCTGTCGGTTTCGTCAGTATAATACTCAGTGGCCCAATCAGCATAGGTAATGGGGTCATTATCAAAAATATACAATAGCTCTTCCGAGCCGTCGTCGGGGTTTTCAACTACCCCCGTTTGCCAGCCCTGGGCCGGCGTGTACCAAAGGCAGAACGTGGTGCCGATGGAGCTAACCGGTTCGCCAAACATAAACTCCGTAAAGGCCGGGGGCAGGCCGTGGGTTATCTGCTGCTTGTCCGGTTGCTCGTACTCGTGCAGAAAGCCGCTGATAACGCAGCCCTCGGGCCGAAACAGCACTAGCAGCTGGTCGCCCTCGCCATCGCGCATCTCCAGAATAGCCTCATTCTCTGCCCAATCGGGATTGTAGGAATAGTAGCGGTACTCCCATTCGGGTGAGTTGAGGGCGTCGAGCACGGCCAGCGCCTGGCCAAGGCGCTGCAAGTCGGCGGCGGGGGGTAGGGCGGCGTAGTTGGTGGTGGAAAGCATACAGGTAGCGGGTAGGTGGCGGGGCCTAAACATACGACCGCCGCCGGCGCAGGGCCGGCGGCGGTCGCAGGAAGGCGCGAGGTACGGGCGGCCTCCTACCCCACCGCGAGCAGCCAGCTCTCGGCGGCGCGCATAGCATCAAAGCGCTGAAAGATAAAGCCTTCGGGGGCAGTACTCATCACCGACTGCGCAGCGAGGCGGTGCAGCGGGTCGGCACCTTCCACGATAGCGCAGTGCCGCACGTTACCCAGGCGCATGGCGCGGGGTATCCAGTTATTAGCGAGCCAGTTTTGCGCCTCCAGCGACAGCGGGGCTCGCTGCCCGTGCTCCGATAAGATAAGGCGGGTATTGGTGCTCAGCAGCAGGGCCAGCACCTGCTCGTAATACGCCTCGATGATAGCCAGCGGCAGGCGGCCGGGAACCCAGATGAGGTGGGCGTAGCCAGCGGCGCGGTAGTAAAGCTGGCCAGCCTGGTTTTCAAAATAAAGCGTTTCGGGCGGGCGGAGCAGCATGAGGAGTGGAAAAAGCAAGGATAGAAACGGCGGGAGCCGCTCACACCATTTTGGTGCCAGAAATGCAGCACCGCCCGGAGTTGACCCGAGGGGGGGGGGGGGTAGGGCGGCACTTGGCAGTCCGCCGAAAGCGCCGTACCTTTACCTCAGAAATTGGTATTCAATCTGCTAAAGAGGGGACGCGCAGTCCCCTCTTTTTTTGTCCCCTACCCCCTGCTATGGCCCAATTTGACCGTCACCGCATTCAGCAGCTGCTCGCCGAGGCTCTTGGCGACAGTGGCCTGTACGTGGTCGGCCTCACCGTATCGGACTCCGTAATGCCCAAGCTAACGGCAACCCTCGACGGGCCCGCCGGCCTCGGCATTCAGGAGTGCGCTCAGGTGACGCGCCGCCTCAACCGCGCCCTCGCCGAGACCTATGGCGAAGACGCCGCCTACTCGCTCGAAGTGACCTCGCCGGGGGCCGACCAGCCCCTCACCGACCCGCGCCAGTATCCGCGCCACGTGGGCCGCAGCCTGCTGCTAAAGCTGGCCGATGGTACTGAGAAAACCGGCCCGCTCGTGGCCGCTACCCCCGAAGGCATTGAGCTGGAAGAGGTTATCAAAGTGAAAACGAAAAAGACTACGCTGCCCGCCGCCTTTTTTCCTTTCGGGGACATTCAGGAGGCGACCGTTGTTATCTCCTTTAAGTAAGTTTCCAGTCGAAAAATCATGGCTAAAAAAGTAGTCCCCAGCCCGCAGGAAGTCGCCGCCGCCGCGGCCGACCTGAACGCCCGGATGCTCATCGAGAACTTCCAGGAGTTTGCCAAGAGCCGCAATATTGACCGGCCCACGATGATGTCCATCCTGGACGACGTATTTCGGACGATGATTCGCAAAAAGTTTGAGGATGACTCTAACTTCGACGTGATTGTGAACCCCGACAACGGCGACCTTGAAATCTGGCGCAACCGCGAAATCGTGGATGATGATTCGGAAGACATCTGGGATTTTGACAAGATTCCGCTGGCCGAGGCGCAAAAGATTGAGCCCGACTTTGAAGTGGGCGAGTCGGTAGCCGAGCCGATTAAGATTGAGGATTTTGGCCGCCGGGCCGTGCTGCTGGCCCGCCAGACGCTCATCCAGCGCGTGAAGGATATGGAGCGCGACAACCTCTACCAGAAGTACAAGGACCTGGTGGGCGAGATTATTACCGGCGAAGTATACCAGGTATGGAGCCGCGAAGCGCTTATCCTAGACAAGGACGAGAACGAGCTGGTGCTGCCCAAGAGCGAGCAAATACCCAAGGACCGCTACCGCAAGGGCGACACCGTGCGGGCCGTGGTGCACCGCGTAGACGTGGTGAACGGCGCGCCCAAAGTTATCCTGAGCCGCGCCGCCCCGGCCTTTCTGGAGCGCTTGTTCGAGCAGGAAGTACCTGAGATTTACGATGGCCTTATCAGCATCAAAAACGTGGTGCGCGAGCCCGGCGAGCGCGCCAAGGTGGCCGTGGAAAGCTACGACGAGCGCATCGACCCGGTGGGCGCGTGCGTGGGCATGAAGGGCAGCCGCATTCACCCGGTGGTGCGTGAGCTGATGAACGAGAATATCGACATTATCAACTTTACTGATAACCTGGAGCTATTCATTGCCCGCGCGCTGTCGCCGGCCAAGGTAGGCTCTATGAAAATCAGCGAACTAACGGGCCGGGTTTCCGTGTTCATGAAACCCGACCAGGTGAGCCTGGCTATTGGCCGGGGCGGTGCCAACATCAAGCTGGCCTCGCGGCTGGTGGGCATGGAGATTGACGTATTCCGCGAAGCTACCGACTACGAGGAAGACATCTCGCTCGATGAGTTTACGGACGAGATTGAAGGCTGGATTATCGCTGAATTAAAGAAAATCGGCCTCGATACCGGCCGGGCCGTACTAGCCGTCAAGAAAGACGATATCGTGCGCCGTACCGAGCTAGAAGAAGAAACCGTGGACGATGTGTACCGCGTTATCCGGCAGGAATTTGCCGACGATGATGCCTTACCTGCGGAGGATGCCAGCCCGGCACCGGCCGCCGACACCGACAGCGCCCCGGCTGCTAATACCGACAGCGACTCCGCTGCCAATACTGACAGCACTCCGGCCGCCCAATGAGGGCCGGGGCCAACCGCCAGCGGGTACTTTATTAAATCAAGCCAGTAGGCTTGACTTATAGCCTGCTGGCCAGATTTAATCTTTACCTTTGCACCCTGAACGTAATCGTTCGCAACATAGCAGAATGGCGGAAGCAACCCCGAAACGGCTTTTACAGGCAGCCAAAGACCTGAACATTGGCATCGACCGGGCCGTCGAAGCCCTTTCCCGTAAGGGGATTGCGATTGAGAATAAGCCCACTACCAAGCTTACCGGCGAGCAGGTGGGCCTGTTGGAGAAAGAATTCGCGGCCTCAGCCCAGGATAAGCAGGATGCTGAGCGCCACACCCAGGCCCGCCGCCAAAGCGAGCTGAACGCGCAGGCCCAGGCCGCCGCGGCCAAGCCCGCACCGGCAGCCCCTACCCCCCCACCCGCGCCCAAGCCCGTCGTGGTGGCTCCGGCTCCGGTCGTGGTCACTGCTGCGCCTGCGCCGCCCGCCCCAGCTCCGGCTCCGGTGGCTGCTCCCGTAGCGGCCGCCGCCCCAGCCCCAGCCCCCGCGCCGGAGGCTCCCAAGGCTCCCGGCCTTAAGGTTTTGGGCAAGATTAATTTGGATAGCAAAGGCCGGGTTATTCCGGCCCGGCCGGCTACGCCAGCTCCTACCCCGAAGCCTGCGCCCGTTAGCGTGGCACCTACCCCTACTCCTGCGCCAGCTGCTGAACTGAAGCCGGCCGCGCCAGTACCAGCCCCGGTGCCGGTAGCTGCTGCTGCCGTGGCCCCGGCTCCCACGCCCACCGTTGCGCCAGTTGCGGCGGCTCCGGCCCAAGTGCCTGGCCCTACTACCCCTACCCCTGATGCTCCGGCCGACGCTGCTGAGGAAGGCACCATTACGGCGAAAGCCGACCAGCTAAAGGGCCTGACTGTGCTCGGCAAGATTCAGTTGCCGGTTGATTCCAGCCGCCGGGGTCCCGGCGGCCGCGGGCCGCGGCCGGTGGCCTCATCCGACGTGCGCAAGAGCGGCGTGGGTGCCAATAGCCAGAAGAAGCGCCAACGCTTACCTGCCCCCGGCCAGCCTAGCGGTGGCCAGCAGCAAAGCAGTGGCTACCAGGGTAACCGCCCCGCCGGTGCCGGCCAGGGTGGCAACCGCCCCGGCGGACCAGGCCAGAGTGGCAACCGCCCCGCTGGCCCAGGCCAGGGCAACCGGCCCGGCCAAGGCAACAACCGCCCCAGCCAGCCGCAGCCCGCGCTTACGCCCGAGCAGAACGATAAGCAGATTCAGGAGCAAATCAAGGCAACGCTGGCGAAGCTGAGCGGTGGCAAAACCAACGCCGCTGCCAACCGCGCCAAGTACCGCCGCGACAAGCGAGGCATGGCCGCCGAAGAGCGCGAAGCCCTGCGCGCTCAGAACGAGCTGGATGCTAAGACTCTCAAGCTCACCGAGTTCATTTCGGCCAACGACCTCGCATCGCTCATGGACGTGAATGTGAACGAGGTGATTAAGGTGTGCCTTGGTATGGGCATGTTCGTCTCCATCAACCAGCGCCTCGACGCGGAGGCTATCACGGTGATTGCCGACGAGTTTGGCTACGACGTGGAGTTTCTCTCGGCTGAAGAAGACGAGGAGCCGATTGACATGACCGACGCGCCGGAGGACATGCTACCCCGCGCGCCCATCGTGACCATTATGGGCCACGTGGACCACGGCAAAACATCGCTACTTGACTATATCCGTGAGGCGAGCGTGGCGAAGGGCGAGGCCGGTGGCATTACCCAGCACATTGGCGCTTACGAGGTGAAAACGAAGTCGGGCAACCCGATTACTTTCCTCGATACGCCGGGTCACGAAGCCTTTACGGCCATGCGGGCCCGTGGTGCCAAGGTGACGGACATCGCCATTATCGTGATTGCGGCCGACGACTCGGTGATGCCCCAGACCAAGGAGGCCATCAACCACGCACAAGCCGCCGGTGTGCCGATTATCATTGCCCTTAACAAAGTAGACAAGCCTACCGCCAACCCTGAGAAAATCCGGGAGGAGCTTTCGCAGATGAATATTCTGGTGGAAGAGTGGGGTGGCAAATACCAGAGCCAGGAGGTATCAGCCAAGTCGGGTATCGGCGTGGAAGACCTGTTGGAGAAAGTACTGCTCGAAGCCGAGCTGCTCGACCTGCACGCTAACCCCAACCGCAATGCGATAGGCACGGTTATCGAAGCCGAGCTGGACAAAGGCCGCGGCTACGTAACCACCGTGCTGGTGCAAACCGGCACGCTCAACGTGGGTGATATCGTGCTGGCCGGCCCGCACTACGGCCGTGTGAAGGCCATGACCGACTACCGCGGCAAGAAGAAGAAGCTGGCCGGGCCCGCTACCCCCGTGCAGGTCCTTGGCCTGACGGGCGCGCCCCAGGCCGGCGACCGCATTCAGGTGATGGAAACCGAGCGCGAGGCCCGCGAGCTGGCTACCCAGCGCCAGCAGCTGGCCCGCGAGCAGAGCATCCGCACCAAGAAGCACATCACCCTGGACGAGATTGGTCGCCGCCTGGCTATCGGCTCGTTTAAGGAACTGAATATCCTGGTGAAGGGCGACGTGGACGGCTCGGTTGAAGCACTCTCCGACTCGCTGCTAAAGCTCTCTACCCCCGAAGTGAAGGTGAATATTCTGAGCAAGGGCGTGGGCGCTATCTCGGAAAGCGACGTGCTGCTGGCTTCGGCTTCGGATGCCATTATCATTGGCTTCCAGGTGCGGCCCTCGCAAAGCGCCCGCAAGCTGGCTGAGCAGGAGCAGATTGACGTGCGCCTGTACTCCATCATCTACAACGCCATTAATGAGGTGAAGGATGCGATGGAAGGGATGCTGGCCCCGACGCTGCACGAGGTAATAGTGGCCAACGCCGAAGTACGCCAAGTGTTCAATATCACCAAGGTGGGCTCCATCGGTGGTTGCATGGTCACGGATGGTACCTTCACCCGCAAGACCCGCGTGCGGGTGGTGCGCAACGGTATCGTAATGCACACCGGCGAAATTCAGGACCTTAAGCGCTTCAAGGACGACGTAAGCGAGGTGCGCCAGGGCTACGAGTGCGGTATTTCGGTCAAGAATTTCAACGACTTGCAGGAAGGCGACAACATTGAGGGCTTCGAGGAGCAGGAAATCAAGCGCAAACTATAACCGCGGATTCAAGCGGATTTAACGGCTTGCGCAGAGACGCCGCTAAAGCGGCTGACTAGCCGATATTCCTGGTGCTTTTCAACGCACCAGGCATAACAAGAAAGGCCACCCTGATGGGTGGCCTTTCTTGTTATGCCTACGCAAAACGTAAGAAAATGAAAGCGCAGTCAGCCGCTTTAGCGGCGTCTCTGCGTAATCCGTTGAATCCGCTTGAATCTGCGGTCAAAAGAGGAGGAATCGTTTTTTCTTCCCGTGGTCGTGCACTAGGGGCTTGCCCGTAGTGCGTCCGCCCATCTGCACCCGGCGCGATTCGCCCTTCTTCTGCTCTTGCCCTGGCAGCGCCCGGAACTTACGCACCGTAAACGAACCGCCGGCTTTGTCGAGCTGCCGAAAGGGGCCGCCGCGCTCGGCTCCGAAGCTGGTGTTGCCAGTGCGGGCTTCAAGCACTTGCAACTGCTGGTCGCGGGCCGCGTCTTCGGGGCTCATCTGCTGCTGGTGACGGGTGCGGTTGACATCAAGGGGAAGGGTAGCCGCCGCACGTGCTGGGCTACCAGGGGCCGGGAAGTCGGGCGCACTAGTTTGGGCCTGAGCTACTGGCGAGGCCAACAGACAAACGGAGCCAGCCAGAAGCGCGGTAGCAACGATTTTTTTCACGCGTAGAACTGCTAAATGAGGTAAATGAGGCGAAAGAGATAAGCGGACAGCAAACCAGGTAGTAGGCAAAATACACGGCCCAACCCAAAATAATTTCCGGGCCGGTTAGTGAATGACAGCGCGACTGCAACTACCTCTTTGCCGCGTTATGGCTTAGGAGCGACTGCGGAGCGCGTCTCGGATTTGCGTGAGCAGAACTTCTTCTTTCGAAGGTGCTGGCTCCACCACGACTACGGGCTCGGGCTTCTTATTTACGCTATTAGCCCCTTTCACGATGAAGAAGATAATTACAGCGATGATGAGGAAATTGATAACGGCGTTGATAAACAAGCCAATTTTTAACGGACCCACTATAATATTCGAGAAATCAACGTGCCCAAGGGCCATACCCACGATGGGCATGATGATATCGTCGGTCAGCGATGTCACGATTTTTCCGAAAGCAGCGCCAATGATAACACCAACGGCCAAGTCGAGCACATTACCCTTAGAAATGAACTCCTTGAATTCAGAAACAAACCCCATATGCAATGAAAGAAAAGATGAAAGAAAGGTTTTAAGTTAACGCCTACCCTGCTTTAGGAAGCTGGCAATAGTTATCCAGGCCGCAAGTAAACAGATGTAGTTGATAATCACAAAGTTTTGAACAATAAGCTGATGATTTGATAAAATTTCGTCAAATATCATCTTTTTATAGCCTAAAAGCCGGGCGCGCGCGTCGAAACGACCTGCTGACCAGCAGCCGTACCTTTGAACCAGCTTTTCCTTACCCCTACCTCCTTAGTATTTCTAGCATGGCCAGTTCGTTTGAAAATCTGCTCTACGACCTCGATGTCACCACCGGCATTCTGACCCTCACCGTAAATCGCCCCACTAAGCTTAATGCCCTAAATGCGGCCACGATAGCCGAGTTGGGCGTGGCCATTGACCAGGCGCGGGCCGATACGGCGGTGCGGGGTATCTTGCTCACGGGTAGTGGCGAGAAAGCCTTCGTGGCCGGAGCCGACATTGCCGAGCTGGCGCAGTTGAGTGGGCCAGGCGCGCAGGAAGCTGCCGCTCGTGGGCAGGCCGTATTCCGGCGTTTCGAGACGAGCCCCAAACCCGTAGTGGCGGCCGTGAACGGCTTCGCGCTGGGTGGCGGCTGCGAGCTGGCAATGGCCTGCCACCTGCGCGTGGCCGCCGACAATGCTCGCTTTGGCCAGCCTGAGGTGAACCTGGGCTTGCTGCCCGGCTACGGCGGCACGCAGCGCCTAGTGCAGCTGGTGGGCAAAGGCAAAGCCCTAGAGCTGCTGCTCACCGCCGACCAGGTGAAAGCCGATGAAGCCCTGCGCCTGGGTCTGGCCAACCACGTGGTGCCGCTAGCCGAGTTAATAGAATTCTCCAAAAACCTGCTGCTGAAAATCTTAGGTAAAGCTCCAGTAGCCGTGGGCCTAGTGCTTGATTGCGTAAACACTTACTTCGACGAAGGCGGTGAGGCCGGCTACGCGGCCGAAGCGGCGGCTTTTGGCCGGGCATTCGGCACGGCCGATTTTAAGGAAGGCACCGCCGCGTTTCTGGAAAAACGCCCGGCAAACTTCAGAGGCGAATGAATGATATGCTTATTATTTGATGTGCTGCCCAATCAACTCTATTGAACCTCTGAAAAATATCAACGAGACTCTCTGTTCAAAGCACATTAGCGCATTAATTAATCAGCACATTTTTTAATGAGCATCGCTAAAAAGCTGGCCTCTCAAACGGCTATCTACGGGGTCAGCAGCATCGTGGGGCGGGTAGTGAACTACTTGTTGGTGCCCCTGTACACGGCTCACTTCGTAGCAGCAGAATTCGGTATCGTGACGGGGCTTTACGCTTACGTATCGTTCTTAAACGTAGTGTTTACCTACGGGCTGGAAACGACGTTTTTTCGCTTCGCCAACCGTCCCGGCGAGGACCGTCAGGCGCTGTACAACCGTACCCTGAGCCTGTTATTGCTGAGCAGCGCCGGGCTCACTGCTTTATTGATGCTACTGGCCCGTCCTCTACTGGGGCTGTTGGGGCTGCCGCCCGGCCACAATGAGTACGCCATCTGGATAGCGCTGATTCTGGGCCTCGATGCAGTGGCGGCGCTGCCCTTCGCCCGGCTGCGCCTGGAGAATAAGGCGCGCAAGTTTGCATCCATTCGCCTCACCAACATTGCGTTGAATGTAGGGCTTAACCTCTTTTTTATAGTGCTGTGCCCAGCGGTGGCGCACAGCGCGCCCGGCAGCGTGCTGGCCGGGCTGCGCCCGCTGGTGATGGCCACATACAACCCTAGCCTGGGGGTAGGCTACGTGTTTTTGTCCAACCTGGCGGCCTCGGCCTTCACGCTGCTGCTACTGGCGCGCGAGCTGCTGGACTTCCGGTTTCGCTGGCCCGACCTAACGTTTTTGCGGCCGCTGCTGGCCTACGCCCTCCCTCTAATGCTAATGGGCCTGGCCGGCATGGTGAATGAAACCCTCGACCGCATCTTGCTGCCGGCCTGGCTGCCCCAAGGTTTCTACCCCGGTCTGAGCCGGTTGGCGGCGGTGGGTGTGTATGGGGCTTGCTACAAGCTCAGCATCTTTATGTCGCTGATAATCCAAGCGTTCCGTTACGCGGCCGAGCCTTTTTTCTTCGCCCAAAGCACTGAGAAGAACTCGCCCGCCACGTTCGCGCTGGTACTGAAATGGTTCACGCTATGCTGCGCATTTATTTTTGTAGGTATCAGTCTGAATTTGAGCTGGATAGGGCCCCTTTTTCTACGGCGGCCCGAATACCTGACCGGCTTGCGCGTGGTGCCAATTCTGCTACTGGCCAACCTGTTTTTAGGTGTCTACTACAACTTGTCGGTCTGGTTCAAACTCACGGATAAGACGTATTTTGGCACCTACATCGGGGCAGCGGGTGCGGTGCTGACCATCGCGCTCAATTTTTTGCTGATACCCGTGCTAGGCTACCTGGGCAGCGCCTGGGCCACGCTAGCCTGCTACTTCCTGATGGCCGCGCTATGCTGGTGGCTGGGCGAGCGGCACTTTCCGGTGCCCTACCCCGTGGGGCGGCTACTGGGGTGGCTGCTGGGCGCGGTGGCGCTGGTAGTCCTGGGCCAAGCGGCCGAGCAGCAGTTGGCCCACGGGGTGGGCTACGCCCTGGGGCTGGCCCTACCCCTCTTCTTCGTGGCAGCCGTATATGGGGTAGAGGCGCGGCGCGGCCTGCGTCGGGGGTAGTAAAGTGCAAAAAAAAGCATCGAACAGTGTTCGATGCCTTTCTGAGCTATGAAAACAAACTTAGCCAACTTCCTACGCCTCGGCAAACTGTGCAAACAGTACTGCTTCGGTTTAGGCTGCTAACCGCTACAAAGATGCATCATCTATTGGGTTTCTGCTACTGCTTTTCGGCGAAAGAGCCAATTCTCTTGCTCAAAATTTGCTCCTGAGTGCTGATTTACCGCTTAAACTCCGCAAAAAGTGGGACTAAACATTGCAGGCCGGCGTTAGTCTATACGCTGGGAGCGGAAGCCGGGCACGGCACCATTACCGGGCTTTCTGGTACCTTTACGCGTCCAAAGGCTTAATTTTTTCGTATCTTCGTTCTCATCATCTTTAACGGCTTTGCAGCTGCCAGCTCATGCTCCTAACCACGCTTTTTCTGTTTCTCAGTAATCCCAGAACAATTATATTCATAATTTTTATTCTGGTGCTGTTCTTTGGGGCCAAGCGCATTCCTGAGTTGTTCAAGGGCGTAGGCCAGGGCGTGCGCGAGTTTAAGGATGCCAGCACCCGGCCCGACGCGCCAGCCAGCCCGAACTATCCTAACCAGCCCGGCCCCAATGCTTATCCGCCCCAAAACGGCTACCAGCAGCCCGGCTACAACCAGCAGCCGCCCACGGCCTACAACCCCAACGGCTACCCACCGCAGTATGGCCAAGCCCCGCAGATTCCGGCCGGCCCTACCCCTAACCAGCCGTACAACCCAACTAATACGCCGGCCAGCTAGGTAGGCAACAATTTCTAACTCCCGTTTTTATTCCTTGCTATTATGACTTCTTCCCTGCTTTTCCTAGGCGACATCGGCGGCTCTGAGCTGATTCTGATTATGGTCGTTATCCTTATTTTCTTTGGTGCAAATAAAATTCCTGAGTTGGCACGAGGCTTAGGCAAAGGTATTCGGGAGTTTAAAGATGCCAGTAGCGAAATCCGCAACGAGTTTGAGCGCGCTGGCCAGCCAAATTCCAATCAACCCTACAACCCAAACCAGGGTTATAATCAGAACCAAGGCTACAACCAAAACCAGCCGCCCTACGGCCAGCCCCAGGGCTACAATCCTAACCAACCGCAGCAGCCCTACGACCCCAGCCAGCCCCAGCAGACCTACCAGCCAGCCCCGCAGTCGGGCGACTACGTGGCCCCGGTAGCGGATTATAGCGCGCCCGGTACCGTAGATTTGTCGGCGGGCCAGGCTACTCAGCCTAGCCACCACCAGAGCACCCCCATTCTGCCCACGACGGAAGGCGTGCCTGGTACGCGGCCCCGCCTCGACCAGTCATCAACCGACGTATAAGATTTGAAACCTCTTTTTTCTTCCCTTTCGGAGATTCAGCGCGAGCTGGCGGCGGGCACCACGTCCTGCCGCCAGCTCGTTGAGTATTACCTCGATAACATCGCGCAGCGCAACGCCGAGCTGAACGTTTTTTTGGAAGTGTGGGCCGATGAGGCTCGCCAGCAAGCCATCGCCGTAGATGCTAAGCTGGCCGCCGGCACAGCCGGCAAGCTGGCCGGCATGGTCATTGGCCTGAAGGACGTGCTGGCTTACCGGGGCCACGCGCTGCAAAGCAGCAGCCGCATCCTGGACGGGTTTAAGTCGCTTTACACCGGCACGGCCGTGCAACGGCTGCTGGCAGAAGATGCTATTTTTATCGGCCGCCAGAACTGCGACGAGTTTGCGATGGGCGGCTCGAATGAAAACTCAGCCTTCGGGCCAGTGCGCAACGCCCAAGACCCCAGCCGGGTGCCGGGCGGCAGCAGCGGCGGCTCAGCGGTAGCGGTGCAGGCCGATATGTGCCTGGCCTCGATTGGCTCCGATACGGGCGGCTCGGTACGGCAGCCAGCAGCCTTTTGTGGCGTAATTGGACTGAAGCCAACTTATTCGCGCATCTCGCGCTACGGGCTGGTAGCGTTTGCCTCATCGTTTGACCAGATTGGGCCGATTACGCATTCCGTAGAAGACGCGGCCCGGCTATTGGAAGTAATGGCCGGGGCCGATGGCTACGACAGTACCGCCAGCCAGGAACCCGTGCCGATGTACACGGCCCTACTCGCGCCGGCCGCGCAGTATCGCATTGGCTACGTGGCCAATGCTATTGACCGGGCGGGCTTGCAACCGGAGGTACACGCGGCGCTGGAAAACGCCCTCGACACGCTGCGCGGCCAGGGCCACGTGGTGGAGGCGGTAGATTTTCCGCTGCTGGAGGAAATGATTCCGACCTACTATATCCTGACCACGGCTGAAGCTAGCTCCAACCTTTCCCGCTTCGATGGGGTGAAGTATGGCTTCCGCGCGCCCGACGTGACGGACCTGGAATCGCTTTATAAAAAGACCCGCGCCCAGGGTTTCGGGCCGGAGGTGCAGCGGCGTATTATGCTGGGTACCTTTGTGTTATCGGCTAGCTACTACGATGCCTACTATACTAAGGCACAGCGGGTGCGGCGGCTCATCAAGGAAAAAACTGACGAATTACTTCGGCAGTACGATTTCCTGGTGCTGCCCACTACCCCCACCACGGCGTTCAAGATAGGCGAGAAGCAGGACCCGGTAAGCATGTACTTGGCTGATATTTTTACGGTACAGGCGTCGCTGGCAGGCGTGCCGGCTATTTCCATTCCGGCGGGTGCGGACAAAGAGGGGATGCCGATTGGCCTGCAAATTATGAGTGGGGCGTTTCGGGAGGCTGATTTACTGGCTTTTGCACACACGCTGACCCCAGCCGGGGCTAGCCAACCAGCTTAGCCACGGCGGGTTAGTCAGTTTAGTAAGGCGCGAGGCGCGCAACAGTGCTGGCCGCCCGGCCGTACTGTTGCGCGCCTTCGGTTTGGTAGGTAGTTCAGTAATTGTCATTTACCTTAGCCCAATGAAAGCTTTGCACCAACTGCCCGCACCCGCTAGCGGCTCGCCCAAGTCGCGCTGGTCGCAGTGGCTGTTGCTGCTGACGCTGGCGCTAGGCACGACCCCAGTAGTGGCGCAACGCCGGCCGGCGTTGCCCCCTACCCCCCCGGCGCTGGCTCCTACCGATACAGCCCGGCAGGTAGTGGAGCTGCCGGCCGCCACCCTCGACTCGTTGGCGCGGGCCCCACAGCTGGAGCCAGTAGTAGACTCGGCCCGGCTGGTGTGGCTGCAAACGCCAGCTACGCTCGCCGAAATTGTGGGCGACCGCTTGGGCTGTATTGAAACTGCCGCGCCGCACCAGTTCAACGCGGCGGTGCTGGCCTACGTGCGGCTTTTTACGGAGCGGCAGCGGGGCTATACCCAGCGAGTGCTGGAACGGGAGCAGTTTTACTTTCCAATTTTTGAAAAGTACCTGGCGCAGTACAATTTACCCCTGGAGCTGAAGTATTTGTCGGTGGTAGAATCGTCGCTGATACCCACAGCCAAGTCACCGGTGGGCGCGGTGGGTTTGTGGCAGTTTATGCCGCCCACAGCCAGCGACCTGCGCCTGAAGCGCGACGAGTGGGTGGACGAGCGAATGCACCCCGAAAAGGCCACTGAGGCAGCTTGCAAGCATTTGCGCTACCTCTACGGCGAGTTTCACGACTGGGAGCTGGTGCTGGCGGCCTACAACTGGGGTGCGGGCAACATGCGCCGGGTAATGCGCAAAACGGGCAAGAAGAATTTCTGGGACCTCTACCCCAGCCTACCTGCCGAAACGCGCAACTACGTACCCACCTTCACGGCCATCATGTACGCGATGATGTACGCAACCGAGCATAGCCTTCGCGACCCGGCCCTGCGCTACCAGGCTTATGAGCCGCTCGATACGCTAGGCTTGCGCGGCCAGGCCTTGGACCTGCGCCGCCTGAGCCGCGCCTTGGGCTACGCTGACTCCACGGCCTTGGCCCGCTACAACCCCGAGGTGCGGCAGGGCGGCCTGCCGGCCGGCTACCGACCCTACGTGCTGCGCTACCCCAGCGCCGCCCGCGAGCAACTCAGCGGCGTAGACCGCGCCACGCTACTAGCGTATTGCCAGCCTCTCAACGACTTACCGCAGGCCCTACCCCCCCGCTTGGCCCAGCTAGCGGGCACCGAGCCCTGGACGAGCCGCGACGAGCTTGCCACTGCCCCTACCCCCCCACCCGCGGCGGGTCCACGCCACCGCCGCCAGTACTACATCGTGCGCCGGGGCCAGACGGTAGCGGATATCGCCGAAAAATTTGCTGTGAGCCCGGCCCAACTGCGCCGCTGGAATGAGCTGCCCAAACACGCGGCGACCCTCAAGCCCGGCCGCGAGCTGCTGGTGCTGGTGCCCCTACCCCCCACGCCGGCCCCGGCCGCCGTGATAGCCGCTGCGCCCTCCCCGCGCCGGCCAATGCCGGTAGATAGCGCCACCCTGGCCCTGGCCGCCGCCAACGCCCGCTACGCCCGCGCGGCTCTGGCTACCGCTCAGCGCGAAGAAGCTCAGCTTCAGGAATTACAGCGGCTGAAGAAGCAGCTCGCGGCCCGCGTAGCGGCGCAGCAGCAGGCTATTTTCCGGACGACGGCGCTAACGAAGGCTAGCCTGGCCGAGAAAGCGAAGCAGCAGGCCGCCCTGGCTGCCTCCCCAGCGCTGGCCGCGGATGAGGCGACCTACTCCGATAGCAGCGCGGCCACCGTGACCCCGGCACGGCCGGGCAAGCTACTTGCCGTTGCTACTACCATCTCCGAGGCGGCCCCCATGAGCGCCGGGACCGACCCAGCACCCGCCCCGGCCGCGCCCCGGCCCCGGCGGGCATCAAGCCCCCCCACGGCTACTCACCACCGGCTGGAACCAGATTTTAGCACGCATGTGGTGCAAAAAGGCGATACGCTCTATAATATCTCGCGCCGCTTTCGGGTGAGCGTGGAGCAACTGCGCCGGCTCAATAAGCTGAAGTCGGATGATGTGAAGCTGGGGCAGAAGCTGGTGGTGCAGGCGGGGTAGGGCCTACTCATTACTTCCTAAGAAGTAGATGGAATGCAAGGGCAGCAGATTTTTTTCCTCATCGTTGAGCTTGGTATAAAACTCCTGCCATAAAGCCACGAAGTCATTCAGGTCTAGCAATCGAATATGCACCATCCGCTCCACGGGCAAAATACTCAGCATCGCTGGTGAAACGACCGGAGGTAACGAATAAGCCTACTTCCCCGTCGCGGTTGATAACGCCTTTGAGGCTGCGGATATCGTCAACGGGTACTGCCGCGTCGGGTTTGTGCTTGACTTGAACCTTGATGCGGGGCGCGGTGGTACCAAGCGGGTCCTGATAGGCAACAATATCAATTCCACCATCCTTGCCACGGGGCGCGACAAAGGGTGTATAATAACCCATCGCTCGCAGCAGCGCGGCTACCAAATCCTGAAACTCATAGGCATTCTTAGCGGCAATAAACTCGCGGATGCCACCCAATGCCTGGGCTTCCAAGTTCGCTTTCTGAAACTGCTCTTTATCTAAGGTTTCTACTGCTGTGGTATCCGGGCCGGGCTTAGTTGGCTTGTTTTCCTGCTCCCACTTGCGGTAAGCAGCGGAAGCGGCTTCAAAAAGCTTGATAGGGCCAAGTGCCAGCGCTTTTTCTCCCTTGGCAGTTAGGTACCAGGTTCCTTTATTTTTCCGCAAAAAACCTGCTTTTACGCTATCTACCGTGTAAAAAGAGAAAATGGCTTCCCAGCGTACATAGCCGGTTTTAGGGGATACTTCTAGCTCCCACTCATTGAAACTAACGCGAGTACGCAGGCGCGCCACTACTTCGCGGCCTGGTAGTTCACCCCCCGCTTGTTGAAGAATTTTAAAGCTTTCAGCCATCAACTTGATGGCTGCTTGCTTGGATTTTGCGAGCTGGCTTACGTCTTCGACAGGCGGCATGGCTATGGGCAAAGAGAAAACAGTGGGATGAAGCAGCAAAGATAGTTTGGCCTTTTAGCCGGAACTTGCGGGCTCGCTACTGCCCTACCCCTCCTTTATTCCCATGCTCAAAATCAACCGCCAGGACGCGCTTAATTACCATTCGCAGGCCCCCGCTGGCAAAATCGAAGTGGTGCCCACCAAGCCGGTCAGCACCCAGCTCGACCTGGCGCTGGCCTACTCGCCGGGGGTAGCCGAGCCGTGCAAGGAAATCGCGGCTAACCCCGACGACGTGTATAAGTACACCGCCAAGGGTAACCTGGTAGCCGTGATTAGCAACGGTACGGCGGTGCTGGGGCTAGGCAACATTGGGCCGGCGGCCAGCAAGCCAGTAATGGAGGGTAAGGGCGTGCTATTCAAGAAGTTCGCGGGGATTGACTGCTTCGATATTGAGATTGATGCCAGCGACCCCGACGAGTTTATTCGCATCGTGAAGGCGCTGGAGCCCACGTTTGGCGGCATCAATCTGGAGGATATCAAGGCTCCGGAGTGCTTTCGCATCGAGACGGAGTTGCGGGAGAAGATGAATATTCCGCTGATGCACGACGACCAGCACGGCACGGCCATTATCACGGCGGCGGCGCTGCTGAACGCACTGGAAATCGTGGGCAAGCGCATCGAGGATATTCAGCTGGTAGTGAGCGGGGCGGGCGCGGCGGCGGTATCGTGCATCCGGCTGTACCTGGCGCTGGGGCTGCGCAAGGAAAACCTGGTCGTTTTTGATAAAGATGGCATTATCAACCCGGCCCGCACCAACCTGGCCGACATGCAGCTGCAGTTTGCCACCGAACGGCCCCTCACCACGATGGCCGAAGCGCTACGCGGGGCCGATGTATTCCTGGGACTGTCGGCGGCCAACGTGCTGCCGGCCGAGCTGCTACTGGATATGGCCAATAATCCCATCGTGTTCGCGCTAGCCAACCCGGACCCCGAGATTGAGTACGAGCTGGCCATGAGTACCCGGCCCGACCTAATTATGGCTACCGGCCGCTCGGACCATCCCAACCAGGTGAACAATGTACTAGGCTTTCCCTATATTTTCCGGGGCGCTTTGGACGTGCGGGCCACCGAAATCAACGAGGCCATGAAGCTGGCCGCCGTGCGCGCCCTAGCCGAGCTAAGTAAGGAGCCTGTGCCCGACCTGGTGAACAACGCCTACGGCGACAACACGCTGGCTTTTGGGCGCAGCTACCTCATTCCCAAACCGTTGGACCCGCGCTTAATCACGGCCATTTCGCCGGCCGTGGCGCGGGCCGCGATGGAGAGCGGGGTAGCGCGCCGGCCCATCGCCGACTGGGCGGCCTACGACGACGAGCTGCGCCAGCGCCTGGGCCTCGACCAGAAGCTGATGAACCGCATCACCTCGGCGGCCCGCGCCAACCCGCGCCGGGTGGTATTTGCCGAGGCCGATACCTACAAGGTGCTCAAGGCCGCGCAGCTGGTGCGCGAGGAGGGCATTGCCTACCCCATCCTGCTGGGTCCGCGCGACCGGATTCAGGCCATCGCTCACGCCAATAACCTGGATTTGGAGGGCTGCCAAATAGTGGATATTCTGGAGGAAGACGACCAGCGCAACGCCTACGCCGAGCTGCTGTACCAGAAGCGGCAGCGCCGGGGCATCACGCTCTACGAGGGCAAGCGGCTGCTGCGCGAGCGCAACTACTACGCGGCCATGATGGTGGAAACCGGGGCTGCCGATGCCTGCATCACGGGCCTGACCAAGGACTATGGCAAGAGCCTGATGCCGTCGCTGCAAGTGATTGGGCCGGCCGAAGGCGTGCGGCGGGTGTCGTCCATGTACATTATTCAGCACCAGCGGGGGCCGTTTTTCTTCGCCGACACCACCGTGAACATCGACCCCACGGCCGAGGAAATGGTGGAAATTATCGGCCTCACGGCCCGCGCCGTGCGCTTTTTCGACACCGAGCCGCGGGTGGCCGTTATCAGCTACTCCAACTTCGGCTCGCCCAGCGGCGGCGACCTACCCGCCAAAACCCGCCGCGCCACCGAGCTGGCCAAAGCCCGCTACCCCGACCTGCTCCTCGACGGCGAGATGCAGGCCAACGTGGCCCTGAACCCCCAGCTGCTGCGCGAAAACTACGGCTTCTCGCCCCTGGCCGAGCAGGGCGCCAACACCCTGATTTTCCCCAACGTGGAGTCGGGCAACATTGCCTACAAGGTGATGCAGGAAATCGGCGGGGCCGAGGTTATCGGCCCGGTGCTGATGGGGATGCGCAAGCCGGTGCACATCCTACAGCTCGGGGCCAGCGTGCGCGACATCGTGAACATGACCGCCATCGCCGTGGCCGATGCTCAGCGCGACGGCAAGGGCTTGTAGCGCGAACTTTCCAGTTCGCGCGCGAGCGCCAGCGAGCAGGGTCGAGCGCGCCGCGCGGTACCGCCTGCTCGCTACGCGCGCGCGAACTGGAAAGTTCGCGCTACTGCCTCACTTGGCTAGCCCGGAATATTCCGAATAGCAAGAGTTGCTTCAAAGCCTGGTTCACCGACCAGGCTTTTTTGTTGGCCTGCCTAAAGTCCTTTGGTAGCGACCTCTTTTCTGGCCTTGAAAAAGTCATCAAGGGCTTTTTCTGCCTTTTCGGAGGCTGCTTTACGCGCTTGCTAAAGTCGGACTTCGGCACAAGTAGCATTGCGCTAGCCAAGAGGCTACAGCTACGTTTGTTACTGCTAGATATGTCCCGGTCGGGCGTACCGCAGGGCCTTTGCCACCGGGCTGGCAGTCCGCAGCAATCAAGCTGCTAAAATTATCTGCGACTGAGGAAAAATAATTTTAATATTAAATTTTTTTAGTTATACTATTTTACACATTTTATAAATCTTAACCCCTTCTCCGCCATGCGCCTGCTCCCTACCCCCCTGCTGCTGGCCGCCCTGCTGGGCCTGAGTCAATGCAAGAAAAGCGACTCCGGCCCCGCCAAGCCTGAGGACCAACTGCCCCCCGCCACCCAGACCGGGGCGCACACCTTCGGCTGCCTGCTCAATGGCCAGCCCTGGACACCCAGCGGTAATGATGGTCGTCAGAACTTCCGTCTTACTTACGACCCTAGCTACGCAGGTGGCAGCTTAACTATACGCACTTATCGGTATCCAAATGATAAATTAAGCTATCAGAATATGATTTTAGGAGGTGATAGAATCGCGCATATAGGAACATATTCTTTCGTCCTAGTAGGAGATAGAAAAGCTTTTTTTGCTGACCATAATATCACTGCTCCGTGTGATGATTTTAGCGAAGCTCCTGATTTGACTTATCGCACTGGAAGCATTACTATTACAAAGCTTGACTCTATATCTGGAATTATATCAGGAAATTTTAATTTTAAACTAGCTAAACCCGGCTGTGATACTATCAAAGTCACGCAAGGCCGCTTCGACTACAAACTATAACCTTTTATCTTTTGTGACCGTGAGCTACTGCGGAATAAGTGCGCAGGGCCGCGATTCTACAACTCACCGCAAACACTAAAACGGCGCGCTAATCTACCCTGCCAGCCGGCCGCGGCAGCCGGCTGGCTTTCGCATTAAGCCGGACCGGAGTAGATTTGATACAGCAAGCGAACCCGCCCACCCGAAAATTTCGCTGCGCCCACTGTTTTTATGATTGCTTACCTCGACGGTAAACTCGCCTACAAGGACCCTACCCAAGCTATTATTGATACAGGAGGGGTAGGCTACGAAGTAAAGATTTCCTTGGCGACCTACTCCAAGCTACCCGGCGAGCTGGAAAAGGTGAAGGTCTACACCTATCAGCACGTGAAGGAAGACGGGCAGACGCTCTACGGCTTTCTGGACCCCAACGAAAAAGCCTTGTTTCTGCACCTGATATCGGTGTCGGGCATTGGGCCGGGCACGGGTATCAACATGGTGAGCAGCATGGGGGTAGGGGAAATTCGGCAGGCCATCGTGAATGAGGACGTGCGGGCTATCCAAAGCATTAAGGGGGTAGGGCCGAAGACGGCAGCACGCGTTATCCTGGACCTGCGCGACAAGCTGCGCAAAGATGAGTTGCTGACTAAGGCCGGCGTAGATACTGTGCCACTGGCACGCCAGCACAATACGCAACGCCAAGAGGCGTTGCAAGCCCTAGTAATGCTAGGCTTCGCTCGGGCCGCCGCGGAGAAGAATCTAGACCAGATTCAGCACAAGCACGGTAACGAGCTGAGCGTGGAGGAGTTGATTAAGTACGCTTTGAAGTCGCATTAATCTATTTTCATTTGTCCTTGCGCGCCGTTTGTCCTTGCGAGCATATTGCGCATCAAGCAAGGGCGAAGTGAAGCGCGGCAATCTCTCCTTCACGTGAGAGTTAGTAAACTCAATGAAGTGAACGACAAAGAAAAATTGCTGCGCTACGCTCGCAATGACAAACGATTATCCCAAAGGCAACCGAATTCCACGAGAAGTCACTCTATAAGTTGGTAGCCGCTTGGCTGCCGCACCTGCTATCTGCTTGAAGTCTCTACTATCTGCTACGTCTAAACTCATGGGTCCCGGTGCACTACTGGCAGCTGCCGTAGTGGCTTCGGTGCTGCTGGCAGCCGCGTGGGCTCCGGCCGGCGCGGCGGGTCGCCGCTACCCGGTTGCGTGGAGTACGTGGGTAAGCCGGCTAGGGTTGCCGGGCCCGCTGCAAACCGCGCCCGGCCAGGCCGCGCCCGCCGACACCGGCCGCTACCGGCCCAGCCGCCGCCCGCGCCTGCGCACCGTGCGCGACCGCCAGGGTAGCCGGTTTTCGCCGCGCGGGCGGCGCTCGCCGCTCATCCTACCCCTGCCCAAGAACGTGAAGCTGCAGGTGACGCCCGACGATAGCCTCAAAAACTACAGCGTGCGCGAAACGGTAGGCGACCAAATAGATTACCGCAACCCTACCATTATCTCGCAGGAGGAGCTGTTGCGCTACCAGGAGCGGCAGGCCATCAACGACTACTACCGGCAGAAGGCGATGGGCGGCGTGGCCGGCGCGCCCGTAGCCCCCGGCAGCGCGCAGGCCCAGCGCCTGATTCCTAAAATATACCTCGGGCCGGTGGCCGACCGCATTTTTGGCGGCTCCTACGTCGATATCCGGCCCGCGGGCTCGCTCACGTTCAAGGCGGGGGCCAAGTACAACGTGAACCGCAACCCCGCCCTGACCCTGCGCCAGCAGAGCGTGGGCGACTTCATTTTTGAGCAAAACATGAACCTGAGCCTGAGCGGCCAGGTGGGCACCAAGCTCAAACTCACGTTCAACTACGACACCAGGGCGGCCTTCGACTTCGATAACCAGATGAAGTTCGACTACGCCGGGCAGCCCACCGACATCATCCGCAAGCTGGACCTGGGCAACGTGAGTATGCCCCTGAACAACTCGCTAATAACGGGCGGCTCCAACCTGTTTGGTATTAAGACCCAGCTGCAATTCGGGCGGCTCGGCGTGACGGCCGTGGCCGCGACCCTGCGCGGCTCGCAAGATGAGGTGCGGGTCCAGAACGGGGCCCAGAGCCGCACCTTCGAGCTGAAGGCCAGCCAGTACGAGAAGGACCGGCACTACTTTTTGTCGCAATACTTCCGGGATAAGTACGACCAGACGCTGCGCGGCCTGCCCACCGTGCAGAGCGGCTTCGAGATTCGCCGCCTGGAGGTGTGGGTCACCAACGACAACCGCACCACCGACAACCTACGCAATGTGGTGGCCCTCGCCGACCTGGGCGAAGCCCACGCGCGACGCCTCTACCGCCCGGCGTTTTACCTCTCGACCACCGACTCGGGCCGCTACGCGGTACCCAAGAACAGCGCCAACCGCCTCTACGGCTCGCTGACCGCGCCGGGCAGCACCCGCGACAACTTGCAGGTGGAGACGTTTTTGAACAACCTGCCATTGACGGGCGGCGGCGGCGTACCGCTGATGAAGAACGTGGACTACGAGCGGATGCGCGCCCGCAAGCTCGACCCGCGCGAGTATACCTTCAATGCTCAGCTTGGCTACGTGAACCTGAACACGGCCCTGCTGCCCGACCAGGTGCTGGCCGTAAGCTACGAGTATCTCTACAACGGTAAGCCCTACACGGTGGGCGAAACCCAGACCGAGTACGGCGGCAACGCCAGCCAGAGCGACGTTATCTTCCTCAAGATGCTGAAGGCCACCAACCCCGGCGTGGGCGTGGTGAATGTGCAGGACCCGCTGGTGAGCCAGTACTACAAGCGGCTTCATAATACGCCGACCTGGGATTTGATGATGAAAAACGTCTACCCCCTGAATACCTCGCAGATAAACCGGGACAATTTTCAGCTCCAAATTATCTATAAGGACGACATTACGGGGGTAGACTTGATTTCGCTGAAGGAGGGCGTGCGCATTCAGGGCCTGCCGCTCATTCAGGTGCTGGGGCTGGATAGGGTGAACCCCAACAACGACCGCAACCCGGACGGCAACTTCGACTTTTTCCCCGGCATCACCATTGACCCTGAGCTGGGCAAAATTATTTTTCCCAGCGTGCAGCCCTTCGGCTCCTACCTGCGGGCGCAGTTTGACACCACCAACGCCAACCCGACCATCGCGGCCGCCGAGCAGGCGCGGGTGCGCCAGTACGTGTACCAGGCGCTGTATGACCAGACGCAGAGCGACGCCCAACAGCAGCAAACCAAGGATAAGTTTTACCTGCGCGGGCGCTACCAGGGCGTGAGCACCGACGAAATCAGCCTGCCCGGCATTGGGGTGGCGCAGGGCTCGGTGAAGGTGTTTGCGGGCTCAACACTGCTTACGGAGGGGGTAGACTACCAAGTATTTTACGACCAGGCCAAGGTCAAGATTCTCAACGCGGCCTACCTCAACTCGGCCAATGAGCTGCGGGTAACGTTTGAGAAAAACGCCTTGGTGCAGGTGCAGCCGCGCAAGCTGCTGGGAGCCCGCTTTGACTATGCGGCCAATAAGGACGTGCTGCTGGGCTTCACGGCCATGCACATTCTGGAAAACCAGGCCCCCGGCATCAACCGCGTGAATATCGGCGACGAGCCGGCCAACAACACCATTCTGGGGGCCGATGTGAGCCTGCGCAAAGACAGCCGGGTACTCACCAAGCTCGTGGATAAGCTGCCCTTCCTCTCTACCAAGGAGGTTTCGACGGTGGCCTTCACCGGCGAGGTAGCCAAGCTCATCGCGGGTCAGGCGCAGCTGGGGCGCGGCGAAAACGGCGTGAGCTACCTCGACGACTTCGAGAACGCCCGTACGCCCTACACGCTGGGCGGGCTGGCCGCCATTCCGTCGTGGCGGCTGGCTGCTACCCCTAGTCCTATCCAGGGCTACGGCATCGACGGCCTGGCCAACGGCTACCAGCGCGCCAAGCTGGCCTGGTACACCATCGACCAGAGCTATTATACCAATGGCCCCAGCGTGCCGCAGAGCATCACGGCCGCTACGCTTAATAACCACTACACCCGCGGCATTCCGCGCAATGAGGTATTCCCCAACAAGGACCTGGGCGCGACCGGCAACGGCTACGAGTACACCTTCGATATGGCGTACTACCCCGGTGAGCGCGGGCCCTACAACTACACGCCGAACGTGCTGGGCGACGGCCGTAATTTTTCCCCGGCGGCGGGCCTGCCCGATAATAAGTTCGGCGGCATTTCGCGGGGTATCACCTTCGATACGGACTTCGACAACGCTAACGTCGAGTACCTGGAATTCTGGTTGATGGACCCGTTTTTGCCCGGCGACCGGGGCAAGATTGACGACTCGGAACACCCGGCCGTAAACAACACGACGGGCGGCAACCTCTTCATTAACCTGGGCAACATCAGCGAGGACGTGCTGCGCGACCAGGGCCAGCACGAGTTTGAGAACGGCCTACCGGTGCCCGGCGACCCGGCCGGCTTCACGCAGCCCTCGCCCTACGGCGTGGTCACTACCCAGCAGTTTCTGACCGATGCCTTCAACGCGACCCCTGGCGCGCGGGCCAGCCAGGACGTGGGCCTCGACGGCCTGGCCGACGCCGATGAGCAGGTATTTTTCAATGCTATTCCGGGCTACGGGGCGCTGGCTGACCCCTCGAACGACGACTTCCGCCACCACCTCGACCCGAGCTACGACGCGGCTAGTACCCAGCTGCTGGGCCGCTACAAAAACTACGATAACTACGAAAATAACTCGCCCGAAAACTCGCAGCTCAGTTCCACGGCCTACCCCGACAAGGAGGACCTGAACCGCGATAACATCATCCAGAACACCGAGCAGTATTACGAGTACCAGATTCCGCTGCGGCCGGGCCAGCTTGCGGTGGGCCAGGGCTTTATTACGGACAAGGTAACCAACACGATAACCGTGAACGGGCAGGCCAACGGCGACCCGGTGACGTGGTACCAGTTCCGGGTGCCCATCCGCAAGCCCGGCCGCGTGCAGGGCAACAACGGCCAGGAGTTTGGCTATAAGAACATTCGCTTCCTGCGGATGTACATGACCAACTGGCAGCAGCCGGTGGTGCTACGCCTGGTGCAGCCGCAGTTCGTGGCCAACCAGTGGCGGCAGTATGCGAGCCGCATCGCGGACCCCCTGGCCAGCCCCAGCCCCAACATTGGCAACGACGCCGAGGCCTTCACCATCTCGACGGTAAGCGTGGAGGAGAATGGCCCGTCGGCGGCCAGCGTTACGACCACCGGGGCCGTGCCCTACGTGGTGCCGCCCAACATCCAGCGCGATATTGAGTACGGCTCCACGGCCGTGTCGCGGCAGCAGAACGAGCAGAGCCTGCGCCTGACCGTGACCAATCTGAGCGACGGCTACGCCAAGGCCGCGTACAAAAACCTTACTACCAATCTACTGCGCTACAAGCGCTTGCGCATGTACCTGCATGGCGAGGCGCTGAACGGCCCCATCGCCGACGGCGACGTGCGGGTGTTCATCCGCATTGGCACCGACTACAGCCAGAACTACTACGAGTACTCCATTCCGCTGGCCATCACGGCCGCGGGCTCTACCGACCAGAGCCTAGTGTGGCCTACGGCCAACGCCCTCGATTTCTCGCTGCAAAGCTTTATCGACGCCAAGGCTAAGCGCAACCAACAGGCTACGGTCAACTACGTGCTGCCCTTCACCATTCAGGACCCTAACAACCCGAACGCCACCATTACGGTGGTCGGCAACCCCGACCTGTCGGCGCTGCAAGGGGCCATGATTGGCATTCTGAACCCGGCCGCCAACCAGACCAACCCCGACGCCCGCGCCAAAAGCGTGACGGTGTGGGCCGATGAGCTGCGGGTATTCGACTTTGACAGCCAGGGCGGCTGGGCGGCCAACGCCCGGATGAACGTGAAGCTCGCCGACCTGGCCAACATCACGGCCACGGGCTCGTTTATCGGGGTGGGCTTCGGGGGCTTGCAAGACAAGGCCCAGCAGCGCTCGACCAGCGACGTGCTGCGCGGCGACCTCAACGCCACGGTGGCGGCCGAGAAGTTCCTACCCCCCCAGGCGCACCTGCGGGTGCCGGTGCTGGTGCAGGTGGGCCGCCAGACCATCACCCCGCAGTACGACCCCCTCGACCCCGACACCAAGCTAGAGCAGAGCCTGCTGAAATTTAAGGACCCCAACGCGGCGGCGGCGTATAAGAACCTGGTGGTGGACCGCACCACCACCCGCAGTATCTCGGTGCTGAACCTGCGCAAGGAGCGCGCCCCGACCCAGACTAAAACTCACCCCTGGGATATTGAGAACGTGGCCGTGAGCTACGCCATCACCGAGCGCCTGCACACCGATATCAACACCCAGCGCGACTACACGCAGTCGTACACCGCGGCCTTGGCCTACACGTACCAGACCACCCCGCGCAACTACACGCCCCTGGCCAGCGTGAAGGCCCTGGATAACCCGTATCTCAAGATTTTTCAGCAGCTCAACTTCACCCCTCTGCCCTCGCGCTTCTCGTTCCGCACCGACATCGACCGGCGCTACAACGAGCGCTTTTTGCAGCGCGTGACCGACCCCGGCTCCCTACCCACCACGGCGGGCATTGCGGGCGTGTTCTACAAGTCTTTCTACATCAACCGAATATATGACCTAAACTGGGCCTTTACCAAGGCCCTGACCTTCGACTACACCGCCACCAACCGCGGCGTGGTAGACGAGGGCGTGGGCCAGAGCGTGGGCAACAGCGACGTCGCCCTTGGCAACCGCGCGCAGCTCTGGAACAACCTGAAGCGTGGCGGCCGCACCACCAACTTCAACCAGCGCATAGCCATTACCTACCGCCTGCCGCTAGATAAGTTTCCGCTTACCGACTGGCTCTCGGCCGATGCGCGCTACGCGGCCAACTATACCTGGCAGGCGGCCTCTACGGCCCTTACCATTACCAACCCCGTGATACCCGGCGACACGGTGCTGCGCCTGGGCAACACCATTCAAAATAACGCCGAGATGAGCGCCAATGGCAAGATTGACCTGGTGAAGCTCTACAACAAGGTCAAGTTCTTGAACATCATCAACAACGCGCCGCCCCCTACCCCCCCCCGCCCAGCCGAGCCCGACCCCAACAACCCCGGCCGCCCCAAGCCCACCGCGCCCGACACGGCCCGCAAAGACCCCCTGCGCTTCGTGAAGGCCGTGTTGCGGGCCGTGATGACAGCGCGCACCTTAAACTTCACCTACGTCCGCTCCAACGGCACGCTGCTGCCGGGCTACCTGCCGGCTACCCAGCAGGTGGGCCTCGACAACCGCTTTGGCAGCGGGCTGGCTCCCGGCATTCCGTTTATTTTGGGCAAGCAATACGAGCCTAGCGAGCTGTACGGCTACGCCAACGCGCGGAACTGGTACACGTCTCAGAGCCAATATTTGAACACGCCGCTGTCGAATATTCTGACCGAAAACCTGACCGCCCGCACCACGCTAGAGCCTTTCCGGGGCTTTAACATTCAGCTGGATTTGCGACGCCAGAAGGTGCGCAACACCGAGGCGTATTACCGCAAGGCAATTGACACGACTAGTGCCACCTACCAGCAGTTTGGCACGCTGGTGGCCTACGCCGACGGCCGCCTGGCCCCTACCCAGGCGCTGGGCACGGGCTCATTCAGCACCACCACCGTCACCATCCAGACGCTCTTCGGCGACCTGAGCGCCAACGGCGAAACCAGCAAAGCGTTCGAGCGCTTCGTGCAAAACCGGCGCATTGTGCAGGAGCGCTTGCAGGCGGCTAACCCAACGTTTACCCAAATAGTGACCTCCACGATAGGTACGCCGGCCGTGACGACGCAGACCAACCAGACGGTAGGCCTCTACAGCTACAACTCGCAGGACGTGCTGATTCAGAGCTTCCTGGATGCCTACCACGGCAAGTCGTCGGATGGCTACGTGGCGAAGAGCTACAACCCGTTCGGCGTCATTCCGCTGCCCAACTGGACCGTTCAGTACAACGGCTTCTCCGATTTGCCGGCCATCCGCAGCGTGTTCCGCTCGTTTACGGTGAACCACGCCTACTCGTCGGTGTATAACCTGGGCGGCTACACCACCTCAACCCAATACGCGACCGAGCCTACGTTTGGCAATACCAACAACCCCTTTCCTTACATGCGGAACACGACCGGGCAGTACGTGCCGTACTACGTTATCGGGCAGGTGAGCATTGTGGAGAGCCTGGCACCTTTTATCGGGGTCAACTTCCAGACTGTGAACAACGTAACCGGCCGGGTGCAGTACAACACCAGCCGCGCCGTGGCTCTGAACGTGACCAACGCCCAGGTAACCGAGCTGCATACCACTGAGCTGATTATTGGCCTGGGCTACGCCGCCACCGGCCTCAAGCTGCCCTTCCGGGTGGGCGGCGAGCAGCGCACGCTTAAGAATAACCTCACTGGCCGCCTCGATATGAGCATCCGCGACAATGCCACCATCCAGCGCAGCATCCTGAACTCGGTTGACCCCGTGGCGGCCGCCCCCGGCTCGGGCACGGTCATTGGCACGCCGGCCGTAGTGGGCGACCCTGGCACCGCCACCAGCCAGATTACCAACGGCTCGCTGCAAGTGCAGCTGCGCCCCACCGTAGACTACCTGCTCAACGCCCGTCTCAACTTGCAATTCTACTTCACCCAAACCATTACCCAGCCCCGCGTGAGCAATGCTTTCCGCAACGCCACTACCGAGGGCGGCGTGCTGCTGCGCTACAGCTTGCAGTAGGGTAAATGAGTAGCCGAGTAAGGAAATGGGTGGCGATGCAGGCCGCCGGAAGCCGGGTAGCGGGCGCGACGCGGGCGGCTACGTACTTTTGTAGCCACGCCGACCCAATCCCGCGCCCTTACTCATTTACTCCCTTACTCCTTTACAGATGAACATTCCTGCTATCCTGCACTACACCAAAGACCACGAATGGATTAGCGTGGACGGTGATACGGCCACCATCGGCATCACTGACCACGCGCAGCGCGAGCTGGGCGACATCGTGTACGTGGACATCGACACCGTGGATAAGGACATCGCGCAGCACGACGTATTTGGCACGGTAGAGGCCGTGAAGACGGTTTCGGACCTGTTTAGCCCCATCAGCGGCACGGTGCTGGAGGTGAACGCGCAGCTCGCCGACGCCCCCGAAACCGTCAACTCTGACCCCTACGGTTCGGGTTGGCTCATTAAAATGAAGGTGAAGGACCAGGGCGAAATCGCCGGCCTGCTCTCGGCTGCGGCCTACGGCGAGCTGGTGGGCGCGTAGCTGGCGTGGTCCCCGTTCACTGCTTTTTCCTCGCACTCCGCCTACCCCCCAATCCAACGTCATGCTCCGCCCCGCGCGGCATGACGTTGTTTTTTTATGCGGAAGTGAGGTAGGTAGTTGAGCCAGTAGCGCGAACTTTCCAATTCGCGCTATTGGCCGCATCCTTTCTGAACAGAATACCTATCCCCCAACTACCTACCTATTATCACGCTTTATGAAGATTTCCGCCCACCGGCTCTACGGCTTTCTCACGCTGGTCTGGATTGCCACTATGCTACTGCTGACCCTCACCCCGGCCCAGGATATGCCCGTTACGCCGGCCTGGAAGCTGATTTCCTTCGACACGGCCGCCCACGCGGGCGTGTTCGCGGTGCTGGCTGGGCTCAGTTGGCTGTGGCTGCGCGGCCGGCCGGGGCAGTCGGCCGGCCGGGCGGCCGGGCTGGTGCTGGTGGGCTGCGTCGCGTTTGGGGCCAGCATCGAAGTGCTGCAATACGTGATGCATCAGGGCCGCCACGCCGAGTGGAGCGACCTGCTGAGCGATACCATCGGTACGGCGCTGGTAGTACTGCTGCTACCCCTGTTGCGCCGCCGGCCGCCGGCCCTGGCGGCCGGGCTGCTGCTGGCATTGGCCCTACCCCTGCGCGCCCAGCCAACCGAGCCTGACCTACCCCGTGCCCGCCGCACCATCGCGGTACTGGCTTCCAGCAAGATGCGCGGCCGCGGCTACGTGCGGCAGGGCGAGCACCGGGCCGCCGCCTACCTGCGCGGTCGCCTGCAACAACTGGCCTTACAACCGCTGGCTCCTAGTTATACTCAACCCTTTACGCTGGATGTGAACACCTTTCCGGGGAAGTTGAGCCTGAAGCTGGCTTTATCAAAGCAGGCTTCCGCGGCTATTTTGCCGCGGCAAGTGACGTTGCGGCCGGGTATTGACTTTATCGCCGCGCCTGCGTGCCCCTCGGTTGGGCTCAGCACTTATTACCTAAACTACCCCGATACGCTGGCTTACCAAGATGCGATGGCGGCCAACACGCAATTATTTTCCGGCCGGCTCGACCCAGCTTACGGCGGCGCGCTGTTGGTGCGGGCACGTGACGAGACGTTACTTAACCAGCCAGCCAACGCAGCTTTGGCCGCCCAATATGCCAATTCCCCGCACCTTGACATCGTGCCCAAGCTCACGGCTTCCCTGGCGGACGGGCAAGAGCAGCATCCGCAACTGGAAGTGCTCGCCGCCAGCCTACCCGTCTGGGCTACGAGCAACGAGGCGCTGGTTACGCTGCAAGTTGATGCCCGGCTCCGCCGCGCCTACCCCACCCAAAACCTGGCGGCCGTGGTGCGTGGGCGCACGCAGCCCGATAGCTTTCTAGTGGTATCGGCGCACTACGACCATCTGGGCACGATGGGCAAGCACGTTTATTTCCCCGGTGCCAACGACAACGCCAGCGGCGTGGCGCTGCTGCTGGAGCTGGCCGCGCACTACGCCCGGCCCGAAAACCAGCCGGCCTGCTCGGTGGCCTTTCTGCTGTTCGGGGCCGAGGAGGCGGGGCTGGTGGGCTCCACGTACTTCGTGCAGCACCCGCTCATCCCCCTGGCCCGCATCAAATTTCTGCTCAACCTCGACCTGCTGGGTACCGGCGAGGAGGGTGCCACCGTCGTCAACGGCCGCACCTACCCAGTGGCCTACCAGCGCCTCACGGCTCTCAACGACGCCCACCACTACCTGCCGCGCCTCACTGCCCGCGGCCCGGCCGCCAACTCCGACCACTTTCCGTTTTCGGAAGCCGGGGTACCGGCTTTTTTTATGTACACCCGCGGCGGTAGCCTCGCCTACCACGACGTGCACGACCAGCCGGCCGCGCTCTCGCTGGCCGGCTTCGCCGGCGCGTTTGGCCTGGCCCGCGATTTTTTGAACGCACAGGGCGCGCAGTAGCGCTAACTTTCCAGTTCGGGGGCGAGCGCAGCGAGCAGCTCGCGTTAGCGCCAGGCGCAGTAACGCAAAAACCCCGGCCCACTATGGGCCGGGGTTTTTGCGTTACTGCCGGGGCAGCCTATTGTTAATTCACTAATAATAAATAAGTAATAATATGCTCAATAGCCTAACAATAAACCCATTAACGATAGATAACACCTATTAACGCTTAACTACCGGACCAGCGATAGTCCCCGTTGCCTGGCAATGCAACAACTCTTTGCCGTTGGCTTATTAGCCGTTGGCTTTCAGCGAGGCCATGATGCGCTTGGCTAGCGGCTCCCACTCGGGCTTCTGGCGGTCGGCGCAGTTGAAGGTGCAGATGAGCAGCTTGCCCTGCACGTCGGTGAAGAAAACCAGCGTGTAGACTTCGTGACCCATTTCCGGCTTCATAAATTCGAGGTAGCCCACTTTGCGGCCGCCTACTTCCTTCATGCCTTCGCCGAAAAAGGTAGTTTGCTTGTACTGCTTGTGGTAAGCTTTGGCGAAGTTGCTTTCGTATATCTCCACCATGTCCTGGTCGGCATCGTTGTCGGAATAGTTGAAGGCTAGCGACACCAGGTTGTTATTGGTAAATACTACGCTGGGGCGGCTGCTGGCATGAGCGTAGGCAAAGTCCATTTGCTGCTCGGTCATCACTTCGAATCCTTTAGGAATCAGCACTTCTACCTTTTCGCTCAGGACGTGCTTTTTTATCAGCTCAATCTCCGAGGCCGGGCGGGCGGCCATCAGTACACTGGCGCAGCTGGTCAGTAGCAAGAGTACGAGTGTCTTCATGGGAGTATGATAAAAGTGGTAAACCTAAATTGGTTTCTTACGTCGATTTCTGAACCGAAGTTACACACAAAATGCAAATTCAACTCACTTCTTAATTCACCCCCTAAAGTAGGCTGATTTGAAGAAGAACAATTTCTATTCTAGCTTTAACAGACTGAAAAACTAGTTTTTAGCTGTTTACTATTAAAGCACATTCTGTTTCTTTATAGCTCAGAAAAGGCAGCGGGGTAGTCAGATTTTCTTCTAAAAATTAAAAAAGGCCCTGGAAAGATGCAGCCTTTTTTTCATCCTACCTTACGATAGGCACTTGCACTTTGGATTTAACTAGAGAATATTATTGAGTTGCTCCTTCACTTTCTCCAACTCTTCTTTCATACCTACCACTAGGTGCTGCACGGTGGCATCATTGGCCTTGGAGCCGATGGTGTTGATTTCGCGGCCGATTTCCTGGGCCAGGAAGCCCAGTTTTTTGCCTACGGCCTCGTCGGGCTGCCGGGTGGCCAGCTCGAAGTAGTCGAGGTGGGCGGCAAGGCGCACTTTCTCTTCGGCGATGTCGAGCTTTTCGATATAATACAGGACCTCCTGCTCGAAGCGGGTAGCGTTGAACTGCTCGTGCTGGGTTAGCTCGGCGAGGTGGGCGTTCAGGCGCTGGCGCACGTGCAGGATGCGCTGGGGGTCGTGCTGCTCCACGGCGGCCAGCTGCTGCCGGATGGTGGCCACGTAGCCCAGAATTTCCTGCTGCAAAGTGGCCCCCTCGTCCTGGCGAAACTGCTGCATGGCGGCCAGCGCCTCCGTAAGCAGCGGTTGCAGCTCGGCCCAGGTGGGCTCGTCGGCGGGGATATTCTCGGCCTGGGCGGCCTCGGCGGGGGTAGGCACCACGCCGGGCAGGCGCAGGGCAGCCAGCAGGGTAGCCTCACCCACGGGCAGGCCCAGACTTTGGGCGGTGCGCTGCAGCTCGTGGTAGGCGGCCTTGAGGGCAGCTTGGTTAAGGACCGGGCCGGCGGCCGCGGGGCCGGCCGGGCGGCTGAAATCGAGGTTGAAATTGACTTTGCCGCGTAGCAGGGCCTTGGTGATTTGCTGGCGGATATCCAGCTCGTGCGCTTGCAGGAAGCGGGGCAGGCGTAGCGTGAGGTCGAGGGTTTTGGAGTTGAGCGAACGCAGCTCGGCCGTGGCGGCGTAGCGCTCGGTTTCGCGGCGGGCCTGGCCGAAGCCAGTCATGGAAAACAACATGGGAGGGGGAAGCTGGCGCAGCCAGCCGGTGGAAGTGTAACAAAGGAACGAGGGCCCGCGCGCCCTACCCCCCGGTTTTGGCCCAACCGGAGTCATTACCCGGCCAACGGGGGGTAGGGCAGTGCGAAAGCCGCCTAGCCGCCGCGGGCGGGCGACGGCCGGCCAAAAGTAGCGGTAAACCCGGCGGCGGCCTGGCCAGGTTACGGCAATGTTACGAGCGGGGGTGATTACCAACGATTTGATAACCCGCCACCTGACCAACGGGTGAAGAAGCGGGGGGAACTTTGCAGTCGCATTGGCTTAATCCCTTTTTCTATGCCCAATATTACCAAAAGCCGGACCGCGATGCGGCTGGCCGTGTTTGTTTTTCTGCTGCTGCTGGCCCGGCTGGCTTCGGCGCAGGTTACGACTTCCGCCATTGGCGGCAAGGTTGTTTCGGACAAAGGCGAAGAATTGATTGGCGTGACAGTGGTGGCTACTCACGTGCCAACCGGCGTGAAGCGCGGCACTGCTACCGAGCCCGACGGCCGCTTCACGATTCCAAACCTGGCCCCCGGCGGGCCTTATACCGTGACGGTGACCTACGTGGGCTACCGGGAAGAGGTCATCAACAACGTATCGCTGACGCTGGGCAACACTACAAAGCTCAACTTTATGCTGGCGGCCGAGGCGCAGGCCCTGAACGAGGTAGTAGTGGTGGGCAGCAATCAGTCTACCAAAACCGGCGCGGGCACCAACATCGGCCGCGAGCAGCTGCAGCAGCTACCCACCATTTCGCGCAGCATCCAGGACTTCACCCGCCTCGACCCGCGCAACTCGAATAACTCGTTCGCGGGCAGCTCGTTCCGCTACAACAACATTACCCTCGACGGGGCTATTAACAACGACGCCATTGGCTTTTCGCCCTCGCTAGGTGGGCAAGGCGGCACCAGCGGCCTACCCGGCGGCTCGGCTCGCTCGAATCCGATTTCGCTCGATGCCATTCAGGAAATTCAGGCGGCCGTGGCCCCCTACGACGTGAAGCTGGGCAACTTTACGGGCGGCTCCATTAACGCCGTGACGCGCTCGGGCACCAACGATTTTCACGGCTCGGTGTATGGTTACGGCCGCAACCAAGCCATCACGGGCAAAAGCATCGACGGCACAAATGCCAAAATTGGCTCGTCATACCACGACTACCAGACGGGCTTCCGCCTGGGCGGGCCGATTATTAAAAACAAGCTGTTTTTCTTCGTAAACAGCGAGATAGCGCGCCGCACCGAGCCGCAGTTTTATGCCGCCGGCACGCCCGGCTCGCCGGTAACGGTGGACCTGGCCCAGCAGATTACGGCCAAGCTCAACAGCTACACCACCAAGACGGACGGCGCGCTGGGCACGGCCAGCTACAATGTGGGTGATTATGGTGCCTACAACATCTATGCGAATAGCAACAAGATTTTTGGCCGCCTAGACTGGAATCTGGACGACAAGACGAGCATTGCACTGCGCCACAACTTCATTAAGGCCCAGGCAACCAACCTGGAGCGCTCGGGCAGCTTGTTTAAGTTTGGCTCGCAGGACTTTACGCAGAACAACCTCCAGAACTCGACGGTGCTGGAAGTGAAGTCGAACTTCTCGACCCGCTTCGCCAACAACCTCATTTTGGGCTACACCAACATTCACGACTACCGCAACCTGCTGGGCGGGCAGAGCACGGTGTTTCCGGCCGTGCAGATTAACAACGTGAGCACCGACCCGACCAAGGCGTACGGTGGGGGTAGCAACCAGATTCTGCTCGGCTCGGACCGCGAGGCCAGCATTTTCAACCAGCGCCAGAAGACGTTTGAGCTGACCGACAACTTCACGTTCTACACCGGCGCGCACGCCCTCACGCTGGGCACCCACAACGAGTTTTACCACATCGACTACGGCTTCATCAACTCCTGGAACGGGCGCATTGAGTACAACAGCCCCGCCGATTTTTTGAACGACCTGCCGAGCCGCATCCGGGGCACGTATAACAAGACGGATAACTCCTACACCAACAACTATAACAACCCGTCGGCGGCGTTCAACATCAACTTCTTCAGCGGCTATTTGCAGGATGAGTGGAACGTGACCGACCGCCTGAAAATCACGCCCGGCGTGCGCTTCGACATCGCCTCCCTACCCTCCAAGCCGGCCCTGAACACGGGCCTGGTGAACAACCCGCAGAACGACCAGCGCACCCTGAACCAGACCTACTCGCACACGCCCTGGCAGGACCTGAACAACGGCTACCTCGGGCAGGTGCAGATTTCGCCGCGCCTGGGCTTCAACTACGACGTGAATGGCAATGGCTCGGTGGTGGTGCGCGGCGGCTCGGGCATCTTCACGGGCCGGGTACCGTTTGCCTGGTTTGGCTACGCTTATTATAATAACGGGGTGAATTTCAACTCGGTAGACTTGAATAATATTCAGACTACCCCGGCCACGGCCGGCAAGTACTACCTCAACCAGAACCCCAACAACATCTACGCCCAGCTACCGGCCGCGGCCCAGAGCACGACGGAGGTGAACCTGATTGACAACAACTTCAAGATGCCGCAGGTATGGCGCTCAAACCTGGCCGTGGACGTGAAGCTGGCTTCGGGCACCCGCTTCTCGGTAGAGGGCTTGTACACGAAAACCATTGAGGACGTGAAGTTTGAGAACATCAACCTGACCGACAACGTGAGCTACTTCAACGGCGGCCCGCAGCTCAACCCTACCGGCCCTAATGGCCCTAACCTAAGCCCGCGCTACTCGGCCGCCTCGTTTGGCAGCAGGGTGAACCCCGGCTTCTCGAACGCCTTCTTCCTCACCAACACCCACCAGGGCTACCGCTACCAGCTGACTGGCTCGGTGGGCCAGACCCTGAACACGCTGCTCGACGTGAACGTGGCTTACACCTACGGCGTGAGCAAGGACATCAGCAACGGTATCCGCAACTCGCCCCAGAGCAACTGGGAGCTGAACCCGGCCCTGAACGTGAACGACCCGGCCCTGGCCTACTCCAACTTCGACCTGCGCCACCGGGTAGTATCCAGCATCAACCTGCACAAATCGACCAACGACGGCCGCTTTACGGGCTACCTGACCTCGGTGCTGACCTACCAGAGTGGCGCGCCCTACACCTGGGTCTACAACAACAACTTTTTGGGCAATGGCCAGCAGAATGTGCAGCTAGCCTACATTCCGGGCTCGGCCGCCGACATCGTGCTCGTAAACAAAGGGGTGGTATCCTCCACTACGGCCAACCCCAACGGCTACGCCGCCGAAGGCAACGGCCCGCAGTACGCGGCCCTCAACAGCTTTATCAGCAGCGACCCCTACCTCAAAAACCGCCGCGGCCAGTACGCCGAGCGCAACGCCGCCCGTACACCCTGGAACAACGAGGCCGATGTGCGCCTGATGGTGGAAGCCAAGCTCGGTAAGCTCACGCCCAACGAGGCGGGCGTGACGCCCACCGGCCACAGCATCCAGATTTCGTTCGATATCATCAACTTCGGCAACTTTATCAACAGCAACTGGGGCCGCCAGTACTTCGTGCCCAACACCTTTAACTCGACGCTGGGCACCGGCCTCACGCAAGTGGCTTATGCCGATGCCAACGGCAACATCGGCGCGTTCAACGCGACGACCTTCAACCGGCCGGCCTTTACTTTTAGCAACCCCGCCACGTATTCCATCGACCAGCTGGCCTCGCGCTGGCAGGGGCAGCTGGGCGTGCGGTACTTGTTTTAGGCTGACCGCCACTTGCGCGCCTGGCGCTTGCCTGGTAAAGCCCACCCTACCCAGGGTGGGCTTTACTTTTGCACATTGGTTGCCGGGTATGTTTCCCTACCCCCCGCCAATCAGTTATCAACAGCCAGCCTTTGAGAATTCTGCACCTGCCCAAGTGGTACCCGAACCGCTACGACGACCAGGACGGCGACTTCGTGGCCCGGCACATTGCCACCATCGCGGCGCAGCCGGGGCTCGAGTCGGCGGTGGTGTTTGCGGCCGTGGCGCGCGGGCCGCTGCTGGGGCTGGTAGCCCAGGAGCGTGACCTGAGCGGCCCGGTACCCACCTGGCGCTACTACTACCGCGCCCGCCTCACGGGCCTGGGCTTCCTCGACCGGGCCCTGAAGCTGGGGCTGTGGGCGGGCTGCGCGCTGCACGGCATTGGGGCGGTGCGGCGGCACTGGGGGGGGGTAGGGCCCGACGTGGTGCACGTGCACATTTTACTGCGCACCGGCCTGCTGGCCTGGGCCTTGCGCGCGGCGCGGGGGTGGCCCTACGTCGTGACCGAGCAATGGACCATCTACTTGCCCGAGCGCCGCGCCGCGCTGGGTGGCCTGCGCCGCGTGCTCAGCGCCTGGGTAGTGCGCCGGGCCGCCGCGCTGCACACCGTGTCGCGGGCGCTGGCCGAGGCGCTGGCGGCCCTGGGCGCGCGCGCGCCCCACACCGTCGTTATTGCCAATGTGGTGGACCTGGAGCTGTTTCGGCCAGCGGCCCCGGCGCGGGTAGCCGAGCGCAGCCTGCTGCATGTGGCGGCTTTTCACGACCAGGTAAAAAACCTGTCGGGAGTGCTGCGGGTGGTAGCGGGCCTGCGCCCGGCCTGGCCCGGCCTGCGCCTACGCGTGGCCGGCTACGGCCCCGATGAGGCACGCCTGCACCGCTACGCCGCCGAGCTGGGCCTGCTGGCCGATGGCACCGTGGCGTGGCTAGGCAAGCTGCCGCACGCGGCCGTGGCTGCCGAAATGCGCCAGGCTACGGCCCTGGTATCCTTCAGCCGGGCCGAAACCTTCGGCTGCGTGCTGCTGGAGGCGCGGGCCTGCGGCCGGCCGGTAGTGGGCGTACGCGCCGGCAGCGTGCCCGAGCTGTTTGAACCGGCCGGAGCCTTTGGGCTGCTCGTGAATGCCAACGATGAAGCCGCCCTGGCCGCCGCCCTGGCCACCGTATTGGCTCACCCCGAGGCGTTTGACCCGGCCCGGCTACGGGCCGACGCGGCGGCGCGCTGCGGGCCGGCGGGGGTAGGGCAGGCTTTCGGCGCGCTCTATACCCGTATTTTGGGGCGATGAACGTGCTCCGCTCGCTGCTCGAAGCCGCCGTGGTCCTGGTGGTAATGCTGGGGCTGGCGCGCTGGGCGCTGGCTTTTTTTGGGAAGAAAACCACTTTTTACCGCCCTACCCCCGCCCGGCAGCTGGCCCTGCTCACCTGGCCGCTGCTGGCGGTGGGCACGGGCCTGGCGGCGGCCGGCCCCGACCTGCTGGCCCCCGTCGCCGCCGAGCGCTGGCTGGCCTGGGCCGTGCTGCTGGCCGTGCTGGCCCTGGCCGCCCCCGCGCTGGTGCTGCACCTGCGCTACTACTCCCTGAACGCGGCCACGGCGCTGCTCTTTGACCCCACCGGCGGCCGCCTGCAAGTGGCCCTAGATGACGTGCTGGCCTACGACCCCGCCCACCAGGGCTGGCCCGGCCCCGCCCCCGTGGAGTGGAGCCGCTGCCGCTGGCCGGGCGTGTTCTGGCGGCGCTACGAGTACCTGCGCCTACCCCTGCCCCAGGGCGACATCATCCTCACCAGCCTCGTGCTCAGCGATATGCAGCCGCTGGTGCGCTACCTGCGCCACTTCGGCGTGGCCGTGACCGAGCGCCGCCGCGGCTGGGCGTGGGTGTGATTCCCAGGGATTAGTATTTAGTGATTAATGACGTTCTGCTCGCCACCAAAAAAACTCTCTCCATTGCTCACTAATCACTGAACACTAATCATTAAAATGTTGCATTACCTTGACCAGGGCGACCCGGCGGCCGCGCCGCTCGTCATTCTGCACGGCTTATTTGGCACCCTCGATAACTGGCAGACGCTGGCCCGGCGCTGGACCGAGGAGGCCGGCCTGCGCGTTATCAGCGCGGATTTACGCAACCACGGGCGCTCGTTTCACGCGCCAGAACACAGCTACGCGCTGATGGCCGATGACGTGCTGGCGCTACTCGACCACCTGGCCCTACCCCCCGCCCGCCTCACGGTGCTGGGCCACAGCATGGGCGGCAAAGTGGCCATGCGGCTGGCCCTGGCCTACCCCCAGCGCCTGGCCCAATTGGTAGTGGTGGACATCGCCCCGCGCTTCTCCGACATGGCCCACCAAGATGAGATAGTGGCCGGCCTGCAAGCCGTGGATTTGGTTACCCTCCAGAACCGCCAACAGGCCGAGGCGGCGCTGGCCCGGCACATCAGCCAGCCCGGCGTGCGGCAGTTTTTGCTTAAAAACCTGTACCGGCGCGAAGACAATTCCTTCGCCTGGCGCATCAACCTGCCGGTACTGGCCGCCGAACTGCCCGCCATTGGCGAAGCAATCAGCGCGGCGCAGCCCTTTCTGAAGCCTACCCTCTTTATCCGGGGTGGGCTCTCGGACTACATCACGGCCGACGATAAGCTGCATAGTATTCCGGCCTTGTTCCCAAATTCACAGGTCGTGACCGTGCCCGACGCCGGCCACTGGGTCCATGCCGAAAAGCCCGACGAGGTGTTCGGGCTGGTAAAAAACTTCGCTTTAATGGGGAAATAAACATGCTTTATCTCATCCCTACCCCCCTGGCCGAAGGTAGCGCGCCGCAGGTGCTGCCGCCGCAAGTGGTGGCAGCCGTAGCCCGGCTGCCCTACTTCCTGGTCGAGAACCTGCGCACGGCGCGGCGCTTTGTGAAGGAGGTGGCCCCGCACCGTATCATTGAGGATATCCGCTTCGAGCTGATTGACAAAGACAGCACGCCCGCTCAGGTAAAGGCGGCCTTGCAGCCGCTGCTACGCGAGGGCCTGGAGGCCGGCGTGCTCTCGGAGGCGGGCTGCCCCGGCATTGCCGACCCTGGCGCGGCGCTGGCCCAGGAGGCGCACCGGCTGGGGCTGGCGGTGCGGCCGCTGGTGGGGCCGTCGTCCATTCTGCTGGCGCTCATGGGCTCGGGGCTAAACGGGCAGCGCTTCGCCTTCCACGGCTACCTGCCCATCGAGAAAGCGGCCCGCGTGGCGGCCTTCAAAAACCTGGAAAAAGAAGCCACCCAACGCGACCAAAGTCAGCTTTTTATCGAAACGCCCTACCGCAACGACCAGTTGCTGGCCGACCTGCTGGCCCACCTGCAGCCCGCCACCCACCTCTGCGTAGCCGCCGACCTCACCGCCCCCACCGAGTACCTGCGCACGCTGCCCGTGGCCGCCTGGCGGCAGCTCCCTACCCTGCCCGCTCTGCACAAGCGCCCGGCGGTGTTCGCGCTGGGGAAATAGGCAATGAATAGTGCGCAATTTGTCATTGCCTATTCTCCAACGCTGCCGCCGCTACTAACGATTTTGGTGCGGTAGGCGCGCTAATGTAGCGCACGCTGGCTCTGCTGCTGGGTTCTACTTGGCTGCGGTCGGTGAGCAGGTTATCGTTCTTGAAGGTGAAGCCACCCGTGGCGCTCAGGTTGACGCGCGGGGCACGGCTGCCAAGCATAGCAGTAGGCAAGAAGGACAGCGCAAGCCGTAAGGCTTTTGTGCAAAAAAACCGCCTTTTAATCTTATTCAGGGCAACCACGCCGTATTATTTACCGTTAGGGCGGGCAATTGGGGCTATCGGCGAAAGCCGCCCACGGGTATTTTGGCAAATTGGCTGGCGGCTATTGCACAAATACCCTTCATTGTCAGATATTTGCGCCACAAGCTCACTCTTCTTTCTCAGCTATGTTAACTATCATTTCCTGCCGGCTATGCGCCGGTCTGCCGGGTTGGCCGTTGCCGGCCAACGGCTTTTGCCAGGCAATAATCGCTCCCTACCCCCCTGCTACTGCCCAGGCTACCCGGCCGAGCCAGCCGCCGCTGGCAGACCAGTAAGCTACGCTTCTTGCCGGCCAATAGCATGGACGTCGAGCAGTTTTTCCTGGTTTTCAGCAAGTGCGGGGCCCTCACTACCCCGAAAAGGCGGCATCGTCGCTTCACTAGCCGCCGCAATGTCGCGCCGCCTCAGCACCCGCCCCACGGTGCGCCCCAGGATGCGCAGGTCGAGCCTTAGACTTTGGTTATCGACGTACCACTCGTCACAAGTAAATTTTTCCTCCCAGCTGAGGGCGTTGCGGCCATTTACCTGTGCCCAGCCCGTGAGGCCGGGCCGCACGAGGTGGCGGCGCGCCTGCCGGGGCGAGTATAGGGGCAGGTACTGCGGTAGCAGCGGCCGCGGGCCTACCAGGCTCATCTCGCCACGCACGATGTTCCAGAGCTGCGGCAGCTCATCGAGCGAAGTTACTCGCAGCCAGCGGCCTATCCCCGGCAGGCGCTGGGCATCGGGCAGCAGCTGACCAGTGGCGGGGTCGTGGGCGCTAGTCATGGTCTGGAGCTTATAGAGCGTGAAGAGCTGCCCGCCCAGCCCCGGCCGCTGCTGCCGAAACAGCCAGGGCCCGCCGTTTTGGGCGGCGGCCAACGCCGCGGCCAGCGCCAGCAGCGGGGCCGTGAGCACCGCCAGTGGCAGGGCCACGGCCAGGTCGAGCAGGCGCTTGCCAGGATACATGCGGTAAGTGAGCAAATAAGTTAAGGGGGTAGTAAAGAACGTTCTTTTCCGCAGCCCGTTCTTTACTACCCCCTACTCAATTACCCATTTACTCACTTACCGAGTGCTCACTTTTCCTAATGCCAAGCTCAACCTGGGTCTCTACGTGACGGCGCGGCGGCCCGACGGCTACCACGAGTTGGAAACCGTGTTCCTACCCCTCCCCTGGACCGACGTGCTCGACGTGCTGCCCGCCCCCAAAGGTCAGGCCGCGTCAGACCTGACCCTTACCGGCCGGCCCATTCCCGGCGCCTTGGCTACCAATCTGTGCCTGAAAGCTTACGAGCTGCTGAAGGCGGACTTTCCAGACTTACCGGCCGCGCAGTTGCACCTGCATAAAATCGTGCCCATCGGGGCGGGCCTGGGTGGCGGCTCGGCCGATGCAGCCTTTGCGCTGCGGGCTATCGGGGAGGTTTTTGGGCTACACCTGACTACGGAGCAGCTCGAAAATTACGCCCGCCGACTGGGGGCCGACTGCGCGTTTTTTATTCAGCATACGCCCCGGCTGGCGCGGGGCAAGGGCGACGTATTTGAGGCTATTGAGCTGAATCTCAGCGGCACGGCGTGCGTGGTGGTATATCCAGGGTTGCACATCGGCACGGCGCAGGCGTTTGCGGGCATTGTGCCGCGCGCCCCGGCCTACCCCCTGCGGGCGGCGCTGAGCCAGCCCATAACTACCTGGCGCGACACGGTTAGCAACGATTTTGAAGCCTCACTGGCCCCGGCCTACCCAGTGCTGGCGGCCATCAAGCAGCAGCTGTACGCGGCAGGCGCTGTGTATGCCAGCCTGTCGGGCTCCGGCTCGGCGGTGTACGGGCTATTTACCGGCGCGGCCGAGGCCTCTACCCTCCCCTGGCCGGCTGAGTACCTGGTGTGGCGCGGGCAATTGTGAGTGAAGAAAATTTGAATCCGTTCATCATTGCCGCGCTGCGCTCGCAATAATGAACGGGACTCGCGTAAGCCCTACTATAAGCTCTAATCTCTAAAAAAATGTCTACCCCCTGGGATACCGTCATCATTGGCTCCGGGCCAAATGGCCTGAGCGCCGGCGTGTACCTGGCCCAAAAGGGCCTGCGGGTGCTCATCCTGGAAGCGGCCGACTCGCTGAGCGCCGGCACCCGCACCCAGGAGCTGACGCTGCCCGGCTACCGGCACGACGTGGGCTCGGCGGTGCACCCGCTAGGGTATTTATCGCCTTATTTCCAGACCCTGGGCCTCGAAAAACACGGGCTGGAATGGGTGCTGCCGCCCGCCTCGGTGGCCCATCCGCTCGATGGCCAGGAAGCGGTGCTGCTAAGCAAATCAATCGCCGAAACGGCCGCTAACCTGGGCGTGGACGCCGGGCGCTACCAGCGGCTGCTCGCGCCTTTCGTGGGCCGAACTGAGGAACTACTGCGGGATGCGCTGAAGCCGCTGGGCCTGCCGCACAGCCCGCTGCTGCTGGCCCGCTTCGGGCTGAAGGCGGCGCTGCCGGCCACGCTTTTTCAGGAGCTTTTTTTTAAGGGCGAGCGGGCGCGGGCGCTGTTTGGGGGCTGCGCGGCCCACAGCGTGCTGCCTTTGAATAAGCTGTTTACCGCGGCCGTGGGCTACTTGTTTTTGATAACTGCGCACGCCGAAAACTGGGCCTTTCCGAAGGGCGGCGCGGCCTGCATCGCCGACGCGCTGGCCGCCTGCTTCGCGGCGGCGGGCGGCGAAATTCAATTTTCAACCCGCATTAACCACTGGCGCGACTTGCCGCCGGCCCGCACGTATTTATTCGATACTGACCCGCGGCAGCTAGTTAACATTGCCGGCGAGCAGCTACCCGCCGCCTACCGCCGCCGCCTGGGAAACTACCGCTACGGCCCCGGTGTTTTCAAAGTGGATTATGCCTTGGCCGGCCCTATTCCGTGGCGCGACCCGCGCTGCGCGCAAGCCTCCACGGTGCACCTGGGCGGCACGTTTGCCGAGCTGGCGCGGGGCGAAAAAGCCGCCTGGCGCGGACGGGTAGCCGATAAGCCCTTCGTGCTGCTGTGCCAGCAGAGCTTATTCGACCCGACCCGCGCGCCCGCCGGCCACCATACCGGCTGGGCCTACTGCCACGTCCCCTTCGACTCCACCCAGGACATGACCGCCGTGATTGACCGCCAAATTGAGCGCTTTGCGCCCGGCTTCCGCGACCTCGTGCTGGCCCGCCACACGATGAATACCCAGGACCTCTACGCCTACAACCCCAACTACCTGGGCGGGGCCATCACGGGCGGCTCGGTGGATATTACCCAGCTTTTCACCCGCCCCGTGGCGCGCTTCAACCCCTATTCAACCCCCAACCCAAACGTGTTTATCTGCTCGGCTGCGACGCCGCCGGGGGCCGGCGTGCACGGCATGTGCGGCTACCACGCGGCGCGAGGGGTAGCCAAGCGTTTAGGAAAGTAGGGTGCGGGGCTGGCCCCACCCGATGTTGAACGAAACCTGTCTGGAATGTTCAACGACGGGCGGGGGCAAGTCCCGCCCCTACACCACCAAATCGGCGGCGCGGGCGCGGCGCTGGTTCCAGCGGCTGAGCAACGGGTGCACAAGCACGCTGGCCAGAATGAGCACCGTGCCCGCGTAGAAGCCGCCCGACATCTGCTCGCGCCCAAAGCCCGGCACGTGCAGCACGAACAGCGCCTGCGCCAGCACGATGCCGTAGACCGGCTCCAGGTTAATGGTCAGGTTCACCACGAAGGCAGAGAGTCGCTTCATCAGCTCCACCGACGTGGAGAAGGCGTACACCGTGCACACGCCCGCCAGCAACAGCAGCCACAGCCAGTCGAGGCCGTGCCAGCCCAGCCGCAGCCCTACCCCCTGGGTGAAGTAGCGGCTGTAAACGGGGAAGAACAGCACGATGCTCAGGCACGCCCCCGTCATCTCATAAAACGTGAGCCGCAGCGGTGCGTGGCGCTTCACGAGCTGCGAATTGAGCACGCTGAATAGCGCCGAAAGCCCCGCCGAAACTACTGCCACCAGCAAGCCGGTGAGCTGGCTAAGCTCGGCCTGCGAAATCAAATACAAGCCCAGCATAGCCAGCAAACCCAGCCCCACCTCGTAGGGCCGCACCCGCCGCCACAGCAGCAGCGGCTCCAGCAGCGAGGTCCAGAGTGCCAGCGTGGCCAGGCCCGCCAGGCACACGCTCACCGAGGAAAGCCGCGCCGCCAGGAAAAACGTAATCCAGTGCGCCGCCACCAGCGCCCCTACCCCCAGCAGCTTCAGCGCCTCAGCCGGGGCCACGCGCCAGCCCGCGCGGCGCGCCAGCAGCAGCCCCGCCAGCCCGGTGCTGGCCAGCAGCGTGCGCCAAAATACCAGTTCCACCGGCGGCACCGTCAGCAATCGCCCCAGAATGGCCGTGAAGCCCCACAACAGGACGATAAAATGTAGTTTTAAGTAGTCTTTTAGCATATTGGGACTTAATGTGGGGGACGTATGTCATTGCGAGCGCAGCGCGGCAATCCTTCCCTACCGTTCGCATAAAATGGATTACTATCCTACCCTGCCAAGGAAAGATTGCCGCGCTGCGCTCGCAATGACAAGCGGTTTTTATTTAGGCACTACTCTGTATAAAAACAGCCCAACCACCGAAAAGACCAGGCCCGGCACCCACGCGGCCAGCATGGGGGGTAGGGAGCCCACGGAGGCCAGGTTGCGCGATAGCATCACGAAGATGATGAACACGAAGGCCAGCACGAAGCCCAGCGCAATTTGGCCGCCCACGCCGGCGCGGCTCTTGCGGGCGCTCAGCACCACCCCGATGAGAGTCAGGATAATGGTATCGAAGGGGTAGGCGTAGCGCTCGTACTTCACGCTCAGGTACTGCGCCGTGTCGTTGGCCCCGCGCAATATCTTGGTCTTTATCAAGTCGTTGAGCTCGGGGGAAGTTAAGGTTTCGGCCAGGCGGTAGGTGCTGGCAAAGTCCTTGGGGTAGAGGTTGAGGGTCGTGTCGCGGGCGGGCAGGCTGAGCAGGCTCTCGCCGGTTTGTCCGTGGAAAGTGCGCACGGTTTGCTGCGTCATTTTCCAGGCTTGGTGGGTCGAGTCCCAGGTGATGGCGTCGGCCGTGAGGCGGCGGCGCAGCACGGTACTATCGATGGTTTCGAGGGCGAAGCGGTAGCCGATATTGTGGTCGGCATCGTAGCTTTCGAGGTAGGCGTAGCTGCGCGGCCCAATTTTGAGGTGAATATTTCTGCCTTCAAACTTCCACGGCTCCTGCACGTGCAGGTTCTCAAACTTGACGATTTCCTTGGTGCCCTTCGGAATAACCCAGCTGATGAGCCCGAAGGTGAAGATGGCAATCAGACCCGCGCCCATCGTGTAGGGTAGTAGCAGCCGCTCGAAGCTCATGCCGCTGGCCAGCATGGCCACCAGCTCGGTGCGTGCCGCCAGCCGCGAAGTCACGAACACCACCGCTATAAAGATGGTAATCGGAGCCAGCAGATTGGCAAAATACGGAAACAGGTACACGTAATAATGCGTGAATACGTGCCAGAACGTAAGATTATGGTGCAGAAAATCGTCGTTCTTCTCCGTGTAGTCAATCACGCAAATTACCGACACGAGCATCACGACCGTGAAGAAGAACGCGGTCAGAAACTTGCCGATGATGTATTTATCGAGAATTCTCATCTAACAATGCTTGTCATAATAAAATCGTCTGTCATTGCGAGCAACGCGAAGCAATCGCACCCGCACGAAACCCGCGCCGGCCGGCTATTCTTCCAGTAAATCGCGCCATTCGGGATTCATCTCTACTATCAGCGCCAGCTTTTTCGCCCGCGAGCCAGCTTTCAACTGTTTCTCACGCTCAATAGCTTGAATTGCATTGAATTGTCGTGGCAACTTTTTGCTTAAACCAGGTAATTACTTCTTGCTTTTTGGAGTCTGTCAAATCCCGGTCAAAAGCCTGCCACCTACCACCTTGGCTATAATCGTCAATTCCATTTAGCAGAATGCCAGTTTGCTTAGATGTGTGCGCTATAACATCCAGTTGCAAGCAGAAATTATGCTCATTTGATATTAAACGAAAAGTATAAAATTGCTTGTTTTCGTCATGATAACCATCCACACCATAATTATTTGCCCCGAATCCACCTGCGGCTTTCAGCACAGAAAGTCGGTGAATAACAGTATCCGCTGGACAATCGAGCTTGACTTCTCTTGAATAAGGATGAGTACCGGCTCCATAACAAGCAGTCAGTAGCTGCTGTAATAACACAGCGGCTGATATTATCAACACTTTTTTCATTTATAAATATTCGTTTTGTTTATAATGCTTACAACCGCCGCATCACCTGCTCCACCATGCCTTTTTTCCACTCCCCAAACGTGCCGGCCATGATTTGCTTGCGCGCCTCCTTCACCAGCCACAAGTAAAAAGTAAGGTTGTGTTGCGAAGCAATTTGCGCGCCCAGCATCTCCTTGGCCTGAAATAAATGCCGGACGTAGGCCCGGCTGTAAAACGTGCTGGCGTGGCCGCCCAGCGTTTCATCAATGGGCTCAAAATCCAGCTCCCACTTCTTATTGGTGATGTTGATAATGCCTTGCGTGGTGAAGAGCATCCCGTTGCGGGCGTTGCGGGTGGGTAGCACGCAGTCGAACATATCCACGCCCAACGCGATGTTTTCCAGAATATTAGCCGGCGTGCCTACCCCCATCAGGTAGCGCGGCTTGTCTTGGGGCAGGATGTCGCAGACCAGCTCGGTCATCTCGTACATCTGCTCGGCGGGCTCGCCCACGCTCAGGCCGCCGATGGCGTTGCCGGCGCGGCCCTGCTCGGCGATGAATTCGGCCGATTGCACCCGCAAATCTTTGAACGTGCTACCCTGCACGATGGGAAAAAGCGTCTGCTCGTAGCCGTAGAGCGGCTCGGTGCTGTCGAGCCGCTCGATGCAGCGCCGGAGCCAGCGGTGCGTCATATCCAACGAGCGGCGGGCGTAGTCGTACTCGCAGGGCCAAGGCGTGCATTCATCAAACGCCATGATGATGTCGGCCCCAATGCGGCGTTGAATATCCATGACGCCCTCGGGCGAGAACAGGTGCTTCGAGCCGTCGATGTGCGAGCGGAAGGTGACGCCTTCTTCCTTAATCTTGCGGGTGTTGCTGAGCGAAAAGACCTGGTAGCCGCCGCTATCGGTGAGGATGGGGCGGTCCCAGCCGTTGAATTTGTGCAGGCCGCCGGCGGCTTGCAGTACTTCCAGGCCGGGGCGCAGGTAGAGGTGGTAGGTATTGCCGAGGATAATCTGGGCTTGCACGTCGGCCGTCAGCTCGCGCTGGCCCACGGCTTTCACGGTGCCAGCCGTGCCCACGGGCATAAAAATGGGCGTTTCGATGGTGCCGTGGGCCGTGGTAAGCTGGCCGGCGCGGGCCTTGGTGCCCGCATCGCGGGCCAGGAGGTCAAACTTCATTCTGACAAAATTACCGCCGCCGTACCTTTGCCGGCCGTTCCGTGTCGTTACCTCCTCTCGCTTCCCTACCCCCCGCGCTTCTATTGCTGCCGCTGCTTTTGGTGCAGGGGTGGTTTTGGCTTCGGTATTTCCGGCCCTTCGCGCGGCGGCCTCCAGAAGCAGCGGCCGATGCGCCGGGGCCGGATACGGAGCCGGTGTCCATCATCGTGTGCGCTCACAACGAGCTGGACAACCTGCGCGAGCTGATTCCGGTGCTGCTACGCCAGGACTACCCCCCCGGTTTTGAGCTGGTGCTGGTGGACGACCGCAGCCAGGACGATACCTATTTATTTACGCAGCAGCTGAGCCAATACTACCCCGGCCGCTTCCGGCTGGTGACCGTGACGCACACGCCGGCCGGCTTCGCCTCCAAAAAATACGCCCTCACTCTCGGCATCAAGGCCGCCCGCCACGCGCATCTTCTTTTTACGGATGCCGACTGCCGCCCCGTCGGCCCCGACTGGCTGCGCCTGATGCAGCGCGGCTTTCAGGCTTCCCTACCCCACCGGGGGGGGGTAGGGGCCGATATCGTGCTCGGCTACTCGGGCTACGCCGAACGGCCGGGCCTGCTTAACCGGCTCATTCGCTACGACACGCTGCTCACGGCCGCCCAATACCTGGGCCTGGCCTGGGCGGGGCGGCCCTACATGGGGGTAGGGCGTAACCTGGCCTATACCCGCGGCACCTTCCAAAGCACCAAGGGCTTTGCCAGCCACATGCGGCGGCTCAGCGGCGACGACGACCTGCTGGTGCAGGACGCGGTGGCCCTGGGAGCGCGCGCCGCCGTGGTGGCCGACGCGCCCGCCCACACCCTGAGCCAGCCCGCCGAAACCTGGGCCGCCTGGTGGCGCCAGAAGCGGCGGCACCTCTCGGCCGGCAGCCGCTACCGGGCCGCCGACCGCCGCCGGCTGGGCTTTTTTATGGGCAGCAACGGCCTTTTTTACTTGCTTACGCCGGTCATTTTGGCAGTTGGATGGAACCGCGAAAACTTGGTATCTTTGGCCATAATCTGGTTGGTGCGAACATTGCTACTGCTGGCTGTTTATAGGCCGCTGGCGCGCCGGCTGCGCGCTAATTTCCCGCCGCTGCTGCTACCAGCGCTCGACTTTCTCTACTTTGTCTTTTATGGTGCCTGGGGGATTTCCCTATTTCGGCACCGTTCGCTCCAATGGAAATAAATCCGAACGATATTCAGAAACAATTTTCCTCCAAAGCCAAGCACGATTTTAAGCTCATTCGGGCTGCCGTGGACCACGGCGACGAGAAAGCTTACGCCGAGCTGATGCACATCTATAAGAAGCCCGTTTTCCACGTGGTGCTCAAGATGGTGCGCAACCCCGACGACGCCGAGGACCTGACCATCGAGGCCTTCGCCAAGGCGTTCAAAAACCTCCACAAATTCAACCCCGAATTCGCGTTCAGTACCTGGCTGTTTCGCATCGCCACCAACAACTGCATTGACTTTATTCGCAAGAATAAAATCAAAACCATGAGCATTGACTCGGCAGTGAAGATGGGCGACGGCGATGAGATTCAGCTTGAGTTTCGGGATAACGACCTCAACCCGGCCGACACAACGATTAAGAATCAGAAAATCGAAATCATGCGCCACGTCGTGTCGCGCCTGCCCGATAAATATCAGCGCCTAGTGAGCCTACGCTACTTCGACGAGCTGAGCTACGAGGAAATCGCCACCGAACTAAAAGCGCCCCTGGGTACCGTGAAGGCGCAGCTGCACCGCGCCCGCGAGCTGCTTTTTGACATGGTGAAGGACAAGAAGGAAATTATTTAATTCTTGCCTGGCAGACCGTAAGAACGTCATGCTGAGCCTGCCGAAGCATCTCTACCGCGTAAGTACTCCTAACGTTTGAAGTTAGGTACGCGGTAGAGATGCTTCGGCAGGCTCAGCATGACGTTCTTCTTTAGTACGTCCTTCTTTGCTACTCCTACCCCCTATCTTTTGTCGGAAGCCTGCATGTCGCTCCTTACCAAGTACTTCCCTAGCCTCACTGCTCACCAGCGCGCTCAATTTACTCAACTCGAAACCGAGTTTAAAGCCTGGAATGCGCAAATAAACCTGGTGGCCCGGCCCGATGCCGACAACCTCGTGGAGCGGCACCTGCTACACTCGCTGGGCCTAGCCAAGGTGGTGCAGTTTCCGGCCGGCAGCGCGGTGCTGGACGTGGGCACTGGTGGCGGCCTGCCCGGCCTGCCGCTGGCCATCCTATTTCCGGAGGTGAAGTTTCACCTCGTGGACAGCATCGGCAAGAAAATCCGGGCCGTGCAGCTGATGGCCGCCGACCTGGGCCTGACCAACGTCACGGCCGAGCAAATCCGGGCCGAGGACGTGCGCGAAAAATTCGACTTTGTGGTGAGCCGCGCCGTGGCGCGCCTGGCCACTTTTCACCCCTGGATTAGGCACAGCTACAAAAAACACCCCGCGCCGGGTGCAGGCTTGTATTATTTAAAAGGCGGCGACCTGACGGAGGAAATTGCCGAAAGCGGCCTCGTGGCGCAGGTCGTGGACCTAAGCAATTTTTTTGAGGAAGAATTTTTTGAGACGAAAAAAGTGGTCGTAGTGCCGGCGTAGAGTTACTGAGTAATTTTCATTCCTCCTTCTTCTATATTCTCCCTTTATTTCTTCTCGCCTTGCTGCGCGAAAAATTGCTGCAACGCCTCCAGCATGGTCTTGCGCAGGGCGTCTTCCTTGCCGGGCGTGGTGTGCGCCTGGAAGGTGATGGTCATGGCTGCGCCCGGCGTGAGAGTGGTGATGCTGACTTGTGGCTGGGGGGTAGGGAGCACATCGGGCAGCGCCTTTAGCAGCGGGAGCGCTTGCTGGCGCAGGGTGTCAAGGTCGGTGGTAGCGGGCAGGTCGAGCGGCACTTCTACTACGGCTTGCTGGGGGTGGGCTTTGTTGACGAGCACGCCGTTGGAGGTCGCGCCGTTGGGCAGAATCACGATGTCGCCCAGCGAGGTGAGCAGGATGGTATTGAAAATCTGGATGGCCTGCACAGTACCGCTTTTACCTTGGCTTTCAATAACATCACCTACCACAAAGGGCTTGAAAATCAATATCAGTACGCCGCCCGCAAAGTTGGCCAGCGTGCCCTGCAAAGCCAGGCCCACCGCCAGGCCTGCCGCTCCCAGAATAGCCACGAAGGAGGTCGTCTGAAACCCCACCATGCCCGCTGCCGAGATGAGCAGCAGCACCTTGAGCAGGATACTGAACATGCTGGTTACGAACGAGCTGAGCGACACGTCGAGCCGCGCCGTGGCGTTCGCCACCAGTCGGCTCAGCCAGCTGATGACCCACCAGCCCACCACCAGCAGCACAGCGGCCGCAGCCAGCCGCGGCAGATATAGCGCCGCCAGCGTGCGCAGGTGGTCTACGTAAAAATCAACGTTGCTGAGCGACAGCGGTGCGGGGACAGGCAGGGGCATAAGGGATAGGGAAACGGTAAAGCAAGCAGCCTTTCGGATAGGGCAAAAATAGGAGATGAAATCCCTAGCGCCCGGCGGGCAGCAGCGCCACGCGCAGCATTTTATCCCCGATTTCGAGCCGTTGCACTACCTCCATTCCTTGCGTTACCTGGGCAAAGATGGTATAGCGGCCGTCGAGGTGGGGAGTAGGCTGGTGAGTGAAAAAGAACTGACAGCTCTCGGTATCCTTGCCGGCCGAGGCCAGGCCCACGGCCCCGGCATCGTAGCGCAGCTCCGAAAACTCGGAGCGCAGGTTGTAGGGCGTGCTGCCCGAGCCGTCGCCGCGCGGGTCGCCGCCCTGCGCCACGAAATCGGGCACCACGCGGTGAAAATACAGCCCGTCATAGAAGTGCTGGTTGAGTAATTGCACAAAGCTGGCCACTGAGCCGGGGGCTTCTACTACTTTCAATTCCAAGATAATAACGCCCTTGGTGGTTTCCATTCGCACTTGCTGGCCCACCGGAATACGCTGCACCAGCGCCCAATCGATGAGGTGCTGGCTAGCCGGGCCGACGGGCATGGGCGTGGGTTTGGGCGCTTTCGTGAGCTTATCCAGGGCCTGCTGCAAACCCAGCCACGCCTCAATTTCGCGGGGTAGCGTGAGCTTACGTTGGGCCTGACGCAGGGCGGCTTCGTCGGCGGGCTGGGGGGTAGGCACGAGCGCGGGATTGGCCAGCGCCTCGGCGGCGGTGGCGAGCTGGGCCACGTCGCCGCCCGCCAGCGCCCGCCGCAGCGCCGCCGTAAAATCGGCCTGCCGGGCGGTGGGGAAGCTTTTAGCGCTTCGCAAACTCACCAGCGCCGCCAGCGCCGTGCCGGGCACCACGGGCGGGCCGGTGGTCAGCGTAGCCTCTTTCGCCAAAAAATCAAACTGCGCCGGGTCTTCGCTGAGGGCAGTAAGTAGCGCGGCTTTTTCGTATTGGTTGGGCGTGCGCTGGTAACGAGCGCGGATGGTATCGGCCAGGGCCAAGCGGCGGGCGGCGCGGGCGTGGTGCAGGGCCGCTTGCAGCAGCGTGGCGCGGGTGCGCCAATGCTGCGCGCGGCGCACGTAGCCCAGGAAATCGGCGCTGGCCCAGAGGCTGTCGGTGGGCACGCGCAGCAGCCACTCGGCGGCCGTCAGGGTTTCCTGAGCCAATGGCCGGGTCAGGCCCTGGTCGATGGCCGCTACGATGCCGATGGCCGCCCGCGCCGGCAGTGCCCGCAACGCCGCGATGCGTACCCGGTGGTCAGCGTCAGTGTCGGCGGCTCTTAGTAAGGCTTCTACGGCCGCCGGCCGGCCCACCCGGCCCAGGGCCGACGCGCAATTTTCGCGCACGAAATAATCTTGGTCATTCCCCACGGCTTGCAGCAGCACTGGCAGCGCCACTTGCGCCAGCGTCGAGTCTTGGCCGCGCACCCGCGCCAGGGCCGCCGACGCGCCGGCCCGCGCCGGGGCCATCCCTACCCCCTTCTGGACCAGCAACGCCGTGGTTTGGCGCACCACCTCGGGCGTAGCCAAGCCGCGCAGCGTGGCCCGGTACAGCGCCCAAGCCCGGCCGGGCGCGGCGGCTGAGTCGGGGCCAGGCGGCTTCACCTCCCAGATTTGGCTGACCGTGCGCTTGGTGACGCAGCGGCTCAGCGCCTCGTAGGCGGCGCGGCGGGCGGGGGCGCTGGCTTCGGGCCGGGCCAGGCGCTGGGCCAGGGCGGGCACGGCCGCGCTGTCGCCGGCCTGGCCCAGGGCGAAGGCAGCAGCGCGGCGCACGGCGGGCGTTGCGTCGTTTAGCAGGGGTAGGAGCGCGGGCAGGGCTTTTTTGTCTTGCACCGAGGCCAGGGCCTCGGCGGCGGCGGCGCGGTAAACCGGATTTTTATTTTGCAAAAAAGGCAGCAGCGCGGCTGTTTGGCGCTCGTCCTGGGCGGTGGCGATGCGGCGGCGCGTGGCATCGGCGTAGGGGTGCGCGGGCGGGGTAGGCGGCGCGGCGAGCAGCAGAAGCAGCAAGTGGAGCATGGGCCGGAGAAGGGTTGCGGCCGAAAGTAATACCCCGGCGGCGCGAACTTTGCGGCGCGCATAGGGTGCGGGACTGGCTCCCGGCCGTCGTTGCTCAAAAACCCGAACGAAAGCAGTACCAATCGTTCAACGCCGGGCGGGGGCAAGCCCCGCACTCTACTTATGGACCCTCATCAGCTGCACATCCAGGATTTTCATTACGAGCTGCCCGCCGACCGCATCGCGCCCGAGCCGCTGGCCGACCGCGCCGCCAGCCGCCTGTTGGTGAGCCGCCGGGGCGTTATCTCGGATAAGACTTTCCGCGACTTGCCGGATGAGCTGCCGGCCGATAGTCTGCTCATTTTCAACGACACGCGGGTGGTGCGGGCGCGGCTGCTGGCCCAGCGGCCCACGGGCGGCGCGGTGGAGTTGTTTTGCCTGGAGCCGGTGGCCCCGCACCGCGCCTTGGAGCCAGCCTTGCAGCAAACCGGGGCCGCCACCTGGCGCTGCCTGGTGGGCAACGGCCGCCGCTGGAAAAGCGGCCCGGTGAGCCTCAGCTTCCAATTCGCGGGCCAGCCGGCTACCCTCTGGGCCGAGCGCCGGGCCCACGAGGCCAGCGGCGAAAGCCTGCTTGATTTCCGCTGGGAGCCGGCTTCGCTGCCCTTCGCCGAGGTGCTGCGGGCGGCCGGGCACCTGCCCCTACCCCCCTACCTGCACCGCGCCGCCACCCCCGCCGACGCCGTGCGCTACCAAACCGTGTACGCGGCCCACGAGGGGGCCGTGGCCGCGCCCACCGCCGGCCTGCACTTTACCCCCGAGCTGCTGGCCGAGCTGGCCGCCCGCGGCATTGCCACCGGGCAGCTGACGCTGCACGTGGGCGCGGGCACCTTCCAGCCCGTCAAGGCCGAGACGATGGCCGACCACCCCATGCACGCCGAGCCGATTATCGTGTCGGCCGGGCTACTGCGGCAGCTGCTGGCACACCGGCCGCGGCCGGTTATTGCGGTGGGCACCACCAGCTTGCGCACCCTGGAAAGCCTGTATTGGCTGGGGGCGGCGCTGGTGCGCGGCAGCCCTACCCCCGCCGCCGCGCTCGAAGTGAGCCAGTGGCAGCCCTACGCCGCCCTACCCCCCGGCGCGGCCGAGGTGCCGGCCGAAGCCGCTTTGCAAGCGCTGCTGGCCCACCTGGAGGCCACCGGCTCGGCGGCGGTGGAGGCAAGCACGCGGCTGCTCATTGCGCCTGGCTACCGCTTCCGGCTGGTGCAGGGGCTGATTACGAATTTTCATCAGCCCGAAAGCACGTTACTGCTGCTGGTGGCCGCCCTACTGGGGCCAGGCTGGCGCGCAGTGTATGCACACGCGCTGCGCCAGGGCTACCGGTTTTTGAGCTACGGCGACTCTTCGTTGCTACTGCCAGGCGCGGAGTAGAATTATTTCAGGATTTTCTTGTTTTTGGCACGGACTTTGAAAAGTTTTCGCCATCGAGAATGGCAACCCAGGCTGGGAGGCCGCGTAAAAGACCTCGAAAATACCTTTCCCCCTTTCGCCATGAAAAAAGTAATTCTGCTACTCGCCGCCTGCGCTTTCACCACCGTTTCTTTCGCCCAGACTGCCCCCACCACCGAAGTGAAGGTCCGCGATAATGGCACCAAGAAAGTAGTCACCAAAACCGGCAAAACCAACGTGGGCCAAGCCCTCGAAAACACGGCCGATGCGGCTGGCAATGTGGTTAGCAAAGCTGGCCACGCCGTGAAGCACGGTGCCAAGAAAGGTACCAAAGCTGTAAAAGGCACCAGTCTTAAGGCCAGCCGCAAGCTGAAGAAAGACACCCACAAAATGGACACCAAATCGGAATAGTGCTCTTTTTTATAAGGCATAAAAAAAAACCTGGCTTTGGCCAGGTTTTTTTTTATGCCTTATAAGTTGCTGAAAGCTTCATTAGTGGGCTTTTCGTGCAGCTCGTGCAGCACCTTTTCAATAATACTTTGCCCCAACAGGCTAACTCCGGCGTTGAGCACGACGAGAGCGGCGGTGCCGGCCGGCACCCAGGCAGCAGGTTCTTTTCTGGTTTTGAGTTCGGCGGCCCAGCCGACGAGGCAAGCACCAGCCCCGATGCCCAGCAATCCTACGGGTGCCAAGAGCAGCCATTTTTCTTTGTGTGTCATGGATAGTAGCGAAAGCAGATGATTTTTAAAAAGGAAAAACTAACAGGCCAGATAATATTACTTGTGCGGGGCTACCTGAGTTGCCACGCTACTTCTAACTCAGCTCTGAGGGCACGGTGAAAACTTAGTTTTGATGGGTAACACAACATTTTTCAGTCAGAATTTCAGCTCCAGACTTAGAAGAGTAGGGCTGTCGTTGGCAAAACTTACGCATCCTTGGCAGCATCTCTTCTTTTTGCAGAAGTCATTTAGCTGAGTATTATCATATATTTCATAAATAATATATTTACGAGCTCTTCATTAGTAGTTTTAGGGTTTCTGGCGCTTAAGACTGCTTTTTCTGCCGCCCCCAATTAGCTGTAATCCAACGATATTACTTGGATACTGGTGAGCACGTTCGCCTTTGGCGACTCGGCTCTTAGTACTTATACCAAGTGGCCAACCTGGTCGTACTCATTCGGGTAAATACTAAAAATGAACTTCGCGGCCTCGGTACCAGCCAGCACGATGAAATCTTGCTGGCCGCGTAAGGAGACTAGAATTTGACGTGCTTAAGCTGGAATGAGAGTGCATTTGTGCTAACGCATAATTTCTCATCCCAAATTCTTAGTTGCTAATTTCCCCCGTGACTCAGTTATTTTTTTCTGACTACGATATGCTGGCCGAGCCTGCCGGCGGCTTACCCCGGCCCCTTGCCATCGTGGGGGCGGGTGGGCTGGGACGGGAAACCGCCCTTTTAATCACGCAGCTCAACGCGGCCGGGGCCGGCTGGGACCTGCGCGGCTTTTACGACGACCGCCGCCCCGCCACCCCCATCGTAGGCGGCCTGCCCTACCTCGGCACCGTGGCCGCCCTGGCTGCCAGCCCTACCCCCCTGGCCGTGGCCGTGGCCGTGGGCAGCAGCGCCGGGCGGGCGGCCGTGGTGAGCCGGCTGGCCGCGCCGCACCTCTCGTTTCCGGCGCTGGTGCACCCGCAGGTGGCCCTGCGGCCCGAGCAGCGCCTTGTGCTGGGCGAGGGTTGCCTCGTGCAGCGCGGCTGCATCCTGACCTGCGACATTACCCTGGGCCGCTTCGTGCTGCTGAACCTAGGCTGCACCGTGGGCCACGATGCGGTGCTGGAAGATTTTTGCTCCCTCATGCCGCACGCCAACGTGGGCGGTGGGGCCCACCTCGAAACCGGCGCGTACCTGGGTACCAACGCCACAGTTATCCACCAGGTGCGAATAGGCGCGCACACCACCGTGGGGGCCGGGGCCGTGGCCGTGCGCGACCTACCCCCCGGCATCACCGCCGTAGGCGTACCGGCGAAGGCAATCAGCAAGTAGCAGTGGACAATCGGCAGTTAGCATTTTCAGGACGCCAACTGGCTCTTTCTTTGCAGCTGCTACTTGCCTAATTGTTCACTGCTACTTGCTAATTAAAAAGTTGGACCGCATTTACCTTTCGCCGCCGCACTTGGGCCGCCACGAGCTGAACTACCTGCTCAAAGCGGTGGAAGACAACTGGGTAGCGCCCGTGGGGCCGAACCTGGACGGCTTCGAGGCCGACATCTGCGCGGCGGTGGGCGTGCCCTACTGCGTAGCCCTGAGTTCGGGCACGGCGGCCTTGCACCTAGGGCTGCTGCTGCTGGGCGTGGGCCCCGGCGATGAAGTGCTGTGCCCCTCGTTTACGTTCGTGGCCACGGCCAACGCTATTCTCTACTGCGGGGCTACCCCCGTCTTCGTCGATAGCGAGGCCGAAACCTGGAACCTGTGCCCTGCGCGCCTGCGCGAGGCCATCAAGGACCGGCTCCGACTGGGTAAAAAGCCCAAGGCGCTGCTATTGGTGCACCTCTACGGAATGCCCGCCAAGCTGGCGGAAGTGCTGGCGCTGGCCGCTGAGTATGAGGTGCCCATTCTGGAAGATGCGGCCGAGGCGCTGGGTTCGCACTGGCAGCAGCAGCCGCTGGGCGGCTTCGGGCGGGTAGGCGTATTTTCGTTTAATGGGAATAAAATACTGACCACCAGCGGCGGCGGCGCGCTTGTAACCTACGACCGTGCGCTGGCTGCACGGGCGCGCTTCCTGGCCAGCCAGGCCAAGGACCCTGCCCCGCACTACCAGCACTCGGAGGTGGGCTATAACTACGGCCTTAGCAACCTGCTGGCCGGCATCGGGCGCGGCCAGATGGAGCTGCTACCCGACCGCGTGAAGCGCCGCCGCGAGATTTTCCAGTGGTACCAGGAGCACCTCGCCGGTCTGCCCGGCTTGGCCCTGGCCCCAAGTCCCGAGCCCGCCGGCAGCCACAGCAACCGCTGGCTCACGACCCTGCTGCTCGACCCCGAAGCCACCGCCGCTACCCCCGAAACCGTGCGCCAGCACCTCGAAACGCGCCACATCGAAAGCCGCCCGCTCTGGAAGCCACTGCACTTACAGCCGCTTTTCGCCGACGCGCCCATGTACGGCGGCGCGGTATGCGCCGGCCTGTTTGCCCGCGGCCTGTGCCTGCCCAGCGGCACCGCGATGGGCGACGACGAACTGCGCCGCGTGGCCAAAGCTTTGCACGAAATAGTATAGTAGGCTTAAGCCTACCCCATGCTCGCCAGCTCCTGCTCAATCTCAACAAACAGCGGTCGGCCGGCCACTTCCGGCAGCGTGCATCGCCGCTGCAAATTGGCTAGCGCGGCCAGCGCGGCTGGGTCGCCGGCCGGGCAGTGAGCCAGCAACTCTTCTAGCAGACAGCCAAAGGCGCGAGCTTCCAGGCGTTGCAAGGCCGAGGCGGCGGGGGCAGCGGGGTCGAAGAAGCTCGCCGCCCCAAAATCACCCAGCAGGCCGTCACCGGCCGGGGTAGCCAAAATATTGTGGGCGTATAAATCGCCGTGCAGAATGCCCTGCCCGTGCAAATGCGCCGTGGCTGCCGCGATGCCGCGGGCCAGGCGCACGACCGCCGCCAGCGTAAAGGTGGTGCCCGGCTCGTACACATCGCGGGTGCAGGTAGCCAGGCTGGGCGGCCCGGCCAGGTTGCCGTAGCTGGGGCTGATGAGGTCGAGCACCAGGCCCTCAGCCCCGGCCGGGTGCTGGCTAATTTTACCCTCGACCGCAATTAAATTGAGGTGGCGGCCGGCCCCGATGCAGGCCAGCATCTCGCTGTGGGGTAGGCCGTCGCTGGTCACCGCGCCTTTGAATACTTTCACAGCCACCTCGACTGGGGCGGCCCGCTGCCACCGCGCCCGGTAAATAACGCCCGACGCGCCCTCGCCCAACTGCTGCTCTAGCGCCAAATCGGGCCAGGGAATGTGGGCAATAGGGTGCCGCGCCACCGCCGCCGCCTCGGCCGCCGCGCCGAAAGGGTTGCCGGCGTAGGCCAGCCAGCTGAGGCGGGGTAGGGCCAGTAACCAGGCGGGTAATTCGGTTAGCTCGTTGGCGGCGATGCGCAGCAGCTCCAGGCGGGTGCAGTGAGCCAGCTCGGCGGGCAGGTGGCGGAGGCGGTTGCCGGCCAGCATCAGCTTTTGCAGCCGCCCACACCGGCCGATTTCGGGGGGTAGGGTTTCGAGCTGATTATCAGTGAGGATAAGCCAGCGCAGCGCGGGCGGCAGTGCGGCAGCTGGTAGCGTGCGGATTTTATTCGCCTTAAACCCCACCATGTGCAGCCGCGGGCACTGACCCAGCGCCTCGGGCAAGGCCGTAAATTCATTGTCAGAACAAAACAGTACTTCCAGCCGGTGCAGCCGGTCCAGGTCGGGGGGTAGGGCGCGGAGCTGATTCCCCGATAAATTCAGGATTTCCAGCGTGTCGGCGAGGTCGAATATCTCCTTAGGAAACTCGGTGAGGCCGGCTGAGAGGTCGAGGCGGCGCAGGCCGGCCAGCTTCCCGGCGCGGAGGTCTTCAAGCGTGTGCATGGCAGCAAAGGTCGGGCCGAGGGCCGGACTCCGGCGCTTCCTATGCTACCCCAGGGTTTATTGGGCTGGTTGCAGGGCATTAATCCCGAACCACTTTATTTGTAAGCGGGCAAAGCTATTCGTTGCTGAATTTCCGCAGCCTTAGGCACCGGCGCTACCGGGCGGACAAACAGTCGCCGCAGTAGCCAGTGGGTAGGCAAATAAAACACTACTAGCAGCGCCAGCATCCAGCCCAGCAGGTACACCGGGCCGGGCAGCCAGGTTTGGGTGTGGGCATCATCGAAGCCGAAAACGTAGTTGATATTGACCGGAATTTGCGGGTTGGGCAGCACGGTGCCAGCGGGGGGTAGCAAAAAGTAAGCTACCAGGCACAGACCCCAACCCAGGGCCGCCCAGGCCAGCAGGGCCCGGCGGTCGTAGCCCAGCCGTCGCACCAGAAAGAGCAGCAGAAACGGCAGCCACCCGTGGAAAAATGACAGCCCGCGTAAAAATAATGACCGTTGCGGGTCAAACATATACGCCGTGAGGCCGACCAGGTGAAAGCCAAATAGGGTCGCCACAAAATCGAAGCACCACAGCAGCTGCGGCACCAGAATGCCCACCGCCGCCATTGAGGCGGGTAGGGCGCGCTCGGTCCAGACGCTGACGAAGGCCAGCAGCAGCGCCACGTCGCAGAAATACAGGAAGTTGGTAGGGCCGTAGTGGCGGTAGTACACCGGCACCATAACCAGCAAAAAGGCGCTGAGCGTCAGCTTGAGCAGCAGTGGCAGGCGGGGCGAAGCGGGTAGCATAACGAAGGAAAAAAGGTGGAGCCGGCCCCGCCGCCAGTAGTGGCACTGCCGGGAAAGCGCTGCGAAATACGCGCCTCCCCGCTGCCCCCACACGCCTATTTTTTCCTTAGTCAGACTTTATTTTTCTATTCTTTTTAGAAATAATTATCTACTAGTCAATAATTTACCTATCATCTTATCCGACTTTTGCACGTAGTCCAAAAGGCCTGGCCTACCCTACCCCCAGCGCGTGCTCCAGGTCCACGAGCAGGTCGGCTACTTCCTCAATACCAACACTCAGGCGCAGCACGCCGGGCGTGATGCCCAGCGCTGCCCGCTGGGCCGGCGTGAGGCCGCGGTGCGAGGTGGCGGCCGGGTACGAGCACGACGACTGCACGCCCGCCAGCGACGGGGCCAGCGGGAAAAGCTTGGTTTTCTGAATAAACGCATCCACGGCTGCCGCCGAGTCGTCGGCTAGCCGCACCGAGAGCATCCCGCCAAACAGGCCGCCCAGCAGCTCGTGGGCCGCCAGGTCGTGGCCGGGATGACTAGTCAGGCCGGGGTAGAAAACCTGGGCCACGGCCGGGCTGTCGGCCAGGAAGCGGGCCACAGTCATGGCGTTTTCGGAGTGTTGGCGCATCCGTAGGCGCAGGGTTTTCAAGCCGCGCACGGCCAGCCAGCTATCGAGCGGGGCCAGCATGAGGCCGAGATTAGTGGCTATCTGGCGCAGGCGCTGGCCAATGGCCGGGTCGCGGGCTACCACTACCCCCGCCGTCACGTCGGAGTGGCCGGCCAGGTACTTGGTGGCCGAGTGCCACACCATATCGGCTCCCCAACTCAGGGGCGTGGTGAGAATAGGTGAAGTAAACGAGCTGTCAATCAGCAATAAAATGCCTTCGGCCTGGCAGGCCTGAGCCAAGCGCGGGCCGTCGAGCACTACCAGCAGCGGGTTGCTGAGTACTTCGGCCAGCACCAGCTTGGTAGTGGGGCGGCGGTGGCGGGCCACGTCGTAGAGGTCGGCCAGCGGCACGTAGCTCGTTTCGATGCCCAGGCGGGCCAGCTCCTTAGAAAGCAGTACCACTGAGCCGCCATACAGCTCGGCGGGGCATAGCACGTGGTCGCCGGCCTGGCAGGTGGCCAGCACGGCGGCCAGCAGCCCGGCCAGGCCCGCGCCGGTGGCTACCCCCCCGCCGGCCGCGCCTTCGAGCCGGGCCACTTCGGCCACCAGCTCGTCGGAGTTGGGGTGCTCGGAGCGCGAGTAGCCGTAGCGCCCCCCGTGGTCGGGGGCAGTATAGTATTCTTCCAGCTCGGCCAGCGAACTGAATTTGAAAACCGACGTTTGAAAAATCGGGGTGACTTTTGGGTGAATCGTGGTCAGGTCCATAGGTGGGGCGCACTACCTGCGCCCGATTGTGGGGCCGGCACGCGCGCAGTCGGAAGCAATATTAAGGCCTCCGGCCAGAAACGGGCGCGCACTGACCCACTCAACCGGGCACCGCGCCCCTACTTACTGGGTGCGGCGTACTTCGCTGGCTTCGTCTCGCACCTGGGTAGCCATCTCAATCACCTGCTCGGCTTTGCTCACCACCGATTCGGGCATGAGGTGCCGCAATGCCACGTTTTCGCGGGCAAATACCTGCATTAGCACGATGAAGTAGGAGAGTAGCAGCGGCCCAATAACCAGCCCTACGATGCCAAAAATCTCCACGCCCAGCGTTAAGCCTACCAGCGTTACCCAGGGGTGAATATCGCCCATGTACTTGGCCAGCCAGATGCGCAGCAGGTTGTCGATATTGATGATAATCACGCAGCCAACTATCAGAATTCCAATGGCCTGGCTCGTTTGGCCCTGGGTAAACTGGTAGATGGCCGCCGGCCCCCACACCAATGGTGTACCCAGCACCGGAATAAAGGCCACGAAGAAGGCAATAACCGTCCAGAAAAGGGGGGTGGGAACCCCAAATATCCAGAGCGTCGCGCCCGTCAGCAGGCCTTGCACCAACGCTACCAGGCCCTGGCCCAGCACATTGGCGTTCACGTTATTGCGCAGTGATTCGCTCAGCTCTTCCATCGTTTTGTCGCGGAAGGGCAGGTAGCGGTGCAGCCCGGCCAAAAACGCCTCTTCTTGTGTGAAGAGGTAGTAGAGCGTAAATAGCATCAGTCCCACGATGACAATAATGTTGAGCACGCTGCTGGCCAGCGTCGGTATCCACTGACTCACCCTGGTGGCTCCCTGCTGTAATAGCTGGCGCACCTGGGTCTGCTGCGTCACCTGCATCCCAAGTTTGCGCTCAATGCCCTGCACAGTAGTCAGTATTTGGTCGGTATTCTGGGCCAGCTCGCGTACCCGGTCAATGAGCAGCGACGAAAGCGCGAAAAACGGGATAATCAGCACCACCACTGCAAACAACAGCAGCAGCACCGTTACAAGGGTGCGGTTCCAGTGCCGCCGGTGCACCAAGGACGTAAACCACGGCCGTAGCACCACATACAGAATACCAGCCCCCAAAAAGGCCGTCAGGTATTGCAGCAGGCCAAACAGTGCCAGCATTCCTAGCACTATCAGTGTCACGATGAGGAGCAGGTAACGCTGGCGCGGGGTATAGATATTGGTATCAGCAGTGGAGGACATAAAGTAAATTTCGGGCAGAAAACGAATGAGTATCTGCTGAACGAAAAAACGTCGCCAATGGCTAATGCAAAACGGAGAGCCCTCCGTTTCCGCGCCAACGAGCTGGTCGTTCAGCGGGAAACGGAGGGCTCTCCGTTCTACAAATCAGCTTATTTACTTATGCCGAAGCCGATTCGGCCAATACGGTTACCTGGTTGCGCAGCACTTCCACGATGCCGCCGCTGATGTGAAACGTGCCGCCGCCCGCGCCCGTCACCGTCACGTCGCCGGCCTTCAGCGCCGCAATAAGCGGCGCGTGGTTGTTGAGCACCTCAAACGAGCCGTCGGTGCCCGGAAACCGCACCGACGTAGCTTCGCCCTCGTACACTTTCCGGTCGGGCGTGATGATTTCTACGTGCATAACTCTTTAGTTAAGAGTTAAAGGTTAAGAGTTAAGAATTAACAGTTGAACGACAACTCTCACTTCTTAACTCTCAACTCTTAACTTATTGGGCTTCTGCCATCAGGCGCTCGCCCTTGGCCACGGCATCCTCGATATTACCCACCAAGTTGAAGGCCGACTCGGGTAGGTGGTCGTACTTGCCGTCGATGATTTCGTTGAAGCCCTTAATGGTATCCTTAATGTCTACCAGCACGCCTTTGAGGCCCGTAAACTGCTCAGCCACGAAGAAGGGCTGCGACAGGAAGCGCTGCACGCGGCGGGCGCGGTTCACGGTCTGCTTGTCTTCCTCCGAAAGCTCGTCCATCCCCAGAATAGCGATGATGTCCTGCAACTCCTTGTAGCGCTGCAAAATCTCCTTCACGCGCTGCGCGGTGTCGTAGTGCTCGGCCCCGAGGATGGTGGCATCCAGGATGCGCGAGGTCGAGTCCAGCGGGTCAACGGCGGGGTAGATGCCCAGCTCGGCGATTTTGCGGCTCAGTACCGTGGTGGCGTCCAAGTGGGCAAAGGTGTTGGCCGGGGCCGGGTCGGTTAGGTCGTCGGCCGGCACGTACACGGCTTGCACTGAGGTAATAGAGCCGCGCTTGGTCGAGGTAATGCGTTCCTGCATAGCGCCCATCTCAGTAGCCAGGGTAGGCTGGTAGCCCACCGCCGAAGGCATCCGGCCCAGCAAGGCCGATACTTCGGAGCCCGCCTGCGTGAAGCGGAAGATGTTGTCAATAAAGAACAGGATGTCGCGGCCGGCCCCGGTGCCGTCGCCATCGCGGAAGCTCTCGGCGATAGTCAGGCCCGAGAGGGCCACGCGGGCGCGGGCTCCGGGCGGCTCGTTCATCTGCCCGAACACGAGGGTAGCCTGCGATTTTTCCATCTCGGCCATGTCCACTTTGCTCAGGTCCCAGCCGCCTTCTTCCATCGAGTGCTTGAAGGCGTCGCCGTAGCGGATAATATTGGCCTCAATAAATTCGCGCAGCAGGTCGTTGCCCTCGCGGGTGCGCTCCCCTACCCCCGCAAATACCGACAGGCCCGAGTAAGCCTTGGCTACGTTGTTGATAAGCTCTTGAATCAGTACGGTTTTGCCCACGCCAGCTCCGCCAAACAGGCCAATCTTACCACCCTTTACGTAGGGCGCGAGCAAGTCAATTACCTTGATGCCGGTGAAGAAAACCTCCGACGAGGTAGCCAGGTCCTCAAAAGCCGGGGCGCTGCGGTGAATGGGCAGCCCACCGGTGCTTTTGGGCTGCGGAATGCCGTCAATCGCCTCGCCAATAACGTTGAACAGGCGGCCCTTCACGCCGTCGCCGGTCGGCATCGTGATGGGGTGGCCCAGGTTACGAACGGCTGCCCCGCGGGTCATGCCCTCCGTCGAGTCCATTGCGATGGTGCGCACCCGGTCTTCGCCTAGGTGCTGTTGGCACTCCAGCATCACTACCTGGCCGTTTTCCTTGGTTACCTCCAGAGCGTCGAAGATATTAGGCAGGTCGCTTTCGCCCGCAAAGCTCACGTCCACCACGGGGCCGATAATCTGGGTGATTTTGCCCGAATTCGCCATTTGTTTAAGTTTTGCTGGGTTTTAGTAAATTACGTTTATTTCAGGGTGCAAAAGTACGCCTCAAACCCGTCTTTTCAAAGCTGTAGCCAAGATGAACTCCGCCCCTACCCCCGCCGGCCCGCCCGAAGCCTGCGGGCGCTTTCCCGAAAAAAAATTACGCAGTCGCTTGCCTCGTATTATTCTTTTAGTACCTTTGCAGCCCCGAACGGCAGATGCCCGCCGGGAATCTGTCCGATGGTGTAACTGGCAACACGCTTGATTTTGATTCAAGAAAGTCCAGGTTCGAGCCCTGGTCGGACAACGACACTGCTCGATAACTTTAGCAAAGGCGCTGGCTGCTCCCCTTCGGGAGTAAGCCAGCGCCTTTCGCTTTTTAGCCCAACATGTGCGATAAGCTTTAGCTTGCCGTTTGGAGTACTGACCTTTCCTTTCACCCCACAAGCCAGCAAGCTGCAGCGTACCCTACGCCTCCCGGCGAGCTACAGCTTACCATACTTACTCTATGGACCCGCACGTTAAACTATTTGCCGGCAGCGCCTCCCAGGTGCTGGGCCGTAAAATCGCCGCTGCTTACGGCCAGCCCCTGGGCGACCTCACCATCCAGCGCTTTGCCGACAGCGAGCTGGGCCCGAGCTTCGATGAGAGCGTGCGCGGCTGCGAGGTGTTCCTCATCCAGAGTACCTACCCCCCTTCCGAGCACCTGATGGAGCTGATGCTGATGGTGGATGCCTGCAAGCGCGCCTCGGCCCACAAAGTTAATATCGTGATGCCCTACATGGGCTACGCCCGCCAGGACCGCAAGGACAAGCCCCGCGTGAGCATTGGGGCCAAGGTGGTGGCCAACATCATTCAGAGCGTGGGCACTGACCGCCTGATGACCTGCGACCTGCACGCGGGCCAGATTCAGGGCTTTTTTGATATCCCGGTGGACCACCTCGACGGAGCCACCGTTACGGCTCCTTATATAAAGTCCTTGAACCTCGAAAACCTGCTGTTCGCCTCACCCGATGTAGGAGGGGTAGTGCGCACCCGCGCCTTCGCCAAGAAGTTTGGGGCCGAGATTGTAGTCTGCGATAAGATGCGCCTGCGGGCCAATGAAATCGCCTCTATGCAGGTCATCGGCGACGTGAAGGGCATGGACGTAGTGTTTGTGGACGACATGGTGGACACGGCCGGCACCATCTGCAAAGCTGCCGACCTAGTGATGGAGCGCGGAGCCAATTCGGTGCGCGCCGTTATTACGCACCCGCTGCTGAGTGGCCCGGCGCACGCCCGCATCCGCGCCTCGCAGCTCACTGAATTGATTACGACCGATACCATTCCGCAGCGCGAGGAAAACGAGAAGGTGCGGGTGATTTCGCTGGCTCCATTGTTTGCCGCTGCCATTCGCAACGTGGTAACGCACGAGAGCATCAGCTCGCTATTTGGGTAGGAGCTAGAATAACTGGCATTTTCTACGAGTTATTCCGAGTTAAACGCATTTTCCAGCACAGCTGATGTTTTTCGGAGTCTTTCTCCTACTAATACCCATTATCTTCTTCGGTTGGCTTTACTGGGCGTTTTTACCTGGGTCGTTTAAACAGGGATTTTCTCGGCTACTAAAAAGCATTGTTGCGCTGCTTGTACTTTGTTTGTTTTGCTGGCTTTTGTCCATTTGGGCTGAAGTGAGAGAGCTATAGGGAGACCCGAAGGACGTAGAGAAAAACGATTCTTGCTTTGAATACTTGTCATTTTCTTGCTAAACCCCTACCTTTGCGGCCCGTTTCGGCAAAGGTTGCCGGGCGGCTAATTCATTCCAAATCAACTTCTTTTATGAAAAGCCTGGAGATTGTAGGGTTTAAAAGAGCGAATCTCGGCAAGACGGACGCCAAGGCGCTGCGCCTTGACGCGCAAGTGCCGTGCGTACTGTACGGCGGCAAGGACTCGGTGCATTTTTCGGTGCCCGCCATCCTGTTCCGCGAATTGCTATATACCCCGGAGGCCCACATCGTGGACCTGAACGTAGAAGGCAGCCACTACCGCGCTATCGTGCAGGAAGCCCAGTTTCACCCCGTGAACGAGATGCTGCTGCACGTGGATTTCCTGGAGCTTCAGGACGGCAAAGAGGTGAAAATGGATATTCCCGTAAAGTACGTGGGCGTGTCGCCGGGCGTGCTTGCCGGTGGCAAGCTGGCCAGCAAGCTGCGCAAGCTCAAGGTGAAGGCTTCGGCCGAAAACCTGCCCGACTACGTGGAAGTTGACATCAGCACCCTGGAGCTGGGCAAGTCGGTGAAAGTAGGCGCGGTGAAGCCCACTACCTACACTATCCTGACCAGCGCGCAGGCCCCAATTGCCACCGTTACCATCCCGCGCGCCCTGAAAGGCGAGATAGCTGGTGCCAAGTAAGACCACAGATTCAAACGGATTTAACGGATTACGCAGATACGCCGCTGACGCCGCTGACTTGTGTTGAGTAACGTTAGACTGTTTGAATACTTTAGTAAATCGAAATAAAAAAGGCTGCTTAGTAAGCAGCCTTTTTTATGTGCGAAGCGCACATTTCCAACTCTCAACGTAAAGCCAGCCGCGTCAGCGGCGTATCTGCGTAATCCGTTAAATCCGTTTGAATCTGTGGTCTTCTTAGTGCTTTGCCTCGGGAATATCGGCCCTGAATACGCCGACACGCGCCATAATATTGGCTTTATGGTGGCCGATTATTTGGCCGCTAAATTCGACGCGCCGCGCTTTGCGCTGGGCCGTCACGCTTTTACCACGGAGTTTAAGAGCAAAGGCCGCACCTACGTGCTGGTGAAGCCGACCACCTTTATGAACCTCAGCGGCAAGGCCGCCGCGCACTGGCTGAGCACGCTCAAAATTCCGGTTGAGAATATGCTGGTCGTGACCGACGACCTGGCCCTACCCTTCGGGAAATTGCGCATGAAGGGCCAAGGCTCGGCCGGCGGGCATAATGGGTTAAAAGACATTCAGGCCACGCTGGGCACTGATGTATACGCCCGGCTGCGCTTCGGCGTAGACGCGAATTTTCCGAAGGGTAGGCAAGTGGATTACGTGCTCAATTCTTTCTCGGCAGATGAGCGCATTGACTTGCCAACCCACATCGAAAAGGCGGGCGAGGCCGTGCTGGCTTTCGGCGCGCTGGGTTTGGAGCGCACGATGAACTTAGTGAATGTAAAGTAATTCATCAGCACAATAAAAACTGTCATGTTCTGACAAGCTCAGCATGACGGTCTTTATTGCCCTAATAACTGCTGCTTACAACACGCTACTGCCGTTGCGCACGGCGCTGCCGGGCTGCATGAGCGCCAGGGTGCCGTCGGCATTTTCGGCCAGCAGCAACATACCCTGGCTTTGAATACCTTTAATTTCGCGGGGTGCGAGGTTTAATAAAACCATTGCCTGCTGGCCAATTAGTGCTTCGGGGATAAATGACTCCGCGATACCGCTCACGATAGTGCGTTGGTCGAGGCCCGTATCAATAGTCAGCTTTAATAATTTCTTGGTTTTAGCGACTTTTTCGGCAGCCACGATAGTACCGACACGCAAGTCCATTTTGCCAAATTCATCGAAGCTCACGTTTTCCTTGGCCGCCACGATGGGGGTAGCGGCCAGCGCGTTGGCCTGCTTGGTATCGAGCAGTTTTTGCACCTGCGTTTGCACCACAGCATCGTCAATCTTGGCGAAAAGCAGCGCCGGCTCGCGCAACTCGTGGCCAGCGGGCAGCTGCTCAGCGCGTCCCGCACTCTGCCAGTCGCCGGACTCAAAATCAAGCATTTGGGCCAGCTTAACTGCCGACTCGGGCAGGAAGGGCGTGAGCAGCGGCACCAGCGCGGCGGTCACTTGCAGCGCCACGTGCAGCACCGTGCCAGTGCGGGCAGCGTCGGTCTTGATGAGGTGCCAGGGCTGCGTATCGGCCAGGTATTTATTACCGAGGCGGGCCAGGTTCATCACCTCGGCCAAGGCATCGCGGAAACGGTAATTCTCAATAAGGTCGCCCACCCGCACCGGAAACTCGGCCAACTGCCGGAAAACTTCCTCATCTACTTCCATTAGCTGGCCGCGTTCGGGCACTTTGCCCTCAAAAAACTTCTGGGTGAGTACGGCGGCACGGTTCACAAAATTACCGAGGGTAGCGACCAATTCGTTATTATTCCGGGCCTGGAAGTCCTTCCAGGTGAAGTCGTTATCCTTAGTTTCGGGCGCATTAGCGCACAGCACGTAGCGCAATACGTCGGCCTGACCGGGGAAATCCTGCAAATATTCATGCAGCCACACCGCCCAGTTGCGCGAAGTGCTAATTTTCTCGCCTTCCAGGTTTAAAAACTCATTGGCAGGCACATTATCGGGTAAAATAAACTCGCTGTGCGCCTTTAGCATTACCGGAAAAATAATGCAATGAAAAACAATATTATCCTTGCCAATAAAATGCACCAGTTTGGTGTTGGGGTCTTTCCAGTATTTTTCCCACTCCTCCGGGAATGCTTCCTTGGTGGCCGAGATGTAGCCAATGGGCGCGTCGAACCACACGTACAGCACTTTACCTTCGGCTCCGGGCACCGGTACGGGCACGCCCCAGTCGAGGTCGCGGGTCACGGCGCGGGCGTGTAGGCCCTGGTCAATCCAGGATTTGCACTGGCCGTAGACGTTGGTTTTCCAGTCGTTTTTGTGGCCCTCAATTATCCACTCGCGCAGCCAGGGCTCGTATTGGTCGAGGGGCAGAAACCAGTGCCGGGTATCGCGCAGCACCGGCGTGTTGCCGCTAAGCATCGAGCGCGGGCTGATTAACTCCGTGGGGCTGAGCGATGTGCCGCAGCGCTCGCACTGGTCGCCGTAGGCATTTTCGTTGCCGCAGTTGGGGCAGGTACCTACCACGTAGCGGTCGGCTAGAAACTGGCCGGCCTGCTCATCATACAGCTGCTGAGTAGTTTGCTCGATGAATTTACCATCGGCGTATAATTTCTTGAAAAACTCGCTCGAAACCTCGGCGTGCGTTTTCGAGGAGGTGCGCGAATACACGTCGAACGACACGTTGAAATCGCGGAATGAATCCCGAATCAGCGCGTGGTATTTATCCACCACCTGCTGGGGCGTAATACCTTCTTTCTGCGCCCGAATGGTAATGGGTACGCCGTGCTCGTCGGAGCCGCAAATAAATTTTACGTCGCGGTGTTGGGCGCGCAGATAGCGCGCGTAAATATCGGCCGGTAAATACACGCCGGCCAGATGGCCAATGTGCACGGGGCCATTGGCATAGGGTAGGGCGGCCGTAACCGTATAGCGCTGAGGTAGTAAAGTCATCAGGTAATTGAAACGACTGCGGGATATTTTACCAATAAAAAATATCCGAAAAATTAAAATTATTAAGCGTCCGGCGTATACTTGCGTGGGCGGCCATGAAGAGAGTTAGCAGTTTAGGAGAAAAACAACTTGGATTTAGGGTGTAATTCCAACAAAATAGGCTGACTTGCGTTTGTGCTTTTACTTAATTATCAGCCTAAAAGAAACAATCTAACTACTACGTTTTCACCACCTTTACTTTTTAAAACTTACTTTCTCATGGCAAAGAAAAATGCCGCCGCCACTGTTGAAGCGCCTGCCGCCAAAACCAAGCGCACCCCGCAGGAAAAAGCCGAGCGTAAGTCGGCCAAAGATGGCCGCCGGGCTACCAAAACCCTAACCGACGACCGCGCTGAGAAAAAAGCCAGCCAGAAACAAACCCTAAAGTCGGCTGCCAAGCAGCTGCAAAAGGAGTTGGACGCCCGCATGAGCGAAATAGTATCGCGCATCCGCAAAGAAACGAAGGCCAAGCTGAAAGAAGTAGTGAAGGAGGCCACGCGCCGCCTCGACGTCGATACTGAGCGCATGTTTGAGCAGGCGCTACACACCATCGTGCGCCACTACGACTCTATCGCACCGGGTAGCCCTACCCCCTCCGCCGAGCTGAATGCCAATGGCGAAGCTACCGGTGATACGCCAGCCAAAAATTCAGGGCTTAATAAGAATGGTGCCCCGCGCAAGGCACGCAAAATTAAAACGACTCCCGAAGCCGCACCTACAAAGCGCGCCGCCCGCCCAACGGCAGCCAAAACCGTAGCTCCTACCCCAGCGACGAGCCGCGCCGGTCGCGGCCCCGGCCGCCCTAAGCGTGCAGCGTCTTCAGCCGAAATAGGTACTCTCGATTTGAGCACGCCCGTAGCTACGGCCAACGACAGCGTGGCGGTAGATAACGTATAACGCAATCAAGCAATTAGCCGCTAACTTCTATGCTGACTTAACACTGTTTTGTCAGCATAAGAGCTAGCGGCTAATTGCTTAGAGAGAGTTAGGGCCGGCGCAGAGTATCGGGGATGGACTGGTCAATCCGGTCCATGCGAGTTTCGTTGGTTGTAATGTTAGCATCGTTGGTATTGAGCGTGCCAGGGCGCTTGAGACGATTGATATCAGACGCCTGCTCGCCTAAGCGTAGCACGTTGGGGGTAGCGTCGGGCACGGCGGCGCGCGAAGCGGCACCGCGCGGGCCATTGGCATCGTAGATGGCGCGGCGGTCGGCATCGGTTACTACCTCGGTAGGCACAGCGCGGGGCGAAGCAGCTTCGGAGGTGCGCTCAGCGGCCGAGCAGCCCGCCAGCAGGGGCAGGCCCAGCAGGGCGGCGCGAAAGGAAAAGCGAAGCAACATAGTGAAGCAGCAAAAAGGCGGCCCGGAATGGGCCGCCTTGCTTTAAACGGATGGCGGACGAGCAGGTTGAGCATTATTTCTTCTCAAACGTCAGCGCGTCACCATCCATGCAGTAGCGCAGGCCGGTGGGCTTAGGGCCGTCGTTGAAAACGTGGCCGAGGTGACCTCCGCACTTGGCACACACAATCTCGTCGCGGCTCATGCCAAAGCTGTCATCAGACTTTACCTTGAGGCTGGCGGCCGTGGCGGGGGCGAAGAAGCTCGGCCAGCCGGTGCCCGAGTGAAACTTGGTAGCCGACGAAAACAGCAGGTTGTGGTCGGCGGCGCAGTAATAATCGCCAACAGCATCGTTATCATTGAGCTTGCTGGAAAAAGGCCGCTCGGTACCCTGTTCGCGCAGGATGTAGTACTGCGGCGAAGTCAATTCCTTTTTCCATTCGGCATCGGTTTTCACCACCGGAAACTCGCCGGGCTTGCCCTTTACGGGTTGAGCTTCGGGATATTTGCCGGTGGTAACGGCCGCACCTTTGGGGCCAGTAGGCACGGCGGCCACGGTTTTGGCCTGGTCGGCGTGGCTCTGCGAGCAGGCGGGGGTAAGGGCGGCAGTACTCAGCAGCAGGGAAAGCAGGGAAATGCGCATAGAAGGAGAGAAAAAGCGAAGGTGATTAGCGGCTTAACAAACGTAAGCGCGGGGGCGTTCGGATGCTGGCGGGGTAGACGCGGCCCGGCGGGCAGCCTTACAGCCGGAAAACGATGAGCCCTTTCGTTTTACCAATAGCCTTACCCCCCGGCGGGGCGGAACGCAGACCAGCTGCCGCTTGTTGCGACTCAGGCTATTAAAAACTTAACTTCGGTTTTCGCCTGAAAATCCGTACCTTTGCGGCCGCAAAACCAGATTTATGACCCAGAACATTCGGAATATCGCCATCATTGCCCACGTTGACCACGGCAAGACGACTCTGGTGGATAAGATTATCCACGCTTCCAAGATTTTCGACGCGCATCAGCACTTCGACGACCTCATCCTCGACGACAACCCTCTGGAGCGTGAGCGCGGCATTACTATCGTATCGAAGAACGTGTCGGTACGCTATAATGGCGTGAAAATCAACATCATCGACACGCCTGGTCACGCCGACTTCGGTGGTGAGGTAGAGCGTGTGTTGAAGCTGGCCGACGGCGTTTTGCTGCTCGTGGATGCCTTCGAAGGGGCCATGCCGCAGACCCGCTTCGTGCTGGGCAAAGCCATCGATTTGGGCCTGAAACCCATCGTGGTGGTAAACAAAGTGGACAAGGAAAACTGCCGCCCCGACGAGGTGCACGAGCAGGTTTTCGACCTCATGTTCAACCTCGGGGCTACCGAAGACCAACTTGATTTCGTGACGCTGTACGGCTCGTCGAAGCAGGGTTGGATGAGCACCGATTGGAAAGTAAAGACCGACAACCTCATTCCGCTACTCGACGCGGTGCTGTCGTCCATCCCGCCCGCCCCGGTGCTGGAAGGCACGCCCCAGATGCAGATTACGTCGCTCGACTACTCGGCGTTCGTAGGCCGCATCGCCATTGGCCGCGTGCACCGCGGCACCCTGACCGAAGGCTCGAACATGAGCCTGATGAAGGCGGATGGCAGCGTGAAGAAAGTAAAAATTCGCGAGCTGCACATATTTGAAGGCCTCGGCCGCGTGAAAGTGGACTCGGTGAGCAGCGGCGAAATCTGCGCCGTATCGGGCATTGAAGGCTTCGACATTGGTGATACGCTGGCCGACTTCGACAATCCCGAGCAGCTGGAGCGCATCAGCATCGACGAGCCGACGATGAACATGCTGTTCACCATCAACAATTCGCCGTTTTTTGGCAAGGAAGGCAAGTTCGTGACTTCGCGTCACTTGCGCGACCGCTTGTTCAAGGAAACCGAGAAAAACCTTGCCCTGCGCGTGGAGGCTACTGACAAGGAGGACACCTTCCTGGTGTTCGGCCGCGGTATCCTGCACTTGTCGGTCCTGATTGAAACCATGCGCCGCGAAGGCTACGAGCTGCAAGTGGGCCAGCCCCAGGTGCTATTCAAGGAGAACGAAGCTGGTAAGCGGATGGAGCCCATCGAGCTGCTGGTAGTGGACGTACCTGAGGAATCGGCCGGTAAGGTTATCGAACTGGTGAGCATGCGCAAGGGCGAAATGACCATCATGGAGCCCAAAGGCGACTTGCAGCATTTGGAATTCAGCATCCCGTCGCGCGGCCTCATTGGCCTGCGTAACAATGTGCTGACGGCCACTGGCGGCGAGGCCATCATGAACCACCGCTTCATGGATTACGAGGAGCACAAGGGTCCTATTCCGGGCCGCATCGCGGGTTCGCTGATTTCGCTCGAAACCGGTCCCGGCACGGCTTATACTATCGACAAGATGCAGGACCGCGGCTCGTTCTTCGTGGACCCCGGTGAGGAAGTATATGCTGGACAAGTTATCGGCGAACACACCCGCCCCAACGACCTGACCATCAACATTCAGAAGGGTAAGAAGCTGACCAACATGCGTGCCTCGGGCACGGATGACAACGCCAAAATTGTCCCCAAGCGCCAGTTTTCGCTGGAAGAAGCGATGGAGTACATCCAGAAGGACGAGTACTTGGAAGTAACGCCCAAAAGCGTGCGGATGCGCAAGATTCTGCTCGATGAGAACGAGCGCCTGCGCTACGCCAAGACGGCCGAATAGACCGCAGATTGACGCTGATTTCTGTGATTTTGCAGATTCGGGCGGTAATTAAATTTTTAGAAAGGCGCGGCTTTGGTCGCGCCTTTTTCTTTTCACTTTTGAGCGTTACTCAACTTTCAACTTTATGAATCAAGCTAATCTGACCCGATTTATTCAGTTTTTTACGCTGGCCGATAGTAATGCCACTCAGCGCATTAGCGAGCGACTAATGCTGGTGCTGCAAGACGCAAGCGCCTACCAGGCGCAGCACGCCGAGGAGCTGGCCGAGCGCGGCATGGAGGCCGCCCTACCCCCCCAGGAGCTACGCGACGTGGCCCTTATCGACGCGCTGTTGAGCGAGGACCTGCTGTGGGAAAGCGATGCGCAGGACCCAATTGCCGAAACCGCCGAGGGGCTGAATGATATTCTGGAGCAGCAAAAACGTCCCGAGCGCTTGCGCTTGATTGCTATCCGCAACACCAGCGGCCCCGAGCAGCTCGACGCGCTGCAGGACGCGCTGGAGCCGCTAGGCCTGGCGCTGGTGCTGCTGACGCTGGACAGCGATGCCTACCCGCTAAGCGTAGTGGCCGATGCGCAGGCTGAAAAAGCCCGCCAACTGGCCAAAGAGCTGGGCTTCACGCTGACGGTTTATTAGCCCCTACCCCCTGCCGCTGGCGCACGGCCTCGAAGGTGAGCACGGCGGCGGCCACGCTTACGTTGAGCGAGTCGAGCTGGCCGCGCATGGGGATGATAACGGTTTCGTCGCAGGCGGCGCGGGTGGCGGGCGTGAGGCCGTCGGCCTCGGTACCGAGCACCAGTGCAGTGGGACCAATGAAGCTGGTAGTGGTGTAGGATTTGGCATCGTCGGCTAGGGCGGCAGCGAAGGTGCGAATGCCTTTTTCTTGCAAAAAAGCCAGGATTTCGACCATCGGCGCGGCCACGGTGGGCACCGTGAAAATGCCGCCCAGGCTGGCCCGGATAACGTTGGGGTTGTAGAGGTCGGTACGCGGGTCGCCGACCAGCACGGCGTGGGCGGGCGCAGCGTCGGCGGTGCGCAAGATGGCGCCGAGGTTGCCGGGCTTCTCCACGGCTTCGAGCACGATGACCAGCGGATTGGGGGGTAGGGCCAGGCCGGCCAGCGTACGCTGGGGTGTGCGTAGCACGGCCAGCACGCCATCGGAGCGCTCGCGCACGGCCAGCTTGGCAAATACGGCGGCGCTCACGGGCAGGTACTCGTAGGGGCGCGGCCCATCCGGCGCGCGAGCCAGCAAGGCCTGGGCCACGGCCGCGCCAGCCAGCTCCTCGCACACCAGCAGCGTGGCCACGACCCAGCTGGCGGCCTGGGCGTTGGTTAATTCGCGGTAGCCCTCAACCAGCGTGAGGCCCTGGCGGCGGCGCTCGGCCGATTTTTCCTGCAAGCGCAGCACATCCTTGATGCGCGGGTTGTGCAGGCTGGTGATGCGGTCGGGCGGGACGGAGCGGGCGGCAAACATAGGGCGAAGGTAGAGCGGGATGCTGCCAGTCGTCAACCATGCCGTTCTTTGAGTAAGGAACTGCTCCTGGGCCTTTAACTACTTGCTGCTTGGCCATTCGCCTTAATACCCAGATTTTACTTGGCTTTGCCATTGCCTTATCGGTGCTGGTGGCCACTTCGCTGACCGCCTACGTGGCCATGCAGCAGCTGAGCCGCTATACGCGGCTGGTGGAGCATTCGTACCAGGTATTGCAGCAAACCAGCGACTTACGCATCAGCGTTCGGGATGCCCAGAGCGGCGTGCGTAACTACCTGCTGCTCGCCGATACGGCTTACCTCAGCGACTACCGCCGCAGCCGGGCGCTGGTACGAACCGAAACGCGGGCCCTGCAAGCCCTGGTGGCCGACGATGCCGCGCAGCACGTCCGCGTGGACTCACTCCGCGCGCTGCTAAACAAGCAGTTAGCGGAGCTGGCTACCTACCAGGCCTTTGCCCCTACCCCCCCGGCCGCGCAGTCGCTGCTACTGCGCCAGCAGCATGACCGGTGGGCCCTGCGCGGCGTACTGCGGCGGCTGCGGCAGCACGAAGACGAGCTGCTACGCACCCGCAATCGCCAGCAGAGCCTGTTTCAGCGGCTGGCCCCATCGGCCATCGTAGTATCGGCGGTGTTGGCGGTTATCATCGTGCTGGGGCTGTTTCGGCGCATTGGGCGCGAGCTGCAAGCCAACGACGAGCTGCGCCTGACCCTGACGCGCACCAACCTCGACCTGGCCCGGCGCATCCGGGCGATGGAGCACCTGGCCCAGCAGGTGGTGCAAGGCGATTACAAAGTGCAGCTGCCTGACCTGGGTGGCCAGCCCGACCGGCTGGCCTCGCTGGCCTCGCTGCTCAACCAAATGACCAAGGCACTGGACGCGGCCTTCGGGGCCCTCGAAAACCGCAACCGCGAGCTGGACCAATTTGCCTACGTAGCCTCGCACGACCTGAAGGCCCCGCTACGCGGCCTCAACGCCTTGGTGCGCTGGATGGAAGAGGAGCTAGCGGCCGAGCCCGCACCGCAGCTACGCACCTACCTGGCCCAGATGAAAGGCCGCCTGACCCGCCTCGACAGCCTCATCGATGGCCTGCTGGCCTACGCGCGCGCCAGCCGCGCCGAGCGTCAGCTAGCTCCGGTAGACGTGGCCCAGCTGGTGCGCGAAGTGGCCGAGTTGGTGGTGCCGCCCGGCTTCGAGCTGGTGCTGGCCCCCGACCTGCCAACCCTGGTGGCCGACCGACTCAGCCTCCAGCAGGTATTCACCAACCTGCTCAGCAATGCCGTGCGGTACGCCACGGGCCAGGGCCGCGCCGAGGTCAGCGCCCAGGACCTGGGCGCGCGGGTCGAGTTTCGGGTGCGCGACTACGGCCGGGGCATCGCGCCCGAGCACCAGCAAAAAATCTTCCTCCTCTTTCAAACCCTCCGCGACCGCCACGATGCCGAGAGCACTGGCATCGGCCTGAGCATTGTGCAGAAGCTCGTGGAGGACCAGCACGGCAGCATCCGCGTGGAGTCGGTGCCGGGGCAGGGCGCAACCTTTATTTTTACCTGGCCGAAGGGGTAAGTGGGTAGTGAGACAATGAAGCATGGCGTTCTTTGTCATTACTCACTACCCATTACTCATCACCCTACCCTCTATGCGCTCTATTTTGTTGATTGAAGATGACGTTTTTGACACGATGATGGCTCAGAAATCCTTTGAGCAGTTCAACGTGCCGCACACGCTGCATACTGCCTTCAATGGCGAAGAAGCGCTGGATATGCTGCTGGGCCGCTTCGGCACGCCGGCCCTGGACCCGCTGCCCGAAGTTATCTTGCTCGACCTCAATATGCCCCGCATGAACGGCTTTGAGTTTCTGGAAACGCTGCGGGCCATTCCTACCCTTCAGCACCTGCCGGTGTTCGTCACTACCACCTCGGGCATGGACCTCGACCGCGCCGAAGCCGAGCGGCTGGGCGTGAGCGGCTACATCCTCAAGCCCTTGGACTTCGCCTCGGGCCACGACCTGGCCGACAGCCTGAGCCTATTGGAAAAATTATTAAAATAACTTTTTCCTGGCCCTAAACCCTTGAAAATGTGCGCTTAGCCTTACCAAAAAGTGAACGAACGGGGTGGGCACTTTCGCGGGGGGTAGCGGCGTTAGAAACAACCTGGCCGCAGTTGGCCGGAATCTCTTTTATTTGCCTGCATGAAATTCTCGTTTGTTGCGGTGCTGGGCCTGGGGCTGAGTGCCGCCTGGGCCCCGGCCTTGGCACAGGAAGGCCCCCGGCAGCTGGGCGGGGCCCCCGTGGCACCCGCACCGGCTCCCCGCCAGGCGGCACCAGCCCCGCAGCCTACTGAGCCGGTACCCGCCGCCGTAGCTACCCCTGCCCCGGCCGACTCGGCGCGGTCTGCCCCGGCCCGGATGGCTACTACCCCCGCGGCCTCGCCGGCGCCGACGGTCCCCGCGCCGGGCGAGTCGCCCTTCAACCGGCCCTACATCATGGGCGGCTCCACGCAGCCAACGCGCTACCAGGTGGGCCTCAAGAGCGGAACGATATACAACGTGTACGACGTGCAGGTGAAGCAGCCGCTGTTTGGGCGCAATTTTTTGCTGCTCGATGGTCAGCGCCGGGTAGATTTGAATGAGGTCGGCTTTTACGAGAATGAGAACGGCCACTTCGTGCGCACCACGCTGCCCGGCTCCTCGCGCGAGGCTACACTGCGCCGCGAAAAGGTCGGCCGCATCAGCCTCTATGCTACTTATAACACCAGCTACTCGCCGGGCTACGGCGGCATGGGCGGCTTTGGCATGGGCGGTTTCGGGGGCTACGGCATGGGCGGCTACGGGGGCAGCCCCTACGGCGGCTACCGCACCACCAAGACCGAGTATTTCTCGAAGGACAACGGCCCGATTCAAAACCTAAGCTCGCGCAACCTAGCCCTGGCCACCGCCGACAACGCTGGTGCTCAGCAGCTACTGGCCCAGGCCCGGCAGTACCAGACCTTCACTACTGGGGCCTATGTGGTGGGCGGCGGCTTGCTGATAGCCGGCCTGCTGCAAAGCCTGCAGGCCAACAGCACGGGCATCTCGCCGCTCTTCTATGCGGCCATTCCGGTGCTCATCGTGCCGCTGGTGCTGCAAGGCAAGCAAGCCTCGGCCCAGCGCCAAGCCATCGCGCTTTATAATAGCCGGTAGTTGTTCAATTATCAGTCATCAACTATCATTTGGGAGCTAATGACCATTAGCCCTCAGAGGGAAACGCACGTAAAATGGCAGCGCAATGCTGGACAGCGCCACTCGCTGACGCTCAACTGATAATTGTCAAATGATAATTGAAGAGCTAGCGTTGCTGGCGCACCGGCGGCTGTGCGCCGAGTACGGCGCGCCGTTCCTGTTTTTCAGCGATAAGGACCCGCTGAGCGAGCTGATTAGCGCCCTGCTCTCGCACCGCACCAAAAACGCCGACTCGCACCGCGCTTACCAGCAGCTGCGCGCCACTTTTCCGACCTGGGAGGCCGTGCGCGACGCGCCCACTATTGATGTGCAGCGTGCCCTGAGCGCCTGCACCTGGCCCGAGCAAAAGGCCCCGCGCATCCAAGCCGTGCTGCACGAAATCAGCCGCCGCTGCGGCGACGAGAATCTGCCGCCCTGCTCGCTCGACTTCCTGGCCGACCGGCCCATCCCTGAAGCCCGCGCCTGGCTGGAGAGTATCACGGGGGTAGGGCCCAAAACCAGCGCCGCAACCCTGCTCTTCAGCACTTTACGGCTGCCGGCCATGCCCGTCGATAGCCACCACCACCGGGTGGCGCAGCGCCTGGGACTCATCGGCCCGAAAGTGGGCGAAGGCCCCGCCCATTCCCTGCTGGCCGCCCTCCTACCCCCCGACTGGACCGCCCAGCAGGTCTACGACCATCACGAGGCGCTGATGTTTCATGGGCAAAAATGCTGCTTTTATCACCGGCCCGCCTGCGGCCGCTGCATCATGCTGGACGTATGTCCGGTTGGGCAGGCAGCGGTTAAGGAAGAGTAAGGTAGTTATCATCTTACCTTAAATTTTACTATTTTATGCCTCCACGCAAAATTCCCATTTCGCTGCATTGCGGACTGAATCTGGTACGGGAGGTAATGGGCGGCAAGTGGAAAATCTTTTCCCCTTGGTGGGCACCGAGTGGCGGGCCAGCGCCCAGCCCAGCCCAAGCAGCACAACTACTCGCACTGGGCTGGGCGCTGGCTGCCGTGGGTGCGCTGGCACTGGCTATGGTGGCTATTCTTAATCAACTGAAAATGATATTTTTATACGCCACAGTGGCGTATACCTGGGTATTCGTGCTGCGGTAGGTTATTCGTTTTTAATTGTTTGTTATTCGTCGGGAGCAACGCGCCGCCTGCCACTACCGGGCCGGTAGGCCCTGCCGGCCGCTGCGCTTGGTGGCCGCTCAGCGCAGGACGCGCAGGCCGGCTTCCTCGTAGCGGGCCAGCACGGCCGGGTCGGCCTGGGCATCGGTAATGAGGGTGTGAATGGCGCTGAGCGGGGCAAATTGCAGGTATTTGTCCTGCTCCAGCTTGCTGGAATCGCAGAGCAGGAACGCGCGGCGGGCTCCGGCCAGCACGGCCTGGCTGATGCTGGCTTCGGGCTCGCCGTTGGCGCTCAGGCCCCGGCTCAGCGATAGGCCATCGGCACCCAGAAAAGCCTTATCGAAGGTGTAGCGGCGCAGGTGCTCCGCGGCCAGCGCGCCGTGCACGGCCTGCCGCCCGGCATCCACCTCGCCCCCGGCGACGACCACCTGCGCGGCCGAGCCGACCAACTCAAACAGCACGGGTAGGGAATTGGTAATCACGCGGATGCGCAGGTGACGAACCAAGGCGCACAAGGGAAACGTGGTGCTGCCGCAGTCCATAAAAATGGTGTCACCCTCGGCCACCTGCCGGGCCGCCAGCTGGCAGATGTACGTTTTCTGCGGCAGGTTGACGGCGGCTTTGCGGGCGAAGGCGACCGGGTGCCGGGCCACGCTCGGCAGCACGGCCCCGCCGTGCGTGCGCACCAGTAGCCCCTGGCTTTCCAGCTCGGCCAAATCGCGGCGCACGGTAATGGGCGTGGTGCCCAGGTGCGCGGCCACGGCAGCCACAGTCAGGCTGCGCTGCTGCTCCAAGGTGGTCAGGATGTAGTGCTTACGGAGTTGGAAATTCATGCGGGAAGTCTACCTTGCATTAAACAAGCATAAAGAAATTCATTAGAACACAAACGAACAATTTTTCAACCATGAACGAACGAATTCGCCTGCGGGAACAGACAGTTTTGGCTGATGACTGGTACACGCTACGCAAAATCACCTTCGATTATCAACGCAAAAACGGCGCGTGGGAAACGCATTCGCGCGAAGCCTACGACCGGGGCAACGGGGCCACCATCCTGCTGCATAACCCGGCGGCCGACATGGTTATCCTGACCCGGCAGTTTCGCCTACCCACCTTCGTCAACGGTAACCCGTCGGGGATGCTCATTGAAACCTGCGCCGGCCTGCTCGACCAGGAGCACCCCGACGCGGCCATCGTGCGCGAAACGGAGGAGGAAACCGGCTACCGCCTCACGGCCGTGCGGCGCGTGCTGGAAGCCTACATGAGCCCCGGCTCCGTAACGGAACGCCTGTTCTTCTACCTGGCCGAGTACTCGGCCACTACCGAGCGGCGGGCCGGCGGCGGCATTGACGAAGAGGAGATTGAGGTGCTGGAATTACCGTTATCCCAAGCCCTGGCTATGGTGTCGAGCGGCGAAATTCAGGATGGCAAAACGATTATTCTCTTGCAGCACCTGCGCCTGCGGCAACTAGAAAAATAATTTATTTTCAACTACTTACATCATTTCTCAAATGCTCATTCTGATTGCCGTTCCCTACCGCAGCGGCACCCACGACGACCCCGCCCGCATGGCGGCTAACCTGGCTCGCCTCGAAGCCGCCGCCCTACCCCTGTTCCGCGCCGGCCACCTGCCCGTCATCGGCGAGTAGCTGGCCCTGCCGCTGCTGCGGCTGGCGGGATCGGCCCGGCCGGGCGATGCGGCCTACGAGGAAATTCTCTACCCCGCCGCCCGCTCACTGCGAAGCCATATTGCGCCTCGAAGGGGCCGGGGCCGACGAAGACGTGCGCCTGGCCCTGGCGCGGGGCCTGCCCGTGTACTACTGCCTCGCGGACGTACCTGGCTACATGGCCGACTGATGAACTAGCTCCCGGCCTTATTTTTTCCGCTTCCAACGGTAGTAGCGGCGGTACCAGGAAGACGTTTTTTTGAACAGGCTGCTGCCCGTTTCGTGCGGAAACATGTTGATGCGAAAAATTTGCATCCGGTCGTCTTCCAGGCACAGGCCGCCACTGTCGGTGGCCACGGCGTAGCGGAAGCCGGCCTCGGCCACGAGGCGCTTAGTTTCGGAGCTAAAATCGCCGTAGGGGTAGGCAAAAGTCTGAATCTCAATTCCTAACCGTCGTTCTAATTCAGCTTTGCTCTGGCTGATTTCAGCTGCGGCTTCGGCGGGGGGTAGGGTAGCCAGGCGCGGGTGCGTTTGGGTGTGCGCGCCGATTTCCCAGCCAGCAGCCACGAAAGCACGCTTCTGGGTTTCGTTCATGATATCGGCACGGGGCTCGGCGGAGTCCACGGCGAGGTCCCACTGGTTGTGGCGCACCTCAAAATCGCCGAGCAGGTAGAGCACGCCGCGGTAGCCGTATTGCTGCATGAGCGGCAGCAGGTTAGTGTAATTATCAGTGTAGCCGTCGTCAAATGTCAGCATGATGGGCCGCTTGGGAAACTCGGCCAGTGGGCGCCGGCCGCTGGCAAAATCCTGGTAATCACGGAAGGTTATTGGACTGATATTGTGGCTTTTGAAATACACCAGGTGCTTCGCGAAATTTTCCTTCGTGACAAAAATCTGGTGCTTGGTGGCGATGGGTGCGTCGGGGATTTTGTGGTACATGAGCACCGGAATAAACGCCGGCACGGCTCGCGCCATGCGCGCCGACTCGTACACGCCAAGCACCCGCGCCGCCACCCGCGCCAGGTCGTAGTCGTGGCGCACCTGCGCCGCCAGGGCCGGCGCTACCCGGTGCGGCCGAGCCAGAAAGGCCCGCGCATCGGCCAGCACCGGCGCGGGGTCGAATTGTCTTACCCCCCCTACTTGGGCCGAGATGTCGCCGAAGTTGGAGGCGGCCGCCTCGGCGTAGTTTTCCAACGAAACCGGCCCCACATAGAGCGCTTCGCCCAGCGCCAGCACGGCGCGGCCCGCGCCCAGGCCTTCCATTGCCACGCGCCCGGCCCCGATAATAAGGTCAGTTTTCAGGAGCCAACCCGCCACGTCATCGGTAAAGCCAATGACTTCCACCCGCTCGCCATGTTGGCTTTGCAGTTGCGCGAGGGCCGTTTTACCGGCGTCGGGCAGCTGCTCCATTTCCCCACCGATGAGGGCTACTCGCAGCAACGGAAACTCAGCCAGCAGCGGCGGAAAAACGTGTTGGAGCAGCGCGGCGGCCCGCTCACCTTTCGGGCCGTTGAAGCGGCCAATGAACGCCAGGCGGGGCACCTCACAGGACCCTTCTGTAGTCGTTGGCGTAAACGCCACTCCATTCGGCACCACCACAATTTTGGCCGGGTCCATCTGCACTTCTTCCCGCAGGTGCTCGGCCAGGTTTTCGCAAATGGCGATGACCTTCTGGCCATAAATATCAAACAGCGAAGTGGACGTGTGCAAGTGCTGGCGGCCGTGCACGGTACTCACCAGCGGCACCACCAAGCCCTTGAGAGCGAAGTAGCTGACCCAGCTCGCGGCCCGCGAGTGGGCGTGCACTACGTCAATCTGATGGGCTTTTACCAAGTGGCGCAGCGCCTGGATATTGCGCAGCCGCTGGCCGTATTTGCGCTGGCTGATGGGTAGCTGTACCTGCGCCGCTACGGTGGGTAGGGCTGCCGCGTCGGAGGCCAGCCAAACCTGGTGGCCTTCGCGGTGGTGGGCCTCGGCCAGGGCCACGGCGTAGGCTACGGAACCGGCAAAGAAATTAGCGGACAGAACGTGCAGGATGCGCATGGCGCAAAGGTCGGGCAGTAGCGTAGACTCGCAGAGTCTACGCTACTGCTACGCCTCCGCCCGGCCGGCCACGTTAGTCATGTATTTCTGGGCGTTGCCGGTGTTCAGGAGCAGGATGCGCTCGTCGGCTTTCAGCCAGCCCTGGGCCAGCAGGTGGCGGGCGGCCATCCACACGGCCCCGCCCTCGGGGGCTACGAAAAGGCCCTCGTAGCGGCCCAGCTCGCGCATGCCTTTCAGCATATCTTCTTCGCTGACAGCCACTACCGTGCCGTGCGACTCGCGGAGCACTTGCAGCATCTGCGGCTCGCCCAGAGGGTGCGGCACGGCCAAGCCGTTGGCCAGCGTGGGGCGGCCCTGGTAGTTGTGGCAGTTGGGCTGATGGCCGAGATAAGTTTCGAGCAGCGGGCAGCAGTTTTCGGCCTGCACGGCCACCATGCGCGGCAGCGGGGTTTCGGGCGCGAGCCAACCCAGGGCTTTCATTTCCTGAAAAGCTTTCCAGATACCGATGAGGCCGGTGCCGCCGCCGGCGGGGTAGAGCAGCACGTTGGGCAGCTGCCAGTTGAGCTGCTCCGCGATTTCGTAGCCCATCGTCTTCTTGCCTTCGAGCCGGTAGGGCTCCTTGAGGGTCGAGATGTCGAGCAATTCGCCGCCGGCGTTGAGCTGGCGCACGCGGGCCCCGCAGTCGCTAATGAGACCGTCTACCAGCTCCACCCGCGCGCCGTACCAATAGCATTCCTCCTTGAACGCCTCCGGCGTGTGGCGGGGCATGACCACGGTAGCGCCCAGGCCGCCGCGGGCGCAGTAGGCGGCCATCGCTACTCCTGCGTTGCCAGCCGTGGGAATGATGCAGCCGGTGGTACCCAGCTCCTTGGCTTTGGAAATGGCCATGCTCAAGCCACGGGCCTTGAAAGAGCCGGTCGGATTTTGGCCTTCATCCTTGAGCAGCAGGTTATTGAGGCCATAATGACCCGCCAGCCGGGGTAGGGCCAGCAGGGGCGTCATGCCCTCGCCCAGGGTTACCTTGTTGGCCTCGTCGAGCAGGGGTAGAAGCGCACCGTAGCGCCACATCGATTTGTCGGACAGGTTGATACCAGCCTTACGGCTCAGCGGCTCGCGCAGGTCGTAGGCGGCCACGAGTGGCTGCTTGCAGCAGGCCGACACAGCCTGCGGCTGGAAAGCTGAGTATTCGGTGCCGCATTGGGCGCAGTGCAGGGCTTGAATGCGCGAGAGGGGTAAGGTGGCGACGGAGTTCATGTGGCAAAGGTCTGGCAGCCAACTACCAGTTGCTATGCCTTTGCGAAATGGGATTTTCGCATAGCCTATTCCTTACCGGCATAGTAGCGTTGGGTGAAGCGCAGAAAATCGCGGTAAGGCCCGTTGTTTTCCGTACCCCGGCGCTGAATGAAGCTGAACTGCCTTTTTAAGGGCAAATCTTTAATTATCACCTCTACCAGCTCACCGCTAGCCAACTCCTTCACCACTGCTTGGCGGGGTAAGAAAGCCAGGCAGGTTGTCTCGACCCGCACGAAATTCTTCAGCGCCTCGGTGCCGCCCAGGCGCACCCGCACGGGCAGGGCGGCCAGCCGGATGTGGTGCCGCGCCAGCGCTTCTTCCAACACGGCCAGCGTGCCGGAGCCCACCTCGCGCAGGGCCAGCGGCACGCTCAGCAAGTCGCTGACTATCAGTTCGCGGCCGGCCAGTGGGTTGTCGGCGGCGCACACCGCCACCACGGCATCGGTGAGTAGGGGCGTGTAAGTCACATTGCTGACTTTATGAATGCCTTCGATGATGCCCAACTCGATTTCGTGGTCGAGCAGGGCTTTCAGAATATTATCACTATTCCGATTTTTGAGGCTGAGCTGGTGGTGCGGGTGCTGGCGCAGGTAGGCCGCCACCACGGGGGGTAGCACGTAGAGCGAGATGGTGGTACTGGCCCCGATAAGCAAATGCACAGCCGGCGCGAAGGCCGGGCTCAGCTCGCTCATCTCTTGCTGCAATTCCTGCTGCAACTGTTTGGCCTGCAAGAGCTTTTGGTACAGCTTCTGCCCGGCCGGGGTCAGCTGCACGCTACCGCCCAGCCGCTCGAAGAGGCCGGTTTTGTAGTGCTCTTCCAGCGCCTTTACCTGCTTGCTCACCGCCGACTGGCTGATAAACAGCGCCTGCCCAGCCTTGGTAAAGCTCAGGCGCTGGGCCACTTCTAGAAATATTTCGTGGGGGTGGGAAAGCATGAAGGCAAAGCTAAGACTGCCAATAAGTTGTTGCTCTAAGCTACCTGCCTGGGAGCTTGTTGGAGTTGGTATCCATTAAGTTATTTTTCTTATTATTAATTCTAATGCTCTCTATGCTATCAGCTCAGCGGTGATGATAAAGATTGGCTTATTGATTACTCGGCCCGCAGAACGGTTGATATTTAAAAATAGCGGCTAAATTATTAGATATCGCTTATTTTTATCCGGTTTTTTCACCGAATTTTGCTAACGTCCCGCACTGCAATCATTCTTTTTATGAAGCAAAACGACTTCTTTGTACGCTCAATAGACGCGCTTCGTAATATATCGGGCCTACCCGGCTTAGTGCAGCTTAAACATTCTTTTCGCCACGTGCAGGCGGTAACTAAGCGCGCTGAGCTTGCGCAGATGCAGCAGTTGGTGACTACGCTACCGCTAGCCTCTTTACTGAAGCAATAGCCGCGTTTCATCTATAAGTACTTGACTAGCTACGCAGTAGCTAGTTTTTCGCGGTCCGTGCGCCTGGCTGCTATTCTGCACCACTATCAGTTTTTGGCCGCGGTGGTGCGCCCCGATTTTTTTTACCAGCGTAGCCCGGCAGCCTATTCTGTGGGAAAATGTAGCCAGTGATAAGCGCTTCAGCATTGAGTTGTCGTATCCGGTGCGAGCGTGGTTTGAGGGCGAGCTATCACTCAATTTTCTGGTCGCGGGCACGCTGGTACAGATGCTCACCTTCGTTATCGTGCCTGGTGCTACGGTAGGCATAGCCGCGCCGCAGGCGCTTCTCATCAGCCAAGTGCAGGGCACTAAAAATGGGGAGTTACTCAGGCACGCGACTAAGTGCCTGCACGACCTCACGCCCGCGAGCCTGCTGGTAAACGCGACTTACGGCCTGGCCGCGGCGCTGGGCATCGGCCAGGCCGTGGGCATCAGCACGCGCGAGCAGTTGGGCCGCGGTTCGAAACTCTACTTCGATTACGACTCATTTTGGCAGCAGTTTCGGGGCGAGTGGCTAGCCAGCCATTTTTACCAACTCGATATTAACGCCCCCGAAAAGCCTATTGAGGAAATAAAAGCCAAGTATCGGCCGCGTACCTTACGCAAGCGCCACTACAAGCAGCAGGTGCGCCAACTCGTAGCCGCCAATTTTTGGGGTAATTTCATGAGCGTGGCCCCAGCAGCATTTGCTGAGGCATCCGATATTCCGGCAGATTCCGCCTCCCTTACCACCTAGCCGGCGCAACAGGGCCTCGTTGAGACATAGTGCATTAGCGTTAGCTGTGAAGTACCTTTCACGCGCTGCTCACCCCGCTTCTCTTGCTATGCGCCAACATCCCCTACCCCTGCTACTACTGCTGAGCTTATGTGTCACGTTTTCCTGTTCTAAAAAAGCTGATACGGAGCAAAATACGGCCGTGCAGGCGGCCGGCGAAGAGATTGACCCATACCAGAATCTGGTGTTCAACTTCGACGAGCCGGTGGTGCCGGCCAGCCAGGCGGGGCGCTGGGACACTACGCGCTACGTGCAGTTTGAGCCGGCCATCCGGGGCAAGTTTAAGTGGCTGAACGACGGGCGCGAGCTGGTGTTTTCGCCGCTGGAGCCATTTCGGCCGAGCACCGCGTTTTCGGCGAATCTACGGCCGGCTACGCTGCCTTCGGGCAAGCAGCAACTGACGCTGAGCCGGACTAAGTTTCACACGCCGTTTTTGCAGCTGGGCGGGGCGCAGGTGTTTTACGGGCGCAGCAGCCGGGCGGCGGGCACCGCCGAAATGCGCGCCAATGTGCTGTTTAACTACCCCGTGCGGCCAGCGGACCTGCGGCCGCGCTTGCGCATCAGCCAGGGGGGTAGGCCAGTGGCCTTCACGCTCACCGCTGCCGAACCCGACAAAACCCTGGCCCTCACCATTAATCAGGAAATAAAGCCCGACCAGCCACTGCTGTTTAAAGTGGCGGCGGGGCTGAAGGCGGTGGCCGGCAGCCAACCCACTACCGGCCCGCTAACGGCCGAGGCCGAGGTGCCCAGCCAGCAAACCCTGCAAGTGCGCGAGCTGACCGGCCAGGTGCTGGACGGCAAAGCCGTGGTGACGCTGCTCACCAACCAGCCCGTGTCGGTGCCCGATATTCAGCCCCTGCTGAAAGTAACGCCCGCCGTGCCCTTCGAGATTGAGGCGCTGGAAAGCGGGCTGCTGCTGCGCGGCGGCTTCGAGGTGGGCAAAACCTACCAGGTAACCCTGGACCCCGGCGTGCGCGGCGCGCTGGGCGGGCAGCTGGCGGAGAAATTTGACCAGGCGGTGAGCTTCGGCGACAGCCAGCCGAGTATCGAATTTGCCAGCGCCGACAAAGCCATGTACTTGCAGGCCAACGGCAACCGCAACCTGGCGCTGCGCCTCAACGAGGTGGAAAACGTGCAGGTGACGGTAGCAAAGGTCTACGCCAGCAATATCCAGGATTTGCTGCGCGGCGAGAAGCAGTACGGCTACGACAACGACGAAGACGGCGGCGGCCGCGGCGACGATGGCGAGTACGTGGACCGCAGCTACCGCTACTACGACCTCGAAAACCGGGGCGACGTACTCTTCACGCGGCGCTACGCCACGGCCGGCCTCCCCAAAGTGAACGGCCAGCGCCTGCTCAATCTTTCGCTCAAAGACCTGGAATTCAGCGCGCCGCTTAAGGGCCTGTACGTGGTGCGGGTGCAGGACATCGAGCGCCAGTGGCTGCGCCAGGATAAGCTGGTGACTCTCACCGACCTGGGCCTCATCACCAAGCAGGGGGTAGGGGGCAACGCGGTAGTGTTTGTGAACTCGCTGCGCACGGCGCGGCCGGTGGGCGGGGCCACGGTGCGCTTCATCTCGACCAACAACCAGCTCATGGGCACGGCCACCAGCAACGGCCAGGGCGTGGCGCGGCTCGATAGCGTGCTGGGCTCGCCGCTGAAGCTGGGCATGGTAACGGCCACCAGCGGCAGCGACTTTTCGTTTCTCACTCTCAAAAACAGCCAGGTCGAAACCTCACGCTTTGAGGTGGGCGGGCTCACCAGCAACGCGGCGCACTACCAGGCATTTTTGTACGGCGACCGCGACCTGTACCGGCCCGGCGACACCATTTACACCAATACCGTGGTGCGGTCTGAGGCGTGGGCGACGCCGCCCGCCGGCCTGCCCGTGAAGGTGCGCCTGCTGCTGCCCACCGGCCAGGAATACGCCAGCCTGGGCGAAAAGCTGAACGCAGCCGGCGCGGTTACGTCGCGCTTTATCCTACCCCCCACGGCCATGACGGGCCTCTACTCGCTGGAAGTATTGACCGGCAACGACGTGCTGCTCAGCTCGAAAGCCGTGAGCGTGGAAGAATTTATCCCTGACCGGCTGAAGGTGACCGTGACCGCCACGCCCGCCGTGCTGGGGCCAGCCCAAACCGTGACGGCGAATATTCTGGCCCAAAACCTATTTGGCCCGCCGGCGGCCGGGCGCAAGTTTGAGGTCGAGTTTTCGCTCAAGGAAAAATCATTTTCGGCCCAGAATTACCCCGATTATACTTTCGATATCAACACCGGCGAGCGGCCGCAGCGCAGTGGCTACGGCGGCAGCACTCCCCCGGCCGGCATTGCGACGCGCTTCCAGAAGGAGGTGCAGCAGGGCGAAACCGACGCCGCCGGGCACGGCACCGCCGCCTACACCTTGCCTGAGGCCCACGACCTGGGCACGCTGGAGGGGGTAGCCTTCGCCACGATTTTCGACGAAACCGGCCGGCCGGTGAACCGGCTCGCCACCTTCGAGGTGCAGACCCAGGCGGCGATGTTCGGCATTCAGAATTTGCCCGAGCTGGTGAGCACGCGGCAGGCGCTGGCCATCAAGCTGGCGGCGCTCACGCCGGGCGGGCGGCCCACCACAGCGGCGGCGCAGGTGCGCGTGGTGCGGCTGCTCTGGGAAACCGTGCTGGAGCGCCAGGGCGGCCGCTACGTGTATAATTCGCAGAAGCGCGAGCAAACCCTGAGCGCGCAGACGCTGCGCGTGGGGGTAGGGACGGGCTTCAGCTTCACCCCTACTTATTCGGGCGAGTACGAGGTGCGGGTGAGCCGGCCGGGCGCGGCCAGCTACGTGGCCACGCACTTTTACGCCTACGGCAGCGGCGACACGTCCGGCAACGCCTTTGAGGTGAGCACCGAGGGCCAGGTGACGATTGAGGCCGACAAGCCGAAGTACGAGCCGGGCGAAACGGCCCAATTGCTTCTCAAAACGCCCTTCCCCGGCCGGATACTGGTGACGGTGGAGCGCGACCACGTATTCGACCATTTCTACGTCGATACCGACCAGAAATCGGCGCGGGTGAGCGTGCCCATCCGCACCGGCCACGTGCCCAACGTGTACGTGACGGCCACCGCCATCCGGCCCATCACCGATAATGCCCTACCCCTCACCGTGGCGCGGGGCTTCGTGCCGCTGACCGTGGAGAAGCCCGGCGCCCACCTGCCTCTCACCCTGGCGGTGGCCGCGCTCAGCCGTTCGCAGACCTTCCAGACCATTGAGGTGCGTACTGCTCCACGGGCTCAGGTGACGCTGGCGGTGGTGGACGAGGGCATTTTGCAGCGCAAAAACTACCAGACGCCTGACCCCTACGGCTACTTCTACCAGAAACGGGCGCTCGAAGTGAGCGCCTTCGACGTGTACCCGTTTCTGCTGCCCGAGCTGGGCAGCAGCAGCAGCGGCGGCGACGCGGCCGAGATGGCCCGCCGCGCCTCGCCCGTGCCCAGCCGCCGCGTGAAGCTGGTGGCTAAATGGAGCGGTATCCTCACCGCCGATGCCGCCGGCCTGGTGCGCTACCGGGTGCGCGTGCCGCAGTTCAGCGGGGCGCTGCGCGTGATGGCCGTGGCCTACAAAGACGACGCCTTCGCCAACGCCGAGCAGACGATGCGCGTGGCCGACCCGGTGGTTATCAGCACCGCCCTACCCCGGTTCATGTCGCCGGGCGATACGATTGACGTGCCGGTGACGCTGACGAATACGACGGGGAAAGCCATGTTTGTTAAAGTCACCAAGCAGGTTAGTGGCTCACTAATTTCGGCTGAACCGTTGCTATCTATTATAGGTGAAGAACCTAATAAGACTCAGGTAGGGGCTTGGAATCTGCCTTTGAAACCTAATGCGGAGGCACAGGCTTTTTTTCACATTGGTGCCAAAACTATCGGCAATGGCACCATCAAGATTGTAGTAACTGGTGTAAAAGGCACCACGGAAATATTCTCTGAAACCACCGAAATCCCCATCCGCCCGGCTGCGCCGCTGGCTTCGCGCACGGGCAGCGGGGAGGCCACGGCCGCCGCGCCGGCCACGCTCAACCTGCGCACCGACTTCTTACCCAGCACCTTGCGCAGCAAGCTGGTGCTCAGCCGCTCGCCGCTCACGGCCTTTGCCAAAGACCTGAACTACCTGCTCGAATACCCCTACGGCTGCCTGGAGCAAACCGTGTCGGCCGCGTTTCCGCAGCTGTATTTCGGCGATTTGGCGGCCACGCTGCGGCAGCAAACCGGCGCGGCGGCCAAGGCCCAGCGCTACAACCCCAACTATAACGTGCAGGAGGCCATCCGCAAAATCGAGAGTATGCAGCTCTACAACGGCAGCCTCAGCTACTGGCCGGGCGGCGACTACGACAACTGGTGGGCCACCGCCTACGCCGCGCATTTTCTGCTCGAAGCCAAGCAGGCCGGCTTCACCGTGAACCAGAATACTCTGGATAAGACGCTGCAATACTTGCAATTGCGCCTCAAGAAGCGGGAAACGGAGAAGTACCAGTATTTCGACGTCAATAACATTGCCCGCGAGCGCATCATCGCCCCGCGCGAAATCGCCTACTCGCTCTACGTGCTGGCCCTGGCCGGCCGCCAGGATGCCGTGGCCCTGAATTATTACAAGGCCAACCGGCCGCTGCTCACGCCCGATGCGCGCTTCCTGCTGGCTTGCACCTACGCGCTGGGCGGCCAGCAGCGAGCCTTCCAGGAAGCCCTACCCCGGCAGTTCGCCACGGAGCGGGCACAACGCGAGCTGGGCGGCTCGTTCGCCTCGCCCATCCGCGACGAGGCGCTGGCCCTCAACGCCTTGCTGAGCGCCGACCCCACCAACCCACAGGTAAACGCCATCGCCCGGCAGCTGAGCCGGCAGGTACACGACGCGCCCTACCTCAACACCCAGGAACGGGCCTTCTCCCTGCTGGCACTGGGCAAAATAGCGCGCCGCGCCCAAGCCAGCACCGCCGTGGCCGACCTGCTAGCCGACGGCAAGCTCATCGGCAAATTCACGGGTAAAGACCTGGCCGTGAACAACGTGGCCAACCGCACCGTGCGCGTGCAGCCGAGCGGCGCGGGGGCGCTCTACTACTTCTGGCAAGAGCAGGGCGTGAGTGCCAGTGGCCGCGTGGCCGAGGAAGACCACTACCTCAAGGTGCGTCGCTTCTTCGCCACCCGCGACGGCAAGACGCTGGCGCAAAGCACGTTCAAGCAGAATGATTTGGTGCTAGTCGTTATCGCGCTGCAAAGCGGCGACGCGGCCGGTGAGGTCAAGAACGTAGCCATCACGGACCTGCTACCCGCCGGCCTCGAAATCGAGAACCCGCGCCTCGGCGTGCAGCGCGACCTCCCTACCCTCCCCAATCTGACCCAGCCCGACTACCTCGACGTGCGCGACGACCGCCTCAACATCTTCACCACCGCTACGCCCCAGGTCAAGCTTTTCGCCTACCTGGCCCGCGCCGTGAGCAAGGGCACTTTTAAATTGGGGCCAGTGAGCGCCGAGGCCATGTACAACGGCGAGTACCGCTCGGTGAGCGGCGCGGGGGTAGTGCGGGTGCGGTGATAATAGCCCATCCTTGCGAGTGTGTTGCGCATTAAGTAATGACGGGCGAATTTCCCGCCGTGCCGCAAAACTGCCAGGGATGATTTTCCTTCGCGCTGCGAAACTTCTAGTCCGACACGGAGCTTGTATTCATGGCTTGAACACTAATACTTTAGTATCTTGCCAAGCAGTTGCGGCTGCCCGCCCTTTTCCTACCCGACCCATGCGCGTTACTACCCTTGCCTTGTCCGTCTTTTTGGCCGCGTTGGCGGTGTTGCCCGGCAGCACCCGCGCCCTGGGCCTGACCCCGCACGTGGGGGTAGTAAACAATGGTGGACAGGGCTTGGCCATTGCCCCCTGGCAGACGGGCCTACCCTTCCAGACTGCTCCGGCGCTGACTTTATTTCCGAACCCGGCTCGCGGGTTGCTTACGGTGCAGCTGTCGGCCCAGCATGGGCCCGACTACAAGCTGCGCCTGAGCAACGTGCTCGGCCGCGAAGTGCGCCTGCTACCCTTACCCCTGGCCTTAGCTACCAATGGCCTGCCCCTCGACGTGACGGGCCTGCCGGCCGGCCTATACTTCTGCTCGCTGCTGGTGAATGACAAGGCCGTAAGCACCAACCGGCTGACGCTGCTGTAACATTCTGGTTGTCATTGCGAGCGTAGCAAAGCGAAGCGCGGCAATCTTTCCTTCACGTCAGGTTACTAACCCAACGAGCAGGAAAGATTGCCGCGCTCCGCTTTGCTACGCTCGCAATGACAACCAGCGTTTTTAAGCGCTTTCTTTTCTGCCCTGCAACCCTCGGCGGATAATGCCTACTTTTGGGGGCTTGTTGCCGGGTGGCAACGGTTTAGCTATACCGGAATTTCTCTCTGGCTGAGCGGCGGCGGCGTTGGGCCGCGGCAGCCGGCCCTTCTCGCCCCGTATGCGTTCATTTCAACGGTTGAATAACCTGGTCGGTTGGGTGGTATTTGCCATCGCTACCGTCGTTTTTTTGCTTACCCTGGAGCCCACGGCTTCGTTCTGGGACTGCGGCGAGTTCATTGCCTGCTCCTACAAGCTGCTGGTGCCGCACCCGCCGGGCGCGCCTACTTTCCTTATTCTGGGGCGGCTGCTCTCGCTGCTCAGCTTCGGCGATACCACCAAGGTGCCGGTGCTGATAAATGCCCTTTCAGCCCTCAGCAGCTCGTTTACAGTACTGTTTCTGTTCTGGATTATTACCCGGCTGGGGCGCAAGCTGCTGGTGGCGCGCAGCGAGTTTGAAACCGAGACGCCCGAGCCTACCAGCTACCAGACGCTGCTGATTCTGGGCGCGGGGGTAGTGGGTGCGCTCTCGTTCGCGTTCTCCGACTCGTTCTGGTTCAACGCCGAGGAGGGTGAGGTCTACGCCATGTCGAGCCTGTGCACGGCCGCCGTGGTCTGGATAATGATGAAGTGGGAAGAGCGCGCCACGGAAGTTGATTCCGATAAGTGGCTCATCCTCATTGCCTACGTTATCGGCCTCAGCATCGGGGTGCACTTGCTGAACCTGCTGGCGCTGCCGGCGCTGGCTTTCATCTACTACTATCGCCGCTCGGCCAATCCGACCGTAGTGGGCGGCCTGCTGACGCTGGTTATCAGCCTGGTTATTGTGGGCTCGGTGCTAGTGGGTATCATTCCGGGGCTACCGACGCTGGCGGGCGGCTTCGAGGTGTTTTTTATCAATACCCTGGGCCTACCCTTCAATTCGGGCCTGGTTATCTTCCTGCTGCTGTTTGCGGGGTTGATTTGGTTCGGCTTCCGGCTCTCGTACCAGCGCCGCAGCCAGTTGTTGAACACGGCTATGCTGTGCTTCGTGTTCATCCTGATTGGGTACTCGACGTATTTGATTGTGCCCATTCGCTCGTCGTTTCACCCTACCATCAACGAGAACGACCCCGAGGACGTGCTAAGCTTTGTGAGCTACCTCAAGCGCGAGCAGTACGGCTCGCGGCCGCTGCTCTACGGCCCGCAGTTCAATGCGCAGCCCGACCACTACGAGGAGGGCGCGCCGCGCTATAAGCGCGAAAAGGGCCGGTATATGGAGGTGCTGCCCCGCGCGCAGGAGCCCGGCTACGCCGATGCCGACAAGATGCTCCTCCCCCGCCTGTATAGCTACGACCCCGGTCATATTCAGGAGTATAAGAAATGGGTGCCCGACTTGCAGGAAGGCGTGAAGCCCACGATGAGCCAGAACCTGGGCTTTTTGTTCCGGTACCAGATTGGGCACATGTTCTGGCGTTATTTCTTCTGGAACTACGTGGGGCGCGAGTCCGACGTGCAGCAGGCGGGCGTCGTTACGCCCCTCAGCCCGGCCAGAAGCACGCTGCCCGACCGCATTGGCGGCAGCTTTGCACACAATAATTTTTACGCTATTCCGCTCATTCTGGGGCTAATAGGCTTGTTTGTGCAGGTGCGGCGGCGCGGGCACGACGCACTGGTGGTAGGATTGCTATTCCTGTTTACGGGCATCGCCATCGTGGTGTACCTGAACCAGCCGCCCATCGAGCCGCGCGAGCGCGACTACACCTTCTGCGGGGCCACGTTCGCGTTTGCCATCTGGATTGGGCTGGGCGTAATTGGCCTGGGCCAGTTACTGGCCAGCGCCCTCAAGGCCGAGAATGCCCGCGCCACGGTGGCCATTTTGCTGGGTTTGATTTCGCCAACTATCCTGTTGGCGCAGGGCTGGGACGACCACAACCGCTCGGGTCGCTACAACTCGGTAGATTCGGCCCGCAACCTGCTCAATAGCTGCGCGCCGGACGCCATTTTATTTACCAACGGCGACAACGACACTTTCCCGCTCTGGTACTTGCAGGAGGTGGAAGGCGTGCGCACCGACGTGCGCGTGGCCGTGCTCTCCTACCTGAACACCGACTGGTACATCCAGCAGATGAAGCGCCGGGCCTACCTCTCGCAACCGCTGCCGATTTCGATGAGCGACGCGACCTACGCGCAGGGCAACAACGACGTGCTGCCCTTCTCGCCCAACCCATCGGTGGACAGCCTGGACCTCAAGCAGTTCATCAGTCTCGTGGGGCAGGCCAGCCCGCTGCTCAAGTACACCGAGGGCAACTACTCCACGATGACCTTCCCTACCCCCAAGTTTTATCTGAACGTGGATACCACGGCGGTCAAAAAGCTGGGCATCATTCCGAAGGACCGCGAAAACCAGCTGGTGGACCACCTCGACTGGAGCATGGGTAAGCGCGCCATTGAGAAGAAAAACCTGGTGATTCTGGACATGATTGCCACCAACAACTGGAAGCGGCCCATCTACTTCAGCTCCACGGTGGCCCCGTCGGACTACATGAACCTGCAGCCTTACTTCCAGCTCGAAGGCATGGCCTACCGCCTGCTGCCGCTGCGCGACCCGCACTACGACCGCCGCGCCGACGAGGGGTACATCGAGAAATCTATCTGCTACGACGACTTAATGAACAAGTTCCGGTACCGCGGCCTGGATGACGCCAACGTTTTCTACGACGAAAACAACCTACGCTTCCCGGCCAACTACCGCGATAAGTTTGCCCGCCTCGCCAATGCCTACGTCGCCGCCGGCGACTTGGCCAAAGCCAAAGAAGTGGCCAACAAGTGCCTGGCCGTGATGCCCGACAAGTCCATTCCTTTCGACTATTACACCCCGCAGCTGGTGCCGGTGCTCTACGCGGTGGGCGAAAAAGAAAAGGCCAATGCCATCCTGGACAAGCTCACGACCCGCAGCATCAACACCCTGAGCTACTACCAGACCCACGACGCCGCGCTCTTCGACGACTCGCAGCGCCAGTACCTGCTCACCTTGCAGAGCGTGTACCAGGCGGCCGCCCAGATCCACGACGAGGCCCGCGCCAAAAAGGCGTATGAGGTGCTCGCGCCTTATTTACAACAGGGCGGGCAGTAGAGATTTTGGGATAAATTGCAGAGCCCCGCTGGCGCGTGCCAGCGGGGCTTTTTTATGGGGGTAGGCGGCGCGGAAAAACCTCACCCCCGGCGCCCTCTCCAAAAAGGGGAGACACCGGTTATGCGCCATTTAGAACCGTTAGGCTCCCCCTCTTTTTGGAGAGGGGCCAGGGGTGAGGTTTCCCCGCGCCATTACTTCAGCGCCTCGGCCACCGCCTTTGCCAGCAGCGGCTCCATCATGCGGTAGCCGGCCAGGGTGGGGTGCACCTCGTCTTTGGCCAGGTTGGGGGGTAGGCCCTGGCGGCTGTCGGCCATCGCGGAGTGGTAGTCGAGGTAGGTGGCGTGCTGCTGGGCGGCGTAGGCTTTGAGCTGCTGATTGAGGGCCAGCACTTTGGGGGCGGGCTCCAGGCCCGGCCGCCAGGGGAAGTTATAGGCTGGCAGCACCGAGCACAGGATAACCCGGATGCCGTGCACCTGCGCCAGCTCGGTCATCGACTTGATATTGTTGAGCGTAGCATCGGGCTCGTAGGGGCCGGTATTCTGGGCGATGTCGTTGATGCCGCCCAGGATAGCGACCACGGCCGGGTGCAGGTCCAGCACATCCTGCCGGAAGCGCACCAGCATTTGCGGCGTGGTTTGGCCCCCGATGCCGCGACCCACGTACTCGTAGGTTTTACCCGCGAAAAACGTCGGGTCGGCCCCCGGCCAAATATCGGTGATGGAGTTGCCCAGCAGCACCACGCGGGGCCTTGCGGGCTGCGGGGGGGGTAGGGCGCGGTTGGCGGCGGCGTAGCGGGTGGTGCCATCGCGGTCGGGGGGCGGGGCGGGGGCTTGCGCCGTAGCCGTGAGCGCGGGACCGGCGAATGCCAGCAGGGCCAGCAGGACTTTTTTCATGGAAAGAGGTGAAGTATCCACAAACTCGTCTGTCATTGCTTCGCGTTGCTCGCAATGACAGACGAGTTTACATAAAATTTTAGTAAGGAGACGCGACTCACACCTACTTCAGCTCATACCCCGCAAAATCCTTGCGCAATTGCGTCTTGAGCAGCTTGCCGGTAGCCGTGTGGGGTAGGGAATCCACAAACTCTACGGCGTCGGGCCGCCACCAGGGGGCGATTTTACCGTCCAGAAAGGCCAGCAGCTCGGCGGCCGTCACCTCGGGGCCGGGCTTGCGCACGGCGATGAGCAGCGGGCGCTCGCTCCACTTGGGGTGCGGCACCCCGATAACGGCGGCCTCGGCGATGCCGGGGTGGGCGATGGCCAGGTTTTCGAGGTCGATGCTCGAAATCCACTCGCCGCCCGATTTTATCACGTCCTTCGAGCGGTCGGTAATGTTCATAAAGCCCTCGCTGTCAATGGTCGCCACGTCGCCGGTCCGAAACCAGCCGTCGGCCGTGAGCTGGCCGGGCACCGCGCCAAAGTAGTCGCTCGCCACAAATGGCCCGCGCACCAATAGGTCGCCAAAAGCCACGCCGTCGTGGGGCAAGGGCTGGCCGGCCCCATCCACGATTTCCATATCAATGCCGAAAATAACCCGGCCCTGCTTGATTTTCAGGAAGAACTGCGCCTCCTCGGGCAAAGTCAGCTGACTGGCTTTGAGAGTACTGATGGTTCCGAGCGGCGAGGTTTCGCTCATGCCCCAGGCGTGGCGAATCTCTACCCCCAGCTCCTCATCGAACGCCCGCAGCAAGGCCGGCGGGCACGAGGCGCCGCCTACTATCATCTTGCGCAAGGTGGAAAATTTGCGTTGGCCTTCGCGCATATAGTTTAGCAGGCCAAACCAGATAGTGGGCACGCCGGCCGAGAACGTAACGCCTTCGCTCTCAAACAATTCGTAGAGGCTGGCCGCATCCAGGGCGGGGCCGGGCAGCACCAGCTTGCAGCCGTTGAGCGGGGCCAGGTAGGGCACGCCCCAGGCATTGACGTGAAACATGGGCACGACGGGCAGAATCACATCGCGCGCGCCGCAGTTGAAGCAGTCGGGCAGCGAGGCGGCGTAGCTGTGCAGCAACGTGGAGCGGTGCGAGTAGAGTACGCCCTTGGGCTCGTCGGTGGTACCGGAGGTGTAGCAGAGCGACGAGGCCGTGTTTTCATCGAACGTAGGCCAGTCAAAATCAGCGCTTTCGGCGGCCAGCAGGCTTTCGTAGCTGGCCAGGCCGGGTAGGGCCAAGCCGGCGGGCAAGTGCTCGGAGCCGGCCATAAGCACCCACTGCTCCACCGTGGGGCAGTGCGGGGCCAGCTTCTCAACGAGGGGTAGGAAGGTGAGGTCGAAGAACAGCAGCCGGTCCTGCGCGTGGTTGATAATATATACCAGTTGCTCCAGAAACAGCCGCGGGTTGATGGTGTGGCACACCGCCCCGAGGCCCGAGATGCCGTAGTACAGCTCAAAGTGCCGGTGGGTATTCCAGGCCAGGGTGCCCACCCGGTCGCCATTCGTTATTCCCAACTTAGTCAGCGCGTTGGCTAGCTGCTTGGCGCGCTGGTGGGCGGCGGCGTAGGTGTAGCGGTGCAGCGGGCCACCTTCGGGCAGGCGCGACACAATTTCGGTGGTACCGTGCCACTTGGCAGCGTGTTCGATGAGCCCCGCGATGCGCAGGGGCGTTTGCATCATAAGTCCGAGCATGAGCGGGGGTAGGGCAGAAAATTGGATGGGAGCCGGAAGATAGCAGCGGGCGGGCGCATCGCCCTACCCCCGCGCCTCTTTTGCCGCCGCCCGAACACTTCGCGCGCGCCATTCGTTAGGCCAGCTAAAAAGTACCCGCGTGGTTGACTAAGACTACGGTTCTCATGCCCCAACTCTATACTGCTTCCGAACACCTCGAAATCAGCTACCAACCCGATTTTCGGGTGCTGGTGGGCCGCTGGCTCCGGCCCGTAACGGAGGCCGAAGCCCTGCGCGACTACGCCGACCTGCTGGCCGCCGCCCACCACTTTGAGGCTCGCTACTGGCTGCTCGACATCCGGCGGCGGGGCCGCAGCGCGCCCGCTACCCTGGCCTGGCTGCTCGATACGTACTACACTCAGGCCGTGCGCGAGCTGGGTGCGCCCGTGCGCCTGGTCTACTTTATGGCTCCCGGCCTGCGCCAGGAATTTCAGCAGGATGGCCTCGTGCCCGAGCCAACCGCCTACGCTCACCACGAGTCTTTTCGCATGAATCAGTGCATCACCGAGGCCGAAGCCATGCGCTGGCTGGTGGCCGAGCAAGGGTGGGGGTAGGCGTTGAGCGGGTTGCCACACGTAGTGATTTCCGCGAAATCCCCTACCCTACCGCAGTGCCTCCAGCGCCGCCTGCTGAATCTGGGTTCGCACGCGCAGCTCACTTAACTTTTGGTTGCGCCACGAGGGGTTCACGCGGTTGGTCAGCACCACCACGACCAGCTCCTTTTCGGGGTCTACCCAGAAGTATGTACCCGTGAAGCCCGAGTGCCCAAAGCTGCCGGCCGACGCGCCGGGCGCGGTGTTTTCCGCCCCCGGACGGGCACGGTCGAGGGCCAGCCCACGGGGGTTGCCGGGCAGCTGCGGGCGCACCCAGTCGGCCAGAATATTTTTATCAAACAGCTGTTGGCCGCCGTAGCGCCCGCCCCAGGCGTAGGTTTGGGCCAGTTGCGCCACATCGTTGCTGGAGCCAAACAAGCCCGCGTGGCCCGACACGCCGCCCAGCAGCGCCGCGCCCTCGTCATCTACGTAGCCGCGCAGCAGCTGCCGCCGAAGCAGCGAGTCGTACTCGGTGGGCGCAATGCGGCCCGCCGAAGCGGTGTGCAGCGGCCGGAAGCGCAGCCCCGAGCCCAGCGGCCGGTACACCTCCTGCTCCAAAAACCGCGCGAATGATTGCCCCGTGCGCCGAAGCACCAATTCGGGATAGAGGTAAAACGACAAGTCAGAATCCACGTAGCCGGGCTGAGCGAGCAGCGGCGCGGCCCCGATTTGCCGGTAGAGGCAACCGGGCAGCCGGCGGCTACCCCACAGCCCCCGCGCCACCGGCAGCGGAAACCGCGCCGACGAATCGGCCCGAAACCAGGCGCGCCGCAGGCTGCTATCGGGCTTGGCAAAGGCTTTCCAGAACGGCAGCCCGGCGGGCAGGCCGGCTTGGTGCGCCAGCACGGCACGCATCGGCAGGCCCGCCTTGTTGGTTTTTCTCAAAAATGGAAACAACTGGCCCAGCGTGCTGTCGGGGCTGAATTTGCCTTGTGCTTGCAGCCTGAGCAGGGCAGGCGTGGCTGCCAGCACCTTCGTGAGCGAAGCAAGGTCGTAGAGGTTGGTATTCTGAACGGCGCGCCCGTTCAGAATACCAACCTCTAGCCCCTTCTCCCGAAGAGAAAGGGCACTAGGAGATGAAGTGAAAGCCTGCACGCCGTAGCTTTTGCGCAACACTACTACCCCCCGCCGGGCGATGAGGACCTGCCCGCCCGGCGTGGCGCGGGCGGCCAGCGCCTGGGCCATAATACTATCTACCCGCGCCTCCAGGCGGTTATCCATATTCGCGTCCTCGGGGTGGGCGTAGGCCAGGCGCAGGCCGGGCTGGGTCATCAGGCCAAAGCCGGCGGGCAGCTCATTCGCCACCGACACCGGTAACTTCCCAACGGCCCCTACCCCTCCAAAAATGAGCTGCGCCGCCAGCGTCTGCGCGTCGGGGCTGTCCTGGTAGGCCATCACTACGGCGCTGGTCCGGTCAAGGTCGCGCACCTTGGCCGCCGCGTAGGCCGAGCCGAAGATGCTGAGAATCACCCGCTGGCCGGGCTTGGTCAGCTCGCGCAGCAGCAGGTTGGCTTCGGGCGAGATATTGAAATTGGTGGCCGGCAGGCGGCCCAGGTTTTGCAGCACCACCAGCACCACGTCGTAGCCAAAGAGCCGGGCGCGGATATCCATCAGCTCGTCGAGGGTAGGCGCGGTGGGCAGGTGAAAGTGGCCGGCCTGCGCGTCGTAGTCGGCCACGGCGCGCTGAAAATCAGTGGTATCGGCCGGCTCGCCGCCCAGCACTAGCGTGGCCAGCCGCAAGGTATCGAGGCGCTGCAAGGGCAGAATATTTCCCTGGTTGCGCAGCAGCGTGAGGCTGTGCGCCATCAGCCGGTGGCTGAGGTAGCGGGCGTGCGGCGGGTCGAGGTCGGCAATTAAATTGTGCTCTTTTATGGGCTGATACTCCCGCAAGCCAGCCCACTGCTTGAGGGCCAGCACGCGGCGGCAGCTCGCGTCAATGCGCGCCTGCGCGATGCGGCCGCTGTCCACGGCGGCCAGCACGGCGGCCAGGGCCACGGGCACGTTCTTGCTGAATTCCAGCACGTCATTGCCGGCCAGCAAGGCGCGCACCTCGGCCTCGCCGGTGGGCGTTTTGGCAATCACGCCCTTCATGTTCATGGCATCAGTGAACACTACCCCCCGAAAACCCAGCTGCTGACGCAATAAGCCCGTCACAATAGTTTTAGACAGCGTGCTCGGCCCGCGCGCCGTGTCCAGGGCGGGCACGTCGAGGTGCGCCACCATCATGCCCCCGATGCCATTGGCAATCATGTTTTTAAAGGGCGGCAGCTCCAGCGAGTCGAGCCGAGCGCGGCTGGCGCTCACCAGCGGCAGGGCCAGGTGCGAATCGGCCGACACGTCGCCGTGGCCGGGAAAGTGCTTGGCTACGGCCAGAATGCCCGCGTCCTGCATCCCGCGCATGTAGAGGCGGCTCAGGCGCGCTACTTCGGCCGGGTTTTCGCCCCACGAGCGGAAGCCGATAACCGGGTTGGCAGGGTTGTTATTCACGTCCACCACCGGCGCAAAATTGACCTGCATGCCCAGCCGCCGAAACTGCCGCGCCACCTCGCGGCCCATGTCGTAAATCAGCCCCGAATCGGCCCGCGGTACCGCGCCCAGGCTCATCTGAAACGGAAAGCGCGGCACGCTGTCGAGGCGCATGCCCGCACCCCACTCGCCGTCCATCGCCACCAGCAGCGGCACCCGGCTTTCGCCCTGAAAGCGGTTCAGCAGCCGCGCCTGCCGCACCGGCCCGCCCTGGAAAAATATCATTCCTCCAATGCCGTAATCGCGGATAAGCGCCGAAATCGAGTCTTGGTAAATGGCGGGCTTGTTGGAATACGCGGCTACCATAAACAGCTGCGCTACCCGCTGCCGGGGCGTGAGCACGCGCATCAGGCTATCCACCCAGCTTGAGTGCAAGTAGCGTAAAAAGGCGGGCGACTGGCCCACATTGGCAGTTTTACGGGGGGTAGGGGCCGCCCGGCGCAGTGCCGGCCGACCAGCCGGGCGGCGCTGCGCCGGAGCCAGCAGCGGGGCCGCCAGCAACAGCAGCCACAAGTATTTTTTAGCAAGCAAGCGAAGGAACGGCAAAGGGGTAGGCGGCAAAAGTCGGCACCAAGCGGCAAGCTTTAGCTTGCCGGCAAACGTGTAGGGTAGGCTTCCGCTTGTCCTACTCTATTGACAGCAGGTCCTGGTACCAGAAAGCGGCCCCGGCCAATGGGCTACCGGCGGGCGTGGGGTAGGGGCGGCGCACCAGCTCACCCTTCTCAAACGGAATGGGCGCGCTGAAATACGGCGCGTCAAACACAAAGCTGTGGTACTCGCCGTTTTCGCCGCAGGGGTCCACGCCGGGCGGCAGGTCGCGCAGAAAATCAGCATCGAGCAGCCGCCCGCAAAAGCTGGCGTCGAGCCAGCGCTCGTTCACGCACACGATGATGGCCCGAAAGCCCAGGTCCAGCAACTCGCGCAGCAGCTCCGCGCCCGGCCGCTGCCACAGCGGGAACTCGCCGCGCAGCCCCGCCCGCACCAACTGCTGTTCGCGGTAGGCCCGCAGGTCTTCCAGAAAAATATCGCCGTAAAAAGCCGTCGCCACGCCTTGCGCCCGCAGGCCCGCGAACGTGGCCTGCTGCGCCGCGTCGTACTCCGCCATCGAGAGCGCTTCGGGCAGGCGTATCTGCGTGAGGGGTAGACCAATGCGCGCCGCCTGCGCTTCGAGCAGCGCCACCCGCACGCCGTGCATCGACACGCGCCCGTAATGGGCATTCACGCTCGTGAGCAGGTGCGCCACGCAGAAGCGCGGGTCGCGCCGGGCGTAGTGCAAGGCCAGCGCCGAGTCTTTGCCGCCGCTCCAGCTCAGCAATGCTTGAGTAGGCATAAAGGGAGGGGGTAGGCGCACCAAAAAACAAGATGATTAAAAAAGAACGTCATGCTGAACGAGGGGAAATATCTTGGCCGCTTCATTCAATGATGCGACTAAGATGCTTCCCTTCGTTCAGCATGACGTTCTACTTACGTTAAGCGGCTAACACGCTTTACTTCAGCGTGAAATTGCTTTTGCCCATCAGGGCTCCGCCTTCGTACAGCTCTACCGTGTACTGGCCGGTTTTGTAGTCGCCGCCTTTGGCGTACACAAAGTTGAGGGCTTGCTTGGTGTTATCAAATACTACGTCCTGCTTCATGGTGTAGAACGCTTCCTGGCCATCCACGGTGAACGTGCCGCCACCCGTGCTCAGATTGTAGAGGGCCGCGCCGTCGGGCTCCAGAATGCGCATATAGACGGTCTTCGTATCCTTGGGCGTCACGTCGTTGCGGGCCAGGCCGAAGGCCACCTTCACGCGGTCCACCTTACGGGCCTTGAACTCCTCCTTGTCGTCGTCTTTCTCCTTATCGCGCTTGTTGAGCACGCTTACGTGGATGTTATTGGCCTGAATGCGAGAAGCTACACCTACCTTATCGCTCAGGTCGCGGTTGGTTTTGGCGATGGTGCTGATGGTGTCAGTCAGCTTGTTTTGCCGCTCCTTGAGGGTCGTAGTTTCGGTGTAGAGGTTCTCGTTCGACTTCTTCAGCTCGGCAATTTCCTCATCCTTTTTGCGCAGCTGGCCTTCCAGGTTCTGCGCCCGCTGCTTGAACAGGCGCTGCTGGGCCACCGAAAACGACCCCGCTTTGAATGCGCGCAGCTTGAGCAAGTCGGCATTGATGCCCGCAATGCGCGAGTTGAGCGAATCGTTGCTCATACCCAGCTTTTGCAGGTCCTGGCTCTGGCGCTCGTAGCTGGCTTTCAGGTCTTCGTATTCCTTTATCTGGGCTTGCAGCTTGCTATCCTTGGCTTGCACTTCAGTAGTAAGCTGCTCATTTTCAGTCTTCTTCTGTGAGTTCAGATAGAATAGAACCCCATTAATACCAAGCAGCACGAGCACGAGCGCTACCCATAAAAGGACGCGGCTGTTGTTCTGGCGGGGTTCGGGATATTCCTGTTTGGGCTCCATAAAAAGGGGGGGCTGGTGGATGAAAGATGGCGAAAAAATAGGCAAAAAATGCGGCCGGTCAGGCTCTTGCCTACCTTTGCCGCGGGTAAAAATAGGGGTTTTTTGTTACCAACCTCGGTCCGCGTTATACTTTACTCTTGTGCAAACGGTTTTTCCGCCCTTCGATGCGGCCTATTGGCAGGCTCGCTACGCCACCCCCGGCCGCGCCGGCTGGGATGCCGGCCGCCCTACCCCGCCCCTGCGCACCTACTTCGACCAACTGCTTGTCAGTCAGCAGCCGCGCATCCTGATTCCGGGGGCCGGCCGCGCCTACGAGGCCGAGTACCTGCACCGCCTAGGCTTCCGCCACGTGGTAGTAGCCGACCTAGCTCCCGAGCCGCTGGCCGCACTGGCCACCCGCGTGCCCGATTTTCCCCCGGAAAACCTTTGGCTGGTCAATTTTTTTGCCCTACCCCCTGCCCCGCCGTTTGACCTGCTCATTGAGCAGACGTTCTTCTGCGCCCTCGCCCCCGGCCTGCGGCCCGCCTACGCCCGGCAGTGCGCCGCGCTGCTGCGCCCCGGCGGCAAGCTGGTCGGCCTGCTCTTCGATACCGAGTTTGCCGGGGCCACCGAGCCGCCCTTCGGCGGTACCCGCGCCGAGTACCGGACGTATTTTGAGCCGTATTTTGAGTTTGTCTACTTTGATACGGCGCATAACTCCCTACCCGCGCGGGCCGGCCGTGAGCTGTTTATTTGCCTGCAAAAGCAATAAAACGCTCGTCATTGCTTCGCGCTGCTGGCAATAACAGTCAGTCATTTACTCATTCAGCCATTCGCCCATTCACTGATGCTTACCTCCCTCGCCCGCGCCCTACCCCACTTCCGCAATACCAACTCCGGCCAGTTTTTTCTGATGGCCGGGCCCTGCGTCATTGAGGGCGAAGACATGGCCCTGCGCATCGCCGAGCGCATCAAGCACATGACCGATAAGCTCCAGATTCCCTATATTTTCAAGGGTTCGTACCGCAAGGCCAATCGTTCGCGGGCCGACTCGTTCACGGGCATCGGCGACGAAACGGCGCTGCGCATTCTGCAAAAAGTGGGGCGCGAAATCGGGGTGCCTACCGTCACCGACATTCACGAGTCAACGGAAGCCGCCCTGGCCGCCGAATTTGTGGACGTGCTGCAAATTCCGGCCTTCCTCTGCCGGCAGACCGAGCTGCTAGTAGCCGCCGCCAAAACTGGCAAAGTGGTCAATATCAAGAAAGGTCAGTTTTTGAGCGGCGAGGCCATGCGCTGGGCAATGGAAAAAGTACAGAGCGCAGGCAATGAACACGTTATCCTTACTGAGCGCGGCAACTCGTTCGGCTACGGCGAATTGGTGGTGGACTTCCGCAACCTGCCCGCCATGCGCCAGTTTGGCGTGCCGGTGGTCATGGACGTAACGCACTCCTTGCAGCAGCCCAACCAGGCCAGCGGCGTCACGGGCGGCCAGCCCGCTCTCATCGAAACCATCGCTAAGGCCGCCATCGCCGTGGGGGCCGACGGCCTGTTCATCGAAACTCACCCCACGCCCGCCACCGCCCTCTCCGACGGGGCCAATATGCTACCCCTCGACCAGCTCGAAGGCCTCTTGCAGCGCCTCACCCGCTTGCGCGAAGCCGTGCGGCCCGCCGGCGACGTGGCGCTTAACGGGTTGGATGCGTGAGCCATAACAGGCGCGCCTGCCGTGCAGCTAGCGCGGCACTTCTCCCATAATTGCTCAGTACCGCAGCCAGAAATCCTGCTTTGGCTGCTTTCTAAAAAAAACCAGCCCGACGTAGAATAAATCCACGGTCACGGTCACGGCCGGGTGGGCTTTTATGGCCGCCCAGGCCCGCTCCATCTCGGCCGACCAGTGAATATCATCCAGCACGAACACGCTGCCTTCGTGCGCATTAGCCAAGCACTGCTCGAAGTAGCGCAGGGTAGGCTCGTAGCGGTGGTTGCCATCAAAGAACGCGAAATCGAGCGGGGCGGGTAGTGAGGCCAGGGTAGCGGGTAGCGTCTGGTCGAGGTTGCCTTCAATGAGGCGCACGTTCTGGATGCCTAGTTCGGCGAAGGTTTCGCGGGCCACGGTGGCCGTGTTGGGGCAGCCCTCAAAGGTGAGCACCTGGCTCCGCGAGTCGGCCAGCGCCAGGTAGGCGGTGGTGAGGCCCAGCGAGGTACCCAGCTCCAGGATGTTAGCCGGCTGAAAGTGATTGACGAGCCGAAATAGTAGCTGCGCCAGGCGCGGTGCCTTAGCCGCGTGGCGCGCAATGGCGCGCACGGCCCGCCGCCGTCCGCCCGCCCCGGCCACCTGCGAGCCCGCCCCAAAGTCGGTGACTTCCAGCACTTGGTCGCTGGCCAGCAGCGCCTGGCGGCGCTGCTCCACGCGGGGGTAGGCGCTGAATTCCCCCGTGTGACGAATGACAGTAGTATAAAGCCCAAACACAAACGGTGAGTGCAATCCGTGGGCCGTGCCCGCCCGCAACAACTGGTGGCGGAAGTAAGCTAGTAATTGATGCAAGGGTCTAGGTCGTCTGTCCTTGCGAGCCTGCGCAGCAATCGCATCGAAACGAGTTGTTCGGGTGTCGTTTAGGTGCGATTGCTGCGCAGGCTCGCAAGGACAGACAGCTTCGTCAGTTCATCCGAAACGGTACGATGAGCGTGAATTCGGGGATATTAACCCGGAATTGCTCGCCGTTGGCCTGGCGCTCCATGAGGTACGTGCCGCGCATCTTGCCTACCCCCGACTTGAGATTGCAGCCGCTCACGTACTGGTGCGCCTCGCCGGGCTCCAGCACGGGCTGGCGGCCCACCACGCCCTCGCCTTCCACCTCGCGCACGCCAGTGCTGGCGTCGGAAATGTACCAATGTCGACGCAGGAGTTTAATTGTAAATTCGCTATCATTTCGAATATCGATACGATAAGCAAATACGAAGTGCTCCTGGGCAGGGCTGGAATAATCGGGCAGGTAACTGGTCGTAACCGTGACGGTTACGCCTTGCGTAGTAGTAGTTGGCATAGGATAGCCCGCGAATTTACGTTGCGGGGGCAACAGTATCCGTAAAAGTTTGGTTTGAGAGCAGCAACGCTTGGCTAAAATGTTTATTCCTCGTCTTAACTTTTAGCCTTTTTCACTTTTTTTCTTATGGTTAAAATCGCTGAAAGCTGGCAGCCGGTGCTCGCCGCCGAATTTGAAAAACCCTATTTCCAGAAGCTTACGGCCTGGGTGCGCGGCGAGTACGCCACCACCACCGTGTACCCCCTGGGCTCGCAGATTTTTCATGCCTTCGACGCCTGTCCGTTTGAGGAAGTAAAAGTGGTGATTTTGGGACAGGACCCCTACCACGGCAAAAACCAGGCCCACGGCTTGGCTTTTTCGGTGAACGAGGGCGTACGCACGCCACCTTCTCTACAAAATATTTTCAAAGAATTGCTGGACGATATTCCCGGCACGCCCCTACCCCCCAACGGCAACCTCGACCGCTGGGCCCAGCAGGGCGTTTTATTGCTCAACGCTACGCTCACCGTGCGGGCCGCCACGCCCGGCTCGCACCAGAAGAAAGGCTGGGAAGAATTTACGGATGCCGTCATTCAGCGGGTGTCGGCGGGCCGGCCGCACGTGGTTTTTATTCTCTGGGGAGCCTACGCGCAAAAGAAATCGGAGCTGATTGACGCCAGCAAGCACTTGATTCTGAAGGCCGCACACCCTTCGCCCTATTCCGCCGACCGCGGCTTCTTCGGCTCCAAGCCTTTTAGCCAGGCCAACGCCTGGCTGGAGAAGCACAGCGAGCCGCCTATTGCGTGGTAAGTAGCGCGAAGTTTCCACTTCGTGCGCGAGCGTCGCGAGCATGGTCGTTCGCGCCGCCCGGTGCCGCCTGCTTTCTACGCTCGCGCGCAAAGCAGAAACTTCGCGCTACAGCAGCCGCTTGATTAGGCGAAGCTTGTGGCTGTATTTCTGGCGCTCGCGGTCAAAAATACCGTGGTGGTCGAGCGGGTCGAGGCGCACCTCGCCCGAGGCGTGCAGGATAAAGCCATCGTCCAGCACAAGGCCCACGTGCACGATGGCCCCGTCGGCATTGTCGAAAAAAGCCAAGTCGCCGGGCTGGGCCTGGGTCACAAAATCCACGGGCTCGCCGAGCGCGATTTGCTGGCGCGCATCGCGCGGCAGCTGCATCCCGACCAGGCCAAACAACGTCTGCGTCAGACCCGAGCAGTCCACCCCAAAAATATTCTTACCCCCCCACACGTAGGGTGCCTTTAGAAATTGCTGGCCCATCTTGCGCAGCACCACCAACTGGCGCTCGGGCAGGCTGCACTGCGCCAGGTTGGTAGCCGTACCGTTGAAAAACAGTGGGTTATCATCGCCCAACTGCAGCGTCATGCCGTCGAAGAAGGGTAGGCGGCAGCCTAGGGTGATGGGCTGGCGGCGCTCGGCGCTGGACACGACCTGCACCACGTCGAGCACCCGCGGGTGGTCCTGGGCGCGCCAGGCGGCGAAGTAACTGGGGCTCACCGGCTGATGCTGCTTGGCATCTATCCAGCCCAGGTAATTGTCGGCGGCGGCCTCCATGCGTAGCCAGCTGCCCTGGGTTTGCAGCACCGTGTAGCACTCGCCAAATAGCAATTCGGTGACCAGCTCGGCGCGGTCGGTCGGCTCGGCGCGGACGGGTACGGCGCTCAGGCCGCAAATACCGTGGTTCAAGGGGGGTAGGAGGCTAAATATAAATAATAGTTTGTCATTGCGAGCGCAGCGCGGCAATCGCACCAGCACGATACCCGCGCCGCTCGTTTGGGTGCGATTGCCGCGCTGCGCTCGCAATGACAAACGGTTTCAGTTCGTTACCGAATAAAGCGCTCCATTTCGCGCTTCTGGTCTTTGGCTTTGAGGTCTTCGCGCTTGTCGAAAAGCTTTTTACCTTGGGCCAGCGCGATTTCGAGCTTGGCGAAGCCGCGGTCGGTCACGAACAGGCGGAGCGGAATGATGGTGAGGCCGGCGTCCATTTTGCCGGCCAGCTGCTTCAGCTCGCGCTTGTTCAGCAGCAGCTTGCGGGTGCGCATGGCGTCGTGGTTATTGTAAGTACCTAGCACGTAGGGCGCTATGCGCAGGCTGTGCACCCACAGGTCGCCCTTGTGGTCAAAGGTGCAGTAGCCATCCTGCAGGTTGGCCTCGCCGGCGCGAATGCTCTTTATTTCGGTGCCGTGCAGCATCATCCCCGCGTCGTACTTGGCCAGGAAGGTGTATTCGTGGCTGGCGCGGCGGTTTTTAATGTTGATGTTGGCGGGAGTTTTGTCTTTCATACAACTCGCAGATTTTGCAAATGGAGCAGATTCCGCGGATTTAATTGGCGCGGGCGTAAAGGTATTGAGGGGGTAGGGCAAGCTTAGCTTACCCTTTTAACGCTATTCATACGGTAGCGCGGCAAGCTATGGCTTCCCCTACCCTCACAATTTCAGGCGTGGGTCGGGGCTGGTGAGCTGGCTGGCGAAGTCACCGGCTTCGTACTGAAAAATAGCCGCCTGGCCCACCATTGCCGCGTTGTCGGTACAAAACTCGAAGTCGGGAATAAATACCGAGTAGCCTTCGGTGGCGGCCAGCGCCTGCAAGCCCTGGCGCAAACCCGAGTTGGCCGCTACCCCGCCGGCCAGTGCTACCTGGCGCAGGCCAGTGGCCTGGGCCGCTTTACGCAGCTGGCGCAGGAGCGTTTGCACGATGGTGTGCTGGATGCTGGCGCAGAGGTCGGCCAGGTTTTCTTCGATAAAGGGGGGGTAGGCGGCGGTTTCTCTTTTCAGGAAATAGAGCACCGCCGTTTTCAGGCCGCTGAAGGAGAAATTGTAGCCATCGAGCGCACCCTCGGGGAAGGCGAAGCGGTGCGGATTACCGGTTTGGGCCAGCTTGTCCAGGCGCGGGCCGCCGGGGTAGGGCAGGCCAAGCAGCTTGGCCGTTTTGTCGAATGCTTCGCCGGCCGCGTCGTCAATCGTCTGGCCAATGATTTCCATCTCCAGCGCCGAGCGCACCACCACCAGCTGCGTGTGGCCACCGCTCACGGTGAGGCACAGGAAAGGAAAATCCGGCTTGGGCTCCCGGATAAAATGCGCCAGAATGTGCGCCCGCATGTGGTTCACGGCCAGCAGCGGCTTGCCCAAAGCCAGCGCCAGGCTCTTGGCAAATAAATTCCCTACCAATAAGGAGCCGAGCAAGCCCGGCCCCTGCGTTACGGCCACGGCATCGAGGTCGTTTTTGGTGAGGCCCGCCTGGCGCAGCGCGGCCGCGACCACCGGCAGCAAGTGCTGCTGGTGCGCCCGCGAGGCCAGCTCGGGCACTACCCCCCCGTACTGGGCGTGCACGGCCTGGCCGGCCACCACGTTGCTCAATAGCTGGCCGTTTTGGAACACTGCCGCGCCAGTATCGTCGCAGCTGGATTCAATAGCGAGAAGGGTCATTTTTTGAATTTGCAATTAATATCGTTTGTCCTTGCGAGCATGTTGCGCATCAAGTAAAGACGCGGTAACATGCTCGCAAGGACAAGCGGCTGGTTGTTTCCACAAAGGTCGGGCGAACCGATGGGTAGCTGGGTACGTTAGCGCCGCGATTGCGTGCGAAAAGCCGCACCTTTGCGTTAGTAACCGCTGGTCCGGGTTTTTCACTCCTTTTGTTTTCGCCGTTTCTTTAGTGCGCCGCGCTTTTCGTATTCTGCTCCGAATATTGCTTGGGCTAGTAATCATACTGGTGCTGGTGGTGGGCGGCATTTTGCTGGCGCTGCGCGTGCCGAGCGTGCAAACGCGCGTGGCCCACGAGGTAGCCGATGTGCTGACGCGCAAGCTGGGGCAGTCCGTAACTATTGGCAGCGTGGACGTGCGGCCGTTTTCGCACGTGCTGCTGGAGGGCGTGCGGGTGCTGGACCGGCGCGGCGGCGAGCTGTTTGGGGTGGGTAGGGCCGATGCGGATATTAAGTTGTTTTCGGTGTTTGACCCGCGGCATTTGCACGTGGGTACGCTCACGCTCACCGAGCCGCGCTTTGTGCTGCGTACCGTGGCGGGGCAGCCCGACTCGACTACCCTCGACCAGTTTCTGGCGGCGCTCAAGCGCCTGAGTGGGCCGCCCGACACGACCAAGACGACCAGTCAACTATTTGATTTTCAGCTACAAGATGTAGCTATTCGCAACGGCCGCTTCGTGCGCGACCTGGTGGATGAGCCGCGCAAGCCGCACTACGGCCGCAGCGTCGACTACGGCCACATGCTGGTGGATAGCATCTACGCCAACTTCTCCAACCTGACTACCCACGGCGACACCACGGGCGTGCAGGTGACGGGCCTGCGCCTCGTGGATACGCCCTCGCACACGCGCATTCAGGAGCTGACGGCCCACATTATTTTTCAGCGGCACTTCTGGGAGTTTGGCGGGCTGAAGCTGCGGGTGGGACGCTCGGTACTGCAAAATTTCGTGCGGTTTGAGTACCACCGCTTCGGCAATTTCTCGGATTTCAACGACTCGATGCGAGTGGTGGCGCGGTTGCGTGGGACCAGGCTTTACTCCGACGACATCGCCAAATTTGCCCCCGATTTGGCGGCGCTGAAGGATTCTGTATTCATTTCGGGCGATGCCAAGGGCTACGTGCGCGACTTCCAGCTGAAGAACCTGGACGTGCGCTACGGCCGGCGCACGCATATTCTGGCCACCCGCGCCTCGGCCAACAACCTGCCCAACTGGCGTGAAAGCTTGATTGACCTGCACCTACGGCCCTCGCAGGTGGATGCCGCCGACTTACGCCGCTTCCTGAACCCCTCGGCTAATAAGCTGGTGCAGCGGCTGGGGCTGATAAAGCTGAACGGAGAATTCGTGGGCTTCTACAACGACTTCGTGGGCAAGGCCAGCTTCGACACGGCGCTGGGCGCGATTTCGACCGATGTCAACCTAAAAACCAAGACTGATTTCGACCACGCCGTGTACGAGGGCACCATTCAGAGCACGGCTTTTAACCTGGGTAAGTTCATTGGCGATGAGTCAGTTATCCGGGACGTGACGCTGAGCGGGCGCGTGCAGGGCACGGGCTTTGTACCGCCGGTGGCTAAGGGGCACGCCGTGGTAACGGTGCCCGCCATTTGGCTGCGGGGCTACCGCTACCACAATTTAAGCCTCGACGGTGACTTTGCCGGGCAGGGTTTCAAGGGTAAAGTGACGGCCGACGACCCGGCCGTGCGGCTCGTCGCCAACGGCGATTTCAACCTTGACCCCCGCCACCAGCACATTGACGTGCAGGCCACGGTGGCCCACGCCAACCTGGGCACGCTGGGCCTACTGGGCGTGCCGCTGACCATGAGCACCACGGCGCGGGTGAACCTGCGCGGCACGCAGCTCGACTCGCTGCTGGGCTCGGCTGAGCTGCGCGGCTCGCACTTCGCGCTGCGCGGCCAGACCCTGGACCTCGACACGCTGGATGTGCGCAGCACCCGCAACCGCCAGGGTCAGCGTGAGGTGACGCTGCGCTCGGAATTGCTGGACCTCACGGCCGGCGGCACCTTTGAAGTGGCGGCCGTGACGCGCGACCTCACCACGCTCTGGCACGAGTACCGGCTTAATTTTGAGAGTAATGCCGCCGCCACCGCTGACTACTACCGCCGCAAACGCCAGGTGAAGCTGCCTATTTATGCGATTGAACTGGAAGTCAAGCTGAAGCATATTAATCCCGTGCTCAATCTGTTTATGCCGGAGCTGCAAATCGCGGATAACAGCCATTTGGACGGCTCATTTCGACAGGATGAAACGTCCATTTTGCAGCTCGGGGGTAAGTTCGACAGCATTTGGTACGGGCCAGTGCGCACGGCCGGCACCGAGTTCGACTTCACCACCTCCAAACTACCCTACCAGCCCGAGGTGCTGGCGCAGGCCAGCGTGACCTCAGCCCAGCAGGTATTGCCGGGGCTGGGCCGCACCGAGAAGTTCGTGGTGGAAGGCGTGTGGGACCAGCAGCACATCAACTTCTCGACTTCGCTGGCCCAGAGCGGCACTACCAACCGGGCCAACATCAACGGGGCGCTGGGCTTTTTGCCCGATGCCGTGGAAGTGGTTTTCCGCAAGAGCGCGCTGCACCTGCTGGACCAGGACTACGTGCTTGGAGCCGATAACTCGGTGCGCATCAGCAAGGGGGGTAAGGAATTTGACGTGAAAAATTTCACGCTCACCAGCGGAGCCGAGCACATTAGCGCCCAGGGATTTATCTCGCCCGATGCGCACCAGCCGCCGCTCAAGCTCGACGTAGCAAATTTCGATTTGGCCTCGCTCACGTCGGTCATCGGCCAGCGGCTGGGCGGGCGGCTCAATATGCAGGCCACGGTGAGCGGTATTTATAACCAGCTGGCTATCAACAGCACGCTGGCCGTGGACTCGCTCGTGTACCAGGGTACGCCCATTGGGCAGGTGGCGGGGCGCGGCGACTGGGACAACCCCAGCGGCCAGCTGCGGGTGAACCTCGACGTGGCCCGCCAGCAGCAGCGCGTACTGACCGTGACGGGCTACCTCGCGCCTGGCTCCGCGACGCAGCAATTCAACCTGACCGGCGAGCTGAACGACGCGCCGGTGGTGCTGGCCCAGCCGTTTTTGGAAAGCATTCTGCAAAACCTGGGCGGTACCGGGCGGGGCAGCTTGCAGTTGGGCGGCTTGTTCAGCGCCCCTACCCTGGCCGGCACGGTGGACGTGGCGGACGGGCGCTTCACGTTCGGCTACCTGGGTACGACCTACCGCTTTGCGGACCGCATCAGCTTTACGACCACTACTATTAGCTTTGATAACGTGCAACTGCGCGACGCGCAGAGCAACCTGGGTACCGTGACCGGCCTCATCCGGCACCAGGGCTTCCAGAATATGGTGCTGAGTATGAATGCCAGCTTTCGCAAGTTTCAGGTGCTGCACACCACGCGGCGCGACAATGACCTGTATTTTGGCACGGCCTACGCCACGGGCACGGCCACCGTGCGCGGCCCCGCCGACGACCTGGTGGTGGACGTGCAGGCCACTTCCGAGGCCGGCACCCGCCTGGCCCTACCCCTCGATAACGCCGCCAAAGCCGAGCAGGCCAGCTACATCCGCTTCGTGAACCGCAACCTGACCGACTCGGCACGCCGCCAGCAGGCCCGACGGGCCGCCGTGGTAGCCGCCCAGGGCCAGGTGGACCTATCGGGCATCCGGCTGAACATGAACCTGACGGTGACCCCCGACGCCTACCTCGAAATATTGCTGGATGAGAGTACTGGCGACGTAATTCGGGGCAGCGCTACCGGCCAGCTGCGCCTGAACATTGATACGCGGGGCGATTTCAACATGTACGGGCAGGTTGAAATCGTGCGCGGGGCTTATAATTTTACCCTGCAAGGGCTGGTAAACAAGGAGTTCGTAGTGCGGCCGGGCGGCATCATCACCTGGAACGGCGACCCGCTCGACGGCCAGATGAACGTGACGGCCACCTACACCCAGCGTACCTCGCTGGCCCCGATTCTGCAAAACGGCACCTCCGGCACCAGCGGCGCGGTGGTGCCCGTGACGGCCGTTATCAACCTGACCGGACCGCTTTTGCAGCCGGTTATCAAGCTGGCGCTGGAATTTGAAGACGCACCCACTTCGCTGCAAAACGACCTGGCCTCGTTTATTGCGCTGTTGAGCAATAATGAGCAGGAGCTGAACCGCCAGGTATTCAGTCTACTGGTATTCCGCACGTTATCGCCGCTTAATAACAGCAGCTTTAGCGGTATTTCGCTTACGCAGGGCAATGCCGTGCAAAACAGTCTGGGCCAGATTATTTCCTCGCAGCTCGGCGCGCTCACCTCCCAGATTGACCAAAACCTGGAAATTGACTTCAACATCAACGGCCTCACCGCCGACCAGCTGCAAGCCCTGCAAGTGCGCCTGAGCTACTCCTTCCTGGGCGGCCGCCTGCGCCTGACCCGCGAGGGCGGCATCAGCAATACCAGCTCGGGGGCCATCAACCCGCAAACCGGCCTGCCCTACGCGCAGTCGTCACTGGTCGGCGATTTCAGCCTGGAATATTCCCTGCGGACCGACGGAAAATTTCGGGCCAAGCTGCGCTACGAAACCACTCCGCGCGACAACATCGTGACGACCGTGAACCAGCCCCGCGCCGGCATCTCGCTGCTGCACACCAAGGAGTTTAATAACCTCGGCGAGCTGTTTGGCCGCGACCAGCCCACCCGCCGCCAACGCGATGCCGACCGCGCCAAAGAGGTACTGACGGTGGATGAAGATAAAAGAACCACTTTATAGAAGTTGGGTCGGAACTGTTATTGCGAGCGAAGCGCGGTACTGACAGACGGCAAGCGCGTCATTCCAATTAAAGCAAAGCTTACCTTTGCGCCGCTATGTCCCGGCCCCGCAAGAAGAAACTCGGCTCCTACCCTACCCTACTGGTCGTGTTCAGCATCACGCTGGCGCTGGTGGTGACCGGGCTTTTTGGTCTGCTGCTGCTGCACGCCCACAAGCTGGGCGAGGCCGTGCGCGGCAACCTGGAGGTGCAGGTATACCTGGACCGTGACCTGCCCGAAACCGAGTTGCTACGCTTGCAGCAAGACCTGGCCGGGCAGCCCTACGTGGCTGAGCAGAACGGCCGCCCGCAAATACATTTCGTGAGCAAGGAGGAAGGCGCGCGCCAGCTACTGCAAACCACGGGCGAGGACTTCCATAATTTCTTGGATGACAACCCGTTGCGCGATGCCTACGTGCTCAATATCCGGCCTGAGTACACCGATACCACGCACCTGCGGCAATTGGGCCGCAGCCTGGAGCAGCAGCGCGGCGTGTTTGAGGTGCAGTACCCCAAGAGCCTCTACGCCAGCATCAACCAGAACCTGGCGCGGGTGAGTCTGCTGCTGCTGGCCTTCGCGGCGGTGCTGGTGCTGGCGGTAGTCATTCTGATAAATAATACGATAAAGCTGGCCATGTTTTCGCAGCGGCTGCTTATTCGGTCCATGCAACTGGTGGGCGCAACGCGGTTCTTTATCCGGCAGCCGTTCATCCGGCGGGCTACCTGGCAGGGCCTGGCCAGCGGCTTGCTGGCCGCGCTGGTGCTGCTGGGGCTGCTGCAATACGCTTACCTTGAAGTCACCCAATTGCGCCTGCTGCGCGATGACTACCTCCTCGGCGCGCTGCTGCTGGGCGTGCTGGGGCTGGGCACCGCCATCGGCTTTTTCAGCTCGTATTGGGCCGTTACTAAATACTTAAACGTCTCGCTCGACGAGCTTTATTAGGTTTCTGGTTCCTAAGTTCCTGGTTTTTAGTTCCTAGTTTGGACGACAACCAGAAACCAGGTAATAGGAACTCAAAGGAATTAGAAAGAAACTATGCAACCTTCCATTCGCTTCGCCTTCGGGCCCCGCAACTACCGCCTGATGTGGCTGGGCCTGGCCGTGCTGGCCGCCGGCTTTATCACCATGATGCTCGACGGAGCCGATTACGGCGAAGGTTTCCTGGGCCTCACGCTGGGGCCAATTCTGCTGTTCGTGGGCTTCGTAATTGAGTTCGCGGCCATTCTAGTGCGCCACACGCCCAGCGAGCTGGTGCCGGACGCGCCGGTGGTGGCCGCCGCGCCCTTCGTGGCCAGCCTCAAGCCGGCCGCTCCGCCGGTGGCCCCGCCCGCGGCGGCCCCTACCCCCCCACGCCCGGCCAAGCCGGCCTACAAGCGCCCTGGCTAGGTTTTGGCTTGTCGCCGCCTGTCATTGTGAGCTGTTTGGCCTTGCGAGCGCAGCGCGGCAAGGTCAAACAGCTCACAATCAACAATTAACAATCAACAAAAAATGACTTATTGGCACGCGCTGCTGCTGGCAATAGTGGAAGGAATCACCGAATTTCTGCCCGTATCGAGCACTGGCCACATGATTATTGCTGCCCGGCTGCTGGGCGTGGAAATGACACCCTTTGCCAAGCTTTTTCTGGTCGTAATTCAGCTCGGGGCCATTTTATCGGTGCTGGTGGTGTACTGGAAGCGCTTTTTTCAGAGCATCGACTTTTATCTGAAGCTGCTGGTGGCGTTCCTACCCATCGTGGTGGTGGGGCTACTGCTCAAAAAATACATTGATGCGCTGCTGGAATCCGTGACGACGGTAGCCGTGATGCTGCTGCTGGGCGGCATCGTGCTGGTTTTCATTGATAAGTGGTTTCCGCAGGAGGATTCGCAGGCGGGCGGCCACCCCGTCACGACGCCCAGCTTTCGGGAGGCGTTCACCATTGGCGTGTTTCAGTGCCTGGCCGTGGTGCCGGGCGTGAGCCGCTCGGCGGCCACCATCATCGGCGGCCTCACGCAGAAGCTGACGCGCAAAGCGGCGGCCGAATTTGCTTTTTTCCTGGCCATGCCCACCATGGCGGCGGCCTCGGCCAAGGATATGTATGACTACTACAAGGACGCGCACGCGCAGGGCACGAGCCTAAGCAACCTCTTCACGGGTCAAGAAGTAAAATTGCTGCTGCTCGGCAACGTGGTGGCTTTCGTGGTGGCGCTGCTGGCCATCCGGCTGTTCGTGGGCTTCGTGACGAAGTATGGTTTCCGCGCCTTTGGCATTTACCGCATTATCGTGGGTGGGTTGCTCTTACTGATGATTGGGCTGGGCCTCAATTTGCAACTGGTTTAGTATGAGTGCGAAAAAGCAGCTGGCCGACTTTGATTTTGAAACGGGCGAAGTGTTGCTACTTGATAAACCGCTGACCTGGACCTCCTTCGACATCGTGCGCAAGGTGAAAAACGCGCTGCGGCCGCGCAAAATCGGCCACGCCGGCACGCTCGACCCGCTGGCGACCGGCCTGCTCGTTCTCTGCACCGGCAAGAAAACCAAGGAGATAGACCAGATTCAGGCGCAGGAAAAAGAATACGAAGGTACCTTCCGCCTGGGCCAGACCACCCCGAGCTTCGACCTCGAAACGGCCGTGGACGCCGAGCGCCCCTACGCCCACCTCACGGAAGCGGAAATCCGCGCCGCCGTGCTGCCCTTCCTGGGCAAAATCGAGCAGACGCCGCCGCTATTTTCGGCCGTAAAGGTGGCTGGCAAGCGCGCTTACGAGCTGGCGCGCCAGGGCCAGACGGCCGAGATAAAAGCCAAAACCATTGAGATTAAGACTTTTGAGTTAACGCGCATTGCACTGCCGGAAATTGATTTTCGGGTAGTGTGCTCGAAGGGCACCTACGTCCGCAGCCTGGCCCGCGACCTGGGCGCGGCGCTGGGGGTAGGCGCGCACCTCACGCGCCTGGTGCGCACCCGCATCGGCGACTATCGCCTGGCCGATGCCTGGACCATCGCCCAACTTGAGGCCCTGCGTCCGCCCCGGCCCGAAGCTGCCAACGCCGCTGGCGCGGCCCCTGCCCCCCGCGAGCGCCGCCCCGCCGCGCCCCGCGCCGGCCTAGCCTACTACGCTGCGCAGCAAGCCGAAACGGCCGCGCCTACCCCCCCTGCGGAGGCGGAGGCAGCGCCGTCGCCCGCATCTGCGTAATCCTAAAAATCCGCGTCAATCTGCGATTTATGGTAGTTATCACCGACCCTGCCAACTTTCCGCGCCTGGCGAATGCCGTGGTCACCAGCGGCACCTTCGACGGGGTGCACCTGGGGCACCAGCGCATTTTGGCGCGGCTGCGGCAGGTGGCCGACGCGGTGGGCGGCCCCGCGGTGGTTATCACCTACTGGCCGCACCCGCGCTTGGTGCTGGGGCCGCCGCCCTCGCACCCCGAACTGCTCGAATTGCAGCTCCTCAACACCCTGGAGGAGCGGGTGGCCCGGCTCGCCGAGCACGGCGTGGACTACCTGCTGGTGATGCCCTTCACCCGTGAGTTTGCGCAGTGGACTTCGGAAGAATACGTGCAGGAATTATTGTTGAAAACGGTGGGCACTAAGCATTTAGTCATTGGCTACGACCACCGCTTTGGTAAAAATCGGGAGGGTGGCTTCGACTACCTGGGCCAACATGCCGAGCGATACGGCTTCACGGTGGAGGAAATACCGCGGCAGGACGTGGATGCCGTGGGCGTGAGCAGCACCCGCATTCGGCGGGCGCTGCGGGCCGGCGAGGTAGCTACTGCCAACGCCTACCTGGGCTATCATTACCCCCTCACCGGGCTGGTGGTGACGGGCCAGCAGCTGGGCCGCACCATCGGCTACCCCACGGCCAACCTGCAGGTGCCCGAGCCGCTCAAGTTGGTGCCGGCCATCGGCATCTACGCGGTGTGGGCCACCACGGCGGCGGGCACTAGGCACCCCGGCATGTTGTCCATCGGCGTGCGGCCGACTATCGGCGCGGACCTGGCGCAAACTATTGAGGTGAACATCCTGGACTTCAGTGGCGACCTGTACGGGCAATTCCTGACGCTGGAGTTCGTTGCCTGGCTGCGGGGCGAAGAAAAGTACGACGGCCTGCCCGCCTTGCAGGCGCAATTGTTGCTGGATGCGGAGGCTACGCGGGCGGCTTTGTCAATTTAGGGTTGCGTAAGCCGCTTGTTATTGCGAGCGCAGCGCGGCAATGACAAGCGGCTTACGCTTCTACCTGTCAAATATTTATGAAAAAACTTCCTTTCCTTTTTTTACTCTTTATCGCTACCCTCGCCGCTCACGCGCAGGGCAAGCTAACGGGGGTAGTGCTGGACTCGGCTACCCGGCAGCCGCTGGCGTTCGCCAGCGTGTTTTTGGCCAATACTACGCTGGGCGCGACGACCACTGAGCAGGGCGAGTTCGTGTTCCCGAAGGTGCCGGCGGGCAGCTACGACATGGTGGGCTCTTACGTGGGCTATAATTTGAGCAAGCAGCCCGTCACGGTGGGCAAGGCGGCTGCGCCCCAGAGCATCACGCTGACGCTGAGCGCGTCGGGGCCGACGCTGGGCGAGGTGGTGGTGCACGCCAGCCCGCATAGCCAAGAAGATTATGACAAGTTTTCGGGGCTTTTTCTGGGGCAGACGGCGTTTTCGCAGCAGTGCCGCATCACTAATCCAAAGAACGTAGTGGTGTTTATCAACGACTCGACGCAGGAGCTGGTGGCTTCGGCCAAGAACTTTGTGGAGGTGGAAAACGACGCCCTGGGCTACCGCCTGAAATACTACGGCATGAGCTTCCGCTTCAGCCCCGACGGCCGGGCCGGCAGCTTCGACGGCCAGCCGGTATTTGAGGAAATGACGCCGCAGGACGACCAGCAGCGCCAGCAGTGGGCCGCCAACCGCGCTAAAGCCTATGCGGGCTCTTTCACGCACTTTTTGCGCAGCGTGTATACTAATACCTTAAAGGCGCAGGGCTTTCTCGCGCAGCGCGTGCGCCTGCAGCCCAACCCGGCCTACGCCCGCGCCGAGGCGCAGCGCCAGGCGCTGCTGGGCCAGCGGCCCAACGGCCCCTACTCGATTGCCCAACAGGACTCACTCGATGAGTGGGGCGGCGTGCAGCCGGCCTTTGCGGTGGTGTATCCGGGGGTGCGGCCGATTGACAGCATCCGGCACGTGTCGGCCGACCGGCAGCACACGTACCTGCGCTTCACCGGCGATTTGCAAGTGGCGTATTTTGGCGAAACGCCCGACCCAGCTTATGGCCAGCCTATGTCGCCGCTGGGCTACTCGCGCACGCCCTACCCCGCCGAGCGCGAGGTATCGAAGGTGCGCCTGCTGGCCCGGCAGGTCGAAATTCTGCCCAATGGCTCGCTACACGACTCCGAGGCTGTGGCACTGGGCGAATACTGGGGCTTTGAGAAAATCGGCGAGTTTATGCCCCTGGACTACGAGCCGCCAGCTACCTTAGCTCCTACCCCCGCCGCGCCGCCGCGCGCGCAGCCGGCCAGCGGCCGGGCGCAAATGCGGTAAGCCCGGCTGGGTGGGCGCACCTATTTTTGCAAAAAGCTCTTTCCATTCCGGGCTTTTGCATTTACCTATGCGCGCTGGCTGGCTCTTTTTATTGTGCCTATTGCCAGGGCTGGCACTGGCCCAAACCAGCCTCAGCGGCACGGTGCGCGACTCCGTGACGCGGCAGCCGCTACCGTTTGCCAGCGTGTTTTTGGTGAATACCACGCTGGGGGCTACTACTAATGAGCAGGGGCACTACGTGCTGCCGGCCGTGCCGGCGGGCCGCTACGAGGTGGCCGCCACGTACCTGGGCCACCGGCTGCGGCAGCAGTCGGCGGTGGCAGGCAGCGCGCCGCTCACCGTCGACCTGGTCCTACCCCCCGCCGCGCAGGCGCTGGGCGAAGTAGTGGTGCGGCCCCGCCTGGCGCTGGCCGATGACTACCAGCGCTTTCTGGAATTATTTGTGGGCACGTCCACCTTCGCGCGCCAGTGCCAGGTGCGCAACCCCGGCGCGGTGCAAGTGGACTACGACCCCGCGGCGCGGGCGCTCACGGCCGGCGCGGCGCGGCAGCCGCTGCTGATTGATAACCTGGCGCTGGGCTACCGCCTCACGTTTTATAACCTGTCTTTCCGGGCCGATTTTGCCGACCAGTCGGCCACGCTTACCACGCTCAGCCAGGTGGTTTTCAAGGAGATGGCCGGCACTGCTAAGCAACAAAAGCAGTGGGCGGCCAACCGCCTACGGGCTTACCAAGGGTCGTTTATGCACTTTTTGCGTAGCGCCTACGTGGGCGATGTGGTGCAGCAGGGCTTCCGGCTGCAACGCTTGCAACGCCTGCCCAACCGCCGCTGGGCCGCCGCCGATAGTCTGGTGCACGCCCGGCAGGCCGCGGGCCAAATTCTGAACCAGAGTAGCCTACCCCCCTCGGTGTGGCAGCACCTGGCCGAGCCGCACGTTATCTCGATACTTTATGAACCTTACCTGCCGCCCGACAGCGTGCGCCGCGCCGACGCGGCCGGCCGGGTGTGGCTGCGCTTCCGCGACCTGCTGGCCGTGACCTACGACGGCGAGCGGCCCGATGCTAACTTCCACCTGCCGGGGGCCGTATCGGGCCGGGCGGGGCCACGCTACCAAGAGTCGGTGGTGCATTTGCAGCCGCCCCCGGCCGCCGAGCTAGCGCCCAATGGCGTGCCCGTGCGGCCGCTGGCCCTCGTTACGGAAGGCTACTGGGGGTTTGAGAAAATCGGCGAGCTACTGCCCCTTGACTATCTTCCGCCCGCTTTTCCCACTCACTGACTTCGCTTGCGAAGTCCTCGCTGCATGATAACTAAGACGGTACCTGATGCCCGCGCCGCCCTCGCGGGCCTCGCCGATGGCATGACCCTGATGCTGGGCGGCTTCGGCCTCTGCGGCATCCCCGAAAACGCCATTCAGGAGATTTTGCGGCTGGGCGTGAAGGACTTAACCTGCATCTCGAACAACGCGGGCGTGGATGATTTTGGCATTGGGCTGCTGCTGCAGCGGCGGCAGGTGCGCAAGATGATTTCGAGCTACGTGGGCGAGAACGCCGAGTTTGAGCGCCAGCTACTGGCCGGCGAGCTGGACGTGGAGCTGATTCCGCAGGGCACGCTGGCCGAGCGCTGCCGGGCGGGCGGGGCGGGCATTCCGGCTTTTTTTACCCCGGCCGGCTACGGCACCGAGGTGGGGGTAGGGAAGGAAAGCCGCGAGTTCAACGGCAAGATGTACCTGCTCGAAACCGGCCTCACCGCCGATTTTGCGTTCGTGAAAGCTTGGCGCGGCGACACGGCTGGCAACCTCATCTACCGCGGCACGGCCCGCAATTTCAACCCCATGATGGCGACGGCCGGGAAGATTACCGTGGCCGAGGTAGAAGAACTGGTGCCGGCCGGCGAGCTGGACCCGAATGAAATTCACACGCCGGGTATCTTCGTGCAGCGCATTTTTCAGGGTGAGAATTACGAGAAACGCATTGAGCAGCGCACGGTCAGGAACACTAATTAGCCCGGATTTTAGCGGATTTCACAAGTTTTGTAGGCGACACGGATTTTGTAGATGAAAGCTATGCGCAGCAACATGTTGACCTGGGTGCTGGCGCTTAGCGCTGTGGCACCGGCAATGGCCCAATCAGCAGCGCCGGCATCGGCGATACTGCCGATGGCGGCACCTGCTAGCGTGGGGGTCAGCCCCGAGGGGCTGAAGCAAATTGACCAGCTGCTGCAAGGCTACGTGGACGATGGCCGGCTGCCGGGCGTGATTGCCCTGGTAGCGCGCGATGGCAAGGTGGTGTACCGCAAAGCGTTGGGCTACGCCGACGCGGCAGCCAAAACGCCCCTGCGCCCCGACGCCATCGAGCGCATTGCCTCGCAAACCAAGGCCATCACGAGCGTGGGGCTGATGGAGCTATATGACCAAGGCAAGTTTCAGCTTGATGACCCCATCGCCAAGTACCTGCCGGCTTTTGCGCACCCGCAGGTGCTGGCCACCTTCCATGCCAAGGACTCGACGTTTACGACGGTGCCGGCGCGCGGTGAGATTACCATTCGGCAGCTGCTGACGCACACATCGGGCATTGGCTACGCGGTAATTGGCTCGGCCGAGGCGCGGGCCATTTATGCCAAGGCGCACATTCCGTCGGGGGTAGGGTCGCCGCAGGGCACGTTGGGGCCGGCCATCGACGCGCTGGCCCGGCAGCCGCTGATGAACCAGCCCGGCGAACGCTTCACCTACGGGCTGAGCGTGGACGTGCTGGGCCGCCTGATTGAGGTGCTGAGCGGGCAGCCGCTCGACCAGTACCTGCGCGCCCACGTGTTTGAGCCGCTGGCCATGCGCGACACCTACTTCTACCTGCCCACTGACCGGCAAAGCCGCCTCGTGCCGCTTTACAGCGAAGACGCAGCTCACCGCACGGTAGCCATGCCGACGACCGGTATGCTGGGGCTGCGGCCCGACTTCCCGAACCAGGCGGGCACGTACTTTTCGGGCGGCGGCGGCCTGTCTTCGACCATCGACGACTACGCCGTTTTCCTGCAAATGATGCTCAACGGCGGTACCTACGGCGGCCACCGCCTGCTAAAACCCAGCACGGTAGCCCTGATGACCCAGAACCAGATTGGCGAAGTGAACCAGGGGCTGAACAAGTTCGGCCTGGGTTTCAGCATCGTAACCCCGGCTGAGGCAGCCCAAACCGGGCAGTCGGTGGGCAGCTACGAGTGGGGCGGCGCGTTTGGCACCGACTACTGGGTGGACCCCAAAGAGCACTTGGTAGTCCTGCTTTACACCCAGAAATTTCCGCACAACAACACACCCGACCTGGTACCCCGCTTCCGCAAAGCCGTGTACGCAGCACTGGCCAAGCGCCAGGCCAAGTAGCGCAAACTTTCCAATTCGCGCTACTGCCAGCTGTCTTTTACTTTATCCCTACCCCCTTTTTTCACTCATGCTCGACAAACACGGCATCGCCAAGCGCATCGCGCAAGAAGTAGAAAATAATTCATACGTTAATCTCGGTATCGGCATCCCGACGCTGGTGGCCAACTACATTCCGGTGGGCATTAACGTGGAACTGCAAAGTGAGAATGGACTGCTGGGCATGGGGCCTTTCCCGACGGAGGACGCGGTGGACCCCGACCTCATCAACGCCGGCAAGCAAACCGTGACCACGCTGCCGGGCTCCAGCCTGTTCTCGTCGGCCGACTCGTTTGGCATGATTCGGGGCGAGCACGTGGACCTGACCATCCTGGGGGCGATGGAGGTGAGCGAGCGCGGCGACATCGCCAACTGGAAAATTCCCGGCAAGATGGTGAAGGGCATGGGCGGCGCGATGGACCTCGTGGCCTCGGCCAAAAATATTATCGTGGCCATGCAGCACGTAGCCCGCGACGGCTCCTCGAAGCTCCTCCCCGACTGCACCCTACCCCTCACGGGCCTGCGGTGCGTGAAGAAAATCGTGACCGAGCTAGCCGTGCTCGATGTGACCCCCGATGGCTTCGTGCTGCGCGAGCGCGCGCCCGGCGTAAGCGTGGCCCAGATACGGGCCGCCACCACGGGCCGGCTGGTAGTGCCGGGCGGCGACGACGCGGTGCCCGAGATGACGGGCGTGTAGCCAGGCGGGCAGTAGCGCGGACCTGAAAACTACTGTAAATTAGCTCCATGACGCACCGCTACGCCCTCCTCCTACCCCCCCTTCTGGCCCTGGCCGGCGGGGCCCTGGCCCAAACGGCCCCCACCATCACGGCGGCCGATATGCCTGTGGCCGGCGACTCGCTGCGCCTGAGCCAGGCGGCCGTGGTGCTGCCGGCCAGCGCGCCGGCCCTCACCATGAGCGGCCCTAGCCAAACGTGGGACTACTCGGGGCTGATGCCCGCCAGCCAGCGGGTGCAGCGCTATAATGCATTTGCCGCTTCGGCCACGGGGTTACAGCTACTTTTCTTTACCGGGGCCAACAAGGCTAGTATTTCTACCCCGCAGCTCCTACCCACCGGGGCCGGGGCCGCGCTGCCGATTACCGACACCAAGGAGTTCTTCAACCTGGCAAACAACCTCTTCTACTCAGTTGGCTTTGGGGCCACCGTGAGCGGCACGGCGCTGCCCGTGCTCTACGCGCAGAACAACGACGTCATTTACTCCTTGCCGGTGACGTACAGCAGCAACTCTACCACCGATTTTTTCTTAAGCAACTCGCTCATAACGGCTTCACTACCCGGCACGGGCTACCTCAGCCGCCAGCGTCAGCGCATTAACCGGGCCGATGCGTGGGGCACGGTTACTACTCCCTACGGCACGTTTCAGGCGTTACGGGTGGTTACCTCGCTGGCCGACCACGACAGCGTGGTGGTGGGGGCCGGCCCCGGCCAGGGCCTCGACCTGCCGCTCGTGCGGGAGTACAAGTGGCTGGCCACGGGCCAGCACGTGCCCGTGCTGACCATTACCACGGCCACCGTGGCGGGCCGCGAGGTAATAACGGGCGTGGAGTACCGGGATAGTTACCGGCACTTAGTGCCATTGGCCACGCGCGGCGCGGCCGGCCCAGCCGGCCTCAGCGCCTACCCCAACCCGTCGGCCGTGGGCACGGCGCTGCGGCTGGCGGCCCCGGCCGGGGGCGGGCCGCTGCGCGTGGTGGGCACCGATTTGCTGGGGCGGCGGCTGTTTGCGGTGGTGCTGCCCGCGCCGGCCGGTGAGGTCACGCTGGGGGCCGATTTATTCGGCGCTTTTCGGGGCGTGGCGTTGCTCACGGTGCAGTCGGCGCAGGGCGTAGCTACCCAGCGCGTGGTGCGCGAATAAGTCGCTTTCTACTAGCTAATAGCAATTTTTGATTGTTTACCAGCAACTACCGTATAAGCTTCTTGCCCAATTATTCCCGGCCTTTTATATAGGATGAAACATCGCTTTACCCAGTCGTCGCGCCTGGTGGCGCTCGCGGTAGCCTGCGGCCTGCTTTTGGCGGGCTGCAACTCAAAGGACCCTGAAATAGCAGGTAAGCAAATGGCCGATACCATGTGCCAGGCGTATCAGCTGCAGTCAGATAAAGTGTATGCGCTGCATAGGCAAGTGGCCGCGGAGATAAAGGCGGGCACCATTAAAACTCGGGTGCAATACGCTGACCGCAGCCACGAACTACTGCGGCCCCTGCTGCTGGCGGACAGCCTGCGAAGCGTCAAAATAGCTGAGTTGCTAGCCCAACTCAATGCCGACTTTCCGCAGCCGGAGGCACGACAGATAGCCGGTCGCTTCGTTACCGAAGGCATGGATGAATGTGATAAAGTGGTAGCCACCCGCGAGCAAACTCGCCCGGTTATTCACTTGATAGAGTTGAGCAGAGGCTTACAAGGGCCAGCCCCAACCGAGGCCCCCACCTATGATGATAACGGCAATTTGATGACCCCGCCGAATTTAATCTTGCAGCCAGACCCACAGCTACCAGTCGCTCACTGAACAGAATTAGAAAAAATCCCGAGAACGTCCCCCGTTTTATTGTAGCATACGGCCTCTGAAAAGCTACTTTGATTTTTAGACGTCTCAAAAAATTATTTCCGCCACGCTGGGCGCGGGCCGCTTTTCGCACTTATCAGCTTATCCAATCGTTATGAAAAGCTCGTTGGCTTCCGTCAGCGGGCTTTTTTGGGGTAATTTTACCTGCTTACTCTCTTTATTTTTACTTGTTTTTACCTGAATGGCTACTTCCTCCAACGGCAAAGCGACACCCGGCGGCGCACATCATAAGAAAAACGGCAAGCCCGCGCTCGATGAGCGCCTGACGCCCACCGCCGTGCCGGCCCACAAGCTGGTACTGCGCCAGCTGCGCCGCTCCGACTTCAAGGCCATTGAGGAAATCATGGACAAGGTGTACTCCAATATGGAAGGCGCATGGAAAGCCGACGAGTTCGCGGCGCTCATCCGCAAGTTTCCGGAGGGCCAGATTGGCATTGAAGATAACGGTCGGCTGGTGGCCGCCGCCCTGGCTATCATCGTGGATTACACGAAGTTTGGCGATAAGCACACCTACGCCAAAATCACGGGCAACGGCAAGTTTGACACCCACGACGCCGACGGCGACACCCTCTACGGCGTGGACGTATTCGTGGACCCTGAGTACCGCAGCCTGCGCCTGGGCCGCCGCCTCTACGACGCCCGCAAGGAACTGTGCGAAAACCTGAACCTGCGCGCGATGGTGGCCGGCGGCCGTATTCCGGGCTACGCCGCCTACGCGGGCGAGATGACGCCCGCCAAGTACGTGGAGCTGGTGCGCAACAAGGAGCTGGTGGACCCGATTCTGACCTTTCAGCTCTCGAACGAGTTCCACGTGCGCAAAATTATTCGCGGCTATTTGCCTTATGACTCGGAGTCAAAGGCTTACGCGACGCTGCTGGAGTGGATTAACGTATACTACGACGAGGAATTTGACAAGCTCATCGGCAACCAGAAGTCAAACGTGCGCATTGGCATCGTGCAGTGGCAAATGCGGGCCACGGCCAGCCTGGAAGACTTTTTCCAGCAAATCGAGTTCTTCGTAGATACCGTGAGCGGCTACAAGGCTGACTGCGTGCTGTTTCCAGAGTTTTTCAACGCCCCCATGATGGCGCTCACCGGCGAGTCGGCGGCGTCGGCGGCCATTCGGGGCATGGCGGCGTTTACGGAGCCCATCAAAATGCGCATGATGGAGCTGGCGGTGAGCTACAACATCAATGTAATCGCGGGCTCGATGCCGGTGTATGAAGATGGCATGCTCTACAATGTCAGCTACTTATGCCGGCGCGACGGCACCGTGGACGAGCAGTACAAGCTGCACGTGACGCCCGACGAGGCCAGCTACTGGGGCATGCGCGGCGGCGACAAAATCAAGTGTTTCGATACCGACTTTGGCAAAATCGGCATCCTGGTGTGCTACGACGTGGAGTTCCCGGAGCTAGCGCGCATTCTGAGCGACGAGGGCATGAAAATCTTGTTTGTGCCCTTCTGGACCGACACCAAGAATTCCTACCAGCGCGTGCGCATCTGCGCGCAGGCCCGCGCCATCGAAAACGAGTGTTACGTGGCCATTACGGGCTCGGTGGGCAACCTGCCGCGCGTCGAAAACATGGATATTCAGTACTCGCAGTCGGCCGTATTCAGTCCCAGCGACTTCGCGTTTCCGCACGATGCCATCGTGGCCGAGGCTACCCCCAACACGGAGATGACTCTCATCGCCGACCTCGACCTGGATTTACTTAAAGACCTGAATACCAGCGGTGCCGTTCGCAACCTGCGCGACCGCCGCAAGGACCTTTACAGCGTGAGTTGGGTACCGAAGAAAACTGAGCGCGACGAAGAATTGCTCTCGCAGGGTGAGGAGCGCCAGCCGGCCACCAAGCCCAGCCGCCGCAAGGCCATCACGGCGGGGTAGGGTCTATAGCATCGTTTCTCTTTCAAAGTCAGGGAGCCGCTTCGTAAGGAGCGGCTCTTTTTTTAGACGCTGTCAGTCAATAAAATGACTTTAGCTATTGACTAGCTTATGACGAACTGAAACAGCTATGTAAGCTCTTGACTAACATTATTTTGCTTTCTCATCAAAATTAAACCGATTTTAATTTCATAAATACTTCATCCAATCGTGAGGCAAAGGCGTAGATGCCGGGAGGGAATTAAAAATTCATCAATAATTCATTTTTAACCTTCAACCCATCTCTTCCCTTGCCCATGCTGATACGCTCTACTCGCTGGATTATGCTCCGCAACCGCCTCGCGCTGAGCGCGCTCCTGGCTGGGGCCGCCGCGCTGCCCGCCGCCGCCCAAACTGTTTACGGTCTCTCTATTACCAGCGACCCGGCCGTGGTGAGCCTGGTCACGTTCGCGGCTACCGCGCCGGGCACGTTCACGGCCACGGTGCCTGTTACGGGCTTCACTGCGGGCCAGGCCATTGTGGGCATCGACGTGCGGCCCAATACGGGCCAGGTATTCGCGCTGGGCTACGCCGCTACCGGCACGCAAGTACAGCTATACATCATTAACCCAACCACCGGGGCGGCAACGGCCGTGGGCCCCGCGCTCACGCTGAACCTGGGCACCACGACCTCGCGCATCGGCTTCGACTTTAATCCCACCGTGGACCGCATCCGGGTGACGGCCGGCAACCAGGCCGACTTCCGCCTGAACCCCAACAACGGCGCGCTCGCCGCCACCGATGGTACCCTGGCCTACGCCGCTACCGATGCCAATGCCGGCCAGACGCCGGGCGTGGGCTCATCGGCCTACACCAACAGCTACATCGGGACTACCGCTACTACCCTCTACGACCTCGACGAGGCCAATAGCAGCCTAGTGATACAAAACCCGCCCAACAACGGCACCCTGGTAACGGTAGGGCCGCTGGGCGTAGCCACCAACGGGGTGAGCCAAGCCTCAGACCTCGATATTTACTTTGACGCTACGACTGGCATCAACGTGGCCTACCTGACCACGGCCATCTCGACCAGCCCCACGGCGGCTACCTCCACGCTGTATACGGTGAACTTAACGACCGGCGCGGCCACGGCGGTAGGCGCTATCGGTACCGGCCCGCTGGTGGCCGTCACGGATATTGCCTTTGCCATCGACCGCCCGGCAACCCAGCCAGCAGTGACCGGGCAGCTGGCCTACGCGCTGGCTGGCACTAACTTACTGACGTTTGACACGGCGTTGCCCAACAGCATTCGCACATCGGTGGGCATTACGGGGGTAGACGCGACCCAGACGCTGGCCGGCCTCGACGTGCGGCCCGCCACCAGCACGCTCTACGCTCTGGGCTATAATGCCGCCGCCGTGACGGGGGTAGCCAATGCGCAGGTTTACGCCCTCAACTCGCTTACGGGCGTGGCCACGCCGGCCGGGCCGGCCGTGCGCCTGGAGCTGGGCACGGGCAGCATTGGGTTTGACTTCAACCCGACCGTGGACCGCATTCGGGTGGTAGCGGCCAACCGCGCCAACTACCGCCTCAACCCCAACGATGGTACCATTGCGGCCACCGATGGCACCCTCACTTACGCTACCGGCACGCCCAGCATTGGGGCGGCCGCTTATACCAATAGCTTTATGGGGGCTACGGCTACCTCGGGCACTACCCTCTACGACTACGACGAGCTACTGAACACCCTCAACACCCAGCTGCCGCCCAACGACGGTACCCTGAACAGCGTGGGTGCCTCGGGCATCGTGGTGAACACCACTACCCCCCACGTGGACCTCGACATCTACAGCACCGGTGTGGGTGTGAATATGGCGTATCTGGTGGCTAATACCGGCACCTCGGCCAATACCTCGCTCTACACCGTGAACCTGACGACCGGGGCCGCCACCCTGGTGGGTGCCATCGGCAACGGCATTGCGGCCCGCGACATTGCCGTGGCGGCCGCTACGGGCGTGGCTACGGCGGCCCGGCCTACCGAGCTGGCCACCGACTTTGGCCTCTACCCCAACCCGATAGCGAACGCGGCCAGCATAAGCTTCGGCCTACCCCGCGCCGCCCGCGTTGAGCTGCTGATAACCGACGCGCTGGGCCGCACGGTCCATACAATCGACGCGGGCCAGCTGCCCGCCGGCACCCAGGCCATTCGCTGGAACCGGCAGGGCCAGGCGGCGGGCCTGTATTTCTTCCGCCTTCGCTTCGACGGCCAGCCGGCCGGCACGCGCCAGGCGGTGCTGCTGGCGCGCTAGCGCCTACCCCCCTTTCTGGCTTCAAAGAGGCTTGTCCAGTGCTGGGCAAGCCTCTTTTTTGGGGCACTACCTGTTGCTTGCCGCGTAAGTTGGCCGCCCTACTCCTGCGCCAGAAGGTAAGCGTGGTCGCGCAGCACGGTGCGCAGGAAGGCTTCGTCGGGCAGGTCGGTTTGCACGCCGAGCAGCTGCTTGATTTTACTAGCCGTTTCGTTGATTACCACGTAATTTTCTTGTTGCAGGCCCCGGCCCAGCAGTTGGCGCAGCAGAGCCGCGTCGTGGTCGCTGAGGTCGGCAGCCTGCGGAAATACGGGCTGGTAGCCGGCCGGCGCGGCCGGGCCGGGCAGGTCGGCCGCACGGGCGGGCCGGGGCCGCAGGCTGATAACGGTAGTGCCGGCGGCCAGGTCGCCGAGGCGCTGGCCCTTGCCACCAGCGGCAATGGCCACTACCGCCACGATGCCGCCGCCAATCCCAAAATCGACCAGCCGCAGCAGCCAGCGCAGAAAGTAGTCGCCCACGCGCGGCGCGGTGCCGTCGAGGCGCACCACGCGCAGGTCGCGGGCCTTCTTGCCCAGCGTCTGGCCATTGAAGAAGATTTCGCTGAACAGGAAGTAGAAAATATAGGGCGCGAAGATGAGGCAAAAGAATAAAACGGTGATAATGCTGGTCAGCCCACCCCAGTTGGTGGAGCCATCCGACTCATGACCGCCGCGGGCCAGCGAGGTGATGATAACCGCCCAAAGGATACCCCAGGCAAGCAGCAGCACGTAGTCGATGAGCGTGGCCACGATGCGGTCGCCAACGCTGGCGACCTCGTATTCGAGCGTTACGTTTTGGGTGGTGTGGATGCGGATGGTCGCCATAAAGCCGGAGCTGAGAAATTGGGCCGTAAAATACGGCGGCTACGCGCAGCAGCTGGGCGGCGGCGGCCTATCTTTAAGGTCTAATCCCCGCCTATCTATGCGCGAAGCCGCTTTTCTGCGTCAAAACCAGTCCCGCTGGCAGCAGTACGAGACCCGGCCGGCCACCACGCCCGACGAGCTGGCCGCCCGCTTCGTGGCCCTCACCGACGACCTGGCCTACGCCCAGACCTTCTACCCCGCCTCCGACACCACGGCCTACCTCAACGCGCTGGCCGGGCGGCTGCATCAGTCGCTCTATAAAAATAAAGCCGAGCAGCCGCGCCGTCTGGGGCATTTCTGGGCCGTGGAAGTGCCGCTGGTGGTGGCCCGGCACCAGCAGGCGCTGGCCTGGGCGGCGGGTTTGTTCATTTTATTCACGCTCCTGGGCGCGCTGTCGGCGGCCTACGACACTGACTTTATCAGGGTAGTGCTCGGCGACGACTACGTGAACCAGACGCTGGCTAATATTCGGCGCGGCGACCCGATGGCCATTTACAAGTCGGGCGGCTCGTCGGTGATGTTCGTAGGCATCGCGGCCAATAACCTGTTTGTGGCGCTACGCACCTTCGCCCTGGGCCTCACGCTGGGGGTAGGCACCTTGTACTCACTTTTTTTTAATGGCCTGATGCTGGGCGCGTTCCAGTATTTTTTTTACCAGCAGCACGTGCTGCTGCCCTCGCTGCTCACCATCTGGATTCATGGCACGCTCGAAATTCCGAGCATCGTGCTGGCCGGCGGGGCGGGGTTTATTCTGGGCGGCGGGCTGCTGTTTCCGGGCACCTACGGGCGGCGCGAGTCGCTGGCCCGCGCCGCCCGCGATGCCCTGAAGCTGGCGCTGGGCCTGGTGCCCATCATCGTAGCCGCCGCTTTTCTGGAAGGCTTCGTGACGCGCCACACCGAGATGCCCGTAGCCCTGAGCCTGAGCATTATTGGCGGCTCGGCGGCGTTTATCATCTGGTACTTTGGCATTTACCCGCGGCGGGTAGTGGGTGGTGGGGTAATGGGTGATGGGTAATCGGTTGTTCTTGCCATGCTGTGCGCGCAAGGACAACCGATTAGCAGTCAACGATTAAGCCTTAACAATCAGCCATTAACAGTTACCCGTTCATCTATGAAAAACACCTACACTACCCCGGCCGACTTTTGGCAGGAGCGCGACTTTGGGGCCAAGATTTCGGCCGCCTTCGACTTTATCGGGGCGCACTGGCGAACCTTGGGTAAGTGCCTGGTATACTTCGTATTGCCGGGAGCGCTGCTGCTGGGTATCGGCCTCGGCATGTTTACGAACACCATGTTTAACCTGTCGGGCAACGCGCTGGCGGCTCAGCGGGCCGGGGCCGTGCCGAGGGCCAGCAATCCTTTCGCCGCGTTTAGCGCGCTGGGTCTCGGCGGGCTGGGGGTAGCGATGCTGGGCGCGATACTGGCCTTTTTGCTGCTCGTGGGCACGGTGCACGCCTACGTGCGGGCGCGGCTGCGGCTGCCGGCCGCTACCCCCGTTACGCCCACCGAGGTGTGGGCCGAGTTGCGCGCCCGCCTGGGCCGGATGCTGGGCGTAGTGGGGCTGTTCGTCGGCGGCTACCTCGTGCTGGCCCTGGTCTTGGTTATGGTGATTGGCGGCATCGCGGGCCTTGGCAAGGTGCTGGGAGGCAGCGGCGCGGGGGTGGCATTCGGGTTTATTCTCATCCCGGTTTTTTACTGCCTGCTGGTTTACGCAAGCATCGCCCTGAGCCTGTTGTTTCCGGTGCTGTGGCTCGAAGACCGGGGCCTGTTTGCGAGCGTGGGCCGGTGCTTCCAGCTGATAAAGGGACACTGGTGGGCCACGTTCGGGCTCATTCTGGTGGCCACGTTTCTGCAATCAATGCTGGCCATCGTGTTTGCAATTCCGCAGTATGCCGTCATGTTTGGCAAGATGCTCCAGCTGCCGGGGCTGAATTCCGACGTGCTGGGGCTGGTGGCCCAGTGCGTGTACGCGGTAGGAATCATCTTCACGTACTCCCTGCCGCTGTTGGCGCTGGTCTTTCAGTATTTCAACCTCGTGGAGCGGCGCGAAGGGCAGGGCCTGCGCCTGCTCGTGAGCCAGCTGGGGCAGGGCCAGGCCGCGCCCCTGCCGCTCGCCGACCACTACCGGCCCGATGAGGAAGGCGAGTATTAGGCTCTACTATTTTGATTAACAGCTAATTGAAATTCGCCCCTGCCTCTACCACCAGCGCCCGGCGTGTCCTGCTGCTGACCCTGGCCCTGGTCACCAGTGCGCCCGCCGTGGCCCAGAAGCCGCCGGCGTGGCACCGCCTGGCGCAGGCCCGCGCCGATACCAGCACGGCCGCGCCCCTACCCCCCCCTACCACGCCGGTAGCCGTGCGCCGGCCCGACGCCCGCCTGCGCGCGTTGCGCGGCCAGCGCGAGCTGCGCTACGTGGAAGGGCGCGAGGAGCCAACGTCAGCCAGTCTTTGGCAGCGGCTGCTGGCCTGGCTGTGGCGGCAGCTGGCGAGCACGGGCGAAACCAAGGGCGGCCGCACGGCCTGGGATGTCGTTTTCTACGGCCTGATGACGGCGGCACTGGTGTACGGGGTGCTAAAATTTTTGCAGGTGGACCTCACCCGGATGTTTGGCCGGGCTCCGCGGCGCCTACCCCTCACTTATGAGGTAGGCCAGGAAAACATTCACGAGTTGGATTTCAACCAAACCATCGCGCAGGCCGAGGCGGCCGGTAACCGCCGGCTGGCGCTGCGCCTGGGCTACCTGCAGCTGCTCAAGCAGCTCACTGACCGCGACTTCATTGCCTGGCAGCCCGACAAAACCAACCACGACTACCTGCACGAGCTGGCCGCCCACTACCCCGCCGCCCACCCCGCCTTCGCGGAGCTGACGCGGCAGTTCGAGTACGTTTGGTACGGCGAGCTGCCGCTGAACGCCACCGGCTACCGCTCGGCGCGCGAGGCGCAGCAGCAGCTGGCCCGGCAGCTCGCCACCGCGGTACCGGGCCGCCCGCAGCCCGCCTGATTTTTCTGCCCCGCTCGTCCTGATGTTGTTGCCCCGTATTTTACTCGACTGTGAGCCGCTGAAAGACCGTAACAGCGGCTTTAGCCACTTTGTGGTGCCACTGGCCCACGAGCTTATTCGGCAGAACCACCGCTACCGGCTGTATTGCTACGTGCCGTCAAGCGAGGTGGGCGGACTGGGCCCCGCGGGCGTGCGCTACCTCACGCAGCGCAGCTTTCACAAGTACCTGAACCCGCCCAGCTACGGCTTTCGGCTGTGGCACGCCACCTCGCAGCTGAGCTGGTACGTGCCCACCAGCCCGTTTACAAAGGTGGTTTTGACGGTGCACGACCTCAATTTTTTGCACGAAAACCCCGACGAGCGCACCTACGTGCGGCAGCTGGCAATAGTGCGCCGCAATATCCAACGCGCTGATTACCTGGCTACCATCTCCGACTTCGTGCGCCAGGACATCCTGCGCCACGCCGACCTGCTGGGCTACCGCGGCCGCCAGCCGCTGCGCTACGTGCCGCGCGGCGTGGAGGCGCTGGCACCCCTACCCCCCGGCCACGCGCCGGCCTACGCGCCGCGCCGGCCCTTCCTGTTTGGGCTGGGCACTATTAATAGGAAGAAGAATTTTCACACGCTCCTTGCACTGCTGCCAGACACTGATTATGAGCTGGTTATCGCCGGTAGCTTTGCCGAGGCCGACTACGTGGCCGGCCTGCGCGCCGCCGCCGCGCTGGCCGGCGTGGCCGACCGCCTCACGGTGCTCACCGGTATCAGCGAGGCCGATAAAACCTGGTATTACCAGCACTGCGCGGCCTATATGCAACCGTCTTTGGCTGAAGGTTTTGGCCTGCCGGTGGTGGAGGCCATGCAGCTGGGCAAGCCCGTTTTTTTGAGTCGCCTCACCTCGCTACCCGAGGTGGGCGGCGACGCGGCATACTATTTCGACGATTTTTCGGCCGAGAATATGCGGCAGACGCTGGCCGCTGGCCTGGCCGGGCACTCGCCCAAGCGGGCGGCGGCGGCGCGGGCCCAGGCCGGGCAGTTTGGCTGGCCGCAGGCGGCGGCCGGGTATTTAGCTATTTATCAGGAATTATTAGGCCGTTAATTTACTGCACCCTTGACTACTTTCCGCTGGTATCTGCTTGGTATCCTGGCTCTGTTTGGGGCCTACGTGGCGCTGGAATATTACCGCCCCAAGCCCCTCGACTGGTCGCCCACGCTCAGCAGCAAGGACAAGATTCCGTACGGCACCTACGTGCTGTTCGACGTGCTGCCCGAGGTGCTAGGCACCGACTCAGTGGCTGATGTGCGCCTACCCATCTTCAACCAGCTGCTGGGCAGCGAAGAGCCGCAGCTGCGCAACGGCCGGCCCACCAACGTCACGTTCGATGACGACTCGGTAGATACCGCCAACGACCAGGCGGCGGCCACGCTCGAAGCCGAGGCCCTACCCCTGGCCGCTACCCACGCGCGGTATATTTTTATCAACCAGGAATTTACGGCCAGCCACTTGGAGGTAAACGCCTTGCTGCGCTTCGTGGCGCAGGGCCACGACGTATTCATCGCGGCCGAAGATTTTCCAGCGAACGGCCGCGCGGGCTCGCTGGCCGACACGCTGGGCTTCCGCACCTACCCGGCCGACTCGACGCTGGGGCGCGTGCTGGCCCCCGGCCTGGGGCGGCGCGACTCGGTGGCGCTGCACCTGCTGGGCGCGGGCGCGGCGGGCGCGCCGTTCTGGTTCAATGCCTCGGCGGCGGGCTACCGGCTGGCCCTTACCAAGCGGCGGGCGCACCGCGGCGCTACCCTCGCCGCCGATGCCCAGGGCCGGCCAGTGCTGCTGCGCCTCGACCACGGGCGCGGGCATTTTTACCTGTGCTCAGTGCCGCTGGCCTTCGGCAACTACTGGCTGCTACGGCCCCGCACCGCCGATTTTGCGTTTGCGGCGCTCTCGCAGCTGCCCACCGGCCAGCCGGTGTGGTGGGATGAGTACCAGAAGCAGGGCCGCGCCGGCGAGCAGTCGGTGCTGCGGGTGGTGATGGGCCACCCGGCGCTGCGCACGGCTTATTACTTATTGCTGGCTACGGGCCTGCTGTTTGTGCTGGTGGAGGCGCGGCGGCGGCAACGCATTATTCCCATTATCAAGCCCTTGCCCAATACGACGTTGCTGTTTACGCGCACCGTGGCGGGCCTCTACCAGCAGGGCCGCAACCACGCCCAGATTGCCGAGAAAAAAACTACCCTCTTTCTGGATTATCTGCGCACCCGCTTTCAGGAGCCTACCCCCGACCTGGCCGACGACGCCTTCCGCGAGCGCCTAAGCCAGAAGGCGGGCGTGCCGCGTCCCCGTGTGGACGAGCTGGTGCGGCTCATCAACTTCGCCCGCACCGCGCCCGCTGTGACGGACCGCGAGCTGCTTATCTTGAGCCGCGCCATCCAGGATTTTAAGCGCGAAAGCCGATGAAAAACCGCTTTTGCACTGTGCTAAGAAGTAGCTTTTTTAATGAATTGCACTTTACTAATAAAACTCCTTTAGCGCTTATTTGAGGCGCTTTTTGCGCCCTTTTTCGACTGTTTCATGCTCCTGCCGGGCCGCAAGTTAGGGTCCGGCGCGGTAGACAACCTCCTGTCATTCGCTACTTACTTATCCAGATTCGCCACGTTCTATGGAACCCGAAACTACCTTACCCGACCCTACCCCCCCGCTCACGCCCGAAGCCGCTGTGCCAGTCACTGATGCGCCGGCCGAAGCCTTTGCCCCGCGCACCGACCTGGCGCAGCTCACGGCCCGTACCCAGGCCGTGCGCGAGCAGATTGGCCAGGTAATCGTGGGCCAGCAGGACTTGCTGGAGCTGCTGCTAACCGCCCTGCTCGCCGATGGCCACGTGCTGCTGGAAGGCGTGCCGGGCGTGGCCAAAACGCTCACCGCCAAGCTCCTGGCGCGCACGCTCGACGTGCCGTTCAGCCGCATTCAGTTTACGCCCGACCTGATGCCGGCCGACGTGCTGGGCACCAGCATTTTCCGGCCGGCGCAGGGCGATTTTGAGTTTCGACCCGGCCCCATTTTCGCCAGCGTGGTTCTGATTGACGAAATCAACCGCGCCCCGGCCAAGACCCAATCGGCGCTGTTTGAGGTGATGGAGGAGCGCACCGTGACCCAAGACGGGACTACCCACCGCATGACGACGCCCTTCGTAGTGCTGGCCACCCAAAACCCTATCGAACAAGAAGGTACTTACCGCCTGCCCGAGGCGCAGCTCGACCGTTTTCTGTTTAAGCTGAACGTAGGCTACCCCACGCTGGCCGAGGAAATCCAGATTCTGCAAGGCCACCATAGTGGCTTTGGCGGCACGCCGCTGGAGAAAGTAAAACCCGTGCTCACGGCCCAGGACCTGGCCGCCCTGCGCCAGCAGGTGGGCCAGCAGCGCGTGGAGGCCAACGTGCTCGAATACATCGCTAAAATTGTGGGCCAGACGCGGGCGAACAAAGCCCTGTACCTGGGCGCGTCGCCCCGCGCCAGCATCGCCCTGCTCAATGGGGCCAAGGCCCTGGCGGCGTTGCGCGGTCGCGACTTCGTGACGCCCGAGGACGTGCAGTTTCTGGCCGCGCCGGTGCTGCGCCACCGCATCATGCTCACGCCCGAGCGTGAGATGGAGGGCGGCACGGCCGATGAGGTGGTGCGGGCGATTGTGCAATCGGTGGAGGTGCCGCGGTAGGGATTTTTAATTAAAAATGATGAATTAAAAATTGAAAATGAAGGGTGGCTTATGAAAGAGGAGAACGTTGTGCTGACAAAGAGCTACGCCTTTTCTAAGCGTACCGTACTGCTTTATAAGTTCTTGCTTAAGAACAAGCAACCCCGCTCACTGGCCGACCAGCTTTTGCGCTGTGGCACGTCGGTGGGCGCAAATGTGGAAGAAGCAATAGGGGGATTTTCGCGCCGTGACTTTGCAGCCAAATGTAGCATTGCCTACAAAGAAGCCCGCGAGGCCCATTACTGGTTGCGCCTGCTGCGCGATACCGAATGCATAGAGCCAAGACTAGCAGACTCATTGCTCGGTGATGCTGAAGAATTAAAACGGATTTTAGCCGCTATCATCCTTACCGCTCGACGCGCGCCAGAATAGCTATTTTTAATTTTTAATTTATCATTTTTAATTAAAAATCCTTGTCCCTCTTCCTCACCCGCCGCTTCTTCTACCTCTTCACCGCGCTCATTGCGGGCTTCGTGGTGGCGTTTTTCCTACCCTGGCTTTTGGGGCCGATGGAAATTTTGCTGGGCGCGGCGGGGCTGCTGACGCTGCTCGACGCGGCGCTGCTTTACGCGCCCACCAAGGGCAGCCCTACCCCTCTCTTTGGGCGGCGGGTGCTGGGCGACAAGCTCTCGAACGGCGACGACAACGAGGTAAAATTATTCCTGGAAAGCCGCTACCGCTTTGGCATTCAGGCAGAAGTGATTGACGAGATTCCGCACCAGTTTCAGCGGCGCGACGTGCTATTTGAGGCTAGCATCGCGCCGGGGCAGACGCAGGTTATCACCTACCAATTGCGACCCGTGAAGCGTGGCGAGTACGAGTTTGGGGCGCTGAACGTGTACGCGGCGTCGCCGCTTCGGCTGGTGCGGCGGCGGTTTCGCTTCGACCAAAGCCGGGTGGTGCCGGTGTACCCGTCGTTTTTGCAGATGCGGCAGTACGAGCTGCTGGCCATTCACAACCGGCTGACGGAGGTGGGCGTGAAGCGCATCCGGCGGGTGGGGCAGAGCATGGAGTTTGAGCAAATCAGGCCCTACGCGGCGGGCGACGACCCGCGCACCATCAACTGGAAGGCCAGCGCCCGGCGCGCCGGCGGGGGTAGCGATACGCTGGTAGTCAACCACTTCCAGGATGAGCGCGCCCAGCAGGTGTTTTGCCTCATCGACAAGGGCCGGGTGATGCGGATGCCTTTCGCGGGCCTGAGCCTGCTCGACTACGCCATCAACGCCACGCTGGTCATGAGCAACATTGCCCTCATCAAGCACGATAAGGCGGGGTTGATTACGTTCTCGAATAAGCCGGGGGCAATGGTGCCCGCCGAGCGCCGGCCGGGCCACCTGCGTACCATCCTGGAAGTGCTGTATCGCCAGAAAACGCAGTACCTCGAAACCGACTACGAGCGCCTCTACGCCACGGTGCGCGCCAAGATTAAGCAGCGCAGCTTGCTAATTTTGTTCACCAACTTTGAGACCTTGCAGGGAATGGAACGGCAATTACCCTACCTGCGGGCTTTGAGCAAGGCACATTTGCTGCTGGTCGTTTTCTTCGAAAACACTGAGCTGCGCACCTTTCTCGACGCGCCGGCCGACACCACGGCCGACGTGTATAATCAAACCATCGCCGAGAAATTTCAGCAGGAAAAGCGCCAAATTGTGCTCGAATTGCAGCGCTACGGCATTCAGGCGCTTCTTACCCCACCGCAATTGCTGACGGTGAACACGATAAATAAATACCTGGAATTCAAGGCCAGGGGACTGATATGAGTTATTTCGCACAGAGTTTAAGAAGAGTTAAAAAGGAGTTTCACAGCGTTTTGCAACGACTTTCTCGGTGGAACTCATTTTTAACTCCCGTTAAACTCTGTGCGAAAATTCTGCTGGTTTTTTCAAGCTTCATTGCCCACGCCCAGCGCCCGCTGCTGCCGGTGCCCGCGCAGGCTACCTGGCAGGCCGGCCACTACCGCTTCGCCACCGCGCTGCTGCTGGCCCTGCACCGCCAGGTTACCGGCCCGGCCGGCTCCGTTGACGAGAGCTACCGCCTGCATATTACGGCGGCGGGGGCCAGCCTCACGGCCGTGAGTACGCTGGGAATTCAGCGCGGGCTGGCCACGTTTCGGCAGGTGCTGGAGCGCACACCGCGTGGCTGGCAGGCGCAGTTTTGCGACATCCGCGACCAGCCGCGCTTTGCCTGGCGCGGGCTGATGATTGACCCGGCGCGACACTTCTTGCCGGTGGCCGTCATCAAGCGAAATATCGATGGCATGGCCGCCGTGAAGCTCAACGTACTGCACTGGCACCTGAGCGACGACCAGGGCTGGCGCGTGGAGAGCCGGCTGTTTCCGCGCCTGCACACCGTGGCCGGCGCCACCGGCTACTACACCCAGGCCGAGGTGCGCGAGGTGGTGCGCTACGCCATGGCACACGGTATTCGGGTGGTGCCCGAGTTCGACCTGCCGGGCCACACCGGCGCGCTGCTGGCCGCCTACCCCCGCCTGGCCACCAACGATTCCATCAAAGCGGTGCCCGTTAAATGGGGCGTGCTCAACATTGCCCTCGACCCCACCCGCGAGGGCACTTATACCATGCTCGACTCGGTGCTGACGGAGATGAGCGGGCTGTTTCCCGATAAGTATTTCCACATTGGCGGCGATGAGAACGATGGCCGGCAGTGGCGCCGCAACCCGCGCATTGCGGCATTTATGAAAGAAAAAGGCTTCGTGACGGCGAAGGGGGTAGTGGATAAGCACCAGCTGCAGAACTACTTCAACCGCCGGATGCTGACCATTTTGCAACGGCTGGGTAAGACGATGGTAGGCTGGGATGAGATTCTGGGTCCCGACCTGCCCGCGCCGGTCGTGATTGAGAGCTGGCGCGGCCCCAAGGGCGTGCTGGAGGCCGTGAGCCAGCGCCATCCGGCCCTGCGGGCCAATGGCTATTATATCGACCTGTATTTTACGGCCGCCAGCCACTACGCCGCCGACCCGCTGCAGGGCATCCCCGACTCGCTGCAAAGCCGGGTGCTGGGCGGCGAGGCCGAAATGTGGAGCGAGTTTGCCGACAGCGTTATCTATGAGAGCCGGGTGTGGCCCCGCGCCGCCGCCGTGGCCGAGCGCCTCTGGAGCCCCGCCGCGCTGAGCCAGGACGTGCCCGATATGTACCGCCGCCTGGCCTTCGTGAGCGAGGAGCTGGAGGCGCTGGGCCTGCGCCACCGCCGTGCCCCGGCCGCGCTGCTGCGCCAGCTGGCCGCGCCTTACCCGGCCGCCCTACCCCCCCTGCAAACCCTGGCCTCAGTGATAGAGCCGGTGAAAGAATATAAGCGTCATTTCCAAGGCTTTAAATACACTACCGAAACCCCGCTGACTCGCCTCGTGGATGCCGCCCCGGCCGAGTCGGACGTGGCCCGCCGCTTCGGCGCCACCGCCGATAGCCTGGTGGCTGAACTGAGCATCGCAGTGCCCACCTTTCCGGCCGTGCCCCCTACCCTTTCACTGGCCGCCCGGCGCCAGCTGGCCAGCCTGCAAAGCCAGCTCGCCGGCTGGCAGCGCGCCACCGAGGCCCTACCCCCCTTGTTTGTGCTGAGCCCCAGCCTGGCCGAATATTCACCGCTGGCCGCCCAGCTCAGCATCGTCGCCAACCTGCTCAGCGAGCGCCTCGCGCAGCTGGCGCAGGGCCAGGCTCCGCCGTCCGGCTGGCAAGCCGCCGCCAAGCTCCAGCTCGACGCCGCCCAGAAGCCCGCCGGCCAAGCCGAGCTGGCCATTATTGGCCCGGCGCGCCGGCTGATGGGGCTATAGCGCGAAGTTTCCACTTCGTGCGCGAGCACCGCGAGCAGGTTCGTGCGCGCCGCAAGACAGTAGCGCGAAGTTTCCACTTCGTGCGCGAGCACCGCGAGCAGGCGGCACCGAGTGGCGCGCACGACCCTGCTCGCTGCGCTCGCGCACGAAGTGGAAACTTCGCGCTACTTTCGGTTATGCCTACCAATCTTATTCATTATGAGCGTAATCTACCGCATCGACTACCGCCAGGCGGAACAGTTTTTATAACGTTTCGCCTGGCTGACTCCCTGCCGCTTGAGGTGATAGAGCAGCTAAAAGTTAGCTTTGAAAAGGCTGATGAAAACGAAGACGAGGATGAGAAATATGCCCGGCAGCGGCGTTATTTCGGTCGGTTTGACAGGCACTTAGACGGAGCCACTACCGGCCCTCTTTGGCTTCGGCAGCCAGCAGTGGCCCAGCTAGTGCAGCAAGCGCTGCATTTCTACGATAGCAAGCAATACACCTTGGTGTGCTACTGTATTATGGCCAACCACGTGCACCTGGTAGCAACCTTACCAGACGAAGCTCAGCCGCTGGCCCACACGCTGCAAGCACTCAAGGGCTACACCGCCAAACTGGGCAATCAACTACTCGGCCGCAAGGGGCAGTTCTGGCAGCGCGAAAGCTACGACCACCTTATTCGGAGCACATCGGAATTAGAGCGGGTAATAGCTTACGTAGTAGATAATCCAGTGAAAGCGGGCCTGATTGAAGATTGGCAGCAATGGCCCTACACCTATTGGGCCCAGTAGCCAGTAGCGCAAAGTTTCCACTTCGTGCGCGAGCGCAGCGAGCAGGGTCGTGCGCGCCACCCGGTGCCGCCTGCTCGCGGTGCTCGCGCACGAAGTGGAAACTTCGCGCTACTGCCTATTCCGCACCCGAATCAACTCCGCCGCCACGCTCACCGCGATTTCCTCCGGCAAGCGGCTGTTTATTGGCACGCCGATGGGGCCGTGCAAGCCTTCTAGGTTAAAGCCTTCTTCCAGCAGCATCCGGCGTAGCTCGGCTACTTTGGCGGCGCTGCCCATCACGCCGAGGTAGCGGTAGGCGTGGCCCAGCAGGCGGCGCAGGGCCACGGCGTCGGTGCGGTAGCCCACGGTCATGACCACTACGTAGTGGTGCGGGCCGGGGGGTAGGGCTAGGGTTTCGTAGGGCACGCGGCGGCGGTGGTGGGCGTAGTGGTTGGCGTCGAGGGTGGGCAGGTCGGCGCGGTCGTCGAGCACGGTTATCTCAAATTCCAGATTACTAGTAATTTGTGATAATGCCAGGCTCACGTGCCCGCCGCCCACAATCGTGAGTTGGTCGCGGAAGCCCAGCTGCTCGCGGTAGCTCCACGCGGGGCCGGATTGATAGGCGTAAAAGCCGGCCGACTTTTCACTAGCTAGCTGCAAGCCAGCAGCTTCACTTATTTCCCAGGTGCCGCCGCTGAGGCTTTGCAAGGCGGCTTCGATGGCCGCTATCACTGGCAAATCAGCTGGTTGCAGGGGCCACAGCAGGACTTCCTGCTCGCCGGCGCACATCATGCCCGAGCGGTTGGCGGGCACCTCGCGCCGATGCACTTGGGGGCGCAGCAGGGGGGTAGGGTCGGCGTCGCGTAGGCGCTGGCGGGCCAGTTCTACCCACTTATGCTCCATAATACCGCCACCAATGGAACCAGCCACGGCCTCGGCCGTCACGACCATCTTAAAGCCCTGGCGGCCGGGGCTGCTGCCCTCGCTGCGCACCACACACAACAGCGCGGCCGGCTGGCCGGCGCGCAGGGCGCTGGCAGCGAGGGTCCAAGCGAGCAGGTCGCGGGGGGTAGCGGGCATGGTGGGCAGTGAGCAGTGAGCAGTGGGCAGTGAGCAGTGAGCAGTGAGCAGTGAAAGAACGTCATGCTGAGCTTGCCGAAGCATCTCGCTCGCATCGTTCGGGCATTGTTCAACGACACGAGCGAGATGCTTCGACAAGCTCAGCATGACGTTCTGTTTGATTTTAGTTAACCTAAATTATCATGCTACCCCCGCACCAGCGTGCCGGTGATGTAGCCAAACGGCGCATCGGTAGCCATAAACACCTCATTCGTATTCTCCTGGCCGAAGGGCTCCAGGTTGAAGGGAATGTGGTGCTTGTTGGGCATGATGAGGCTGATTTCCTTCACCTCAGCGGTTTCTTCCAGGATATTTTCGCCGATGGCGTAGAGCGTGTGCTGCACCGAGAGGCTCTGGTGCTCGGAGAATGTGCGCAGCAGCGAGGTGCGAATTTGCCCGTAGAGCGCCTCAAAATCAAGGTCGGCGCTGGTGTATTCCCACTCGGCCTCGCACTCGGTGGCCAGGATGCGGTCGGTGGTTTCGGGCAGCACGGTGTACTCGTCTTTGGGGTAGCCCACGAAGCCTGAGTCGGCAGTTTTGAGCAGCATCAGACCTTTTAGGCCGGCCCAGACGGTGGCGGGGCCGTCGGCGGGCAGCTCTACCACGGCGCGACGCTTCTCGTTACTACCGCCCACGAAAGCGTGCGGATGGTCTTGGCCATCGAAGCTCATGCGCTGCCAGGCGTGTTCCAGAATTTCGATGCGGGCCTGGCTCACCTGCGGATTACGCAACACAAAATGCCGCGCCAGCACCAGCCCAAACGCCTCGATGGTACCCGTAAAATGCTCTTTGGCAAGCGCATAGACGGTGTTTTTCTGGGTATCGGTGGGCAGAATGTGCGCGTTGTCGCCCAGCGTATGGGCGGCATCGAAGTCGCCGGTCAGCCGCACGCTCACTGATACCTGCCGAAACTCGTGGTGGCCGGCGTGGCGGATGACGCGCGAGAGGTTGACGGCATTTTTGCCGTAGGCGTTGGCGGCGAGTTTAATGGGCATTTTGTGAGTAATTCAAGTGGCTATTGTTTCCAAGAGCTCAAGGCTAATAGTCGTCGTCAGGCTCGGGCTCCTCAGCTTCCGTTGCTTTAATATAATTGCGGCAACCTATTAGCAGCGCGAGCAGCGTTTCATATTCGTCAGCCGCAGAGTAGCTTACGTTACTGGCATCGCCCACGCAGAACTTGCCTGCTGACCAGCGAATTATGTCCATGTGCATTAAGCTCAGCCACAAATCCCCTTTTTTCCACCATTCAAAGATTATTTCGTCTTCACACGCGAAAAAGCCCAGGCAGAACTCGTAAGAAAAGGCGTTGGCAACCTGGTAAAAATCTAGTAGTTGCCGAATTACCTCCGTGGGCACTCCTTGGGTAACGGCTCGCTGCTCAAACGTGGCGAGGGCCTGCTCATCGGCGGACTGAACAAGATAATGGTCCGGCCGTTCGGCTGCTATTTCTTGCAGTAATTCACTGATAGCCTGCTGCGTTACGTTCATGAAGCTAACCCGGTTTGATTTGGCCGCTACTAAGGCAACGAGTGCAATTTATAAAGTATCGGCGCGTAGCTTGCGCAGCGGCAATATAGTTGCCATCTGCCTCATGCCTACTACTTTCCTACGAAGCGCTGCCGTGGTGCTGCCCGAAGGCCAGTGCCCGGCGCAGCTGATGCTGCAGCACGGCCGCATTGCCGCCGTGCTGCCCTACGATGCGCCCGTGGCCGGCCCGGTGCTAGACCTCGGCGACGCGGCCATTTTGCCCGGCGTTATCGACCCGCACGTGCACCTCAACGAACCGGGCCGCACCGAGTGGGAAGGCTTCGATACCGGCACCCGCGCCGCGCTGGCCGGCGGCCTCACCACACTGGTAGACATGCCGTTGAACTCGGCGCCGGTTACAACTTCGGTGGCAAATCTGCGCATCAAGCAGGCCGCTACCCAAGGCCAGCTACATACCAACGTGGGCTTTTGGGGCGGCATCGTGCCTGGCAATGCGGCCGAAGTGGGGCCGCTCATCGCGGCGGGCGTGCTGGGGTTTAAGGTATTTTTGACGCACTCGGGCATTGATGATTTTCCGAATGCTACGGAGGCCGATTTGCGCAAAGTGATGCCGTTGCTGGCCAGCTACGGCCTGCCGCTGCTGGTGCATTGCGAGCTATCGCAGGATAATGACGAGTGGAAAAAAGGCGATACCCGCGCCTACCCCAACTACCTGGCTTCAAGGCCCAAAAGCTGGGAGGACGAGGCTATTAAGCTCATGATTCGGCTCTGTGCCGAGTACCGCTGCCCGGTGCATATTGTGCATCTTTCGTCGGCCAATTCCCTACCCCTCCTCGCCGAAGCCAAGGCCAACGGCCTGCCCCTGACGGTGGAAACCGGCCAGCACTACCTGTTTTTCAACGCCGAAGACATCGCCGACGGCCAGACGCAGTTCAAGTGCGCGCCGCCCATCCGCGAGCGGGCTAATAACGAGCAGCTGTGGCAGGCGCTGCAAAGCGGCCTCATCGACTTCGTGGCTACCGACCACTCGCCCACCCCGCCCGACCTCAAGCAGCTGGCCAGCGGCGACTTTGCCAGCGCCTGGGGCGGCATCGCCTCGCTGCAACTAGCGCTGCCCGTACTCTGGACCGCCGCCCGCCCGCGCGGCGCCATCCTGCCCGACTTGGCCCGCTGGCTTAGTACCAACCCCGCCCGGCTCATCGGCCAAAGCCACCGCAAAGGCCAGATTATCAGCGGCTACGACGCCGACCTGTTGGTGCTGGCCGCCGAGAAAAAATTCGTGGTGACCGAGGCGTTGCTGCACCACCGCCACAAGGTGTCGCCCTACCTGGGCTGCGAGCTGGCGGGCGTGGTCACGCATACTTTTTTGGCGGGCGAGGAAGTTTTTCGGCACCCCGATTTTCTGCACTTGAACCGGGGGCAATTGCTGACGCGGTAAGCGCGTATGTTTGCGGTTTCGCCTCACGCGGCATCTTACCCCCTAGCCCCCTCTCCAAAAGAGAGGGGGAACTAGTTTTTAGCCTTAGCTTCTATTTTCTAAAACTAGGGCTTGTCCCCCTCTCTTTTGGAGAGGGGGCTAGGGGGTGAGGTGCCTCGCGGAGGGCGAAGTAAATTCTATTCTAATGCCCGACTACTCCACCCGCACCGCCCATATTCTCAGCCGCATTCACGAGCTGGCCGCCATCAGCGAAGACGCCACGGGCGCGACCGTGACGCGCCGGTTTGGCACGCCGGCTTTTCTAAAGGGCCGCGATTTGGTGCAGGGTTGGTTTGAGGCCGCCGGCCTCGAAACCCGCCTCGATGGCATCGGCAACCTGCGCGGGCGGCTCGCCAGCCGGCGGCCGAGGGCTAAGACGTTTGTGCTGGCCTCGCACATCGACACGGTGGTGAACGCCGGCAAATACGACGGGCCGCTGGGCGTGCTGATGGGGTTGGATTTGGTAGAAAGTATTATTCAGCAAGGGCTTGACTTACCGTTCCATCTGGAATTAATTGCTTTCAGCGACGAGGAAGGTGTGCGTTTTCACATCACCTACCTGGGCAGCAAGGTGGTAACGGGCGCCTTCGACCCGGCGCTGTTGCAGCGCATCGATGCCGACGGCATTACCCTAGCCCAGGCCATTGATGAGATGGGTGGCAACACCGCGCAGCTCGCCGCCGATGCCCTACCCCCCACCGAGTGGCTGGGCTACTTCGAGCTGCACATCGAGCAGGGGCCGGTGCTGTGGGAAAGCGGCGTGCCGGTGGCGCTGGTCACGGCCATTGCTGGGCAGCAGCGCATGGAGCTAACCTGGACGGGCATGGCCGGCCACGCTGGCACCGTGCCCATGCCCATGCGCCAGGATGCGCTAGCCGCCGCCTCCGAATTTGTGCTCGCCACCGAAGCCTTTGCGCTGGCCCACGGCCACGGGCTGGTGGCCACGGTGGGCCAGCTGCGCATTCCGTACTCGGCCAGCAACGTTATTCCGGGCCAGGTCATCCACAGCTTCGACCTGCGCAGCCCCGATGCCGACCAGCTCGCGGCGGCCTACGCCGGCATCCAGACGCAGGCCGAAGCCTTGGCCGCTCGGCGGGGGGTAGGGCTGACCTGGCAGCTGGTGCAGGCCACCGCGCCCGTGCAGTGCGACCATGAGCTGAACCGCCTGCTGGGCCAAGCCATCGCGGCCGGCGGCTACGAAGTGGTAGGCCTGGTGAGTGGCGCGGGCCACGACGCGGTGCCCGCCTCGGCCGTAGCGCCGGCCACAATGGCCTTTATTCGCTGCTACAAAGGCATCAGCCACAATCCGTTGGAGAACGTGGAAGCGGCCGATGTAGCGGCGGCGATGGCAGTGGCCGAGCGATTTTTGTTGGAATTAAAAGACGCGCATAACTAAGCCATTTGTCCTTGCGAGCGCAACGGAGTGGAGCGCGGCAATCCCCTCTAATTGTTGAGCTAGCATTCCTTGCGTGAAGGAAAAATTGCCGCGCTTCACTTCGTTGCGCTCGCAAAGACAACTGGTTTTCTTCCTACCCCCTTCCCTACCCCCACCTTATGCAACTAGGCTCGGCTACCCGCTCCGTAACCCGGCGCAACCACGCCATTATCGCGCCCGATGGCTACATCAACAGCAACGTGCCCGGCTGGACGGGCGGCACCGTCAACGTCATTATTAACGAGCAAATGGGCGCGCGGCTCTGCCAAACGCTCGTGACGCTCACCGAGGCCGGGCAGCTGACGGGCCGTACCGAGGCCAGCCAGATTTTCTTCTACGTGGTGCAGGGCCAGGTGCAGGCCACTATCGGCGACGATAGCCGGATACTGACGGCGGGCAAGTTCGTGTACGTGCCCGTGAGGCAGTCCTATGTTTTCAAAAACCCTACGGCTAACACGCAGATTCTCACCTTCCACAAGGTGTATGAGCCGCTGGCGGGCCACGCCGTGCCGGGCGTGCATTGGGGCGAAAAGGACGATAGCAAAGCGCCCATTTACCTGAACGACGAGGCGCTGCGCATCCAGGAATTGCTGCCCAATGAGCTGGATTTCGATATGGCCGTCAACATTTTCACTTACCAGCCCGGCGGCAACCTGCCGATGGTCGAGACGCACATTATGGAGCACGGCCTGCTCTACTTACAGGGCCAGGCCATCTATATGCTTGACCAGCAGTGGTACCCGGTGCAGAAGGGCGATGCTATCTGGATGGCCCCGTTCTGCCAGCAGTGGGCCGCTTCGATTGGCAAGGAGCCGTCGGTGTACATCTATTACAAGAACGTGAACCGCTTTCCAACGGTGGTATGACTTCCTTACCCGACCGGCTGGTAGCAGCGGTGGCCTGGTTGGAAATCGCCGCTTCGCCTACCCTTATTGGGGTAGCAGCGGGGAGCCTTTTGGCACCAGCGCTGGGCGGCGCGGTGGGGGTAGGTACCGGCGCGGCGGTGGCCGGCCTTGGCCTAATAGCCGGGATTAGACTGGCTGAGAAAGCCCGCCGCCAAACTGGCACCGTAGCCTTTATTTCACGCATTCGGGCGTATCCTGAGTTGCGCAAATTTTCTAGTCCAATGACCCTGCCTGACCTTAACGCCCTACCCTCCGGCACCCGTGCCGAGGTGCTGGTTACCTGCTGCGGGGCCACCGCCTGGGTCACCACCCTGAATCAGCAGTTTCCCTTCGCCTCGGCGGCGGCGCTCTACGAGGCGGCCGGGCGCACGTGGTACAACCTGACCGAGGCTGACTGGCGCGAGGCTTTTTTGCACCATCCAAAAATTGGGGATGTGGGCGCGCTGCGCGAGAAGTTTGCCAGCACGGCCACCTGGGCGGCGGGCGAGCAGGGCGCGGTGCGCAAGGCTTCGGATGACACGCTGGCGGCGCTGACGGCGGGCAATGCGGCTTATGAAGCCAAATTCGGCTACATCTTTATCGTGTGCGCCACGGGTAAGTCGGCGGCGGAGATGCTGGCGCTGCTGCAAGCTCGGCTGCCGCATAAGCCAGCTACTGAAATTCATATTGCGATGGGCGAGCAGGCTAAAATCACGCGCTTGCGTCTCGAAAAACTACTTGTATGAGCCAGCTTACCACCCACATTCTCGACACGACCAAGGGCCGGCCGGCGACCGGCGTTACCATCGCGTTATTTGAGCCGAATGGCGGCGAGTGGCTCGAAATTGCGCGCGGCGCTACTAACGCCGATGGTCGCATTCCCGATTTATTGCCCGAGGCTAAAATCCTGGCCACGGGGATGTATAAACTCAAATTTTTCACCCAGGATTATTTTGAGCGCGACGGGCTCGCCCATTTTTATCCCTTCGTGGAAATCTGCTTTACCGTGGCCGACGCGGCGCATTACCACGTGCCGCTGCTGCTTAATCCCTTCGGCTACAGCACGTACCGCGGCTCGTGAGCCGTAGCGCGAAGTTTCCACTTCGTGCGCGAGCAAAGCGAGCATGGTCGTTCGCGCCGCCCGGTTCCGCCTGCTCGCTGCGCTCGCGCACGAAGTGGAAACTTCGCGCTATTGTCTGTTTAATTCCTTCACTACCTCATGAAACTCAGCCTTCAGGACTCCGATAAAACCGCTTTGCTCGACCAGCTGGGCGAGGCCAACCTACACTTTCAGCATACCTACCCCGGCGACCGGCCCGACCGCCAGCCCGTGCACACCGTGTATGGCGGGGCCAACCTGTTCAAGGCTGATACCTGCGGGCGGATGGGCGAAATTGCCCTGCGCAACCTTCAAACTTACGCCTCCAACTTCGTGGAGCTGGCGCGGGTGCTGGCGCTGGCCGGCCACGAGCACCTGCCTACCCTCTCAACAGACATCCACGCCCTCACCGACTACCTCGACAAGCTGCCCGCCGACCAGCGCCGCCAGGAGCCCGCCTGGCTGGCCTACACGGTGTACAATAAAATTGTGCAGAAGCTCAAGACTGAGGCGGTCGAGGATTTTCGCATTGACTTTGAGGATGGCTTCGGCAACCGGCCCGACGCTGAGGAAGACGCCACCGCCGCGCAGGCCGCCCATGAGGTAGCCAAGGGTATGGCGGCTACTACCTTGTCGCCCTTCATCGGCATCCGCATCAAGCCCTTTACCGAAGACCTGAAGGCGCGCGGCGTGCGCACCCTCGACATCTTTCTGAGCACTTTGCTCGAAGCCACCGGCGGTGCCCTACCCCCCAACTTCGTCATCATGCTGCCCAAGGTGACGATACCGGAGCAGATGACCACAATGGTGCGCCTGCTGGAGCTGCTGGAAAAGGCTAATAGCCTAGCGCCCGGCACGTTAAAGATGGAAACGATGGTGGAGGCCACCCAGCTTGTGATGGACGATGAGGGCCGCAATCCCTTAATGCGCATCATCCGGGCCAGTGAGGGGCGCTGCATTGCGGCGCATTTCGGCACCTACGACTACACGGCCTCGGCCGGTATCACGGCCAAATATCAGACCATGGCGCATCCGGTGTGCGACTTTGCCCACCACATGACCAAGGTGGCACTGGGCGGCACCGGCATCTGGCTGAGCGACGGGGCCACCAACGTGATGCCCATTGGCCCGCACCGGGGTGATAACCTGAGCTTTGCGCAGCTACGCGAAAACCAGGAGGCCGTGCACAGCGGCTGGCGCCAGGCCTACCACCACACCACGCACTCGCTCATCAACGGCTTTTACCAGGGCTGGGACCTGAACCCCGCGCAGCTGCCCATGCGCTATGCGGCCACCTACCATTTCTTCCTCAGCGCCTACGAAAGCGCCGTGCACCGCCTCAAAACCTTCGTGGACCGGGCCGCGATTTCGACCCTCACCGGCGATATTTTCGACGACGCTGCTACCGGCCAGGGACTGCTCAATTTCTTTCTAAAAGCCCTGAACTGCGGCGCTATTTCGGAGGAAGACATCGTGCCCACTGGCCTCACGGTGGAGGAAATTAAAACCCGCTCGTTCTACCGCATTCTGGAGGGCCGCCGTCGTAAGGCATAGCAGCAGAGCGGAATAAGGTAACCACCAATCGTATATAATTCCGGCATTTATTATCCTGCCTCTTGGCCATCTGCCGCTGCTGGCCTATTGGCCAGAGAGTTGATTAGGAAGTAATTTTTACTGAAAATCAGGTAGTTGAATTATTTCAAAATTAAACATACTCATGGAAAGTTCACGCATAATGGGCACGGAATGAAGGAGTTACTGTCAACGATTGACCGGTTTGGGCCGTAAGCAAAACGTAGCTTGACAGCTTGTTCTTTCACTCCTTTTTCCTTTTCCAGATATGACCTTCGCTGACACATTCGTTCCGACCGCCGGGGAAGTGGGCATGCTATCCATGCTCACGTATTTTTTCATGACGTTCGCGGCCTACTGCTTTTTAGGCAACGTGATTTTTAGCTTTCTTACTAATCAGAGCGTAGCCCCCGAACACCGGATTTCGCGGGCTTACGGCGGGGTTATTTCCATTGTGGCGGGCGTGTCGTACCTGCTCATCACGCGGTTTTACCACGGGATGCTGCAAGACCTCACGCACCTGACTTCGCCCGAGGCGCGGGCGGCCCTCATCCGGCACAGCTACCAGGCCATCGGGCAGTATCGCTATATGGACTGGGCCGTGACTACCCCCCTGCTGCTGCTGAAGGCTTCGTCGATGCTGCGCATTCAGTTTAAGGAGGCAGCTACGGCCATCCTGGTGATGCTGCTGGCCGACCTATTTATGGTGGTGACGGGCTATATCGGGGAGCAGCAACTGACGGCAGATGGCGAAATTATTAACAGCGGCAAACTGCTGTGGGGCGCTGTTTCGACGGTAGGTTACGTGGTAGCTGTGGTGGCGCTGTACGGGCTATACAAGAAATTCGCGGCGCGGGCTACCGACACCGAGCGTTGGGGCTTTAAGTTCATCGGCATCACCACCGTTACGACCTGGGGCGTGTACCCGCTGGGCTACATGCTGACCATGACCAACATCGACCTGAATTACATCCACATCTCGTTCAGCATCTTCGACGTGTTCAACAAAGTAGGTATCTCGGTAGTAGCCTACCTGGTAGGTAAGCGCCTGCTCGATGAGCGCCTGAACGAGAAGAAGGTGCTCGATGGCTATGCCACGGCCTAGTTTGGCCGGTAGTCTGCGCCAGCCCACGGTGCGGCCCCAGCTATACTCCTACGGGGTAGTGCTGGTGGCCGTGGCCGTGGGCTGGCTGCTGCCGGGCGCGGCCAACTGGGTGCTGGGGCCGGTGCTGCTGCTGGGATTGGTACTGCTGGGCGTGGCCCACGGTGCCTGCGACCAGTACGTGGTGCCCGCCACGCACCCCGCGCTAGCCCACGACCGGGTACGCTACTGGGCGGTGTTTTTGGGTGGCTACCTGGGGCTGGCAGGGGGGGTAGGGCTGCTGTGGTGGTGGCAGCCGGCGCTGGCGGTAGCATTTTTCTTTGGCTTGTCGGCCTGGCACTGGGGCTCGGGCGATGCGCCGGCGGCGGCCCGCTACCGAGCGCAGTGGCTGGCGCACAGCCTGTTGCGCGGCGGGCTCATCTTTACGGTGCCGCTCTGGTTTTGGCCTGCTGAAACGCGTGCCCTTACTAACGGCCTGCTAGCTCTGGCTGGGGCCGCCCCGGTGAGCACAGCGGCTCTGCTAGCAGTAGCGCATTGGCTAGGACTACTGGTGCTGGCTGGCCACGCGCTGCTATGGGCTAGCTATTTGGCGACTAATCAGCGCCAGCTGGCCCTCACCGATATCCTGGAAGCGCTGCTACTCAGCTGCTTGCTGGCGGCGCTGCCACCGGTGCTGTCGGCGGGCGTATACTTCGTGTTCTGGCACAGCTTGCAGCACGTGCTGCGCATGAATGCCCTAATGGGCTACCCCCTGGCCGGGCACTCGCTGTGGGCCGGGCTGGGTTTCTTTCTAAGGCGCTCGGCACCACTGCTGGCCATTAGCGTGGCGGCGCTGGCGGTGCTTTATGGCTTGGCGTGGGCGCGAGCGGCGAGCGGGACGGTGCTCATCAGCCTGGCGCTGCTGGTGGCTTCGGTGGTGACCCTACCCCACGCGCTGCTTGTTACGCTGGGCCTGGACGCCGCTCGTTGGCGGGGGTAAGCGCGAGCCGGCAGTTCGTTATCGACAACCCTTGGCGGGTTAATTGCGTGTGGGGGATAGCAGCGCGGTAGCGCCCGCACTTTATCTTTTACCTCCAGTATGGATTTTTCAATTGCCTGGCAGCAAATCAACAACATCGGCCGCGAGTTCATGGCGCTGTTGCCCAACCTGATTTTCGGCTTTCTTGTATTTGTTGCCTTTTTGTTTGCTGCCCGCGGGGTGCGCTCGCTGGTTGAGCGCCTGACCCAGCACCGCAAAGACAGCCAAAGCCTGCGGGTGCTGCTGAGCCGCCTGGCCTACGTGGCCACGCTCATCATGGGCATTCTGGTCACGGTCACTATCATCGTTCCCAGCTTCACGCCGGCCAGCCTGGTAAGCGCGCTGGGGATTGGCGGCGTGGCCATCGGCTTCGCGTTTAAGGATATTTTTCAGAACTTCCTGGCTGGCGTATTGCTGCTACTCACAGAGCCGTTTCGCATCAACGACCAAATTCAGTACAAGGACTTTGAGGGCACTGTGGAGTCGATTCAAACCCGCGCCACTACCATCATGACTTACGATGGCCGCCGGGTAGTTATTCCGAACGCCGAGCTGTTTATCAATGCCGTCACCGTGAACACGGCCTACGATAAGCGCCGCTTGCAGTATGATATCGGCATTGGCTACAGCGACGACATTGCCACGGCCCGTAAGCTGATAATCGAAGCTCTACGCGGCATTGAGGGCGTGCTGACCGACCCCGCGCCCGAGGCGTTGGTCGTGGACCTGGCCGGCAGCAGCGTCAACATTCGGGCCCGCTGGTGGATAAACCCACCGCGCCGCGCCGACTTCATGGCGGCGCAGGACAAAGGGCTCGAAGCCATCAAAAATACGCTCACGGCCCACGGCATCGACCTACCCTTCCCAACCCAGCAAATCCTGCTGCACGACCAGACCGAGGCCACGGACGGCGACCGCAAAACTCAGCGTGAAGGCTGGCCCGCCGGTGAAGGCGACGTGCCCCAATCGCGCCAGCAACTACGCGAGACTGAAACCAGGCAGGCCACCGAAACCGCAAAAACCAAAACCACGCCGGTAGTAGAAGCGAAACAAGGCATCGTTACACCCGCTGCCTAGCCATTGGCTCGGCCACGAACTCGGGGTAGAGCGCGCAGAGTACGCGCTCAGGCGTCATGGGCGCGACGAGGGGTAGAGATAGACCGGGTTGAAATGCCCGCACGGCAGCGCGCAGGGCGAAGTACGCGCCGATGCCGTACATCAGCGGCGGCTCGCCCACGGCTTTGGAGCGCAGGATGGCATGGGGGTGGCCGGGCGTGTCGAGAAAGTGCACATCAAGTACCTGCGGCACCGAGTAGAGGTCGGGTATCTTGTAGCTGTTCAGCGAGTTGCTGAGCAGATGGCCTTCGTCGTTGTAGCTCACTTCTTCCAGCGTCATCCAGCCGATGCCCTGCACGGCACCGCCCTCAATCTGCCCGCGGTCGATGTCGGGGCTGAAGCTCTGGCCGAAATCGTGGGCAATCTGCACGTTATCAATGGTGTAGGTACCACGTAGGCAATCGACGGTGGTGGTGGTTAGGGCCGTACCGTAGACGTGGTAAGCGAAGGGGTAGCCGCTTTCGGTGCTGGCATCGAAGTGCACGCCGGGGGTAGCGTAGTGAGCATTTTCGGTGAGCGCCACGCGCCGCAAGAAGGCGCTGCTTACCAGCTTCTCCCAAGTGGTTTCGGCGGGAATACCGGCGGCCAGTACCTGCTCATTTTCGATGGTAATTCCTTCGTAATCAGTAGCAAACTCGGTGCTGGCGTGGCGCAGCAGGCGCTCGCGCAGGGCCTGGCAGGCTAGCTCAGTGGCCTTGCCGTTAAGGTCGGCGGTGGCGCTGGCGGCGCTAGGTGAGGTGTTGGCCACGCGGGTGGTGTTGGTGCTTTCAATTTTGATGCGATTAATCGAGATGCCCAGCGTGCGGGCCGCCACCTGCGCGATTTTGGTGTTCACGCCCTGGCCCATCTCCACCGCGCCCGTGCTGATGCCCACCGAGCCATCGGTGTAGATGTGCACCAGCGCCCGCGTCTGGTTCATAAACGTCTTGGTAAACGAGATGCCGAAGCAGATGGGCATCATTGCCAAGCCTTGCTTAAAGAGCTGATTCTCTTGATTGAACTTCGCTACGGCGGCGCGCTGACCGGCCAGGTCAAATAACTCGGCAGCCGTGTCCCAGGCCTGCTCGGCGTGGCACATTTCGGCTGGCTGGCGGTAGGGAAACGGGTCGCCCTCGCGCAAGAGATTCAGCCGCTGAATCTCGCTGGGCAGCACGCCCAGCGCCTCGGCCGCCTTAGTGATGGCCGACTCGATAACGAACATTCCCTGCGGCCCACCGAAGCCCCGGAAGGCCGTATTGGGCGGCAAATTGGTGCGGCACGAGTTGGCCGTGGCCGTCACGTTGGGGATGCGGTAGGCGTTGGTAGTATGGAAAAGCGTGCGCTCCAGCACGGCCGGCGAGAGGTCGGCGGCGGCCCCGGCATTCTGGTAATACGTGACCTCGTAGGCCAGGATTTTAAGGTCCGCGCTCAGCCCAATTTTGAAGTCGGATGAGTATGGGTGGCGCTTGCCGGTCATGCGCATGTCGGCCATGCGGTCGAGCACCAGCTTCACGGGTTTTTTAACCAAAAAAGCGCCTAGCGCGGCCAGGCACCCCCAGGGCGTGGCCTGGTCCTCCTTGCCGCCAAAGCCGCCGCCGAGGCGCGTCACGTCCACCTCAATCTGGTGCATACCAATGCCCAGCACCACGGCGCAGTGGCGCTGCACGGCCGTCGGCCCCTGGGTCGAAGAGATAATTTTGACCCCGCCCAGCTCGGTCGGGAAAGCGTAAGCACCCTGCGTTTCGATGTATAAATGCTCCTGCCCGCCACTCTCCGCTACCCCCCCAAACACGTGCGCACACTCGGCAAACGCGCCGGCCGAGTCGCCAATGCGAAACGTGCGCGGCGGCACAATCAGCTCGCCCTGCGCGGCGGCCTGGCGCGGGTCGGTGATGATGGACAGCGGCGTAATATCGGCTTTGATGAGCTTGAGCGCGGCGTGCGCCTGGGCCTCGGTGCGGGCCAGCACCAGCGCCACCGGCTGGCCCCGAAAGTGCACGTGGCCTTCGGCTAGCAGCGGCTCGTCGGGCACAATGCCACCGATTTGATTGCGGCCGGGAATGGCAGCGGCGGTGAGGATGCGCACTACGCCGGGCGCTTTTTTGGCGGCTTTCAGGTCCAGGCTGTTGAGCACGCCGTGGGCCAGCGGCGACTCATATACGGCCGCGTAAAGCGTGCCCTGCTGCTCGGGCACATCGTCGAGGTACTGCGATTCGCCGCGCACGTGGCGCTGGGGGTCGAGGTGGTTCATGGCTTGTAAAACGGAGTGGCACTCCGTTTCCGTAAGCGCCGGGCAAAGCAATAGAATAGGTTTTTGCGCCCTCATGGCGCGGACGATTAACGGAGTGCCACTCTGTATTTACAGCAACTCTGCCAGCGTCAGTTCCGGCGCGAAGCGCAGAAAATGCGCGAATAGCAACTGCCGCAGCAGCAGGCGCTTATAAGCCGCCGTGCCGCGCACATCGCCAATGGGACTCATTTCTGTCTGCATCACCTCATTGGCTCCTGCCACCGTTTCGGCCGATAACTCGCGGCCCAGCAGGTACTCGCCGGTGCGGCGCAGCAGCAGCGGCACCGGCCCTACCCCCCCAGCCGAGACGCGAGCGGCCGTAATTACGCCGTTTTCGAAGCGCAGCCAGGCGGCGGTATTCACGCTGGCAATGTCGAGGTGGGTTCGCTTGGAAACTTTCTCGAAGTTAAACAAGTCGCCGGCCTGCGGGGCGGGGAAGCTGATTTCGGTTACCTGCTCGTCGGCAGCTTTCGCCAGCTTTTTGTAGCCGAGGTACAGCTCGGCTAGCGGCAAAACCCGCCCTACCCCCCCGGCGGCGGCCAACGTCACGTCGGCACCCAGGGCCAAAAATAATATCGTTAAATCACCAATGGGCGAGGCGTTTACGAAATTACCGGCCATGGTGCCCATGTTGCGGATGGGCGTGCTCGACACCAGCTTGAGGTAGTCGGGCAGGCGCGGCAGTAGGGCGCACATCAACTCCGATTCCAGCAATTGGCTGGCCGTAGTGGCAGCGCCCAGTACCACGCGGCCGCCGTGCTGGCGCACGCTGCGCCGGCCGCTTTGGTCGAAGAGCAGGCGCACGGGCTGCTGGCGCAGCTCGTCGAGGCGCTGCACCAATAGGTCGGTGCCGCCGCTCAGGAGCGGATGCGTGGCGTGCGGGAATGCACTGGCGGCGTGGCCGTTCTGGCTTTGGGCGTGGCCGTTAGGTGAGGTCGATGCAGCGTAGCCGTTGGCAGCATGGCCGTTAGCAGGGGGGGTAGGCGCTGCCTCAGCGGCGGCCGTTTCGACGCGCAGGGCAGCCAGCCGGGCGGGCATTTCCTCGAAATAGGCGGGTACAAACTGTTTTTCGCTCAGCCACTTTACGCTGTTGGTGGTGGGGCGCTCGGCCAGCTCAGCGGTGAGGGCGGCGGCGGCGCGCTCCAGCGACTTGTAGCCGGTGCAGCGGCAGATATTGCCGTCGATGGCGGCGCGGGTATTGGTTTCGGTAGCCGGTTTCTCGCCCAGGCTGTGGCCGGTGAGCGACATCACGAAGCCCACGGTGCAGAAGCCGCACTGCGCACCGTGGTGGTCAACAATGGCCTGCTGCACCGGCGTGAGCTGGCCGCCGGCCCGGTTGATGCCCTCCACCGTGACTACGTGCTTGCCGTGCACGTTGCCGAGCGGCGTGAGGCAGCTCGTCATGCTCTGGTAGTTAATGCGTTGATTGCCTTCGGCCAGCTCGCCCACCAGCACGGTGCAGGCACCGCAGTCGCCCTCGCGGCAGCCGATTTTGGTGCCCATCAGGTGCTCGTGGTAGCGCACGAAGTCGAGTAGGGCGCTGGCGGCCGGCTCGGCGGTGTGGATGGGCTGGTCGTTGAGGTAAAAGGTAATCATAGCCGCAAGTGCTTATCCAAAGTGGACAAACGAATGGGTAAGATAACAGGCAGGCCAGCTTTTTCATAACGCGCAGCAGGCCAGCCAAAGGTAGTGCGACGACTTCACGCCCGCGGGAGGGGGTAGCAACCTACCAACCAAGGTCATCAGCAGCCTAAAACAGCACCGCTACCTGCATCCGGCCGGTGTGCACGATGGGCGAGCCGCTGGCCTTGCGGCCGTCGTAGGCCACGTTGATGTTCAGGCCGTTGGTGAGGCGCTGCTCCAGATTGAGGTTCCAGGTGTAGTTGGTGCCGGGGCGCAGGGCCTGCAATACTTCGAGGGCTACTACGGAGGACTGGTCGCCGGTGAAGCTAACGCGCGTGACGTGGGTAGCGGCCGTGATGGTGCGCTTGCTCACCTGGCTCACGCGGGCTTCGAGGCCCAGGTCGTCGAAGGTACCGTTGGTGTCGCTCACGCGGGCGGCCCAGGTGTTGCCTTTGGCGGTGTGCAGCAGCGAGCCGGTGAGGCGCAGCGCGGGGCTGGGCTGGTAGCTGATTTCGGGCTGCACGGTGTAGATGAGCAGGCTGAAATTGCGGTAGCTGGAGCTGGTGGGGTCAATGGAGTACGTGGCCTGCGCCTCCCGAATGTCGCGCGCCACGGTGAAGCGGCCCGTGAACGACTGCGCCAGCGTGCGGCGCAGCAGCAGGCTCTGGGTCTGGAGGTTGCGCAGGTCGAAGCCTTCCGTGAGCAGCGTTTTTTGCTGAGTTTGCTGCACGGTTAACTCCGCCCCAAAAATGGGGTTGGCCCGGTTGAAATACAGCGTATTGCGCAGCAGCTGATTAAACGCCAGCAGCTTGTCATCGCCCTTGCCGTAGCTAAACGGACTAAGGCGATTAACAAGGGCTGGGCTGGTGGTGCGCCTATCTACCGTAACGCTGCTGATGCTGCTGAGGCGCGCCACGGCGGCGCGCCAGCTGCCGGCCTCGCGCCAGCCGCGGGGCGCGTTCACGGTGAGGCGGTAGCTGAGGCGGTTTTGGTAGGCCGTGAGGTAGTCGTTGGTGGGCAAATACACTTTGATATAGGTGCGGTACTGCGCATCGGGGGTTTGGGCTTCCAGAAACTCGTCTTTGTCCTGCACGCCGTTTTTGTTGAGGTCACCGGCGTAGTAGTGAGTGCCCTGGCCGGCGGGCACGGCCACAAACGAGAAGTCGCGCCGCAGCTCGCGGCCGGTTTGCACGCTGTAGGTCAGCTCAGAGCGAATCTGGTTTTGCAGCAGGCTGAGCGAGTGGTCGAGCTTGCCCAGAATGTTGCGCTGGCGGGCGCTGTCGGGCTGGCTCACCAGGTTCACGTCGCGGTAAGTGGCCACCATGCGCAGGTCCTGGTTTTTGCTGAGGTGGGTGCTGAGGTTGCCCTGCACGGTCTGCGACTGGGTGTGCACGCGCAGGTTGTTTTGCTCGGCGGTGGGCGTGCGGTCCTGCCGGAAGCCGTAGCTGAGGCCGTAGCGCGTGCGGCCGGTGTCGGGGCTTTGCAGGGCGAAGGTGTGCTCGTCGAAGTAGTTGGCTGAGCGGATGGTATCGCCCAGCGGCGAGACAACCTTGTTTTTATCAAACCGATAGGTGTAGCTCGGAATAACCCTACCCCCCCCGTAGCGCACGGTAGCCTCGCCGCGCACCCAGCTGGAGTGGAACCGCCCGGCCTGCGAGTTGAGCACAAACAGCGAGCCGCGCACATCGAGCCGGCCCACCTGCTGGGCCACGTCGAGCCACTGCTGCACGCCGCTCACCTCGCCGGGCCGGTAGCGCCGGCTCACGCGGTAGTTGATGGCGTGGGTAGCGTCGCGGCTCAGGCCCACCGCGAAGTTGAAGATATTGTCTTCTTTGGGCGCGGCCGTGGTGGCGTTGGCAGTGCTGGCGGCGCTCCAGTTGCGGTCAAACTCGATGTCGCGGTAGCGGTCAATCGGCGAAAAGCCGGCCTGCGTGTATTCGTAGTCGAGGGCCGAGCGCAGGCGGTATTTCTGCAAGGCCGCCGGGGCCCAGGTGGGTAGGGCGCGGTTTTGCACGGTGTAGCCCAGGCGCATGGCCCCGCCGCTCTGGCTGCGCGTGCCGGTGCTGTCGAAGCGGTTGCGCTGGAGCTGCGAGGTGGCCAGGTCCACGAACACCGCCGCGGTGGGGTCGAGCTGAAACGTGGCCCCGGCCGTGGCCATCTGCTTGAGCAGGGGGGTAGGGAGGAGGCGCACCGGCCGGTAGTCGCCCTGGTTATGGCCCTTGTATTCATACACCCGGCCGTTGGCGTTCACATTGGTCGTACTCAGCGCGTAGTCACCCAGCCCCGCCCCCACCTGCGTGAAGCGCACCGTATACACCCCGCTCAGCGAGTCGCGGGCATACTTGTACACGTACTCGCGCAGGCCGGTAGTGGTGTTGAGCTGGGCCACGCGGTGATACTGCACTATCGTGCGGTTGAAGGCCGCCGAGTCGGCCCCCGGCGCCGATACCACCGACACGTTGCCGGCACCGCGCAGCAGCTGGCGGTCCTGGTACGAGAGCGTGAGGTTGGCCGTGGCGTCGGGGTTGTCCGATTCCTGGTAGAAGTTGCCGCGCAGGCTCAGTTTCCCAATTTGCTGGTAGTGACTCAGCGTGTAGAGCGAGCGCGAGTAGTTGAGGTCCGAGTACTCAAAATCGACCTTCAGGCGCGAGTTGGCCGTGATGAGGTGGCGGGGCGAAAACGTGATTTCGGCCAGGTTATAATCCACCACGTAGTCGAAGTCGAAGCCCCGCGTTTGCAGCCGGCCATCGAGGTACACGCGCTCCGAGCCGGCCAGCACGATGATAAACTGCTCGCCATTGGGCCCCGTGAGGCGGTACGGGCCCTGCACGTTGTCAATCGGCGTGAGGTCGATGCTGGCAAACTTACCCTTTGCTACCCCCCCCGCCACCAGGGTCGAGGACCGAACCTGGCCCAGCTTGTTGAGCACCGTTACGCTGCTGGTGCCGGTGGGGCCGGGGGGCGGCGCGCCGGGCAGCGGCTGGCCGCCCGGCACGGCGGCGGTGGGCGGCAGCAGCGGCGCGGTGGCCGAGCCGGCCGGCGCGGCGCTGTTGGTGGTCACGCCGTTGGTGTAGGTCGTGAACGACGAGGGCGGCGCGTTGCTCACGCTGTTGTTGGTGGTGCCGGCTTGCAGCGGCTGCGGGCCGGGCGCACCCAGGTTGGCCTCAATGGCCGCGCCCTGGATGTTTTTATAATAGCGCAAAAAGTAGTCGGGCTTGTTGCGCAGCACCACGTCGCCGGCCGTCAGGTTCCACTGCGGGCCGGTGAGGGTGATGTAGATTTTATCGAACTGCTGGAGCGTCTGCGTATTCCCCTCGGGCTGAAACGGCACGTTCTGGTCCGAGATGGCCGCCGTGAGGTGAATATTCTCCGTCAGCTGCCCCTCCAATTGCAGGTTGAGGGCCGAGTTCACGAACACGTTCTGGGTGTTGCCGAAGGAAATGCCCCGGCTCAGATTGCCCGTCTTGCTAATGCCCGGCGTGCTGAGAATCTGCTCCTGCTGCGAAAAATCTTCGAGCCGCAGCATGGGCCGGTCCCGAAAATCGAGCGTGTCCATGAGGCCGCGCGGGCGGCGGTAGCGGGCGCGCAGCAGCGGCAGCGGCAGCACCCGGTAGCAAATCAGCACCGAATCGGCGCGCGGCGCGCCCAGGCTGTCGCGCGGGGCGGGCCGCACCAGCTGGTAGCGGTCCCGCCCCGCATCGTAGGTCACTGGCTGCCCGGTGGCCGCCACCGAGGCCGGCACGATGGTGAGCGTGTCGCTGAGCGCGAAGCTCGTCGTGTCGTGGCCCAGGGCCAGGCGCACGTAGCGGCAGCGCCGGGTGTTGGGCGGCATCGGCTCGGGGGCGGGGGGTAGGGCGGGGGCAACCTTGGCGGCGGGCGGGGGGGTAGGAACGGTCTGCGCCCGCGCCGCCGGCCCGCTGCCCCACGCTACCGCCAGCAGGGCCACGAGGGCAACGCAAAAACGGTAGCAGTGGGTCATCGGGTAAAGTTCGGCAGCAGCGCCGGCACAACGCCGGGGGCGGCAACTTTGGTGCCTGGAGGAGTTAGGGGAGAATTAAGAGTTGAGAGAACGTCATTCCTCGGCAAGCTCGGAATGACGTTCTCTCAACTCTTAATTCTCAACTCTCAACCAACCCGCACCTCCCCGTTCACGTGCAGGCGCACCACCTCCAGCGCGCTCAACCCATCATTGTCTACTACCTGCACCGCGATGACGTGCGCGCCGGGCTTGAGCTGTAGCGTTTGCACGCCGGCTTTGTCGAGCAAAATGCTGGGGCGGAAGCCTTGGGCGGGGTCGTAGTGGGCATCCCAGGCGTAGAATTCGAGGCCGGCGGGGCTCTCGCCGGTGGCGGTGAGGCGCACGGCCCGCTTGGTGCCCGCGGCGGCAGCGGCTATGGCCTCCACCCGCACCGTGAGGCGGGGCTTGTGGGCCAGCTCCACAATGTCTTTCACGGGCACCAGCTCGATGCGGATGCCTTCCTTAGTGCGCAGGCGGGCCACTTCCTCCACCGCGCCGCGGCCGAAGCTGAAGGCCAGAATGTAGCCCACCGGCTCGCCGCTGGCGCGCTGCCGGGCAAAGAGCGCCGCGTCGTGGCGCTCGGCGGCGGCCCGGAAATTATCGACCACGTTGCGGCCCACGCCCTCGCTCTGCTTCACTTGCAGGGGTAGGCCCTCGCGGCTGCTGCCGTCCAGGCCCAGGTCGCCGCGCCGCTTCACGTTGGGCGTGCCGCCAAACTGCGTCACCAGCCAGCCCTCGAAGGCGTAGGGGTTCTGCGCTTTGAGGGCCTCCACGTCGTATTTGTGCAGGCGCACCGCGAAATCCTGGCTGAACAAGTCGCTGCCCAGCTTCAGGCGCAGCTCGGTCACCTTCACGGCCTGCACGCTCTGGTCAATGCCCAGCCAGCGGCGCTTCAGCCGCTCGGCCGCGACCACCGTCGTGCCCCCGCCCACGAAGGGGTCCAGCACCACGTCGCCCTCGTTCGAGGCCATCGCAATGATGCGCTCTAGTAGGGCTACCGGCTTTTGAGTGGGGTAGCCAACCCTTTCTTTTGCTTGAGAATTAACGGGAGGAATATCATCCCACATATTTTGAAGCGGGATGCCGGGCATCTCATCCAAATACCTTTTGAAGCGCACCGTATCACCAGTAGTTTTTATAATCCTACCTTCTGCAATAAGCGCGTTCATCTTTTCGCGGGAATAACGCCAATATTTAGTCACTCCAAGAACTTCGTAGGCAGGATTACCATTCGCTGCCCCGCCCGGCCCTGATAGGTCTCCCAACGTGTAGCGGCGGCCCGTTTCGGGTTCAATTTGACTGTAATATTTGGCGATATAATCGGCAGAATAAGGAAGAAAAATGGCGTTAGCGGTAAATTCAGAAGGACTTTTACTGTAATGCCAAATAGTGTCTGTAATATTTCCTGCTACACGCCTACCTTGCTTGCCATCACTATGCGCGCTGCTGCGCTTCCAGATTACTTCTGTACGAAAATTGTCTTCCCCAAAGAGCTTGTCGAGAATGAACACGCGGATATAGGAGTTAGCGTGCCAGTCGCAGTGCAGAAACAGCGAGCCGGTGGGTTTGAGGAGGCGGTGCAGCTCGCGCACGCGCTCGTTGAGCCAGTCGATGTATTGCATGATGCCGCCGCTCCAGCGGTCCTCAAACGAGCGGCGCTCGCCGGCATCGCCCCAGATGACTTCGTAGGTGCGGTTGGAGAAAAACGGCGGGTCGAGGTAAATCAAATCCACCGATTCGGCGGGCAGGTGGCGTAGCACTTCCAGGTTATCTCCTAATATCAATTCATTCATGCCCGCAAGGTAGAGCGGCGCGCCGGTTGGGGTGGGGGCGGGCGGGGGCAGGCTGCCGGCTTTTGGGCCGGCTGTCCGCTCGTCGGGCGCGCCGGTCGTTCTCCCGGCGAGCGGACAGCCGGCCCCCGTGCCCTCCAAGAGCACCTAGCTCCCCAAAAAGGGAACCCGAGTGCCCTTTTTGGGAACCCGACTGCCTACAAAGTGAACCTGAGTGCCCAAAAAGCGAACCCGAGTGCCCAAAAAGCGAACCTGAGTGCCCAAAAAGGGAACCCGAGTGCCCTCAAAGCGAACCTGAGTGCCCAAAAAGGGGAGTGAGTTAGGGTCGGACCCCAACTCACTCCCCTTTTTGGGCGCTCAGCCCCGGTGTCAGGCTTTGGCGGGGGCGGCTTTGCGCTTGCCCTGGCTGGCGAAGCGGGGCTCCAGCTCGGCCACGGCGGCCTGCGCCCCTGGCTGGTTGAGCGAAGCGGCGATTTTGAGGGCGCTATACGCCACCAGCGCCGACGAGTAACCCTCGGAGCCGGCTTCCATGCGGGTGCTGTCCACGTCGGTGGCAAAGCCGTTCAGCTCCAGGTAGAGGGGTAGGAGGTCGGCGTTCACGCCGGCGTCCACCACCAGGCCGGCCACGTCGAGGTACTGCGGCATGAGGGTGGGCAAGCTTTGAGCAAACTCGGCGGCTTTGGTGACAAAGGCCACCGACTTGTCGCCCATCTTGGGCAGGCTGGCGCGCTCTTCCGGGGTGAGGGCCACGAGGTAGGGGGCCAGCGCCTGGCGCGCCTGGCGGATGGCGGCCAGCGCATCGGCCAGCGCTTTGGCCGGCACGGCTTTCGTAATTAAGTCTGCCATTGGGCAAGAAAGGAGAATGAAAAGCCCCGCGCTTGCCGGGCCCACGGGCCGCGCCGCCAGCGCCTTGCCAGCGGCCGCAGCCGGTGCGCAAGGTAAGAATAATGAGGTAAGCATGAAGAATTAAGTGACAAAGAGCGTTTGTCCTTGATTTGGCTCCTCCTACCCCCCTACCCCGCCAGCGGCAGCTCGATAAAGAACGTGGTCCCTACCCCCTCCTCCGTCTCGAACCAGAGGCGGCCGCCGGCGCTCTCGATGCCGCGCTTGGCCACCGCCAGCCCAATGCCCGAGCCGGTGGCCTTGGTGGTGAAATTGGGTTGAAAAACCTGGTCGCGCACGGCTGCCGGAATGCCCGCGCCGTTGTCGGCGATGGTGATGAGCACCTTGCCGGGGCCGTCGGGGCGCAGCGCCACTTCCTGGCGCGGTGGCCGGCCGGCCGGCACGGCCTGCCGGGCATTGAGCAGCAGGTTATTGAAGGTGCGGATGAGCAAACTTTCATCCGCGAAGACGGTGTAGCTGCCATCGGGGGGTAGGGCGAGGTGCAGCTCGCCGTGCTCGTCGCCCTCCTCTTGCCGAAACAGGTCGGTGCACTGCCGCAGCACGGCCGCCAGGTCGAGGCGGGCGGGGCGCATGGCGGGCAGGTTGGTGAAAGTGCTGAACGAGGTAGCGATGTCGGAGAGCACGTCAATCTGGGTAATGAGCGTCTGGGAGATGCGCCCAATCAGGGCCTCGGCGTTGGGGCGGCGCTCGGCAATGGCTTTTTGCAGGTACTGCAGGCTCAGCTTCATGGGCGTGAGCGGGTTCTTGATTTCGTGGGCCACCTGGCGGGCCATCTCGCGCCAGGCGGCTTCTTTTTCCTGGGCGGCCAGCTCGCGCTTGCTGGCTTCGAGCTTGCCCAGCATGTCGTTGTACTCGCGCACGAGCAGCCCGATTTCGTCGTCGCTGCTGCGGTAGTCGAGCACCTCGTTGCGGCCGGTGAGGGTCGTGCGCTTCAGGCGCTGGGTCAGCAGCTTGAGCGGAGCCGTGAGCTGGCGCGCCGCCACAAAGGCCAGCCCCAGAAATACCAGAAACATGAGCGTAAAAATGTTCAGCACGGTCGTGAACATCTCGGTCAGCTTGGTGTCCAGCTCCTTCTGCGAGTCAAAAAACGGAATGCCCACGTAGCCCGTTATCGGCCCGGCCGGGCCATCGACGCTGGCCGCCCGCACCGGCAGGTAGAGCGAGCTGAACGAGAGCGTGCCCGCCCGCTCAGTAAGCAGCGTGCGGCTGAGGCCGCGCTGGCGCAGGTCTATCACGGCCTGGGGGTTGAGCAGCGGCCCCAGCAGGCCGGCCTCGAAGATGAGCGGCTGCGAGCTGACCAGCAGCTGCCCGCGCGCGTCGTAGAGGTTGAGGTCGGTTTCGGTGAGGGCCGCCACGTTGCGGGCCAGGGCCGTGAGCACCGGCCGGGCGGTGGTGTCGGAGAGCTGGTCGCGGCGGCGCAGCAGGCTTTCGAGGGCAATGTGGCCGCGCCGCTCGTAGGTGCGGCGCAAGTCGCGGCGGTAGCTCGACACCACCTGGCTGGTAGTGGCCACGCTCACCACCAGCAGCGGCAGCAGAATGCCCAGGTTGAGCAGCAGCTGAATGCGGGCGCTAAAGTTGAGGCGCACGCCCCAGCCATTGCGCCGCCACAGCAGGTAGCCGCCGCCCGCCAGCAGCCACAGCACCACGTTGAGCAGCAATTGAAAGGAGAAATTCGAAAACCAGTCGGCCGCCGAGTACGTGGCCGTCGTGACGACGACCACGCGCCGGCCGCTGGCATCGTGCATGGCCAGCTGGTGAAAATCACTAACCACGACCCCATTCTGGTAGATTTTTGAGTCGCGCAGCACGGAGGCAGGGAGCAGGTTGGCGTAGTCGAAGTCACCTTCACTGTACACCAGCCGGCCCTGGGCGTAGCCAGCGTAGCTGAGGTCGGTGGCCAGGCCGGGCTGAAAGAACTTCTGGTCTACCAGCAGCTCGGGCAGCACGCTGTAGCTGGCCAGCTGCTTGAGGCTAAGCGTGAGCAAGATGGTGCCGGCCGGCGTGGGCGACCCGCTGCCATTAGCACCGGCGGGCAGCGCAATGGGCACCACCGCCACGTAGCGCCGCGAGCTAAAGGAATTATCCGACTTCAGCAGGTACACGCCGGGCTGGTCGGTAGCGGTAGCGGTGCGCGACAGCTCGGCGCGCGTCTGGTTGAAGGTCAGGGTATCGTCGGCCTCGCCGCCCACGGGCTGGCCGCTCGGGTCAAAGAGGTAAATGGCTTCCTCGTACTTGTCGAAGTACGTGCGCAGGTATTGGCGCTCGATGCGCCGCCGCAGGGCCTCCGTGCGCACGGGCTTGCTCAGCAGCAGGCGCGCCACAATGGGGTCGGCCGCGAGCTGCTTCAGTCGCTGGCCCAGCAAGAATTCGCCTTGCAGGTCGTTATCAACCAATAAATTACTCGCCAGGCGCTGCTTATCGAGCAGCAATTGCCGCTCAAACTGCCCATACAGCGCCGTGGCCCCCACGGCCGAGGCCAGCCCCAGCAGCAGCAGCAATAGCAGGTAGCGCGGCGGCCCTTTTTCGGGCCGGTAGTGCAGCGCGCCAACGCGCACCAGCACTAGGTAGAGGCACGTCAGACCGGGCAGCAGCAGCGTTATTTCGTGCAGCAGCGCGCCCAGGGGCAGCAGCACGGCGGCCAGCGTGAGCCCCACCCCCAGCAGCCGCCGCCGGGGCACGCGGCGCAGGTCGGGGGCCAGCAGCCCGGTCAGCAAATAAAACCCCGCAACAAATGCTGCCGTGTGCAGCAGCACCGCCAGCAGCAGCAGCAGCCGGAAGCCGCTCACCTGCATACTCTGGGTGATGTCGAGCGTGAGCTGGCTGTTGCTGAACGCGCTGGTGTAGTAGCTGTATAAGCCCACGATGCTCGCCAGCAGCCCTAGCCCGGCCGGCACGCCCCAGCGCCCCACCGGGGCCACCTGCGCCCGCGTGGGCAGCCGGTAGTGGCGGCTGCACACCACCGCCGCCCCGGCCAGCAGCAGCGCCAGCAGGCCGTTGAGCAGCAAGTCGCCCAGCGACGGGGCCAGGCCCGACACGGCGTACACGCGGGGGTCGAAGAGCGGCAGCTCCAGCCAGGCGTAGGGCAAGCTCAGGTAAAGCAATGCCGCCCGCAGCGCCAGCGGCGCGCCCGCCAGCGCCAGCATCGCCAGCCCCACCCGCTGCTGCCGCCACCAGCGGAAGGCCAGTCCCAGCCAGCCCGCCGTGTAGCACCCAATGCTGAGCAGCAGCAGCAGCAGCGGCACCAGCCGCCCAGCCACCACGCTACCCGGCAGCTGCACCACCGAAAACAGGTAGTGCCCCTGCGCATCGACTATCGCGGCCACCAGGCCCTTGGCTTCGCCGGGAAGCACGGGCGCGGCCTGCACCTGCAAGCCTTGCAGCAGCGCGGGCTCGGCCCCGTCGCGCAGGTAGCGGTTGCTGATGCCATAATGCCGCGCCAGCGGCACGTAGGCCAGTACTACCACCGGTCCCTGCGCCCGCCGCACCACCAGAAACTCGCCCAGCGCCGTTTGCGAGAGGCGCTCGGGGGTAGGGTCGGCCAGCTCGGCGGCGGTGGGCGCGGGGCCCGAGGCCGACCAGCCCACCAGCTGCCCCTCGCGGGCCACGAAGGTGGGGTACGAGCACTGCACCAGCAGGCGGCTGAAGTCCGGGGGGGTAGGGGCCTGGCTTTCGCGGGCCACGCGCTGGGCTTCGCGCCCGGCCGTGGCGGCGGCCTGGCTCACCAGGCTTTGCAGGCGCACCACGTTGGGGTAGGCATCGCCGCTGTCGCTGAGCTGCACCCGCGTGTTCGTCAGCCAGCACGCCTCGAAGCTGAGCAGCGCCAGCAGCAGCAATAACAGGGGCCAACGACGGGCTAGAGAACGACGGACGTAAGCAAGCAAGGAGAGGAACGTGAGCGGTTAGCTTTTATTCTGGTTAGCGAGCCCGAGGTAGGGTGCGGGGCTTGCCCCCGTACCCTACTTTGTGAGGATAATGGGCCGGCACCCGGCAAAAATCAAGCCGGCTACCCCTCCGCAAGCTAGCACCCAACCTGGCTCGCCCCGGCCTTTTGGGTCACAAAAAAGCCGCTGGCCCGCGCTCAACAGCGCAGCCAGCGGCTTTTTACTCTTCACAAAAAGGAATTACATCTTCGTGGGGCGCTTGGGGTGCGTGCGCTTATACCAGAAAAAGCCCACGGCTCCCATCAGGATGTAAGGCGCGGTCATCATATACACGATGCCTTTGTTGAGGCCGCTTACGTCGTAGTCGTCGCGTTCCTGCCGGGCGGCTTCCACCTGGCTAGCGCACATTACGCACTGCGCCTTGGCCGACAGCAAGGTAAAGAGAAACCCGAAGCTCAGCAACAATCCAAAAATTAGCTTTTTCATAAAGATGGAACGGTTAGGTAGTCTGAAGGTTGTGGCGCTAGCCGGCCGGGTAGTACGGCGCAATCATAAAGTACACGATAACGCCCGTGACCGAAACGTAGAGCCACACCGGAAAGGTCCAGCGGGCAATGCGCCGATGCTTAATATATTGCCCCGTGAGGGCAAAATAGAGCGTAAACAGCACCAGCGCCACCGTCACCGCCGCCAGGCTGATGTGCGTCAACAACAAAATAAAGTAGAACGCCCGTGCCGCCCCTACCCCCCCAAAATGGGTGCTCTCGACCTGCGAGTGGTAGGCCACGTAAGACACCAGAAACAGCGCGCCCAGCCCAAAGGCCGTGCCCATCGACGCCCGGTGCGCCAGCACGTTTTTTTGCCGAATGAAGTAGTAGCCCGTCAGGAGCGCCACGGCCGTGAGCGAATTCAGCACCGCGTTCACGGCCGGCAGCGCGTGCAGGTAGGGCCCGGCCCCGGCAATGCGGAAGATATTCTTGTAGTAAAACAGCACCGCCACCAGCAGCGGCACCACCACGCCCAACGCCCCCAAAATAATCTTGTATTTGGTGTAGTCGCCCGGCTCCAGCACGGGCGGGTGCAGCTGCTCAGTCGTGGTGGTCATAGGTATAGAGCAAAACGTTGATTTCGGTGATGAGGCGCTCGACTTCGTACTTATCGGCGGTGTCGTAGTAGCCGCGCACGTGCCGCGCCTGGTCCACTAACAACAGCTGGCCGGGCCGCAGGTTCCCCGGCTCGGTGGCGGGCCGGAAAGGCAGCCGCGCCGGCCGCAAAGCAGTGGCTCCAAACTCATACTGCGCCAACTGGCGTAAGGTGTCGGCCGGGGCGGCGGCCACAAACCACTTGCCGCTAATAGTGCCGAACTGCTCGCTCAGCCGGGCCAGCTCAGTATCGGTGGCAGCGGCAGTAGCGGCGGCCGGCACCAGCGTCAGCAGCCGCACCCGCGGCTCGGGCCGGAAGTGTTCCTGCACGCGCGCCATCGCGCGGGTTGCCGGCTCCCCTACCCCCCCTGGCGCGTAGAACTGCACCACGTACATCCCCTGGTTCAGCTCGGCATTGCTAAGCGTCCGGCCGCCGGCCGCGCGTAACTGTAGCGGCCGCACCCGGTGGAAAACAGTATCGCGCTGCCACCCTCCCGCCGAGGCGCGGACTGAGTCCGCCCGCTCGGGCAAGTAGGTTGGCAGCGCGTAATGGTTGCGGCCGAAGCCGTAAAGAAACAGGAACGCCAGCACCGGCACCAGCAGCAGCAGGCCCAGCAAAATGGTCTGGCGTGGTCGCATCCCTACTCTAGCTGCTGAACATGTGCGACAATGCTTCGCCCACGTAAGAGCCTTCCGTCACGAGGGCCACAACCAGCCATACCAGCAACGCGGTCGGGATGAGGATGGTCCAGATAAGACTTTTAGCTTCGTGCTTCAAGTGCATAAACTCGCCGACGATGAAGAAGGCCTTCAGAATCGTCATCACGATAAAGATGCTGTTGCGCAACGTGCGCAGGCCCGGCGAAGTCATTGTGAAAGCAATGGCGAACTCTACGGCCGTGATGCCGACCAGCACCCAGAACGTGCGCCAAATCCAGGCCACGTTCGGCTTGGCGATTTCGCCGGGGCTAAGGGAAAGTTCTTCCGCGTGATTAGACATAGAATGGATAAATTAGTTGTTGAATGATTGAAAGTCCTGGGCTGCTTGGTTGAAGTAAGGTGCTTATTCCAAGCATTCAACAATCAGACAAGGTAGAAGAAGGTGAAAACGAATACCCACACCAAGTCTACAAAGTGCCAGTAAAGGCCGATTTTTTCAATCATTTCGTAGTGGCCGCGCCGCTCAAACGTGCCGTTGGTCGTAGCGATAAAGCACCACACCAGCAGGCACACGCCCGAGAATACGTGGGTGCCATGAAAGCCCGTGATAAAGAAAAACAGGTCGGCAAATAACGGTGGGCCGTACTGGTTCATGGCTAGGTTGGCACCGTGCATCACCGTGCCGTCGGCCATCAGGGTACCTTCCTCATGGCCGCCAATAAAGTGGCTCCATTCCCAAGCCTGGCTGCTTAAAAACATCGAGCCAAACAGAATAGTCCACAACAGCCATTTTTGCACATCGGCTTTATCCATGCGGTGGCCGGCTTCTACGGCCAGCACCATCGTCACGGAGCTGAAGATGAGAATCATCGTCATCAAAGCCACAAAAGCCAACGGCAAATCCAGGCCGTGCAGGCCGGGGAAGGCGTTGAACACCTTCTCGGGGGTAGGCCAGTAGGCAGTGCTGAAGTGAAAAGCTTTGGCCGTGCCCTCATACACGCCGTGCTTGTGCCGGATGAGGCCGTAGGCGGTCAGAAACGCGCCGAAGGTAAACGTATCCGAAAGCAGAAAAAACCACATCATCAGCTTGCCGTAACTCGCTTTGAAGGGTTCGTTGCCACCGTCCCAGGTGCCGGTGCGGGGCGCGTCGGCAGAGGTGGTGGGCGCAGCGGTAGGCTGCAGGGTGGTAGTTTGGGCCATAACGGACAATAGCTGGTCGGGCGGCTTTACGCCGGATTCCTCTTTAATGGTTCAAAAGTAGGAACAAATACAGGTATAGCCAAAGCGCACCCAGGAAGTGCCAGTACAGGGTAGCGTTGCCAATCGAGAGCATTGCCCGCGAATGCACCTGATAGTTAAGGCTTCGCTTCAAAACCACGGCCACGAAAACCAGCCCCGTAACTAAGTGAAAAGCGTGCACGCCCATCAACACGTACACGAACGAGCCGGAGGGATTAGCGTCGGCCCCACCAAAAAATGTGTGACCCGCCACCATCTGTCCCCAGGCGTGTACCTGCCCAAACAGAAAGACTACCCCCAGCCCCAGCGTTACCAGCAGTAATAAATTGGCGCGCTTTACCTCGTCCTGCCGGGCCGAAAAGTATGCCCACTGCATGGTGGCGCTACTTAAGGCAATAAGGATGGAATTGACGAGCAGGGCGGCAGGAAGGTCAAACTCGCGCCAGTTGCCCTCGTCGCGCCGCACAATGTAGCCGCTGGTAAAAGCCGCAAACATCATCACAATACTGAAAATCAAAAGAATGAGCAGCACGCGCTTTGGGTGCCAGCCCAGGCCCATTTCCTTTTCGCCGTCGGCCAAAACTACTTCGGTTGGTTTCATAAGAGAATACTTACTAAATAGCTAGTTGGATAAGCGGCCGGGTAGCTAGCTACCACTCGAGGCCGGTTGCCTAGATAACAAAAAACTCCGCGTTTAGAATCAAACTTTATCTAAAAGCAGCGCGATTTGTACAATGGGCAAGTATAGGAAAGACGCGAACATGATACTGAGCGCCGCCTTGCGGTCCTGCGTGCGCATGAGCCGCACGGTAAGCAACGTGAAGAGCACGCCGCACACCAGCGCGATACCCGCCGACACGCGCCCCGAAATGCCCAGCACCAGCGGCAGCAGCGAGACCGGAATGAGCAGCACCGTATAGGTCATTATCTGGAAAGCCGTGCGTAGGTCGCGGTGGCCGGGGGTAGGCAGCATCTTGAAGCCGGCACGCTTGTAGTCATCGTCGGCTACCCAGGCAATGGCCCAAAAGTGCGGAAACTGCCACATAAACTGAATTCCAAACAGCACCCACGCGGCTTCGCCCACGTAGCCCGTGGCTGCTACCCAGCCAATGAGGGGGGGTAGGCCGCCCGGAATGGCCCCCACCGCCACGCACACTGGCGACACAGTTTTGAGGGGCGTATAGATGAAACCGTAGAGGATGAGCGAGAGCAGCGAAAGCGCCGCCGTGAGCGGGTTGAAGTAGTAAGCTAGCAAACCCAGCCCAGCTATTGCCAGTAGTCCACAGAAAACCCAGGCTTCGTTCGGCGATATGCGGCCGGTGGGCAGCGGTCGGTTCTCGGTACGCTTCATCAGCTTATCGAGGTCCTTCTCAAAAATCTGGTTGATGATATTGGCCGCGCCCGTCACCAGCAGGCCGCCCAGCAGCACCAGCAGCGCCCGCCCCCAGTTCGGCGTGGATAGGCCCAGTAAATAGCCCAGTGCGCTGGAAAAAGCTACCGTGAAGGAAAGCCGAAACTTGAGCAGCTGAAAATAGGCGCGGGCCTTGGTCATTAACCTAACTGAAATTGCTGCCGCAAAGGTACGGCCGGCAGCGAAGCACCGCGTGGAGTCACGTTGCTTAGAAAGGCGACAGCGCCTGCGGTATAGCAATAGCGGTGGGCCGGTCCCCTACCCCCACCCGCTGGCGCAACGCCAGCAGCGCCAGAAACTGCGTACCAAAGAGCAACGTAGCCAGCGTAAGGTGTACGGGCTGCACCCAGGCCGGCAGGGCAAAATACGCCAGCGTGATGCCGGCCAGCATTTCCAGCCCCAGCACTACCCAGGTAGCTGTCACCAATCGCCGCAGCCCCGGCAGTAGCTGCCAGAGCTGATAACCTACGTATACATTAACCAGCACTACGATAGCTGCCAGCGTGCGGTGCGTCTCAAACACGCTACCAATCCGGTCTACCCACGTATCCCGCTGCCCATAATCGGTAGCAGCGGCGATGCGGTCCACAGCTTCCCGCACTTGCGTACCCAGGATAATCTGCACGAATGTGAGCGCCAGTGCGCCCCACAGTAGCCAGCGCAGGCCGGTGGTAGCCGCCGTCTGCTCGTCGGGCTGCTGGCCCAGCGTCCGCACTTCGGCCTGATAAGCCAAGCCTGCTTCTTCGGTTCTACCCCAACGCGCCCGGTGCGCCGCGTATAGCAACAGCGCCACGATGAGCAGCGCCAGCCCCATGTGAATGGTCACCATCACGGGTAGGAGATTGGTCGAAACTACCAGCGAGCCCAGCCAGCCCTGCACGCCCGTAAGTAGCCAGCCAGCCACGGCCAGCCACACTATCGTCCGGTCGCGCCGCCAGTAGGGCAGTGCCATTACGGCCGCCACGAATACGAATATTCCAATTAAAGCACCCAGTAATCGATTTAGGTACTCAATCCAAGTCTTAGTCGCATTGAAATCCGTTTCGATGTATTGCGTCGGGTGCGCGAAAATCTCGCCGGCCACCTGCCTGAAGCCCAGGCTAGCCAACGTGCGGGCTAACTTCTGGTTTTTGGCGACTCGCTGCGCAGTATATACCTGCTTGTAATCGGCGGGTAGCTGGCTAGCCTCCGTAGGCGGTACCCACTGCCCGAAGCACTTTGGCCAATCGGGGCAACCCATTCCTGAGCCCGTAGCTCGCACCACGCCTCCCACTAGAATTAACAAGTAAATACTCACAACCGTCAGCACACTCCAAAACCGGAAACGCCGCATAAATCCTGGTTCGCTCATCATAGTCATCTGTACCTAAACACCAAAATCACGCACAAAATCCGCGAAATCTGTTAAAATTCTCGCTAATATGTGGTCCAAAAAGAATGGGCCGCCGGGGTACGGCGGCCCATTTAGGCAAAAGCTATGCAAGCCATTTATTCAGCCAATTCTCTCTCGTATGGCAGGTTCGACGCGGGCGTTTGCGAATACGGCACGTTCTGCGGGATGAAATCCTCCTCAGCACCAGGCTTGCTGTAATCGTAAGGCCAACGGTACACAGCCGGAATCTCACCAGGCCAGTTGCCATGACCAGGCTCAATGGGAGTAGTCCATTCCAACGTATTCGAGTTCCACGGATTCTGGGTAGCACGGCGGCCCCGGAAAATGCTGTAGAAGAAGTTAAAGATGAAGATGAACTGTGCGAAGAAGGCTAGAATAGCCGCAATCGAGATGAACTTATTCAAGTCCGCGAATTGCGAGAAGGCATCAAAGCCAGTCCAAGAATAGTAACGACGCGGGAAGCCAGCGATACCTACGTAGTGCATCGGCATGAACACCAGATACACGCCGGCGAAGGTTAGCCAGAAGTGAATATAACCCAGCTTTTCGTCCATCATGCGGCCAAACATCTTTGGGAACCAGTGATATATACCTGCAAATAATCCGAAGAACGCCGAGGAACCCATCACCAAGTGAAAGTGAGCCACCACAAAGTAGGTGTTGTGCATCTGAATATCCAGGGTAGCGTTACCCAGGATAATACCCGTCAGACCACCCGAAATGAATAGCGATACGAAGCCAATCGAGAACAGCATAGCGGCCGTGAAGCGGATGTTACCGCGCCACAACGTAGCCAGCCAGTTAAATACTTTTACCCCCGATGGCACCGCAATAATCAGGGTCAAGAACATAAAGACTGAACCCAGGAACGGATTCATGCCCGTTACGAACATATGGTGAGCCCACACGACGAACGATAGCAATGAGATACCAATCAGTGAGCCAATCATGGCGCGGTAGCCGAAAATTGGCTTGCGCGAGTTTGTAGCCAGAATTTCTGATACCATGCCCATTGCCGGCATGATTACAATATATACTTCGGGGTGACCCAAGAACCAGAACAAGTGCTGAAAAAGTACCGGCGAACCACCTTGATTGTGGAGAGCCTGACCAGCAATATAAATATCCGAAAGGAAGAAAGACGTCCCGAACGAACGGTCAAAGACAAGCAACAGTGCCGCTGCAAATAGCACCGGGAAGGCTAGGATACCAAGAATTGCCGTCAGGAAAAACGCCCAGATAGTAAGCGGCAGCTTACTCATACTCATACCACGAGTCCGTAGATTGATGACGGTCGTTACATAGTTAACACCACCTAATAGCTGCGACACTATGAAGAATACCATACTCACCAGCCACAGCGTCATACCCATACCAGAGCCGGAAATGGCTTGCGGTAATGCCGATAGCGGTGGATAAATAGTCCAGCCTGAAGCAGCCGGCCCGGTTTCAATGAACAGCGAACTGAACATGATGATGCTCGACACGAAGAAGAACCAATACGAGAGCATGTTCATGAAGCCAGAAGCCATATCACGAGCACCTACTTGCAGCGGAATCAAGAAGTTAGAAAACGTACCTGATAAACCGGCCGTCAGCACGAAGAACACCATAATAGTGCCGTGCATTGTTACCAGTGCCAAGTAGAACTCCGGGTCGAGTTTACCTCCAGCTACCCACTTACCAAGAATGGGTTGCAGCCAGTCTAGAGTAGCTGCTGGCCACCCCAACTGCAAGCGGAATAAGCTAGAAAGAATACCACCCACGATGGCCCACATCATCCCTGAAATGAGGAACTGCCGGGCAATCATTTTATGGTCTTGGCTGAACACATACTTCCAGAGCCAATGCTGGTCTTGGTGGTCGTGGTCGTGCAGGTGGTCTTCGTGCGTGGTATGGGGGGCCGCCGCGGTGCCTATCCCACCCTGAGCCTGTGCGGAAGCCGGAAGATTAGTAGCCATGTGCTAAGGTAATAATGCTTGGAATGAGTAGTTCTAAAGCGACGCCTGAGCGGCTAAGGGTGTAGCAACTGGCTCCTCACCGGTTTCTTCGATAGCGTTAGCACGAGCCCCTTTGCTGCCGCCCTTACCTAAGCCAGTTTGTTGGCTCATCTGCTTGTAAGAAGCCATAAGGTCGGCATTCTGCGAAACTGGTTTCTGTGCCGCATACCAAGCTACGTAGTCATCTGGCTCATCTACCACAATGGTGAACTTCATTGCGAAGTGTCCTTTGCCGCATATCTGATTGCAGGCTAACTCGTAATTGAAGTTGGGATTTCCCAATTGCGAGCGCATTTCGTCGGTAGTAGTAGTTGGGGTAAACCAAAATCGAGTCGGCATCCCCGGCACCGCATACATCTGCACTCGGAACTGCGGCATATATACAGCATGCAACACATCACGCGAGCGAATCTTAATCAGAACCGGGTGGCCCTTCGGCACATGAATCTCGGAAGCTGTGAAGTCATCTAGCGCAGCTTTGTCGCTCAGGTCAAAGCCGAAGTCATTGGAAGCATCAATTAACCGGTAGTTTACTACCCCCAACTTCATGTCGCGGCCAGGGTAACGCACCAGCCAGTTAAACTGCTTACCCATTACTTCTACTACCACCGCATCTTTTGGAGCCGGGCCCGTAATACGAGTCCAAGCCTTCCAACCAGCGAAAATTAGCGCGGCCATCACTACTGCCGGAATAATCGTCCAAATAACCTCGATAGTGTTATTATGCGAGAAAAAATAAGCCCGGCGTCCTTCTTTATACTGGTAGCGATAAGCGTAGGTGAAAAGTAGAACGTGCGTGATAACAAAGGCAATCCCAATGACAACCATGGTGGTCCAGAACATCCGCTCCATCGCGTGCCCATGTACGGAAGCAATGGGTGGGTTCATCTTCCCGTAATTGTTTGCAAACGACCAGAAGAATAGCCCCCCGCCAACTACCATAAATACCAGCATCAACGCGGCATTCACACGGTTGCTAGTGCCAATTTGCCGAACGTAAGAGCCCGAGAAAATCGCAGTCAGAATCTGGAGGCGGAATAGCAGGCCAAATACGACCAGCAATAGAACCGCGACCAGCAAAATAGTTAGAGTACTCATTATGCGGAGATAGTAAACAGAGCGAAGGCCCAGCGTATGGCTTAAACCGACAACCAAGCACTAAGTTCTATAAAGAATTCAGATTCTTTGCTCAAGTGGTATGGTGAACACTTTCGTCAACAAACGGGTGGTTCACCGGAATGAGGGAGGCTTCGGACAGGCGGCGCGTCAGCAAAATCAGGAACGAACCGAGGAATATCATGGCGATACCAATCTCAATCAGAAACCCGTTATCGCCCTTCATAGTGCCCGGCATGAGCATTAAATAAAAGTCAGACCAGTGTCCAATGAGGATAGCGATACAGACGATTTTCATGACAATCATTTGGCGCTTAGCGTCGCGGGTCATCAGAGCCAAAAAGGGGAAGGCAAAGTTGATAACCAGGTTGAAGTAGAACATCCACGTGTACTGACCGTCAAAACCCCCTAAGCGCTGGTTGAAGTATACTGCCTCTTCAGGTAAGTTGGCATACCAAATCAGCATGAACTGCGAAAACCAAACATAAGTCCAAAAAATACTGAAGCCGAACATCAACTTTCCCAAGTCGTGAAAATGGTTAGCGTTCATGAAGCGCAGGTAGCCAGCTTGCTTCAGGTAAATGGCAATTAGTGCCGTAGCAGCAATACCTGATACCCACCAGGAAGCGAATACATACCACCCAAACATGGTGCTGAACCAGTGCACGTCAACTGACATTACCCAGTCCCAAGCCGACATGGAGGAAGTTATGCCATATAAGACTAGGAACAATGCTGATGTCGTAACACTTTTATGGAAGTAGCGCGTACCGCCATATAGGTCTTCTTGCAACGATAACTGACGTAGACGCCAAGAGAATACACCCCAGATGGTGAGGTAAGATACCATCCGAATCAGGTAGAACCAGAAGGTAAGAAAGCCCGCTTTGCCCGCCACGATTTTATCGTAGGTAGGTGAGCCCTTAGTCATTATACCATCGTGGGTCCAGTGAAAAATATCCTGACGACCCAGAATAAATAGTAATACCATGATAACGGCCCCCGGAATCAGCCAAGCTGCCAGCGCCTCATTAATACGCTTTACCACCACTGACCAACCAGCATAAGCTACGTATTGGATGGCCATAAATACCGTTCCGACCGCGGAAATACCAACGAAGAACAGATTACTGTGCCAAAGACTGACCACGATGCGGCGAATCAAAACCGAATGGCCCTTGTCCGATACGTCGGCATCGTGTAGGGCTCCGGTACTGCCAACCAGCGGAATTTTATCCTGATGCTCGCCAGTATGCAGTATGGCCGCAATTATGCCGATAATCAATAAAAGAATACCAGCCCCAATGATTGTTAGGAACGTTCGTTGCGCTTTAGGGCTAGGTGCTAGCTGCTCAACAGCGGCGGGTTCGTGATGGTGAGTCAGAGTTGCCATAAATTACATGGAGCCGTTGCGGCCTTCGTTGCCTTGGCCGGGGGCGTTAGACATAGTGTGCGAGCCAGCCTTACCCTCGGCTTTTTGGTTGTTACCGTCCGTCATCACTGAAGCGTTACCCATTGTAGCGTCGGTGTCGGGGGTAGGGCCCGTCACTTTCACAACTTTAGGCAGGTCAGCGGGGTCGTTATTAATTTGAAGTACGTGTACGTACATCGCGATTTTCCAGCGCTCCTCCGGGTTCACCTGCGAGCCATGTGGCATCATGCGGTTGCGGCCCCATTCGATGACGTGGAAGATATGCCCATCATTCATCGTTTTGTAAGCGCCGTTCGCGTAGTTGGGCACGCCTTTGAACTTCATTCCTACCGGGCCCATCCCATCGCCCTTCTCACCGTGGCAGTGCTGGCAATAGCGCGAGAAAAGGACTTGTCCCTCTTCCACATTGGCTTTAGTATAGGGGTAGGGATTGTGCAAAGTCCGCTCCGCAATACGCACGCTATCCTTCGGAATGTGGTCGAAATAAGCTAGCTTTCCTCGTGGCACGGTGCCAGTGGCCGGCGTGCGCTCATTAATTCCGAAGGAGTTAACTGAATTAAAAGTTAACTGCCGCAAGGGCTCATAAGGAATGGATTCGTACATCTCCGGCGCGTATTCTACGCCAGGGTCGCCCGCTTCGGGGGTACAGGAGGCAACGCCCAGGCTCAGCACCAGCGAGGCCGCGGACAAGCCATATTTAAGTGACAGCGACATCATTAAAATTTAGTCATTTCCTTGTGATTGACTTCACTAGCGCCATTTTCGCGCAGTAGTTGGGTCAACTTAGGCAACTGCGAACTGCTTTCATCTAGTTCGATTGCCATAACGAACTTATCATCGGTTGAACGCACATCCAGCATGGGCGTCTTAAAACGCGGGTAGAGTTTCGAGATGGTATAGAAGGTGATAACCATGCCGTGGCAGGTAAAAAACACCGTTAGCTCGAAGCTTACCGGAATAAAAGCGGGCAACGATATGGCCGGCTTACCTCCGATAATCATCGGCCAGTCAAAACCCAGCATATATATCTGCATCCACAATGCGAAAGACAACCCGCACAACCCGTAGAAAAAGGCAGCGATAGGCAGGCGCGAGCGTTCAATGCCTAAGGCATCGTCGATGCCGTGTACGGGGTAGGGCGAAAAAACCTCGTAAATTTTTACGCCGGCTGCCCGCACATTATCAACGGCATGCAGCAGTACATCCTCATCTTCAAAAATACCGAGGGCAAAGCGCTTGGTAGTGGTGCTAGTGGCTGAAGCAACAGCTACTGGCGCGGAAGTAACGGCAGGGCTAGTCATTTTGCTTATCGTAGTTTACAGGAGCGGAAGCCGGCACACCGGGGGTAGCATAAGGCGCGGGCGAAGTGTGACTTTTGAACCGCCCGCCACCTTCGTTGGCACCACCGTAAGTAGGACCATCGTTAACCGTATACTTCAGAATGGCTTTCACTTCCGCCATGTTGATAACCGGGAAGAACTTGGCGAATAATAGGAATAGAGTAAAGAATAGCCCGATAGTACCCACGTATACGCCCACGTCGATGCGGGTAGGCGAAAACATCGCCCACGAAGAAGGCAGGTAGTCGCGGTGCAACGAGGTTACGATAATTACAAAACGCTCGAACCACATCCCGATATTCACGAAGATGGAAAGAATAAACGTCAGCGGAATGCTGTAGCGCATCCGACGGAACCAGACCACCTGGGGCGAAATCACGTTGCAGCTCATCATGCTGGCGTAAGCCCACCAGTAAGGGCCCGTAGCGCGGTTGATGAAGGCGTACTGCTCATACTCCACCTGTGAGTACCAAGCGATGAAAAACTCAGTGATGTAAGCTACCCCCACAATAGAGCCAGTCACCAGCATGATTTTATTCATGAGCGCGATGTGCTCCAACGTAATATAATCTTCTAGTTTGAACACTACCCGCGTGATAAGCATCAACGTTAGTACCATTGCGAAGCCTGAGAAGATAGCGCCAGCCACGAAATAGGGCGGAAAAATGGTCGTGTGCCAGCCCGGTACCACCGAGGTTGCAAAGTCCATCGAAACGATGGTGTGTACTGACAACACAAGGGGGGTAGAAACACCGGCCAGAATTAGCGATACTGTTTCGTAACGCGACCAATGCTTGGCAGAGCCGGTCCAGCCCATGCTCAGCATCGAGTAGCTGAACTTAGCAATTTTCCCCTTTGCACGGTCGCGGATGGTAGCGAAGTCGGGTACTAGGCCCGTGTACCAGAATACCAGCGACACCGTGAAGTAAGTAGAGATGGCGAACACGTCCCAGAGCAACGGCGAATTAAAATTCGCCCACAGTGAACCGAAGGTGTTTTGCAGCGGGAATACGAAGTAAGCCAACCACGGACGCCCCATGTGCAACACGGGAAACATAGCCGCGCAGATTACAGCGAAGATGGTCATAGCTTCCGCCGCCCGGTTGATGGACGACCGCCACTTCTGGCGAAACAGCAGCAACACGGCCGAAATCAGCGTGCCAGCGTGGCCGATACCTACCCACCATACGAAGTTGGTGATGTCCCAAGCCCACCCAACGGTTTTATTTAGTCCCCATTCTCCAATACCAAACCATAGGGTACGGTACACAGAATAGAAAAAAACGCCTAACAGAATCAGCGCTACCGAGAGCGCGGCCATCCACCGGATATTCGGTGCGGCCTCTACCTGGTAGCAGATGTCCTGCGTAACGTCGTGGTACGTTTTTCCACCCGTTACGAGCGGTTCGCGTACTGGTGATACGTGCTGCATAAAGATGATTATTAGTGGTTTAGCTAATCTATAACAAATTCAGGCTGGTTAAGCATTTTCTTCCGATGGGAAGAACTCGGCCACTCCGTTGCGAATCTTAGTTAGGTACGTGATGTTCGGCTGCACATTGAGGGAATCTAGCACGTGGAACGCACGTTCCCCGTCTTCACGGCGTAGGAGTTGACTGAGGCGGCTACTTGGGTCGCGCATGTCGCCGAACAGAATTGCTTCGGTAGGGCAAGACTGCGCGCAAGCTGTCACAATTTCCCCATCCTTCGGGCGGCGCTTCTGTTTTTTAGCCTCGAGCTTACCCAGCTGAATGCGCTGCACGCAGAGTGAACACTTCTCCATTACTCCGCGGGCCCGCACCGTCACGTCGGGGTTCAGCACCATACGACCTAAGTCAGTAAACATGTGCCCATTTACGGCTTCAAACTTCTCGTTAGAATAATACGAGAACCAATTGAAACGGCGCACTTTATATGGGCAGTTATTAGCGCAATAACGGGTACCTACGCACCGATTATAAGTCATTTGATTCAGGCCCTCCGAGCTGTGCGTAGTGGCCAATACTGGGCATACTGTCTCGCAAGGTGCGTGGTTGCAGTGCTGGCACATGAGCGGCTGAAAAATAACCTGCGGATTATCCGAGGGGTCTTCCATCGTACCGTAAGTCTTCAGCTTGCCTTGCGTCTCAAACTCGTCTTCGTGGTGGTCTGAGCTATAATACCGGTCGATACGCATCCAGTGCATCTCGCGGCGATTAATAACCTGCTGTTTGCCCACTACCGCTACGTTATTTTCAGCTTGGCACCCAATTACGCACGAGCCGCAGCCAATGCATGAGTTAAGGTCAACGGCCATGCCCCAGTGGTGGTCGTTATACTGGTAGTCCTGCCAAAGCGATACTTTGTTAGGCTTTTCCAGACCCTCTGGGGTAGCGATACGCTCGTACTCGGTAACTTCCTTTGGGTTCTCGCGGTACTTGGCCAGCGTATTTTCTTGCACTACCTCATGGCGGTCCATGATAGTGTGATGCGTCTGGGTTTGCGCAATTGGGTTAACTGCCCCGGTTTTCTCCAACGTAACAGTGGTCGTATAAACCGTACCACTAGGCGTTGATTGCGCCAACACGAAAGCGTTGGCCCCTACCGCGTCGCCAACCTTACCGGCTCGTGTGCGACCGTAGCCGAGCGCAATGCTAACCGTACCATCGGCTTGGCCAGGCTGCACTAGCACGGGCACCTCAATGCTCTTACCATTAGCCGTTACTTTCAGAACATCGCCTTGGCTCCATTTCTGCTCCACGGCCATCTTACGCGGCACTGCTACGTAATTGCCCCATGTAGCTTTAGAAATGGGGTCCGGTAACTCTTGCAGAAAAGGGTTGTTAGCCTCAATGCCTCCTTGGCCAATACCTACTTTCTCATAAAGTACGGCCTCGATACCACCAGCCTTGGCCCCACTACTGAGGCGGGCCGTAGCGTCGGCCAAGCTCATAGGCGCAACCGAGAAAGCAGTAGTAGTCAGCGCGGAGCCGTTTGCTACCCCATCGTGCACTGCCTTATCCCAGGCAGTCTGGAAGTCATCACCACCCAGCACGGTGCGCCAACCTGCGCGCAGAAACTCGTAATAATTCTCATTGGAGCCCGCCCATCGCAGGAAGCTTTCCTGAGCTTGGCGAGTTTTGAACAGCGGCGTAATAGCGGGCTGCGCCAAGCTGAGCGCACCTTGCCGAGGCTCATAGTCATTCCAAGATTCTAGCCAGTGGTGGTCGGGAGCCTGGTACTGACATAGCACCCCAGTTTCATCCAGCCGGTCGTTGAGCGAGATGCTCAGCGTCACTTTGGCTAGCGCAGCCTGAATTTCCTCGCCACGCGGATGATTATAGACCGGGTTGGCGTGGTAGAAGATAACGGTACTAACTGCCCCGCTCTTCAACTCATCAACAAATTGATTCATCCGCACATCGTCGCCCTGACGCACGAAAGAAGGTGCCGACAAACTCAGCGTAGTCCCTACGTTGCCAAGGGCTTGGTTGAGAGCCGCTACTACCGTTTGCACGGCTGGGTCATTAGAGCCCGATACCACCAAGGATGCACCCCGATTGGCTTGCAACTCCTTCGCAGCCTGCGCTACCTGCTTCTGAGCAACGGCCGAAAGCCCGACCGGAGAACCACCGCCCGTAGCGGCATTGTACAGCGCTAACGTTATCGCTCCCATTTCGGAAGGCTTCACGGGCACTCGCACATCGGCGTTAGAGCCGGTGAGCGAAAGAGCCGTCTCAAATTGAAAGTGCCGCGACATCGTGCGCCGGTCGGTATTTATCTTCCGATTGGTCACGTACTGGCGCGAATACTCCACGGGCGAAATCCACGTCCCTAGGAAATCAGCCCCTAGGCCAACGATAACGTTAGCACGGCTGAAATCGTAGGCCGGCAATACGCCACTATTAGCTTGCAACAGGCCCGAAGCCGAGTTTACATCGTAGGTAATGTGCTCGAAATTGCGATAGCGATTGGCCAGCGCGGCAATTGCACGCTTAGTACTAGGACTGATTATGGTAGGCGATACCAGCGCGATTTTACCGGTGGTATTAGCAAGGCCAGCGCGCACAGCGCGGTCAACCTGGTCAAAATCAGCCGGCTTATCCTTAATAGCGAATTGTCGCAGACGAGCCCCGTCATAAAGGTTAAGAACTGCCGCTTGAGCGCGGGCCGAGAGGCCACCGCGCGTTACTGGCGATTCAGGATTACCCTCCAGCTTGATTGGCCGGCCCTCGCGGGTCTTGACCAATACCGCGTTATAATCTGAGCCAGTGAAATAAGTAGAAGCGTAGAAGTTGGAGATGGTAGGGTCAACCTCCTCCGGCTTGTTTAGATAAGGAATGGCCTTGTGAACCGGCGTTTCGCAAGCCGCGAGCGTAGCCGCAGCCACGCTGAAACCCATAAGCTTCAGAAAGTCGCGGCGCGGTGCTACCGACGCATCGTCGGTGTGGCCCGCACGGCCTTCTTTTACCGGCAAAAAGTCGGGAAACTCGGCAAAAGCGTTTTTTACGAACTCCGGCGAGTGGTCCAGCTCTTCAATTCCCTTCCAGTATTTCATTTTATCAGGTATGAGACATCTTCAGTAACATATAGCCGAAACCGCTGAGCCGATTTCTGGTCGGCGGCTTCGGCCATGCGATATGTCTTTTATATAAAGCTTAGCTAAGAAAAATTTAGTGGTACCTTTTCTAGTAGTGGCACTTAGCGCACTCCGTGCCACCGTTCGACGACACGGTGAAGGGAACGGCGCTGTTCGAGCGGTCGTGCAGCTTCACTAGGTTATCGTAGTAAGCGTTGCCCTTGGTGTTGAGCGGCGTCTCGCGGTGGCAATTGATGCACCAGCCCATCGTGAGGGCCGAGTACTGATACACCACCTCCATGTTCTGGATAGGGCCGTGGCAAGTCTGGCACTGGATGCCGCCTACCTGCGTGTGCTGCGAGTGGTTGAAGTAGGCTAGGTCGGGTAGGTTGTGGATACGTACCCACTGAATGGGCTGCTTGCGCTCAATAGCCCGGTAGATTTTCTTGATTTCCGGCGACTCCGTCTTAATCTGCGAGTGGCAGTTCATGCAGATGTTGGCCGACGGAATGTTAGCCGACTTCCCCTTGTACACCGACGTATGGCAGTAGGCGCAGTTAATCTGGTTTTCGCCTGCATGGATTTTATGAGAGAATGCAATCGGCTGAGTAGGCTGGTAACCTTGGGTCAGGCCCACGGCCATCACACTCTGCACGCCGGCGTAGAGGAGCACTAAGCCGACCACAGTACCCACGATACCGCGCAACACTGGCGACTGATACAGCCGTGCCCAATCGAAGCGCTGGTTAAGCACTTCGATATCACGGCCATCCAGGTCCTTACGGCCTTGCAACACATCCTTCATCAAGTTGGCGATGATAGCTAGCGTCACAACCAGCACAATCAGTACTACTACCAGCACAATGAGCAGAATATCGGTGGAGCCCCCCGCGTTAGCGGCACCTCCCGCAGCAGCTTGGCCATCAACAGCCGTAGCATTTCCGGCCGTTACACCGCCGGCGGTAGCCGTAGCCCCACCCTCCTGCGAGGTAATCCAGGCCATGACGCTGGTTATATCCTTATCCGTCAATTGCGGGAAAGCCGGCATCTGCTGCTTGCCATTGGCCTCATACAGCTTTACAGCGTAATCATCGCCGCTGGCAATAACTTTGGCCGAGTTGTGAACCCACGGGATAACCCAGGAAATAGTACGGCGTTTGAGAATGCCGCCGAGGGCTGGGCCCACGACTTTCTCATTGACGGCATGGCACTGCGCGCAGTTGTTTTTAAACAACGCGTCGCCCGCCGCGATAGCGGCAGCATCGGGCGTACCAGAGCCTTGCGGAGCGGCCGATGCCGCGGCGTTAGCCCCAGCAGCCGTGGCTCCGGCGGTTGCACCAGGCGTTACGCCAGCTTTAGTGACGTTGGCAGTCTGGGCTAGGGCAGGAGCCGCGAGGGCCAGAAATAAGGCGAGCACCCAGGAAGTGGGGCGTGATAGAAAGCTATTCATCATCCAAACGAACCGGTAAAACGGATTGCGGGCGTACCCTTTCCGGGGTACAAATGTAGGCTAGGAATCGCGGGCGGCAAAGGCAGAAAAGCCATTTGCGCAAGGCCCCGCTTAATTTGGAAGCAGACTAAATAGGTTGGTTGACCTCTGCAGGCTGCTATTATCTTACTAAGGTATTGACTGATTGGGCAACCTGTTTTTTGCGGTTTTGGTTTTCTATTTTGAGTAGAAAATCCTACCCTTTGGAATAAAAATCAGCGAGCTTGTTTACCAACCTGGCAGTTAAGCTGGACATTTAACTAGATACTTAGCACCATGCGTTGGTAGTACCCCAAAAAATCAGTACCTTTGCCCCCCGATTCATTTTTTTCACTTTTAAAATCAACCCCGTCAATGGACGTAAGAAATTACGAGACGGTCTTCATCCTGACTCCCGTGCTGAACGAGGGCCAGGTGCAAGAGACGGTCGAGAAGTTCTCGCAGGTGCTTAAGGAAAATAGCGCCGACCTTATTTCAACTGAAGCCTGGGGCCTGCGCAAGCTAGCCTACCCGATTCAGAAGAAATCCACTGGTTACTACTTCACGCTGACGTACAATCACAGCGGCGAAGCTAACATCGTGGACGTACTCGAACTGGCTTTCCGCCGCGACGAGCGCGTGATTCGTTTTCTGACCACGGTGCTCGACAAGCATTCTGTGACTTATAACGAGCGCCGCCGCAATGGGGAGATGAACCAACAGCGCGCCCCCAAAGAGGCCGAAACCGTAGCCCAGTAACCTTATTAACAGATAACGATGGCTACGAGAAACAATAACCGCAGCAACGACCGCAACAACGGCAATAAGCCCGTTGACACGCGCAACAAGTACTGCCGCTTTAAGAAGAACGGCATCAAGTACGTGGACTATAAGGACCCGAACTTCCTGCTGAAATTTGTGAACGAGCAGGGGCGCTTGCTACCCCGTCGCATCACGGGCACCAGCCTGAAATTCCAGCGCAAAGTGGCCCAGGCCGTGGCTAAGGCCCGCCACCTGGCCCTAATGCCCTACGTAGCGGACGCTCTTAAATAGGCTGATTGTTGCTAGCAGATTGTTGATTATTACTGGCCAGACGTTCTGTTTTTGGCTATTAGCAATTGACAATCAACACCTAACAATCAACAATCAACAATCATCCTGACAAGAATCATGGAAATCATTCTGAAAGACGACGTTAAGGGGCTCGGGTACAAGAACGACCTCGTGACGGTAAAATCCGGCTACGGCCGCAACTACCTGCTGCCGCAAGGCTTGGCGATGCTGGCTGACAAGTCGGCTAAGAAAATCGTGGCCGAGAACGTGCGCCAAGCAGCCCACAAAGCTGAAAAGGTGAAAACCAACGCGCAAGCGGTGGCCGACCAGGTAGGCGACCAAGTCTTTGAACTGCCCGCCAAGATTGGCGAAACCGGCAAGATTTTCGGGCGCGTAACCACGCTGCAATTATCGGAAGCGCTCAAGAACAAGGGCATCGATGTGGACCGCAAGCGCTTAAGTTTCGACCAGGAGGTTACTACCGCTGGCGACTATACTGCCACGCTAAATCTGCACAAAGAAGTGAAGCATACGGTAAAATTCCGGGTAGAAGCAGCTTAGCTGATAAGCTAATAGCCACTAACTATTCACTTGTTAAAAGCCCCGGCGGGGCGGCCTCCCGAACAGGTAGGTCGCTGCGTCGGGGCTCGTTGCTTTATATTTTCCTCACAATTAGCTAGCTGTCAAGCCAGAAGCTAACGGCTAAAAGCTACTAGCTATCAGCTAGTGGAGGGTTACCTTTGTAGTTCATGTTTCGAACTGACTTAACTATTGCGCCGCAGGAGCGGCAATTGGCGCGTACGGCGCGCGTACTCACGATAGGCTCTTGCTTTGCCGATAGTCTCGGCGAGCGACTGCGGCTGAATAAGGTGACTACCCTGGCTAATCCCTTCGGAACGGTGTTTCAGCCCCTGGCGCTAGCGCAGCTGCTACGAGCCGCCGCTGGCGAAGCGCAGGACTGGCAGCAGCACGTAGTAGAAGCACGGGGCCGCTGGCAAAGCTTTGATTTTCACGGCAGCGTGGGGGCTGATTCGCCCGTCGAGCTGCTACAAGTCATTCAGGAAACTGTGCGGCGGGTAGGAGACTTCGTGCGTACTGCCGACGCCGTGGTGCTGACCCTGGGTACCGCTTGGGCCTACCGACTGCGCGAAACCGGCGAGCTGGTGAGTAACCTGCACAAGCTGCCAGCCGCGCTTTTTGAGAAAGAGCTGCTGACGGCTGACGAGATAGTGAACGGGCTGGCTGAGGTGCACGCGTTGTTGCGCCGCATTAATCCTGACGTTCGCATCATACTGACCGTGAGCCCAGTGCGGCATTTGAAAGATACGCTGCCGCTGAGCGCGGTGAGCAAGTCGGTGCTACGTGTGGCCTGCCACTACCTCGGCGAGCTGCTGCCGGGCGTGAGCTACTTCCCGGCTTATGAGCTGTTGACGGACGACCTGCGCGACTATCGCTTCTACGCGGCCGATATGCTGCACCCGTCCCCAGTGGCCGAGGATTACGTCTGGGACAAGTTTGCGCGGGCTTATTTCGACGCCGAGTTTGGCCGTTTTCGCAAGGAGTGGGCGGCGGTGCGCCAGTCGCTGGGCCACCGGCCGCTGCATCTGGGTGCTCCCGAGCACCGCACTTTCCTGGACCAGACCCGCGAGCGCCTGGAAAAGCTGCTCGCGCAGGGTGTGGAAGTACGCCAAGAGTTGCGAGATGTGCAGCGCCAACTGGCAGCCCTACCCCCCCCCAGGCCGGCCTACGTGCCGCCACTGCCGGAAGATAACGAGGAGCGCATTGATATCGGTGACGAAGATTCTGACAATCAAATAATTGTTAGCCAACCGACTAGCGCACCAGCACAACCGGTTGAGCGCCGCGCCGACAACCCGCGCGGCCGGCGCAACGGCCGCGATAGCCGCAGCGACCGCTCGAACCGGGACCGGCGCGACGACCGGCCTACCGCCGCACCGGTAGAAACCGAGGTTTTTGCCGTGGCTGAAGAACCAGTTGTGGAATCGGTAGCTACTGCCGTGCAGAAGCTATTGCTTGACCCCACGGCCGAGCTGTTGCCAGAAGCGGAAGCGGACAGCGCTGGCTACCCGGCCACGAAGAAGAAGCGCCGTTCGCGGGGTGGGGCCAAACGCACGGCTCGTAAGAACGCGGCGCGCCTAGCCGCTGAGCAGGCAGGCGAGGAAACCGGTTCGCTGGCAGCAGAGGAGTTGGACGAAGAATTGGCCCACGAAATGACTGGCTTCCTGCCTGAGGCTGCTGAATTGGAAGTCCTACCCCCCACCAGCGAGCTCAAGCCCCATAAGCGCGGCACCGGGCCGACACCTAAAAAATCGAAGGTCATTACTAAGTCGGGTTTGGTAAAGCGAGGGAAACGGACAAGCTTATTTCGAGCGGCTGACCAGCCGGAAGCCTCCGTGGCCGCGCCGCGGCCGGCCTCCGCACCGATTATCTCGCCACCCATCATTCCCGAAATCTTGCTGGAACGACCTGCGGTAGCCGAGGCCATTTATGCCAGTCCGCCCGACCTAGCTGAAACTACGCCGACCACATCGGAGCCGCCGGCAACTCCGGAAACTGTGCCAGCGGCCGACCCCCCGAAGCCCACAACGCGGCGTAGCCGACCCAGAACTGCCACTGCCACCACCGAAGCGAGCGCCAGCAAGCCGGCTAAAAAAGCCCCTAAAGCAGCCCTTAAGGCTACCAAGCCCGCTGCCGCGAAGAAGGCGGCTCCCAAAAAGGCCGCGGCTAAGAAACCGGCTGCGAAAAAGCCCCCTACCCCTGCCGCACCAGCCGGCGACTCGCCGGCCACTTAATCTTTCTCAAAACCCAGCCCCGCCGGCTGGGTTTTGTTTTACCCATCGCATCCGAAGTTATGTCTAACTCCGCCCCTACCCCCTCCACCAACCGCCTAGCCCACGAAACCAGCCCCTACCTGCTCCAACACGCCCATAATCCGGTGGACTGGTACCCGTGGGGACCGGAGGCGCTGGGGCGCGCCCAGGCTGAGCAAAAGCCCATTTTGGTGAGCATTGGGTATGCGGCGTGCCACTGGTGCCACGTGATGGAGCGCGAGTCATTTGAGAATGAGCAGGTAGCGCGGGTGATGAACAAATATTTCGTGTGCATCAAAGTGGACCGGGAGGAGCGACCCGACGTGGACCAGATTTACATGGACGCGGTGCAGGCGATGGGTATTCAGGGCGGCTGGCCGCTGAACGTGCTGCTGACGCCCGAGGCTAAGCCGTTTTATGGCGGCACGTATTTCCCACCCGGCAACTGGGTGAAGCTGCTCGAAAATGTAGCCCAGGCCTACGCCGGTGAGCACCGCGCCGAGTTGGAAGGCTCGGCCGAGCGCTTTGTGCAGGTGCTGCAAGCGAGTGAGCTGGAGAAGTATGGCGCGGCCGGCGAGCTGGTTAGCACGGCCGTTAATGATGAGAAATTCAAGCTAATGGCCTATAACCTGACTCAGCGCTTTGACCGCGAACGGGGCGGCACCAACCGCGCACCCAAGTTTCCGATGCCCAGCATCTGGCGGTTTTTGCTGCGGGCGCATCACATCTCGAGCAGCCAGCAGCTGTTGAGTCAAGTCAACCTCACGCTGCGCGAAATGGCCTGGGGCGGCATTTATGACCAGGTAGGCGGCGGTTGGGCGCGCTACTCAGTCGATGCGGAGTGGCTAGTGCCGCACTTTGAGAAAATGCTGTATGATAACGGCCAGCTGCTGAGCCTCTACAGCGAGGCGTTTCAGGTGACGCAGGAGCCGCTGTACCGCGAGGTCGTTTTCCAGACTGTGAACTGGGTGCGGCGCGAGTTGACTAACCCGGAGGGCGGCTTTTACTCGTCGCTCGATGCCGATAGCGAGGGCGAAGAAGGCAAGTTTTACGTCTGGACCCGCGCCGAATTGCAGGCTATCTTAGGTGAGGAAGAGCCGCTGGCGGCGGCTTACTACCAGTGCACGGGGGTAGGGAACTGGGAGCACGGCAACAACATTTTGCACCGCCGACAATCGGATGCCGACTTCGCCACCGAGCACATGCTGGAGCCGCACGTGCTGGCCAAGCTCATTCACGGTTGGCAAAAGCAGCTGCTGACCGCCCGCGCCCACCGCGTGCGGCCGGGCCTCGACGACAAGGTACTAACGGGCTGGAATGCGCTTATGCTCAGCGGCCTGCTGGCTGCCTACCGGGCGTTTGGCGCGCAGGAGTTCCTGGACTTAGCGCTACGCAATGCCGAGTTTTTGCGGGCCAACCTGCGCAACGGGCCGCGCCTCTACCGCACCTGGAAGAACGGCCGCGCCACTATCAACGGCTTTCTGGAAGACTACGCGCTAGTGATTGAAGCTTACATCAGTCTCTATGAAGCGACCTTCGCGGAAAGCTGGCTGCGCGAGGCGCAGGGGCTGACGACCTACGTGCTCGATAATTTCTTCGACCCCGCCGAGCAGCAGTTTTTCTACACCGATGCCAGCGCCGAGCCGCTCATCGCCCGCAAAAAGGAGTTGTTCGACAACGTGATTCCTGGCTCTAACTCGGTGATGGCCCACAACCTGCTGCGGCTGGGTCGCCACCTCGAAAACACCGATTATCAAGCGTTGGCGGCTGCTATGCTGGGCCAGGTGCAGGCCCTAGCGGCCAAAGAGCCGCAGCACCTCACTAACTGGGCCAGTCTCTATGTAGCGCTGCTGCGGCCGGGTGCCGAAGTGGCCATCACTGGTCCGCAGGCTGAGGCATTTCGTGCGCAGCTAAGCCGGCATTTTTTGCCTAATGACGTGCTGGCTGGCAGTTCCACGACCAGCGCCCTACCCCTGCTCCAAGGCCGAGCAGGCACTGACCAAACCACCCTTTACGTGTGCCGCGACCACTCCTGCCAGCTGCCGGTGCACTCGGTGCCCGAGGCCCTGGCACAATTGGCACAGTAGGGTAAACTTTCCGGTTCGCACTACTGGCCGCTGGTCGGGGTTATCTTTACTATTCGCCTGCTGCTAGCTGTTTCCCGTGTCGCTTACCTTCGAATTTGCTGCCCCTACCCCCGCCCCGGCGGCTATGCCCGACCGGGTAACGCTGTTCGTGGATGTGATTTTGCCCCTGCCCCTGCCTAAGCTTTACACTTACCGGGTACCGTTTGAGCTGAATGACAACGTAGTAATTGGGGGCCGGGTCATTGTGCAGTTTGGGGCTAAGCGCACGCTGAGCTGCATTGTGGCAGCCGTGCACGAAACGCCGCCCAAGGAATACCAGGCCAAGTACATTCTGGAGTTTATCGACGATGCGCCCGTGGTGACGCAGCCGCAGCTCAAGCTATTTCGCTGGATAAGTGAGTATTACCTCTGCACGCTGGGCGAGGTGATAAACGCCGCGCTGCCAGCCGCGCTCAAGCTCAGCTCCGAGTCACGCATTCAGCTGCACCCGGCGTACCTCAACGAAGGCAGCCCCTACCCCCTCGACGACAAGGAACAGCGCATTGTGGACAGCCTGCGCACCGAGGACGGCAAGGCGCTGACGTTTACCGAAGTGGGCGACTTACTAGGTATTGCATCGTTTCATAAAGTTATTAAGTCGCTGATGCAGAAGGATGTTATCTTTCTGTTTGAGCAAATGGCCGACAAGTATTCGCCCAAAGTGCTGAAAAAGGTTCGGCTGGCGCACCACTACGTGAGCACCGCCGCCGTGGAGCGGCTGTTTGAGGACCTGGCCGCCAAGCCCAAGCAGGTGGATGTGCTGCTGAAATACTTACAGCGCGTACCGGTGCACCACAACGAGCACCTCAACCACCTGGGCATCGAGAAAGCCTACCTCACCAGCTCGCCCCACCTCTCGGCCTCGGCGGTGAACACGCTGATAAAGAACGGTATCCTGGAGCAGTTCGACCAGATTGTGTCGCGCTTTCCGCTCGACGAAAACCCGGTGGCCCAGATGCCCTACCAGCTCAATGAAGCACAAGTAGTGGCCCGCGATGAGGTAATGACGCTCTTTGACCAGCAGAATATCGTGCTGCTGCACGGTGTCACGGGCTCGGGCAAGACAGAGATTTATATCGACCTCATTCGCAATGCCTTGGACGGTGGTGGGCAGGTACTGTACCTGCTGCCGGAAATCGCCCTCACGGCCCAGATTGTGACCCGGCTGATGCGCGTGTTTGGCTCGCGGCTGGGCGTGTACCACTCCAAATTCTCCGACAACGAGCGGGTGGAGGTGTGGAACGGCGTGCTTTCGGGCCGCTTTCAGGTGGTAGTGGGCGTGCGCTCGGCGGTGTTCTTACCTTTTGATAACCTGAGCCTTATCATCGTAGACGAGGAGCACGAAAGCTCCTACAAGCAGTACGACCCCGCCCCGCGCTACAACGCCCGTGAGGTGGCCCTGATGATGGGCAACTTTCAGGGTGCCAAGGTATTGCTGGGCTCGGCCACGCCGGCCGTGGAAACCTACTACCAGGCGCGGCTGGGCCGCTACGGCTTGGTCACGCTCAGCAAGCGCTTCGGTGAGGCTGGGATGCCGGAGATTGAGCTGATTGACACCCGCAAGCTGCGCGCCGAGAAGAAGATGCACAACCACTTCTCGGCCGACCTGCTGAGCGCGATGGAAAGTAAAATTGCGCAGAATGAGCAGGTTATCCTCTTCCAGAACCGGCGCGGCTACGCGCCCGTGACCGAGTGCAACGACTGCGGCTACATCCCGAAGTGCCAGAGCTGCGCCGTGTCGCTCTCTTACCACAAGCACGCCCACGAGCTGCGCTGCCACTACTGCGGCTATCACGAGGGCATGCCCACGCAGTGCCCGGCCTGCGGCTCGCGGGCGCTGCGCACCCAGGGCTTCGGCACCGAAAAGCTGGAAGACGACCTCAAAATAATGCTGCCCCAGGCTAATGTGCAGCGCATGGACCTGGACACGACCCGCGCCAAAAACGCCTACCAGCAGATTATCGGCGACTTTGAGCAGCAGAAAACCAACGTGCTCGTGGGCACCCAGATGGTGACCAAGGGCTTGGATTTCGAGAACGTGAGCCTAGTGGGTATCGTGAATGCCGACGCCATTATTCACTACCCCGACTACCGCGCCCACGAGCGCGCCTACCAGATGTTTGTGCAGGTAAGCGGCCGGGCCGGGCGCAAGGGTAAGAAAGGTAAAGTACTGATTCAGACCGGCGACCCTACCCAGGTTATTTTTGACAAGGTAATTCGCAACGACTACCTCGAATTTTACGAGTATGAAATAACCCAGCGCCGTGAGCACGAGTACCCACCCTTCGCCCGCATGATAAAGCTGACGGTGAAGCATATGGACCAGGAGCTAGCCCAAAAAGCCGCCATCCTGCTTACCCAAGAATTGATTGAACGCCTGGGCCGCGGCCCGGTGCTGGGGCCGGAAGCGCCCTACATTTTCCGCATCCGCAATTTCTTTTTGCAGGAAATCGTCATCAAGCTCAGCCGCGAGCACACGGTGCTGAAGGCGGCCAAGGTAGCCATCTGCGCGGCGCTCGACGTGGTGCGCGACCAGAAAGAATACCGTCAGGCTCGCTTGGTGGTAGACGTGGACCCTATGTAAGTCAATTATCAGTTAACAGTCGTTCCACTAGCGCAAAATGCGCTAGTGGAACGACTGTTAACTGATAATTGACAACTGGTGATTGACTTATAGCGCGTCGAGCACCCAGAACAACAGGAAGAGCAAACCAATAATCAGCAGAATAGTGCCGATAATATTGAGGAGGCTACCACCTATCGCAAAGAAAATCAAGCTAATAACTCCAAATATGATGGCGTAGCGCAGGTTGCCGTCGAGGCGGGCCGTGCTGGCGGTGACATCACCCTTTTTGAGCTGCGGCATTCTAGCCGCCATCTTGTTGAACTTCTTGGTCACCTTGGCCAAGGCTAGGCGCTGCACTAGGCTCAGCTTTTGCGGCGCGGCGGCTGCCGTAGCCGGAGCAGTGGTGGTTACTTCGGCCGCGGTGGGGGGGGTAGGCACGGCAGCGGGGCGGGCGGCTACCGAGGCAGCGGCCTCCGTAGCTACCGGAGCCGGGGCTGTAGCCACCGTAATTTCGGGGGCCACGGCCGTGGCAGATGCCTGAGCCAAGGGGGTGGGGGTAGCAACTGCAGTAGCAGCTATGCGGGCTTTAGGGGCGGCCGTGGGGGCACCCAGGTACGAGGCCGAGCGGGGTAGAAAAGCATACTCGGCCCGGCTGCACGAGCCTAGTGCCAGCGCGCCGGTGAGGACCACCGCCAAGCGGCCCAGAGTAGAAATCAAATTCTTCATAAGGTGAAAAGAAAGAAGGGTGGTGAAAGAAAACTGCGCGGGATACGTTAAAGCGGATAATAATGGTTGGGTTGACGACTATTTTTTTCGTCATTCAGCCCCCTCTCACACTGCGCCGGGCTGAACGACTGGTCATTGCTGCTTGTTGTACTGCCGCGCTACGCATCTCGTCTGCTTTCGCTTATTTATGAATCATACCGTTGCACGTTGGCTAGGACTGGCCGGGCTAGCCGCTGCTGGGGCCTGCACCCAGTTGCCAGTGGAATCAAGCACTGCCGGCCGCACTGGCCTACGGGCGCAGGGGTTTACTGCCGCCACGCCTACCCACCTGCCAGACTCGCAGGGCTACGAGCGCCGCCCACCGCGCGACCCTAACGGCATCGGCCGCTACTATCAAGGGCGGCAGATTGCCCACGTTATGGGCCACGAGGGGGCCGATTGGCTGGAGCGCGACGACCGCAGCCAGGAGGAAGGCACCGAAACCCTGCTTCGGGAGCTGCATCTCAAGCCCACCGATACGGTGGCCGATATTGGGGCGGGCACGGGGTTTTTCTCGTTTCGGATGGCCCCGCTGGTGCCGCGCGGCCAGGTGCTGGCCGTCGATATTCAGCCCGAAATGATTACTGAGCTAAAGCAGCGCCAGGCCAAAAATGGCCTGCATAACGTGCGCCCCGTGCTTGGCACCACCCGCGACCCGCACCTGCCCGCCAATGCCGTGGACCTGGTGCTCATCGTGGATGCCTACCACGAGTTTGACCACCCGCGCGAGATGGGCCTGGCCATCAGGCGGGCACTGCGACCCGGCACCGGCCGCCTGGCGCTGGTCGAGTATCGCGCTGAAGACCCTGCGGTACCCATTAAGGAGATTCATAAAATGACCGTGGACCAGGCTAAGAAAGAGATGGCAGCCATCGGTCTTGAGTTCGTGAAAGTAGACGAAAAGCTGCCGCAGCAGCATTTGCTACTGTTTCGCAAACCGCAGTAACGCAAGTTCGCGCTACTTTTTCATTAATCGCTCAATATCAGCTAATTCTAGCGGAATATTAGCCATCAGGTCCTCATTACCGGTGGCGGTAATGAGGATATCGTTTTCTAGCCGAATGCCCAGCTTTTCTTCGCGGATGTAGATGCCCGGCTCGTTGGTGTACACCATGCCCGCTTCAAATTTGCGGTACTTGTAGCCTACGTCGTGCACGTCGAGGCCCAGGTAGTGACTGGTACCGTGCGGAAAGTATTTCTTGTAGAGCGGCGCGTCGGGGTCCTGATTTTTGACGTCGCCGGCGTTCAGCAAGTCGAGCTTCACTAATTCTTGCTCCATCACCTCGCCTACTGCTTTGTGATAGACTTCAATCTCGTTGCCGACTACAAGCTGAGTCTTGGCAAACTTGAAGACCCTCAGCACGGCCTCGTATACCTGGCGCTGGCGCGGCGAATACGTACCCGACACCGGGATGCTGCGCGAGAGGTCGGCGGCGTAGTTAGCGTACTCCGCCCCAAAATCCAGCAGCAGCACGTCGCCGGCCTGACATTGGCGGTCGTTGCTGACGTAGTGCAGAATGGTGGCGCTTTCGCCACTGCCAATGATGCTGCCGTAGGCCGGCCCCCGCGAGCCGGAGCGCATAAACTCGTGCACAATCTCGGCCTCAATCTCAAACTCCCACACGCCCGGCTCCACGAAGCCCAGCACGCGCCGGAAGGCGTTGCCCGTGATTTCGCCGGCCCGGCGCATAAGCCGGATTTCCTCGGCACTCTTAATGGCGCGCAGCTGATGTAGCAGCGGCGCGGCACGCCGGTACTGGTGCAGGGGGTAGCGCCGCTGCATATCGCGAATAAAGCGGGCATCGCGGGTTTCGACCTCCACCACAGCCCGAATGTGCTCGTTGGAGTTCAGATACACCGATTCGGCCTCGTTCATCAGAGCAGCCAGCACGGCCGGGAAGGCATCGAGCCACATGATGGTTTTGATGCCTGCCACCTCGCGGCCCTGCTCCTTAGTTAGCTTGTAGCCTTCCCAAACCAGAATGTGCTCGGAGGTTTCCTTGAGAAATAAAATCTCGCGGTGCTTTTCAAGGGCCGCGTCGGGGCAAATGACGAGGATACTATCCTCCTGGTCTACCCCGCTGAGGTAGAACAGGTCATTGTTTTGCCGGAAGGCCAGCGTGCCATCGGCGTTAGTGGGCAGAATATCGTTGGCATTAAAAATGGCCAGCGACCGCGGCGGCAGCAGCTCACGGAAGCGGCGGCGATTTTCGACGAATAACTCGGGGGCGATGGGGCCGTAGCGCATAAGTAGGGGTAGGGAGCAGGTTGAGCGCGCAAAGTAGCGCGAACTTTGTAGTCCGCGCCCCCGCGCCGTTCTACTAATGCGAACGGCGCAAGGATGCGAATTACAAAATTGGCTACGCCCTTTTCAAGTCGCGCTACTTATGCTCCGGCAAACCCGCACCTTTTTGCTTCCCTACGCCGCGCTACTGTTGGCCATCGGTGGCGTACTATTCGCCACGCCCAAACAAACGGCGTTCTTCTGGGTCAATGGCCACTACGCGCCATTTTTCGACCAGTTTTTCCGGGCCTTTACCAACGTGGGCGACGGTTTGTTCTACGTATTCGTGACACTGGCCCTGCTCTTCGTGCGCTTCCGCTGGGCCTTCCTGAGCCTAGTGTGCTTTGCCGTTACTTCGCTGGCGGCCCAGGTAGGCAAGCAGCTTATTTTCACGGGCCACCCGCGGCCGTTCCGTTATTTCAGCGAACACCCCAGCTTCCCGCCGCTGCACGTGGTGGAGGGGGTAGTGATGGGCACGCTCAAGAGCTTTCCGTCGGGCCACTCCACGTCGGCCTTTTCGGTGTTTCTGCTGCTCACTTTTTTGGTAAAAAATAAGCGATGGGGCTACGGATTTTTGCTGTTGGCCGCGCTGGCGGCCTACTCGCGAGTGTACCTGGCCCAGCATTTTGTAGAGGACGTATTTGCCGGCTCCATCCTGGGCACGGGCCTCACGCTGGCGCTGCTGGCCTGGCTGGTGCCCTACCTGGAGCGGCACTCGCAGCCCTGGCACCAGTGGCGGCTGCGCCGCGGGCGCTCGGCCGGCCGCTTCTGAGCAGCTTGCGGAACACTACCTCCTACCCTCTCCTACCAATAGCAAAATCTTCTTTTCTTCGCATAAATTTATGCATATATTTAGTCTATTTTGTCACAACGCTGGTGTTCTATATCACTTTTTTTGACCAGGAGCCGGCTAAAGTACGCCTCTGCTACACCAAATTCACCTTGGAGCGACCTGCGTTCGTTACTTCCTTTATAAAAAACACCGACTGAATATGGGCGCAGTTCAGCTATCTGGGCTTGCAGGTCGAAACTGAGGGCTAGGGCGAGTTGGCCCAGCGAAGGATGGACGTGGGCCGAGGCGGCCTGCCTCACCAGCCACGAAGAAACCAGTCCCAATTAGCCGCTACGACAAGCAGAGTAAATTCTGAGGCAACGACCCTAACAGGGTAGAGTGAGAGGTTTACCACTTCCGCACCAATACCGAGTTCAACGACCCGAGCCATTAAGCCGAGTACTACGCAGCCGCAGCCAGTACTGCATTGCGCCGGCCATCGTGCGCCTCTCCTAGCATACCCCAAACACCATCAGCTAAGTTTTCTATCATCAGGTAGGCGGGTAGTCATTCAACGCGCCGCCTGCTCCGTTATTTATGGATTACCCTAGCCATCGTGGCCGAGATTCAGGCGTAGCGCAACGAGCCAGCGTGATACCAGTACCCGCAGCGGAAACGCTTGCTACTCAATGCAGGATAACGTACTGCCGACTGGCAGTACCCTGAGCTACGCTCACGCTCACGTTTCCTAGAGCGATTGCACTATCGGTAACCTCGAAGACTGGTGTTCCGTAGGTGGCGCGCCCGAAGTTGACCCGGAACTGCTCAGCTTCCTTAGGAGTCACTTTTACGCGATAGGTAGTAGTTGGGAACGCGCTAGAGACTACTGCAAACGACTCGTTATCAGCATTATAATCTTTAAGCGCAAAATCCTGCCAGCTGCCAGTTGTCGCGTAAGCCGTTAGCATTTGGGCCAAGCCTTGCTGCTGAAATGCCTGCACGCGCTCCATTTTGTGCGAAGTACGGGCCTCAAAATCTACCGTTTTTTCAAATTCACCTTTACGCGCCCACTTTTCGTAGTTGTAGCGAGCGTAGGCTCCCACGCGGTCGGCCACGCCGGGAATACGCCAGACCTTGAGGTGGCCATCGCGACTGACGCTCACCAGGCTGTGGCCATTAGGGCTGAAGGCCAGATTTTCGATTTCGGCCGTGTGCAGTTCCCCCGATAGGTCGGCCACGAGCAGGCCCGTCACGGCATCCCATATTTTTACTTTACGGTCGCCGCCGCCGGTGGCAATCAGCTGCCCATCGGGGCTGAAGGTGGTCGCCCATACGTCGGAAACATGAGCGGCCAGCACCTGCGTGCATTGCTGAGTGCGAAGCTCCCACACGCGGGCGGTATTATCCCAGGCCCCGCTCACTACGTAGCGGCCGTTGGGCGAGTAGCGGCCGTCCCACACCTCGTCGGCGTGGCCGTTGAGCACGTTCTTTTGGTCCCAGGTAGCGGTATTCCACACGCGCAGGGTATGGTCGCCGCTGGCCGTCAGCAGTTCGGTACCGGCCGGGTTAAAGGCCACCGACGTAATGGCATTGGAGCGACCTTGGGTGGTTTTGGTAGGGTTGTAGGCCACGTTGACCGCAGCATCGGTTAGCTTGGGCTCTTTGAGGGCCGCCACACGCTGCCCGCTAAAGGTATCAAACACGAGCGACTGGCCGTCCCACCCGGCAGTAGCCAGCAGCTTACTGTCGGGGCTGAAGGCAACATCTCGCACATAATCAGTATGTTCTGTATTTTTACGTATTAGCTCGCCCGTAAGGGCATCCCAGAGAATGAGTGCGTGGTCCACGCCCCCCGAGGCAATATAGCGGCCATTAGGACTGTACTTAACGGCCACTACATCGTCGGTGTGGCCTTTCAGCGTGAGTACCGGCTGGTGGGTAGCCAGCTCATACACTACCACTGAATGGCCCAGGCCACAAGCCACTATGCGCTTGCCGTCGGGACTGTAGTCCACGCCCAGCAGCGGCGACTTCGTATCAATATCAATCAACAGGGCCGAGCCGGGCTGAATCATGGCGGGCTGAATAGAAACGGCCGCGCCAGCAGGGGCCTGCGCCTGAGCCACCGAGCCGGCCAGTAGCACCACGCTAAGGCCGGCCACCAAGCGGCAGGAGAAAAAAATAGGGCCGGAGCCAATGGGTAAGAGAGAACGCATAAAGTAGTAAATGGCAAGAAGTAAGCAATAGTATCAGTATAGGCCACCTACTCGGCGGTCGGGTAGGCTATGCAGGGCGGGTAGCGCTAGCGGGGGGCGGTGCTCGGCGGAAGTCGTATCAGTAAGCGCGGCCAAAAAGGCTAGTAGCTGGCTGGCCTCGGCCGGGGCCAGTGGCCGGGGACGGTGCGCCGCATGGAAGGCATCGCCCAGCACATCGAGCAGGGTCGCGGCCTGGCCATTGGCACCGTAGGGAGGTGTGAGGGCCACGTTGCGCAGGGTTGGGGTTTTCACCCACTCGCCGGGCCGCACTAGGTAGCGGCGACCATCCCGAAAATCTGGGGCCGCATGACAGCCCACGCAGCCAGCCGGTCCCATAAACAGCCGTTTGCCGGCCAAGGCAATAGTGGGCAAGGGCTGTTGGCCGCGCCGGGCTTGGTCGTAGGCCGCATTGTTGCTGATGAGGCTGGTCACGTAAGCCGCCAAAGCTTTATTGACGCTGGCCTCCGTAATATCGGTCCCTAACGCCTGCCGAAAAGCCAACCGGTAAGCGGGGCTCTCGGCCAGCCGGCCCGTTAGCTGGGCGTAGCTACTGCCCAGTTCCTGAGGATTTTCAACCACCTGACGCACCACCTCGCCCAGGTTGGCAGCCCGGCCATCGTGAAAGAAGGTCTTCTGCCTCGCCGACGCAAGCAGCGTAGGCGAGTTGCGCGTAAGGTTGGCTGTAAAGCGCAACGCTCGTGATGTTCCCCGGTGGTCTGTAAATGCTTTTTCGGGCCGGTGGCACGAGGCACAGCTACGTTTGCCGTTGCCCGAGAGGGCCGGCTCAAAGAAGAGTAGCTTACCCAACTCACGAGTTGCAGCTAGCCTATTCGGTACGGCCGCCAGTGGCGCAAGTGGTCCCGCGCACCCTTCCAAAAGGACTAATAAGGGTGCCCAATAGAACCAAAATCTCTTCACCTTATTTCTTTGCGTTGTACGAGACTGTGCATTGTCGCACCTGTGTTTTGAGAGCCCTGTGGAGAACAACAAGCGCAAGGCTTTGCGTAGCCCCTTAGTAGCTTGTACTCTTTTAAGAGAATCGGAGAAACAGGTAATTATGCGCTCGTTTCAGGGTTATTGATGTTGGCTCGTCACATTTTGCGCTAGGTCAATAATGACTATAGGTTTTAACGAGGCTGTCGTAGCGGGCACCAAAATTCATGCCATCCGCGAGGGATAGCGGTGATAGTAGCTTGTTTCTGTACCTGCACGCCCCAGATAGATAAGTATTATATTCTAAATTTATAATTATTTAATTTTTAATATTAGTGAATAAAATATTTTTTAGACCTGTCCAACCTCTTGGCTTGACCCAAGCTCATTGGTTTGCCACGGCAGCCGATTTATTCGCCTTCTCTACAAACAAACCGATGCCGTTTTTGAGGACAGTTTGTACACTAGACCACTCTGCGCCACTAAGTACCCCTACCTGCCTAGCCCTAGTTAGGCAGGTAGGGGTACTACCAAGTTAGGGATAAGTCGAAAGGCTTTTCATAACTCTACCGCCCGCTCTAACATCGTATCCAATTCCAGCAAAAGCGAAGCACTCCATAGCAACTTATTAGAGCGAAAGCAATTCCTTGGACGACAATAGAAATACCTGGCTAGCCACGGGGCTGGGCAGGCTGGGGCAGCGCACGGTGGCATTACGGGTATGCGAGGCGTGGCAGGCGCAACACTCGGCCACAGTACCGCGCCACTGTCGTAGCTCCACAGGCGCAGGCCCACATTGCCAAAGTAGAGTCAAGCTTCAGGATAGCAGTTTCTAACTACTTAACGCACTTACGGACCGATTTTTAACTGCGGCTGCGCCGCACCGGAAAGAACAATAGCTGCACAATGAGCAGCGCCGTGCTGGTGAACAAAATGCTAACCCCTACCCGCGCCAGTGTGCGTAGCGGGTGTTGAAATGAGCCTAACTCCAGGAAAAAATACGCCAGGTGATGCAGGCTCACCAGCAGCAGTAGGTACACTAGGAACCACTGCCAGCCCATCTGGTGCACGTTCACGGTATCCTGGGCATCGTAGCCGTCGCGAGGCGTAAGCAGGCGTAACACCCAGGGGCGCAGGTAGGCCAGCAGCACGGCGGCGGCGGCGTGCAGCCCACCCGTGTTGTAGCTGATATCCATTGCCAGGCCCATCGCGAAGCCCAGCAGCAGCAGCACCGCGATGGGCGTGCGCAGCGGCAAAAACAAGATAAAGCCCAGATACAGCAGGCACCAGCCCAGCCCAAACAGCGACAGCTGCCCCACTAGCAGCACCTGCACCCCGGCGTAGAGCCCAAACCGTAGCAGCTGCCGCAGCACTTCTCCCAGCGCACTCATCGGCGGGGCAGCTTGGTGAGTGGAACTTTGGCTGGCTTGGGCTCGGGCGCAGTTAGAGTCGCCTCCAACGAGTCACGCTCAGTGTGGGGGCGGTTGTGCACCACGTACACGTAGGTGAGGCGGCTAAAATCGACGCCCAGCCGCAGGTGCACCGTCCAGAAATTCTTGTCCGGCTCCTTCTCAAACGACTCGATGGTGCCCACGAACACACCCTCCGGAAACACCGAGTTGTAGCCCGACGTCACCACCGAGTCGCCGCGCACCAGGCGGTTCTGGCGCGGAATGTAGTCGAGCAGCGCGGAGCTGTAGTCATCGCCGGGCCATTTCACGCTGCCAAAGGTACCGTCGCGCTTGATTTTAGCGGCCACGGCCATCTTGGAGTGCAGCAGCGAAAACACCGTGGCGTAGTGCTGGCTCACGGCCTTCACCTGCCCCACCACGCCGCCCGCGCTCAGCACGCCCAGGCCCGGCTGCACGCCATCGGCCGCACCCACGTTCAGGGTCAGGTAATTATCTACGGCCCGCAAAGAGTTGCTGATAACCCGCGCCGGCAGCAGAGGGTAGGCGTCGTCGCGGGCCGCCAGGCGCACGCTACCCAGCAGTAGGGTATCAGGTTTAGAAGTTGCCATTCTATCTCCGGCTGCTGGCGCAGCTACTTGGGTCGCCAACGTAGCCAGGTCGGGCCGCAGGTGACGGTAGATAATGTGGCCCAGTGTATCGCGGCCCACGGGCAGCGAGTCAGCCTCGCGGCGGGTAAAATCGGGGGGGTAGAGGCGCTGGCGCAGCCGGGCGTTATCAGCCAGCAGCTGCTTATTCAGGTTCGCAAGCTGGAAATAATCGGCTACCTCCGTGCGCCGGGCCAGCACCACGCCGGCGTAAGCGTTGGCTGAATTAAAGAATGCCGCCCGCTGGTACGAACTGTTGGTAATAAACAAAAACAAGCTCACCACTTCCAGCAGCACAAAGAGCATCACCCCCTGGAAGCGCAGCAGAAACGCGAGCAGATTACGCATAAACAGGTAAGAGTTAAAGGTTAAGAGGTAGGAATTAAAAAGTAAGGTTGACCACGAATACCTTAGGCCAGCCCTTACTTTTTAACTCTTACCTCTTAACTTTTAACTTAAGTCAGTAATACGCCCCGGAAGCCCCGAATATCCTTGATGGCCTTGCCGGTGCCGCGCACGACGGCGCGCAACGGGTCTTCGGCAATGTGGATGGGCAGCTTGGTTTTGGCGGCCAGGCGCTTGTCGAGGCCGCGTAGCAGGGCACCGCCGCCGGTGAGATGTATGCCGTTCTCGTAAATATCGGCCGATAGCTCGGGCGGGCTGATTTCTAGCGCCTTGAGTACTGCTTCCTCAATCTTGGCCACCGACTTGTCGAGGGCGATGGCAATTTCGGAGGACGTTACTTTTATTACTTTCGGGATGCCCGTCATCAGGTCGCGGCCGCGCACCTCGTAGTCGGGCGGCGTCACGTCCAGCTCGGTCAGGGCCGCGCCCACCTCGATTTTGATGCGCTCGGCGCTCCGCTCGCCAATGAGCAGGTTGTGCTGCCGGCGCATATAGTCCAGAATATCCTGGTTGAAGACGTCACCCGCCGTTTTAATAGACTGGTCGCACACGATACCCGAAAGGGCGATAACCGCAATTTCGGTAGTGCCGCCACCGATGTCGATTATCATCGAGCCCACCGGCTGTTCCACGTCGATACCAATGCCGATAGCGGCGGCCATTGGCTCCTGAATCATCCACACTTCCTTGGCCCCGGCGTGCTCAGCCGAGTCGCGCACGGCGCGCTTCTCCACTTCCGTGATGCCGCTCGGGATGCAGATAACCATGCGGTGCGAGGGCTGGAAGAGCCGGTTGCGCGTGTCGATGAGCCGAATCAGGCCCTTTATCATCTCCTCCGCCGCGTGGAAGTCAGCAATAACCCCATCCTTAAGCGGGCGGATAGTCTTGATATTATCGTGGGTTTTTTCGTGCATCTGCTGGGCTTTGGTGCCCACGGCGATGACCTTATTAGTGGTGCGGTCTTTGGCAATAATGCTGGGCTCATCCACCACAATCTTATCATTGTGAATGATTAGCGTGTTAGCAGTGCCTAGGTCGATGGCAATGTCGCTGGTCAGGAAATTGAAGAAACCCATTTAAGATAGCTCGGCGAAAAATAAAAGGCTGGTAGCAATAAACAAAGGTACAGTAGAACACCTCGGCTTAGCTTACCCATTGGCGATGGACACGTTTATCCTGACCAGGGAGCTATTTTTTCAGGAGATTTCACAGCCAGTTTCGGCTGGCCCTACCCCTGCTACTTTTCCGTATGCTTGATTTTTTGCGACAGTCCTGGCCCTGGTACGTGGCCGGGCCACTCATTGGCCTCACGGTGCCGGCGCTGCTGATAGTCGGTAACAAAGCACTGGGTATCAGCAGTTCGCTGCGGCACATCTGCGCCGCCTGCGTGCCAGCCGGCATCCCATTTTTGCGCTACGACTGGCGGGCCGAAGCCTGGAACCTGTGGTTTGTGCTGGGCATCACGCTGGGCGGCTTCGTGGGCTACCGGGTGCTGGGCCACCCCGACGCGGTGGCCATTTCGGCGGCCACGGTGCGCGACCTGCGCGCGCAGCTGCACCTCACCGATTTCACGGGCCTGCTTCCGCGCGAGCTGTTCGCGCTCGATAACCTGGCTCACTGGCGCGGCTGGGTATTTCTGGAGCTGGGCGGGTTTCTGGTGGGTTTCGGCACGCGCTACGCGGGCGGCTGCACCTCGGGCCACGCCATTTCGGGACTGGCCAATTTGCAGTGGGTGTCGCTGGTGGCGGTAGTCGGCTTCTTCGCGGGCGGCCTGCTGATGACCTGGTTTATCTACCCGCTCCTTTTTTAAGTCGGCTCTATGAAAAATCTTAAATACCTGGTGCTCGGCACCTTATTCGGCATTATTCTCACCAAGAGCGAGGTCATCAGTTGGTTTCGGATTCAGGAGATGTTCCGTTTTCAGTCCTTCCACATGTACGGCGTCATTGGCTCGGCCGTGGTCGTCGGCATGCTGTCCGTGCAGCTCATCAAGCGCTACCAGCTGCGCACAATAAACGGCGAGGAAATCCGGCTGGCTGACAAGCAGTTCAGTCCCGGCATATGGATTGGCGGGCTACTTTTCGGCCTGGGTTGGGCCCTCACCGGCGCGTGCCCCGGCCCGATGTTCGCGCAGCTAGGCAGCGGCGTGGGCGCGGCGGCGGTGCTTATTGTGGCCGCCCTGGCCGGCACCTGGACCTACAGCGCCCTGCGCGAGCGGCTGCCGTAGTATTGGTTGTGGGAAGGGGGTAGGAGTTAGTTAAATAAGCGAAATACAAAAGTTTACTTCCCCCTACCCCACCCAAACGCTACTGCGCCTTGTCCAGAGCCAGGCGGCCTTCTTCCAAGTCCAGCTCGTTTTCGAGCTTGCGGAGCACCTCTTCGCTGATGTGCTGCTCGCGGCGCAGCTTGGCGAGCACGTCACGTTCGTAGTGGATAACAATTTCTTGCAGCTGCTGGAAGGGCGTCAGCGTCACGGCCGGCAGGTCGTCGGGACTGTTGGCGCGCTGGCGGAGGCGCTCCAGGCGCTGGGCGTAGCGGTGCTGCATCCGGGCCAGAATTTCGGGTGGGGCCTGGCCGGCGGCTTCGGGGCTGCCCAGGTACTCCACGGTGCGGTGGGCCAGGCTGATGCGCAACTGCTGCTCCTCGCGCTCGGCTTGGGTGTCGGGCTCCAGACCCAGCCAGCCGATGAGGGGCCGCAGCGTGAGGCCCTGCATCAGCAGCGACACCAGAATAACAATAAAGGTGAGCAGCAAAATAGGGTTGCGCTGCGGAAAGGCCGCGCCCGAGGGCAGGGTCAGGGGTAGGGCCAGGGCGGCGGCCAGCGAGAGCACGCCGCGCATACCGCCCCAGCCAACGAGTGTAATTTCGCCCAGCGAGAGGCTGGGCTGCTCCGATTTGATGGCCGTGCCCAGCCGCCGCAGCAAGTAGGAAGTGGGATATACCCACAGCATGCGCGCCCCAATGATAGCGGCACTTATCAGCAGGCCGTAGCCCAGCAGCGGCCAGCGCAGGTCGGGGGCCACGCCCATCAGAATAACCGGCAGCTGCAAGCCTATTAAGATGAACACCAGGCCATTGAGCAAAAATGTGAGCGAATCCCACACGGCCGTGACTTGCAGTCGGCCCTCGTGGTTGAAGATGCGCGCCGCGTACTGGCTCACGAACAGCGCCGCCACCACCACGGCCAGCACGCCCGAGCCGTGGGCAGCTTCGGCCAGCAGGTAGGCCGCGTAGGGTGTGAGCAGGCTCAGGCTGGTGTCCACGGTAACGCTACTGCGCGAGAGGCGGTGCACGACGTAGAACACAAACCCGGTTGCCAGCCCCACCGCAATGCCCACGCCCACCACCAGCAGCAGCTCGCCCGCCGCCGCGCCCAGCGCAAACTGCCCGGTGAGAATTGCCGCCACTGCGTAGCGGTAGGCAATGAGGCCCGTCGCGTCGTTCACCAGGCTCTCGCCTTCCAGAATGGAAATAATGCGCCGCGAAATGGGTAGCCCCTTGGTGGCCACAGCCGCCGATACGGCATCGGTAGGCGAGATGATGGCCGCCAGCACAAAGGCCGGCCCCCAGCCAAAACCCGGCAGCACGTAGTGCGCCACGGCCGCCACCAGCACCAATGAAAACAGCACGCAGCCAATGGCCAGTGTGGAAATGGGCCGCAGCTCGGCCCTAAAAGCGGACCACGACAGCTGCCAGGCCGATGAAAACAGCAGCGGCGGTAGAAACACGAAGAATACCAGGTTCGGGGCCAATGACACGCGCGGCAGGCCCGGCAGCACGCTCAGCCCCAGGCCGGCCAGCACCAGCACCACCGGGTAGGGCACCCGCAGGCGGTTAGCTACCTCAGCCAGCGCCGTAGTCACGGCCAGCAGAATTACCAGGAGTTCGACTTCGTGCATAGGGCAGGGGGTAGGGCGGAATTAGAAAGCAACAAAAGAACGTCATGCTGAGCTTGCCGAAGCATCTCTACCGCGTAAGTAGTCCTAACAATTGAAGTTAGCTACGCGGTAGAGATGCTTCGGCAAGCTCAGCATGACGTTCTTATTTTATCACTCAACCCAGCAAAAGGTTAATGCTTGAAGTGCCGCACGCCGGTCAGCACCATAGCCAGGCCCAAGCGGTCGCAGGCATCAATCGAGTCCTGGTCCTTGATGGAGCCGCCGGGCTGCACCACGGCCCGGATGCCGGCGGCGGCGGCGATTTCCACGCAGTCGGGAAACGGAAAAAACGCATCCGAGGCCATCACCGCGCCGTGCAGGTCAAAGCCAAAGCTGCCGGCCTTCTCAATGGCCTGGCGCAGGGCATCGACCCGCGAGGTTTGGCCCACGCCGGAGGCCAGCAGCTGGCCGGGCCGGGCCAGCACAATGGTGTTGCTCTTGGTATGCTTGCAGATTTTGCCGGCAAACTCCAGGGCGGCCACTTCGAGGGGGGTAGGGGCCGATTTAGTAACGGTGCGAAAGTCTCGTGCCGTCTCGGTAGCGAGGTCGGCATCCTGCTCAATCACGCCGTTGAGCAGGGTTTTGAAGAGCTTAGCGGGTAACGCTACCGGCTTCTGCTTCAAAAGAATACGGTTTTTCTTGCTTTGCAAAACGGGTAGTGCATCGGCCGCGAAGCTGGGCGCAATGAGCACTTCAAAAAACAGCTTACTCAGTTCCTGAGCGGTAGCCAGGTCTACCTCTTTATTCATAATAATGACGCCGCCGAAGGCCGAAACCGGGTCGCAGGCCAGGGCCTGCGCGTAGGCGTCGTGCAGGTTGTCGGCCTGGGCCACGCCGCAGGCATTGGTATGCTTGAGAATGGCCACGGTTGGCTTATCCTCAGAGAACTCGCGCATCAGCTGTACAGCGGCGTCTACGTCCACCAGGTTGTTGTAGCTCAATTGCTTACCGTGCAATTGGTCGAACAACGCACCCAGGTCGCCAATAAATGAGCCCGTCTGGTGCGGGTTTTCGCCGTAGCGCAACGGTGTGCGGGTGGCCCTACCCTCCGAATTTTTTACATCTACTGTAATAGCAGTCACTGTCCCAGAGCCCATTGCAACACCTTGCCGCACGTACCGCTGAATTTCTGCGTCGTAGTGGCTAGTAATGGCAAAAGCTAATGAGGCGTAGCGGCGACGCTCCTCGTAACCGGGGCTGCCATTAGTTTCTTCGAGCAGCTGCGTCACGGCTTCATACTGGTCGCGCGAGCTAACGACCAGCACGTCGCGATAGTTTTTGGCGGCGGCGCGCAGCAGGGCGATACCACCGATATCAATCTTCTCAATCACTTCTTCTTCGGGCGCGCCGCTGGCCACGGTTTCCTCGAAGGGATATAAATCAACCACTACCAAGTCGATGGGCGGAATGCCGTGCTCGGCCGCTTGGGCGAGGTCGCCGGCCTCGTGGCGGCGGTGCAGAATTCCGCCGAATACTTTGGGGTGCAGTGTTTTGACGCGGCCGCCGAATACTTCGGGAAAGCCGGTGAGGTCTTCCACGGCGGTGACTTCCGCGCCCTGCTCTTCGAGAAACTTTTGGGTGCCGCCCGTGGAGTAGAGCGTGACGCCGAGGCGGCGCAGAGTAGCCACGAGCGGGGCCAGCCGGTCTTTGTGGTACACGGAAAGCAGGGCGGCGCGAATAGGGCGAGCGTCGGTCATGGACGAGGAAAAAAATGAAGGAGTAAGAAGCCGCGCGGTAGCAGCTGCTGCCTTGCCCTACCCCGCCAATCGCGGGCAGGGCCTGGCCCGGCAAAGGTAGCCCGGCCGACCGGGGCGCGAGACAGCCCAGCTTAAAAACAGTATGTTAAGCTAGTCGATAACTCCCGCGCCCGATTTGGAGTTATGCAGTCTTAACCGCCCGCTCATAGTGCCCCCGTTTGATGACCGAATTTACGCCCGCCGCCGACCTGCTTACTCCCTCGCCACCGCCCGATGCGGGGCCTCTTACCCCCATTACCCCGGCCAGCGCTGTGGCGGCCGCCGCGCAGCTGGCCCCGCGCCTGCTGGCCCAGGCCGCCGCTACCGACCAGCTAGGCGGCTTCCCGACCCTGGAAATGACTTGGCTGCGCGAGGCCGGGCTGCTCACGGCTGCCCTACCCCCCAGCCTGGGCGGCGCGGGCCTGGGCGAGCCGGCCGCGGCCCAGGCGCTGCTGCAAGCGCTCTACCACATCGGGCGGGGCAACTTGGCAGTGGGCCGCCTCTGGGAAGGCCACGTGAATGCCCTGCTGCTGATTCGCTGCTTTGGCAGCCCGGCGCAGCTAACCCGCGCCGCCGCCGATGCCCGCGCCGGCCACATATTCGGGGTTTGGAACACCGAAAACCCAGCCGACGGCGTGCGCCTGGAGCCGCTGCCGGCCACGCCCGGCCGCTACCGCCTGCGCGGGGCCAAAACGTTTGCCTCCGGGTCGGGCCACATCACGCGGCCGGTGCTCACGGGTGCGCTGCCTACCCCCCCTGTGCGCCGCGACCAGGCTCCCGCGCCACTGGCAGCCGGCCCCGCGCCGGGCGGCTGGCAGCTGCTGCTGCTGCGCGCCGATGAGCAGCCCCCGGTGCTGGACCGCAGCTTTTGGCGACCCCTGGGCATGCGGGCCACGGCCAGCTTCCGGGCCGATTTTACGGGCCTTGAAGTAGGGACGGCCGACCTCATCGGCCAGCCCAACGACTACTACCGCGCCCCATGGTTTGGGGGCGGCGCGGCGCGGTTTGCGGCCGTGCAGCTGGGCGGGGCCGCGGCCGTATTTGACGAAACCCGCCGCTTTTTGCGCCGTTTGGGCCGCACCGACGACCCCTACCAGCGCCAGCGCCTAGGCCAGCTGCTAGCCCTGCACGAGACCGGCCAGCTGTGGCTGCGCGGGGCGGCCGAGCACGCCGCCCTACCCCCCACCCCACCCACCGAGCCGCTGCTGCCGGCCCGCCTGGCTGCGCTGGGAGCCTACATTAACACGTTTCGTACGGTGGTGGAAGACCATTGCCTCGACACCCTGCGCCTGGCCGAGCGCTGCGTGGGCGCGCGCGGCCTGCTTCAGCCCGAGCCCTTCGAGCGCCTGCACCGCGACCTGACCCACTACCTGCGCCAGCCCGCTCCCGACGCCGTGCTGGCCGAAGCCGGGCGCTTTGCGCTGGGCTCGGATAAGCCGGGCTACCAGCTGTTGATGTGCTGATATGCTGCGAGCAAAAGCCCGCTCAATATGAAGCTGATTAGTAGAATCTGTTTCACGTTATACTTTATTCATTCTTGTTCAGCGTTTTGAAAGCCAAGCAGCCCATTAGCACATCAACCAATCAGCATATTAACAGCAGCACATTTGATAATTACCCCCTGCGGCCGGCCAGCTACGCAGCTACGCTGGGGCGCACGGTTATCGTGGTGCCGCACCCCGACGATGAGGCCCTGGGCTGCGGCGGGCTATTGGCGCTGCTGCGCCAAGCGGGCCAGCCAGTGGCTGCCGCGCTGGTGAGCGATGGCACGATGTCGCACCCGCACTCGCAGGAATTTTCAGTGGCGGCCCGGCGCGAGCTGCGCTACGCGGAGCTGCGCCACGCGCTGGCCGTACTGGATGTAGCTGAAAATGAGACGCTGTACCTGGGCCTACCCGACAGCCAGGTACCTAGCGCCGGCCCGGCCTTTGAGGCGGCGGCCAGGCAGTTAGCTGATTTCATCGCCCAGCAGCAGGCCGAAACCGTGCTGGTGCCCTGGCGGCGCGACCCGCACCCCGACCATCGGGCCAGCTCAGCACTAGCCAGCGCCGCACTGGCCCGTCTCCCTACCCCCCCCCGCCGCCTTGAATACGTGGTATGGGCCTGGGAGCGCGCCGCGCCTGAAGACCTGCCCCGACCCGACGAAGGCATCGGTTTTCGGCTCGATATTGGGTCGGTACTCGCTCAGAAGCAGCGCGCCATTGCGGCGCACCGCTCGCAGCTCGCGCCGGGTACTATTACCGACGACCCCGGCGGATTTTTGCTATCTGAGGCAATGCTAGCGCATTTTGCCCAGCCCGTTGAGGTTTTTATCGAAGCCCCTACCCCATGAATATCAACCAGCCTGCTACCCTTAACCCCGAGTACTTCGACGGCGTGTACCGGGCCAGCGATGACCCCTGGGCCTTCGCCAGCAGCCCCTACGAGCGCGCCAAATACGCTGATACGCTGGCTACCCTGCCCCGGCCGCACTACGGGCGGGCCTTTGAGATTGGCTGCTCCATTGGAGTACTCACGGCACAGCTGGCTTCGCGCTGCGGCCACTTGCTGAGCGTGGATGTGAGCGAGGCCGCCCTGGCCCAGGCCCGCCAGCGCTGCGCCGCCCTACCCCAGGTAGAGCTGCGCAAGCTGCAGGTACCCAACGAGTTTCCCCACGGGAAATTTGACCTCATACTGCTTTCGGAAGTGGGCTACTACTGGAGCCCTGCCGACCTGGCCCGCGCCGCCGACCAGCTGCTGGCGGCCCTACCCCCCGGCGGCCAGCTGCTGCTGGTGCACTGGACGCCCGTAGTACCCGACTACCCCCAGACCGGCGACGAGGTACACGATTTCTTCCTGCAAAAAACTGGGCCGCAGGGGCCCCTCAAGCACCTGCACGGCCACCGCGCCGATAAGTACCGGCTCGATTTATTTGAGGCCTCTGGCTTGTAGGTTTTGGGTTGCTAATTTTTGAGGTCTGTCACTACGAGTAGCGCGAAGTAAGCGCAGTAGAACGACTCGTTCGGGTATCGTTCTACTGCGATTGCTTCGCGCCACCCGCAGTGACAGACTATCTGACCACAAACCAAGAACCCAAAAATTTACGAACCAGGAACCCCTTTACGCAGATAAGCGCGCAGGTCGCGCAATGCGCCTGAGAGCGGCACGGGTAATACGGCTCCGCGAGTAGTTTCAATCCATTGCCAAAGCTGGCCAAATGTGGAGCACTGCCGTGCCTGGAGCAGCAATTCTTTTAAGGGCACTTCGACGGCACGGGCCAGGCGAGCCAGCTCGGGGCCGGGCTGGCTCGCGCCGGCCTGCCACCAGGCGCGCAGGCAGTGGCGCGCGCGCCACACCCGCACCAGCTCGTGCGGGCAAGGCACCAGGGGCTGCTGGTGCTGGGCGCTCAGGGCTTCCCATTCGCGCAGCTGCCACGACAGCCCTACCTCCACGCGCCCGCAGCGCCGGGCCGAGGTATAGACCTGTACCTGAGGGCTGTGGCGCACCGGCAGGTCGTGGCGCAGCAGTTGTTGCCACAGGGCCTCATCTTCCAGAAAAGGCACCACAGGTAGGCCACCCACCCGGCGGTAGGCGCGCACGGTGAGGGCCAAGCTAGCCCCATAGTGCTGGTGGTGGCAGGGCCAGCGGTCGGTGGGGCAGGGGTCAAGTCGGTCTTCGAGCTGGCGCAACAGCACGCGGTAGACGGCATCGCTGAGCTGCATCCGACGCACCGGGCAGTGAGTGGCGGCCGTGGCCTGCGTTAGGATGCGCCCACCTACGGCCTCGGCCCCGGCCTCAATTTCGGAGAGCGTGGCGGCCAGCCAGGTAGGGGCTACCAGCGTGTCGGCATCAGTACTAAGCAGCACACCAGTGGGCCCGATAGTGCTTTCGAGGCGCTGGGCAGCCTCATCGAGCAGCAGGCGGCGGGCCCGGCCCACGTGGGCGTCGATAGGCGGCAGGTGGACCTCGGCTACGTGCAACACTAGGCCGGGGTGATGGTGCATAGCTTGGCGAACGGCCTCGGCCGTCTGGTCGAGGCAGTTGTTGGCCAGCACGATAACTTCTATCATGCCGGCTGGTAGCGCCTGGCCGCCAAGAGTTATTTGGGCAGCGAGCGCGGCCAACGTAGCAGGTAGCGCATCGGCTTCATCCTTGGCTGGAATGATGACGCAGGCCTGGAGTGCCGCCAGTGGGGGGGGTAGCTGCTGGCGAAGCGCGCGCGCGACCTGGCAGAGCAACTGCTCAGTAGTAGGCGGATGGGGCAGCAGGGCCGGCGGAGCGGCGGCCATCGCCTCACGGGTAGCGTGAAAGCGGGCCGGCGTGGCAAGTTGGTCCATAATGAAACCAGTGTACGCCCGAGTACGCGCAAGGATAGCAATAGCAGCAAAAAACTTCGTTTGCCATTTCGGCGAAACAAAGTATTTTTTAGATTAATTCATTGATAGTCAATGATTTTTAGCTAAAAATTGTTTAGCTAACATTTTTAGCTAAAAAGTAAAAGCCGTGCTATTCTGTCCGAATAGCACGGCTTAGGGCCAGCGGTGGGGGTAGACCTAGAACGCCTCCCCAATGGCAAAGTAGAAGCCGGGGTCTTTGCCGAAAGCGTAGTCGAAGCGCAGGTTCACACGGTCACGCCGAATAAGGTTGAAGCGGGCACCCACGCCGCCGGCCGTGTGCAGGCCGCCGAAGCTGTAGTCGCTGAGGTTATAGCCCACCTGGCCCACGCCCAGGAATGCGGCCCCGTCGATGCGCCAAAACAGGTGCTGCCGCAGCTCGGCCTGGGCCGTCACCATTTGCCGGTCGCGGTAGCGCTGCTCATAAATGCCGCGCATCAGACTGGAGTTGTTGTAGAGCGTGCCACCCAGGTTGGCCCCCAGGCCCGCCAGCCCGTACCACGGCACGTCACCGGAGTGGAACTGCCCAAAAATTTGCGTCGCCAAAATGGTTTTGTCGCCAAATATGCGCTGGTAGTGCCGGGCGTCAAGCTGGTAGCGCACAAAGTTGTAGTCGGAGCCCACAAATTTGCCATTAAACATCACCTGCAAATCGAGCAGGCTGCCTGTAGAAGCACCCAGAGCCACATCGCGACTGTCGTAGGTATACACCGGACCCAGGCCCGAGAGACTAAAATTGCGCGTTTGGCGCAGGTCCACGCGGGGGTCGTGCAAAAAGTAGTTCGGCCCGCTTTGCGCCTCTGGGATAGCATCCCCGTTATTATCTACGCGGCCGGGCTCCTGATTCAGGTTGTACACCCGCGCGAGGCGGTACTGCAAGCCTAAAAACTGGTTTTTAGCGATGCTTTTTTGGAAGCGCTGATTGATAATAAACAGCTGAAAATCAAGAAACGAGCGATTAGCATCCTGCGTCTGCGGCGCGTCGTTGCCTACCCCAAAAAAGTAGAGCCGATTCTTGTAGGAGCTGATTTCGCCGTTCAGGTAATATTTCTCGCCGGGCGAATAAATGGTGTGCACAAACTGCACCAGCGACTGGCTTTTCTGAGTAGTCCAGAACTGCACGCGGGCGTTGGAAGAGCGCGTGGTGGTGTCGGTGCCCAAGCGCCCACTCAGCAGGCCGCCCACGCCGTAGCCAGCCCCGGTTTCCTGCTGGTAAAACAGGACGGGCACGGGTAAAATCGTAATCTTATTGGCCGACTTGGCAGCCGGGGGATTTTTGGCCAGCGTATCCAGGCTGGTGGGGGGCAGGGTCTGCCCTTGGCTTATCAAAGCGGTTGTCAACAACCCGGCCAGTAGCAGTGGAAAAATGCGCATATGCGACAAGTAATAGAATTGTGTGGGCCCACAACGCAAAAGTAGGTCCAGCAGTTTACTTACCGGTACCTTATTATTTCTCAGGCCCTTAAAGTCAGTCTTTTACCTTATTCAGCTGCCGTTCATGCGGGGCGGCTACTGGCCGCTGCTGGCGCGGCGCAGCTCCTCATCGGCCCCGGCGGCACGGCGGCGAGCGGCGGCCACCTTGCCGTTGCCGAAGCGGTAGATAAAAGCCAGCGTGCCCACCCGCGCATCCTGCCGCGCGCGGAAGTATTCGCTAAAATTGACGTAGGTTGAGGTTACCCGCAAAGGCGTAGTGTAGAGAATGTCGCTCATAGTCAGGCGCAGGGTAGCCTGCTCGTGCCAGAGGCTTTTTTTCAGGCCCGCCGCCACCTGGCCCCGCGCTTGCAGCCGCTGGAAGCCGCCCACCTCGCGCGACTCATAGAAGCCGTTCAGCTCGGCGGCCCAGCCGCCGGGCAGCGTGAAGCTATTGTTTAGAGTCAGGTTGCAGGCCACCTGGCCCCGGTCGAGGGCGGTGCTGTTGAGGCTGCCCAGGTAGTGATTATAGTAAAAGATACCACTGGCGTAGAGCGTCCACCACTTGGTTAGCTCCAGCGGGGCAGTCAGGGTCAGGGTGTAAAAATCCTGCCGGCTCAGGTTCACGGGCTGGTTTACTACTACCCGGTTGCCGTCGGGCGCGGGCTGGGAGGCCAGCACGAAGGGGTTGCTGGTGCGGGCATAGGCCAGGGCCGCGCTGTACTTACCCCGGTAAGTGTGGGTTAGCTCCGCGTTGTAGCTGGTCTGGGGCACCAGGTTGATGTTGCCAGCCGAGAACGAAGTCGCGTCGAGGTAGGCGCGCAGCGGGTTGAGCTGCCCGTAGCTGGGCCGGTCGATGCGCCGCGCCAGGGTCAAGGCCAGGGCATTATCCTTATTCAGATTCCGTTCCAGCACCAGGTTGGGGAAAAGCTGCAAGTAGTGCCGCTCGCGGCTGGTGCCGTCTACTACTTCGGCCAGGCTGTTGGTTTGCTCGGCGCGCAGGCCGGCCTGCACCTGGGTGCCGGCGTGGGTGCCACGCAGGGTAGCGTAGGCGGCGTTCACGTTCTCGTGGTAGCGAAAGCGCAGTGAGATGCTGGGGTCCACGGCGGTTACGCCATCGGCGGTGCGCACGAACTGCACGTCGTTGTCGGAGGCGATGCGCGTCACCTTGGCCCCGGCATCGAGCCGCGCCCGGCCGGGCAGGGGCTGGCTATAATCGGCCTTGAAAGCCCCGATGTCGAGGTTGCTGCGCTGGTCGCCATAGAGCAGATTAGTCGGCTGGGTAGGCGCTTCAAAATACGTAAACAGGTCCGTCAGCCGGGTGGTCTGATAGCGGGCGTAGTCGGCATCGAAGGCCAGGGTAGCGGCAGTGGCCGAGTCGGCGAAGGCGTGGCGCAGGTTGAGGTTGGCGCTACCGTTGGGCCGGCGCACGTCCTGCGCGGTAATGGAGCTGAAGCGCTGGGTAGGCTGCCCGTTCGGGTCGGTGAAGAGCGTATTGCTATTGGTATTGTTATTGGCCTGGCTGGCGAGCCCGGTCACGGCCGCGCCCAGCGTCGTGCGCTTGCTCAGAGTCAGGTCGAGGCCCACCTTGGCGGCGTGCGAGCGCAGGTGGGTGAGCTGGTCGCTACCCACCTGGCTGCGGGCGGCGGGTAGGGCGGCCGTGGCGGCGTACTGCCGGTCGAAATCCAGCAGATTGAAGCCACGGCGGTCATTGTAAGTATAGTTGCCGTACAGATTTAGGCCCTTGCGCCGGTAATTCAGGGCCAGCCCGCCCACGAATTTGCCGTAATGGCCGCGGCCGTAGCTGAGGTTAGCGCTGCCATTGGTGCCCAGGCGCTGGTCTTTTTTGAGATTGATGGCAATGACGCCGGCACCGCCCTGGGCGTCGAAGCTAGCGGGCGGATTGGTTATCAGCTCGATGCTCTGCACCTGCTCGGCGGGCAGGGCACGCAGGTAGTCAGCCAGCTCGGCCCCGGCCAGCGGCACCCGCTTGCCATCGATAACGACGAGCACGCCCTCCCGGCCGCGCAGGGCCAGGTTGTCGGCGGCGTCGGTAGTTACGCCAGGGGCGCGGCCCAGCACGTCGAGCGTCGTGGCCCCGGCCGAGAGCGGGTTATCGGCCACGTTGAGCACGGTGCGGTCGAACCGATGCTCGTAGAGCGGCTTGCGGCCGGTCACGGTCACTTCCTTCAGGGCTGTAGCGGCGCTGGCTGCCAGCCGCACGGGGGGGAGGGCCAGGCCCGCCGCCGATAGCTCGAAGGCCGGGCTCCAGTAGCGCCGGTAGCCTACCTGCGCCACCGATATCAGGTAGCGCTGCCCAGCTACCGCCGCCAGCTCAAAAGCCCCGGCCGCGTCCGTAAATTCGGTTTTAACCACCATCGAGTCGGCGGCGCGGTGCAGCGTTACGGTGGCCAGCTCCACGGGCGCGTCAGCCGGGTCGGCCACGTGGCCGCGCACAGTGGCGCGCGTTTGGGCACGCGCCGCCCAAGGGCTGCCCAACAACAGCATTGCTACCAGCCACCAACTCCCCCAGCCAGCTCGCCCACCCAACCGCACTGGAATAAAACCAGGCATACAGAAATTAATACAAATCAGTTGATGATAAAATAGATATGCAGCGCGCTTTAACTAATTTTCAGTCCTAAAAAAGCCTCTCGTTCTCTCGTAATAATCGATTATTAAAGTTCGTTCGCATAAAACGTAAAGGTGAGACACGGCTAGTTAGAATCCAAACTTGGCCGGGCTTATTTCGTCCTTAATTTTTGCAATAACCGCCGCACGGGTCCACCTACAAACGAATAAGCCTATCCCCAACGTGGCTAAGTATAATGCTACTAAACCTTTACTTTATACCAGCACCATGCTCAGCACGCCGGCCAGCATGATGCCCTTGCACCACGCACTAAGCTGGCGAAAGTGGCGGCGGCGGTCGGCGCGCCACAGTAGGCGGGCCAGCCAGCCCAACGGCAGCAGCACCAGCCCCAGCAGCCAGGCGGCCAGGCCCCAGCGGCCCCAGGCCAGCAGCTGCCCGGCCGCGCCCAGCACCAGCCCCGCCAGGCACGCTAGAAAAAACCCCGCCACAACCTTGCTACGCGCTACCCCCCACACCAGCGGCAGGGTCTGGCAGCCGTGCTGCCCGTCGCCCCGCATATCTTCGAGGTCCTTCACAATTTCGCGCACCGCCGTGAGCAGAAACGCGGCCAGGGCGTAGAGCCACACCGCTTCGCGGCCGGTGCGCAACTGCAACTCGGGCAGCAGCACCAGCGCCGCCGTGAGGGTAGCAATGCTCACGTTGCCAACCAGCGGCAGGCGCTTGAACCGCGCCGAGTAGCCCCACAGTAACAAAGCCGCACCTAGCGTGACCGCCCCCACCGCCCGCGACATGGCCAGCGCCAGCGCCACCCCTACCCCACTCAGCACCAAGTGGGCCAGCATGGCGTGGCGGCGGCGCAGCAGCCGCCCCACTACCAGCCGGGCAGGCCGGTTAATGGCGTCAATCTTGACGTCGTAATAATCATTAATAATGTAGCCGGCCGCCGCCACTAGCAGCGCCGCCAGCACCACCAGCCCAAAGCGCGGAGCCAGCAGCACCCGGCTCAGCGGCTGGCCCGGCAGCAGCATGGCGCGCACCAGCACCAGGCTCAGCAGCATAATAGCCAGGTTGGGCCAGCGCACCAGGCCCGGCACGGCCCGCGCCAGGCGACCCGCCTGGCCGGGGCCAGCCAGGGGCAGCTCATCGCCCCCACCGGCGGGCGAGGGCCCGGCGGCGGGCAGGGGGGTAGGGGCGCTAGGCATGGCAGTGGGGCTGGGCCGCGAAGGTACGCCACACCGGCCGCTAGCCACCACTGGCCCTTATCAGCAAAAAGCCCCTACCAGCAATTGGTAAGGGCTTTTATACAAGGTGTTAGCGGTTGGAAAAGCCGAGCTATACGCGGCGCACGTTCACGGCATTTACGCCCTTGCGGCCTTCCTGGGTCTCGAATTCTACCCGGTCGTTTTGCTGAATCTGGCCGCCGTTGAGGCCGGTGATATGCACGAAGAAATCTTCTTTCGTCGTGTCGTCGGTGATAAAGCCGAAGCCTTTGGCTTCGTTAAAGAATTTTACGGTCCCCGTTTTCATGGTGGTTGGCAAAGAAAAAAAAACAGTCAGCCACTCGCGGGGAAAAGTATCGGGCAATGTGCGCGCCCGCTCGTGGCTTCTTCATACGCAACCTGCACCGTTGTGGTTTACCGGGGCTACTGGTGGTCGCGCCATTCGTACACCCACTTGGCCTGAATCTGCTCCAGATGACCTTCGTTGGCTTGCTCACGGGTACCTTCAAAATTGGGCAGCGTCAGCACCCAATCCAGCAGCTCGGTAAAGCGAATACGATAGATTTTGGACTCACCAAAGTCGTCGCCAAACTTTTCATACAGCGCGATGGCAACGTCTTCGTGGTCGGCCCATTGAATAGGCGGCTCGTAGTGGTTCATTTTTTAATAATTAGTGGTCAATGTTTAATGAGTAATATTCAGCAGGTAGTAGGTAGCCAATGGTTCATTAACCACTAAGCCCTGACCATTAATCACTAAAAAATTAATGCCCCAAGAAGTGCTGGGGGGGTAGGGTCACGACGAGCGCCAGCGCCGCGTTGGGTAGCACGCACTGGCAAGCCAAGCGCGAACTGAGACGCGGGTTGATGGCGCGGTCGATGAAGTCTTCCTCTTTTTCGGAGATTTCGGGCAGCTCGTCGCCGCCTTGGTCCACGTACACGTGGCAGGTGCTGCACCCGCACACGCCGCCGCAGTTGTGCTGCAGCTGAATGCCGTTGTTGAGGGCCACGTCGAGCACCGACTCGCCGCTGGCGGCCACGTGGGTTTGGGCGGGCTGGCCGTCCTGAAACTGAAAAATGATAGTCGAAGGAGTCAAAATTGGAAGGCCCGGTGGGCTTTAAGTAATAAGCCGTAAGCGGAGGCCTTTAAGCGGCCCTTAGCTAGTAGCTGCCAGCTTTCATATTTGACCAACAACAGATTGTCGAAAATAAGCAGCTGGCTCACTCCTGCATGAGTGCGCAGAAAGCACAAAGTTACGATTTTTGCGGCGGTGGCTCACCTGCGGCGGCGGCGGCCTGAATGCTGGCCGTGAGCCCGGCGTAGAGCGCCTGCCAGGCCGGGTGGGCCGCCAGGGCCGCCGCGTGGGCGGCTAGCGTGGGCGCGTCGTGGCGCACGGCGGGCCCCGTTTGCACCCCAAAAGGCGAGGGCTGAGCGGCCAGAGCTTTATCCACGGTTTCGCGCACCAGCGGGTGCAGCAGCGCGAAGGGAAGGTTGGCTTCGGCCAGCAGCGCCTCGGCCACGCCCAGCAGGTGGTTGGTGAAGTTGCTGGCCCACACGGCCCCTAGGTGCAGCCGCAGCCGCTGGGCCGAGTCGAGCAGGGCCACGCGCTGGCTTAGGCGGTGAGCCAGGGCCAGCAAGTGGGCTTCGGCGGCCGGGTCGGTGGCCTCGACAAACAGCGGCACGGCCGGCCAGGCGATGGCCCGGCCGGGGCTGAAGGTTTGGAGCGGATATAGCACCCCGGCCCCTACCCTCCCCGGCAGCGCCAGCCCGGCCAGGGGCAGCGCCCCGGCCAGGTGCGCCACCACGGCCCCGGCCGGCCAGGCCCCGGCGGCGGCCAGGGCGGGCACGGCCGCGTCGGGCACGGCCAGCAGGTACACGGCGGCGGGCGGCGGCGCGGCTAGCGCCTGGGCGAGGGGTAGGGCCTCGCAGCCGGGCAGCGTGGCCGCCAGCGCCTGGGCCGGGCCGGGGGCGCGGCTGGCCACGAACACCACCCGGCAGCCCGCCGCCGCCAGGGCCGGGGCCAGAGCCGCCGCTACCCGCCCGGCCCCAAAGAGGCCCACGCGACTGTCGAAATCAGCAGTAGCTTGCATAATGGGCGCAAAGGTCGGGGGCGGGGTGGGCGCAAAGCGAGGGCGACGCAGATTACTTCGGTTAAAATTTTGAGGATAGTTAGCCGAATAAGTGGCATATTGTAGGCACAAATCCCCTTTGCTACTTTCAACCGGCGTGCCCCTACCCTCAGTTTTCTCCCCTAACCTCTTTTACTTTTTCCATGACCAACTTCTACCTGAGAATACCTAAGCCCTTACGGCGGGCGGGCCTGCTGGCCCTGCTGCTGGGCGGCACGGCGGCGGCCGCGCAGGCCCAGGCGCTGAACTATGCCGCGGCCGGGGCCTCCGCAGTTTCTGGCACCTACGCCGACCTAGGCACTTCGGGCACGGCCATTGCCACGGCCAATACGGATGATGCCAACTCCGCCGCGCAACCTATCGGATTCACATTTTCTTACAACGGAGCCAGCTTTACGCAGTTTGTTTTAAATACCAACGGGGTTATTCGGCTGGGTAGCGCGGCACCTTCGGCGGCCGACCTATACTATAACAACGATGCGAATGGACAGAACGGTGTTGACCCTCTGCAGAGCACCAGCGCGGCCGATATTAACCTCCTGATGCCATTCAACACGGATTTGGTGCCGGGCTCGGGAGCCGGGGGGGTCGATTACCGGGTGCTCACTAGCGGCACGGCCCCCAACCGGGTGTGCACCATCCAGTGGCGCAATGTGGCCGATAAGCCGGGCACTGGCTCCGACGCGGCTAATGGTACGCAGTACGCCAACTTCAGCTTTCAATTGAAACTCTACGAAACCACTGGCACGGTCGAGTTTGTGTATGGCCAGGCCGTGCCGGGCAGCGCGGCCGATGGCACTCGCTTTCCGAACGTGGGTCTGAAAGGGTTGGGCCAGGCGGTAGGCCAGGTGACGCTGGCTACCAAAACGGCCTCTGTGGCGTGGAATGCCACGACCTTCCAAAACTCAAATTATACCAACCACGCAAACGACATTACCAAGAGCGTAACCCCGGCACCGGGGCTTACCTACCGCTTTACGCAAGCAGCCCAGCTGGCCAATGATATTGCCATTCAGGCCGTGTATACCTTGGGTAAGATTGCTACCCCCAGCGCTTTGCCCCAACCCGTGCAGGTGTACATCGCCAACCTGGGCACGGCCGACCAGACCAACGTGCAGGTAACGCTGAAAATTACGGGGGCTAACACGCAGAACTTTACGGGGACCCTGGCTTCGCTGCCGGCCGGGGCGCAGGGCACGCTTACCCTAACTAACCTACCCGCCACCCTTAACCTGGGCACTGACAGCGTGCGCGTGAGCGTGCCGGCCGACGGTAATAACACCAACAACACGGCGGTAGTCACGCGGCTGGTGACGACCAACCGGCTCAGCTACATCGACCCCGGCAAGCCTGCTAACGGAGCGCTGAGCTACAGCAGCAACTCGGCGGGCGGTCTGCTAGTTACCAAGTACACCATTCCGGCCGGTAACACGGTCACCTTAGCCGACGCGCTCATCTCCTTCGCCAACGTCACCGGCAACCCCACTACGGCCTACCAGGTGGTGGTGTATGATGCCACGGGCACGGGCGGCACTCCGGGCAACCTACTCTACGCCGCACCCAACCAGAACCGCCCGGCCGCCGGCGGCGACGTGACCACGACGCTACCCGCCTTGCAGCTCACCGGCTCTTTTTTCGTGGGCCTGAAGGAAATTGGCAACACCGGGGCGGGCATTGCCACGCAGGCAGAAACGCCGCTGCGCACAGGTGTCTTCTACTATTCGGGCGATGGCACCGCTTGGAATGACGCAGCCGCGACTACCCTGCAAGTGCGCTTTGCCATTGAGGTGGGCCTGGCTCCGGCCCCAAGTTGCGCTGTCCCCACGGGCCTGGCCGTGACGGCCGCCTCGGCCACTACGGCCACGGTGACTTTTGCCGATGCCGGCAACGCGGGTAGCTACCAGCTTATTTACGGGCCGGTGGGCTTCCAACCAGCTACCAGCGGCACCACGGTGGCGGCCACGGCGTCGCCGTTTACGCTCACCGGCTTGCAGTCGGGGGCCACGTACCAGCTGTACGCGCGCACCAGCTGCACCGGCGGCGGCACTAGTCTGCTGGCCGGGCCGGTAACATTCAGCACGGGCTGCCCGGCCGTGACCACGGTTACGGATTTCCCCTACGTACAGAATTTCGACAACGTGCCGGCCGGCTCGGCGCTGCCCTGCGGCATTACGGTGCTTGATGCCAATGCCGACGGCACCACCTGGGCCATCACCAAGACTACCCCCAACTCCAGCCCCAACGCTATCCGCTACACCAGTACCATCCCCAGCAGCCCGGCGGCCGATGACTGGTTCTTTACCCCGGCTCTCACGACTACGGCCACCACGCGCTATCAGGTGGCGTTCCGATACCGAGCCGAGGGTATTCCGGGCAGCGCATCGAGCTTTATCGAGAAGCTGGAAGTGAAGGCCGGAGCCACGGCTACCCCTGCCGACCAGACTACCACGCTCTACACCAATATCAACATCACCACCACCGACTACGCGCTGGCTGATGGCACTTCGACGCCGGTAGTGGCCACGTTCGCGCCGGGCGCGGGCACACAGTACGTGGGCTTCCACGTCATCAGCAGTGCCAACCAAGGTAACCTCTACGTCGATGACCTCACCATTATGGCGGCAGCCGTGACGGCTACTACCTCGGCGGCGCTGCTGCAAGCCGTGACGGTGTTCCCCAATCCCTCAACCACGGGCTTGTTTGACCTCGAAATCCACGGCGCGAATGCTAAGGGCGCATTGGGCGTGCAGGTCACCAATGTGCTGGGCCAGGCAGTGTACACGGGCACCGCCCGCGACAACTACACCAACCGCCTCGACCTGAGCGGCCTGGCTCCCGGCTTCTACCACCTGCAAGTGCGCAACGGCGAAGAAACCATGACCCGCCAGCTAGCTATTTCGAAGTAAAGCGGGGGCTTAACACTAAAAAAGGCCGCCCACTGGGCGGCCTTTTTTAGTGTTTAATATCGCCCTTCTACGCCACGGCCTGCGGCCGGGCGGCCCCGGCGCGGCCGGAGCGCGCGGCCGGGGTAGGGGCTGCGGCGCGGGCGGCCCGTCGCTGCCGCATACTCAGCACCAGGCCGAAGCCCATGAGCAGCGTGCCGCCCCAGAGCAGGTTAATAAAGGGCTTTTCGGTGGCTTTGAGGATGATATAGTCCTTACCGGTGGTGGCCACGGCGAAGGTAAACTTGCCTTTCACCGGGTCAATCTGGTCGAGGGTGATGCGCAGGCCCAGGTCCTCCACAGTTTCGGGCACGCGCCCGATTTCGCGGTTGCGCACTAGAAATACCGGGTGGGCGTGGTATTGGCGGCCTTTTTCGCCGGTAATAATCATGTCGGCTTGCAGGGCGATGTCACCGGGCAGCAGCTTGATGCCGGGCACCTCGTGGGCCTGCTCAATGGCCCGGAACACGGCGAAGTAGTCGTTTAGAAACAGCGTATCGCCCACGCTCAGCTCGTGCGGAATGGCGGGGCTCCACGGCACTTCCTTGCGCGGGTCGGGCACGGACGAGATGTGCGAGTAGATGTCGTGGTCCCAGAAGCGCTGCAAGGCGGGCGAGGCCAGCAGGCCGCCCATTTCCTCATTCACCTGGGCGCGGGGGTAGAGCGTGAACTGCTGCCCGCTCTTCTGGTCCTTGTATTCGACGCGATAATACGTGTTTTCGGGCCGGATGGTGAGCGTGTCGCCGGTGTGGTAGAAGGTCTGGTTGGCGGCCTTGATTTCGCCCCGTGCCACGGCCCGGTACTCGTCGTCGGTGCGGTAGAGCAGGTTGGTATTTACGTAGTCGGGCACGCCGGGCACGTCGAGGTACTGGCCGGTGTAGGTCACGGTATAGCCGTTCATGGTGCCGGTTTCGTTGCGCCACAGCAGCACGTTTTCCTCGTTGTCCTTATCGTTCATCGCCCGCGAAATGAGCTTGCCACTCATGTTGCGCGAAATGGTGTTGGAGTAGCCCGCCGAGGCCAGGATGCCGAGCAGCATCAGGGCAATGCCTAGGTGCGACACGGCCCCGCCTGAGAGCTGCACCTTGCGCCGCCACAGCCCGAAGAGCGAGCTGGCATTGGTCATAATAGCGAACAAGCCCGCCAGGAGCAGCATCACGTAGGGCACCGACATGGAGTGCCCAAAGTGGCGCGTGAGCAGCACGGCCAGGGCCGTGGTCAGCAGCGCCAGCATGGTGGGCGTTGCTAGCGCTTCGGTCAAGGACTCCTTAGCCGACCGCCACCACAGCATCTGCGCGATGCCCGACACAATACCGATAAGCACGCCCGTCCACAGCTGAATGCGGGTGTAGTGCTGAATCTGGTCGGCAGGCAGCGCCAAATTTGATTTTATGCCCACGAAGCCCAAAAAGGCATTATACACCGGAATGCTGGTGGTAGCCACCACCTGAAACGCGGCCAGGCACAGCACCGTCGCGCCCACGAACACCCACAATTCTGGGCTGTACGCGGTCATCTCTTTCTCCGAAATCGGAATGTTTTTCCATTGCGAAGCCAGCAGGGCAATGGCCCCGACCGTGAAGAACGCCAGGTAAATAATCAATTGGCCCGACAAGCCCAGGTCCGTAAACGAGTGGACCGAGGCGTTGCCCAGCACGCCGCTGCGGGTGAGGAAGGTGGCGTAAAGAATGAGCACGAACGTGGCCACTACTAGGACGTAGGCGGTGCGCAGGCCGGTGCGGCGGCGCTGCCAAAGCACCATTGCGTGCAAGGACGCGATGAGCACCAGCCAGGGAATAAATACGGCATTCTCTACCGGGTCCCAGTTCCAGAAGCCGCCGAAGTTCAGCGTTTCGTAGGCCCAGTACGCGCCCATCATAATGCCGACGCCCAGCACCGCGCCGCCCAGGGCGGTCCAGGGCAGGGCGGGCTTTACCCAGGTCGTCAGCTCTTTTTTCCAAAGCCCGGCGATGGCGAACGCGAACGGCACCAGCGTGAGGGCGAAGCCCAGGAAGAGGGTAGGCGGGTGAATCACCATCCAGTAGTTCTGAAGCAGGGCGTTGAGGCCGGTACCATCTTTAGGCACGAAATCGGGCTGCGTTTTCCACACCGGCAGGTCCACCAGGAAGTCGCGCAGCAGCATAAACGGCGACGAGCCAACCTTGGTCCCCAGCACCACCACGCCCAGAATCATGCTTACCAAAAAGGTTTGCACCGTGGCGAAAACGGCCAGCACGGGGGCTTCCCACTGCTTGTTGAACCGCATAATGCACAGGCCGATAACCACGTGCCAGAATATCCACAGCAGGAAACTACCTTCCTGGGCTTCCCAGAAGCAGGAAATCATGTACTGCACCGGCAGGTGGTTGCTGGAGTGCGCCCAGGCGTAGTAATATTCGTAGCGGTGGTGGGCAATAATGTTGAACAAACAGCCCACCACGGCCATCACGGCCGCGCCGTGTACGAAAAACGCGCCCCGCGCCAGCCGCTGCCAGCTAAGGTCGGGCTGGCCCAGGGCCCGGCCCCGCGCCGCCTGAAAGTAGCCGTAGGCCGCCACCGCCGCCGCCACGAAGGCCACGATGACGCTGGCCTGGCCGATATTACCAATGAGTAGATTCACAAGCGAGCTGTTTTTTTGGCAAAGGTACCGCCTAACGGATAGGGGCGGCCGACCTATGATAGCAAGGGCTGGCCGGCTTTTTTGTTTACCTTCAAAGCTGATTAATTGCTACATCTTATGCCCGGTTCCAGTTCCGCTGCTTTGGGAGGCGCTGACCTTTTGCCTACCCCCGCCGCCGCCGACCACCTGGCCCGGCTGGAATACGAGCTGCACCAGGCCCGCGCCGAGGCCGACATGGCCCGGCGGCACCTGCGCGCACTCACCGAAAACCTGCGCGAGGGCCTGCTGCTGCTAGGGCCCGACCAGCGCGTGCTGGTAGTCAGCGACCAGTTTTGCCGCTTGCTGGGCCTGCCGCTGGCTCCGGCCCAGGTGATGGGCCTGGCCCTACCCCCCCTCATCGCGCTGATGCGCGAGCTGGTGGCCGACCCCGAGGCCTACGACCACGAGCTGACGATTACGCCCACGGCCATCATCCAAACCAACTCCGTGCTGCGGCTACGCACCGGCCGCCTGCTGGAGCGCGACGTGCGGCCGGTGGCCCTCTGCGATAAAACCGGCTGGCTGCTGAGCTACCGCGACGTGACGGTCCAGCGCGAGGTAGAGGCCCAGCGCGACGCCCAGCGGGCGTTTTACGAAACTATTCTGGACGAGGTGCCGGTCGAAATCGCGGTGTTCGACGAGCAGCAGCGCTACGTGTACGTGAACCCCCAGGCCGTGCCCGACCCCGCGCACCGCGAGTGGCTGGCGGGCCGCACCCTCACCGACTATTGCACCCGCTACGGCTTTCCGCTAAGCCTGGCTGCTCAGCGCACCCGCATGTTTGAGGCGGCGGAAAAAAGCCCGGAAACTATTTTCTGGGATGACTGCACGCCCCGGCCCGCGGGCGACGTGTACCACCAGCGGCAGTTCAAGCTGCTGTCGGGGGCCGGGCGTGGCCTGCCCTACATGCTGGGCAGCGGCCTCGATGTGACGGCCCGCGTGCAGGCTGAAGAGCGCAGCCAGCGTAGCGAGGCCGCCCGCCGCGCGCAGCAGGAATTCATGCAACTAGTGCTCGACACCAACCCCAACCCGGTGTACGTGCGCGACGCGGCCGGCGAGGTGGTATTCGGTAACCGGGCCTTGTTTCGGCTTGATGAGCACCCGGCTGCCCTACCCCTCGCCCCGGAGGTGGCGCAAGCCAAGGAGCGTGAGGCCGCCCATTACGCCCGCGTGGATGCCCAGGTGCTGGCCACAGGCCAGGAAGTGCAAGCCGAAGAGTGCTCAACCTCGCCCACCGGCGAGCTGCGCTGGTTTTACACCGTGAAGCGCCCGCTAGTGCAGCCCGACGGCACGGTGCAGGTGCTGGGCGTGAGCACCGACATCACGGCCCTAAAGGCGGCGCAGCTGGCCGCTGAAGAAGCCGCCCAGGCCCGCGAAAATTTCCTGGCCAACATGAGCCACGAAATCCGCACGCCCATGAACGGCGTGCTGGGCATGGCCGCGCTGCTGGCCAAAACGCCCCTCAATCCCCAGCAGCAGGAGTTCGTGCGCACTATTCGCAGCTCGGGCAGCCACCTGCTGGGCGTGCTGAACGACGTGCTCGACGTGGCCAAAATTCACGCGGGCAAGCTGGAGCTGGAAGCTACGGTCTTCGACCTGCACGAGTCGATGCAGCAGGCCGTGGCCACGCTGGCCCTGCAAGCCCAGGACCAGGGGCTGGCGTTCGGCTTCCGGCCCTTCACCACCGGCGAAGTGTGCTGGGTACTGAGCGACCCGTTTCGACTCAATCAAGTACTACTCAATCTGTTATCTAATGCCATAAAATTTACGAACAGCGGCAGCGTGTGGCTGCGCAGCTTTTTAGTAGGCGAAACCAACGGGGAGCTGCTGGTGCGCTTCGAGGTGCGCGACACGGGCATTGGCATCAGCGAGGAAGCGCTGGGGCGCATTTTTGAGAGCTTCACGCAGGCCTATGCCGACACTACCCGGCACTACGGCGGCACGGGCCTGGGCCTGACCATCAGCCGGGCGCTGGTGGCGCAGCTAGGCGGCGAGCTGCACGTGAGCAGCCAGCTGGGGCAGGGTAGCAGCTTTTCGTTTACCCTGCCGCTGGCCAAGACCCAGGCCCCCGCCCCTACCCTGCCCGATGCCTTCAATACCGGCCAGCTGCGCGGCGTGCGGGTGCTGCTGGCCGAAGATAATCCCATCAACCGCGACGTGGCCCGCCTGCACCTGCTGCAATGGGGCGTGGCTGTAGACGAGGCCGAGGACGGCCTCGCGGCCCTGGCGTTGCTCGAAACCCGCCCCTATGATGCCGTGCTCATGGATATTCAGATGCCCGGCATGAGTGGCCTCGAAGTAACCCAACACCTGCGCCAGCTGCCCGATGCCCGGCGGGCCGCCGTGCCGGTGCTGGCCCTCACGGCCAACGTGTTTCGGAGCGACAACGAGCGCTACCTGGCCGCCGGCATGGACGACTACCTCGCTAAGCCCTTTGCTGAAGAAGACCTGTATGCCAAGCTATTGGCGCTACTGCGCCCGCCAGTCGCTGCCCTGCTAGCCCCGCCGCCTGCCTACGACCTAGCGCACCTGCGCCGCGAGGCGCGGGGCAACGCGGCCTTCATCGCGGGGATGCTGCGCTCGTTTCTGACCCACATGCCGCCCACCCTGCTTCAGCTTCGCGCCGCCGCCGAAGCCCGCGACTGGGCGCAGGTAGCCGAGCTGGCGCACTTCATCAAGCCCAACCTGCTCACCCTGTGCATCGCGGAGGCCGTCGCCAGCCTACCCCCCCTGGAGCAGCCGCTCACGCAGCTCCCTACCCCCGACGAGCCGGCCCGCCAAACCGCCCTCAACTCCGTGCTGGCCGCCCTCGACACCGTGCTGCGCGAACTGCCGACGGAGTTAGAGGAATTAAACTCCTAGGACGCGAGGACAACTAGCCAAATAAAACGTCATGCAGACCGAAGGGAAGCATCTCGCCTGCTCTGCTAAGGGTAGTAATCCAGCGACGCGGACGAGATGCTTCCCTTCGGTCTGCATGACGTTCCTTAATTTAGTAAAGAAGCCCCTAAATCAGGACCTTGAAAAACCTTAAATCCCGCGCAGGCGGCGGAAAAAGCTTTCCTGGTACGCCTTGGCGACGGGCACTTCGTGGCCGCCAGGTAATTGAAGCTGATTGTCTTCCACAGCTTCTATCAGCTGGGTATTGACCATATAGGAGCGGTGCACCCGCGTAAAATGCGCGAATGGCAGCCGCTCCTCAAAGGTCTTGAGCGTGGCGTACACAATGTGCTTGTGCTTGAGCGTGACGAGTACCGAGTACATCGACATGGCTTCGATGTAGAGCACTTCGTCGAAGTTGATGCGGGTGAGGCGGTTATTTATTTTCAGAAACAGCGAGTTGCCCTCAGCCCCAAACATCGACTCGCCGCTTTCGTCGGCTGCGGCCGGCGCCGTGGGTACTTGCAGGCTCCGAATGTGGTCCACGGTGCGGCAAAAGCGGGCGTAGTCGAGGGGCTTAAGCAGGTAGTCGGTCACGCGCAGCTCGAAGGCATCTACGGCGTAGTCGCGGTGCGAGGTCACGAGGACTACCTCGGGCAACGGCTTGGGCAGGATGCGCACCAAGTCGAGGCCCGTTAGCTCGGGCATATTAATATCGAGTAGCAGAATATCGGCCTGGCCGCCCGCCCGGAAATAATTCAGGCACGCTATGCCATCGGGGAAAGAACCCGTTAAGGTGAGGCCATTAGTAATCGTAACGTAATGTTCCAGTGTCAGTCGGTTCATCTCATTATCATCTACCACTACGCAAGCCAGTAGCGGCAAAGCTGGCAGCATAGGGGTAATAGCTTGATTCATAAAAAGATAATATAAAGTAACTAGCGCGGTAAATATAACCGGAAAAATAGTACCTAACTCCCTGAGCGGCCGCGTCCATAGCTACTATAAAATCGGGCCAACGGTTTGCTAAGCTACTTCACCGCCCCTCCATCACAACTTATTATTCCGGCACGGCCAGTGGCAGCAGCAGGTGCTCGGTGTAGGGTATGCCGCGCGAGGGATAGCAGGTGATATCCACCGCCACCTGCCGCAGGCCGGCATCGAACCAAGGCTGCGCGTAGAGGCGGCCGGCCCCGGCCGGGGCGGTAGGCAGCCGGCGCAGCATGCGCCCGGTTTGCGGGTCGCTGACCACCACGGCCAGCTGCGCCCCGCGGGGGTAGCGCGCCACCGGAATGGTCAGAAACGCCGCGCCCGCCGCCGTCATCCCCGGCCAGATGGGCCGCAGCTTACTGTATGCCAGCCACTGCTGGCGCAGTAGCACCGGCGGGTCCTCGGCGGGCTCGCCCTCGGCCACTATCTGGTAGAGGTACTGGCCGGGCGCGGGCAGCGTATCCTGGATGGCGTAGGCGGCGCGGCGGCGGCCGAAGGTGTCGTAGCGCAGCTCGACGCGCGCCACTTCGCGGGCCCGAAACTCGTGCAATTCGCGGCGCAGCACCCGGCAGGCGCGAACTGCGGTGAGCGAGTCGGGCACCTCCCAGCTCAGGCTCACTACCCGGCTCATGGCGGGTAGGCCCTGGGGCACGGCGGGCGGCGCAGCCACTGGCAGCCCGCGCGCGCGCCCACTCACTTGCAGCGTGAAGGTGCAGTAATCCTTCAGGTAGCCGTCCACGTCGAGCAGGTAGGGCTGACCAGCGCGCAGGTTGGGCAGCGGCACAAATAGGTCGTCCTGCGTGCCCAGCGAGGTACACGACAAGATGCGGTAGGTAGCGGGCTGGCAAGGCGTACCCGTGAGCACTACCAGCTGCACGCCGCGCACGTCGCGGCAGCGCTGCCCCCCAATGTTCACGTAGTAGGTGCCCGCCGTGGCCGGCCGAAACTCAAACCACTGGTCGTTGTGGTACTCAATGCACTTGCCGGTCAGGCGCTCATCCACGCAGTTGCGCTGCACGGTGCAGCCCACGGTGCTGGAGGTAATAGTTTCCTCCGCTTGTAACACGCGGCGGTTTTCAATGTTGTCATTGGCGACCTGGGCGTGGGCGGCTGCGAGAACACACAGCAAAAAGAACGTCATGCTGAGCTTATCGAAGCATCTTGGTCGTATCGTTGGACAAACCCACTTGATACGACCAAGATGCTTCGATAAGCTCAGCATGACGTTCTTTCTAAAGCTACGCCGGCTAGTTGTTCATGGCCGTGGCGGGCGGGCCGGTTTTGCCTAGGTCCTTCTCCACATATTTGCTGGGGCACTTGGTCAGAATCTGGTCGGCTTCAAACACACCATTCTTCATCGCGCCCACGATGACTACCTGCTCCGACTTGTCCAGGTCCTGGGGCTGCGGGTTGCGGTACACCACGCGCTGGGCCACGTGCAGCGTATCTACCAGCGTGAAGGCAAAATAGTTAGGATTTACTACTGGGTCATATTCCAGGCCCACGGGGCGCTTGTCGGCATCGCGGGGAAGGGTACCCACTATGTGGACCTTGCCCGTATTGCCGGCCGCTGCCTGCTGCCGGGCCACGGTGAAGGTCGAATACGAGCTGGCATCCGACATAGTGCTGATAATAATACCCACCGCCGCCGCAATAACGACCAGCATAAAGATGTGCGATTTTTTCATAAGATTACCCTAAAATTACGACCGTTCCTGCACTTCCCGCTCCAGGCGGCTCACCTTGCGGTCGAGGCGCACCAGGTACAACAACAGGCCGCTCAAAATAATGACAATAACGAGCACCACCACGTAGATTTTTCCGCTCTGGCGGAGGGCATCAGCCATTTCGGGCTGGTCGGTGCCGGGGGCTTGGGCTAGGGCCGCGCTGGCCAGTAGCAGCAGGGGTAGCAGCAAGGCCAGGCCGCGATTAAGCCAGCTGTTTCGCATCGGGTTTTTCATCGAATTGTTGTTCATCTAGTTTCTCCTGCACGAAAGCCAGGCGGCAAGCCACTTCGGTAATCCAGACGCCGAGCAGCGTCCAGCCGATAACGGCGGGGTAGAATACCATGCGCATAGCGCTGTCAAGGTCGTATTTGCTGAAGCCAGGGTTGCCGCCCATGCCGGGGTGCAGCGATGCCGAGGCCAACCGGGGCATAATAAAGAGCAGCGGAATGAGCGCTGCGAACGCAAAAATATTATAAATCGCCGAGAGCCGGGCCCGCTGCTGCTCGTCCTGCACCGCGCCGCGCAGCACCAGGTAGGCCGCGTAGATGAGCATGGTCACGGCCGCGCCGTTGAGCTTCACGTCGGTCGTCCACCAGGTGCCCCAGGTGTAGCGCGCCCACAGGCTACCCGTCAATAAGCCCAAGACGCCCAGCAAGATACCCGTCTTGGCCGACTCGTGGGCCAGGATATCCAGCCGCGGGCTGGGGTTACGCAGGTAACGAATGGAATTCACCACCGAAGCCGACAGGATAATCGTCATCCCGAACCACATCGGCACGTGGAAGTACAGGTTGCGCTCCGTCTCATTGAGGATGGCCAGGCGTGGCACGTGGCCTAGCAGGCCCATCACCGCCGTGTAGAGCAGCAGCCCGATGGTTAGATATTTCCACCATTTCATAGGTAATGGGTAATTAGGTAATGGGTAATGTCGCTTTCAGGGGTTCGCCAGGCCGTCATGCTGAACCTGTCGAAGCAGCTCTACCGCTTCGTTGGATGGCTCGGATGAAGCGGTCGAGATGCTTCGACAAGCTCAGCATGACGACCGATTCCTACACTGCTTACTGATGTAAAAAAGTTGATTACCCCAGCAAAGTTCGGGCTACCACGCCAAAGAGCGGGTCGCCGTACTTCGGCCGGTTGGCAAATACCTCCGCCGGCCCAAAGCCAGCAGCGGCAAAATACTGCTTCACCAAGGCGGCGTGGCCCGCGTCATCGAGCGCCTGCCAAGCATACACAGCCTTATCAGGGAAGCAGCGGTTGGAAAACGTGACGACCAGCGGCGCGCCCGGCCGCAGCACCCGCGCCAGCTCCGCGAACACCTCGGCCGGCCGCGTCAGGTACTGCACCGATACGCAGATGCCGGCCCCGTCGAACTCATCGGTGCCATAAGGGAGGGTAGGGTTTTGGTTGAGGTCCTGCACTTGGCGCTCAGTCAGGCGCGGGTTGGCGGCCAGCTCGCGGGCGTTCATGCCTAGGCCGGCCACGCGGGGGTAGGCGATTTCGGCGGGCAGGTGGCTAACCCAGCTGCTCATCAAATCCAGCACGGCCCCACCGGGCGGCAAAAACTGCCGGTAAAGCTGCGTCACGGCGGCCACGGCCGCCGGGTCGATGTGTGTTACCAGGCGCTCGAAGCGGTAGAATTCGTTATCGGGCGCTTCGTCGTGGCGGGCGAAAGCCTGCGGAGGCAAATCATTTAACATTTATCAATTATCATTTAACAGCTAATCAATTATCAAGCAATAACAAGCAATCAACAACCTTCAAAAAGCTGTTAAATGATAAATATTAATTGTTAAATGACTTAGCTGCGCCACAAGAAAGGAAACAACAGATAAGACACCGCACCCACGATAAAGTTCAGCGCCACCAGCGTAATCAAGGTGCTTTGGCTGGCTTCCCAAGGCAGGCCGTCGAGGGCGTTTTTGCTGACTTTCACCACCAGTAGCAGCACCGGCACCAGCACCGGCAGGCCCAGCACGGCCAGCAGCGTGCCGCCTCCACCCTGCCCCGCCCGCGCCGCGATGCCCGCCACCAGCGTCAGGGACGAAGCCAGGCTCACCGCCCCCAGCGCAATGCTGAGTGCGTACAAGGGCCAGTCTTGCACCGGGTTGCCGAGCAGCAGCGTGTAAAGCAGCAGCCCCGGCACCGCCAACGCCAACAGCAGCAGGGCATTATAGAGAATTTTGGCGAGCACCACGGCCTCGGGCCGCGCCACGGTGTAGTAGTATAGCCGCAGGCCCGCCGACTCCTGCGCTAGCCCGCGCCCGGCCGCGCCCAGCGCCGCAAACAACAGAATGACCCAAAATAGCGCGTTCCAGGCCGGCGCGGGCGGTGGCCCGCCCCGAAAACTGAAGCTGAGGTAGCTCACGTACACCGTGCCGCCTACGTAGAGCAGCAGCCCCGCCAGCGCGCTCCGCTGCCGCCACTCCAGGCGCAGGTCTTTCAGCAGCAATAGCCAGATTTCGGCGGGTAGGGACACGGGGGTAAAAGTAATGGGTAGGGAAATTAATATCAGGGTACTAAAAGAACGTCATGCTTCCTCGCGGTATGCCAGATGAGCATGACGTTCTTTTAGTACCCCGATATTAATTTCCCTACCCCCTTAAAAGTCGTGGCCTAGTGTGAAATAAGGCTTGGGCTTGGAGGTCATGTAGTTTTCGCGGGCCCAGGCCAAGTCAAATTTTGTGTAGAAGCCCAGCATGGTGGTACGCACGCCCACGCCGTAGCCCATCAGGATGGGATTGCTGAAATTGGTAACAGTGCCGGAGAAGATGTTGCCGCTACCCCCGAAGTTGATGGTGTTGTTGGAGTTGTTCTCCCCGAAGGGGTTGGTGCCGTTGTAAGCCGTGCCCGCGTCGAAAAAGCCGATGAACTGCAGGTTGCGGAAAAAGCCCGAGTAAATAGGACGGTTGGCGAAGTACTGCACAATGGGAAAGCGCAATTCACTGTTAAACAGCACATAGCGCGAGCCGGTGCGCGTGCTCAGGTCGAAGCCCCGCAAATTGGTCACGAACTGCTGGTAGAACGTGGTGGTGGGGTCGGCCACGGCCTGGCCGGCGGGCACTAGCAGCTGCTGGTCGGCGTAGGTCTGGTTCACCCAGTTGTCCATGCCGCCGATACGGAAAACCTCCGGGTTGGCCCCCGACTGCGCCTTGCCAAAAAACTGCCCGTAGCTGACGCGGTTAGCCCAGACTATCTGGCGGTGAATTTTCTGGTAGTGGCGCAGGTCTATATAAAACTTGCCGAAGTTATTGGTATTGCTCGCCACATCGTTCATCTGCAAAATTCCCACCTTCATGCGCGTGCCCACCAGCATATTTACGCCCGTGGCCCGTGAGTTATCGAATACTAGCTCGGCATTGTAACCCAGGTAGTTGCGGGTCTGGTCGTACTCCGTAGTGGCGGTGCCAGTGAGCGAGCGCGAGATGTTATCGTAGCGCGGGCCACCGCGCAGACTCAGGCTGCGGGTGATGGGGTAGGAAATGGTAGGCGCAATGTTGTGGCGGCCGTAGCGCAACAGCTGGCCCGTACCATCGGGGTCGAAGAAATACGCCTGCTTCTGGTAAGCAATCGTCCAGTCCACGCGCTGCGTCACGTTCGTGTATGACACATTGATGTTGCTGGTGCGCAAGTCGAGCTTCCCAAAAATACTGGCCTGAAAGCGGTGATTCTCAAAGGCATCCGCCAAATTGGCCTGCAACGACAGCCCGAAGCCCAACAGTGGGTCGATGGCAATGCCCGTCACCAGGTTGTCGGCCATAAAGCGCGTATCGTAGCGGTAGGGGCCCGTGATGGTTGGGGTCATGATGCGAGTTTTAGCCAGCGGCGCGGGCTTGGCGCTAGGGCTGCGCCGGGGCCGCACCGGCGCTACGTCCTCGTCTTCTTCAAACTGATAGTTGTTAGGGTTGAGGGGCGCGGTGCTGCTACGTTTGGTCGGGGCCGCCGCTGTAGTGGCGGCAGGCGTAGTGGCCGCCGGGGTTGTCGTGGCGGGAGCCGCGTTTGTCAACGGCGCGGTCGCCGGGGCGGTAGTGGCAGCAGTAGCCTTAGTAGCCGCCGAGTCGGCCGCCGTGAGGGGGGTAGGCACCACAGCGGCGGGCCGCGGGGCCGGCCGCACCGGGGCGGGGGCGGGCCGCGAGCGCGACTCCAGAATCTGCTGGCGGGCCGTTTTGCCCAGGGTCAGGTTGGCAGGCAGCGGAAACTGAGGGTAGAGGTACAGCAGGTCGCGGGCCTGCACCTGGGCCGAGAAAGCCAAGGCACCAGAGGCCGCGTTGTAGTCAAAATCCTGCATGTTGGTGGCAAAGCTGCTCTCCGGCTGGTGCTGCCCGGTTTTGCGCGAGTAGCGGTACAGCCCCCGAATGCCGTTTTCTTCGCCCAAATACAAAATCTCGTCATCAGACAGCGGCCGGGGCCGGGTTTCATTCGAGATGGTGCTCACGAGCGGCTCGATGGGCACGGCGCGCCCGTCGAGATGGTACACAAACAAGTCGTAGTTATTCACCACGTTCGGGAACGTGGCCGGCCGGGTCCGCCCCGTCGAGTCGAGGTAGCGGTTCGAGCTGAACACCACCTCCTGGCCACTAGGCAGAAATACCGCCTGCTGGTCGTCGAAGAGGTCGTCGGTGAGCTTTTCGGGCTGCCGGCTGCCGGCCCGCAGCAGGTAAATATCGTTTTGACCATTGCGCACGCCCGTGAAAACCAGCGCCTTACCATCGGCCGAGTAGCTCATATCCAGCACCTGCTCGTAGGGCGCGAACACGGTAGCCGGCTGGCGCAGCCGAATGGCCCCGCGCAAGCGGTCGAGCACGTTCAGGCCCGTGGCATTGTGCAGGTGCAGCGCCATGCGGCCGTGCAGCATCTCGGCCACGGCCAGCTGCGAGTTGCCACGCCAGGCCAGCACCGGCAGGCGGGTTTCTATCTGCTGGTCGCGGGTGCGGTAGCCGCCGTTGAGGATGGTGTGGCGGTGCGAACCGTCACGGTTCACGACCACCACCCGGTAGCGGCCCTGCTCGTTGGCGGCGTAGGCCAGGTGCTGGCCGTCGGGGCTGAACACGGGCTGCGAGAACACGTCGAGGCCGCGCTTATTAGCCGTGCTGAGGCGGTTAGCCTCGGTGGGCACTACCAGCGTGGCCAGGCCTTCGCCCTTGTTGATATCGCGGTAGTAGCCAATCCAGTTGCGCAGAAACACCTTGTACGGCACGTTCAGCGACGATGAGATGCCCACCTCCACGTCGCGGGTAATGCGCGTCAGGTTCAGCACGTTCTGCACCGTGCCGTAGCCGTAGCGCTCCGCGATGTAGTTCCAGATGCTGTGGCCCGCCAAGCGCTGGTTACGCACGAAAAACGGAGCCGTGCGGTTGCCGCTTGGGTATTCGCGCACCATGTCGCGCATGTAGGCGTCCATGTCCACGCTCCAGCCCTCGGCCGCGTAGGAAGAAGCCCCGCTGATAAACCAGTCGGGCAGCTGCAGCAGGTAGTTACTTTGCAGCACCTCGCGTAGCGAGCCGCCGTACATCATATCGTTGAGCAGCACCTGGGTTATCTGGTAGCTCAGCTCGCGCTTAAAATCGGTTTGGCGGCCCGTGAAGGCCACTTCCACCTTAGTTTGGCGCGTTAGCTGGGCCTCGCCGCCATTCACCGAGTTGGCCACCGGCAGGCCGATGTTGCTCTGCCGCAGGTCGCCCACCGAATTATACAGCATGAGCGTGGTCTTGCTGTAGGGAAAATACCCCACCAGCGCCGTGATGCGCTGCAATTCCTGTTCGGCATACTCGGCCGTGCGGCGGGCGCTGGCCTCGCCGCCCTGGTAAAAGTAAACGTTGAAATTCTGGGTCGAGAATTCTTCCCAATTAAACTTCTTGTATTGAATCCGCACCCGGCCGAAGGGCTCCTGGGCCGTTTGGGCACGGGCCTCGGGCGCGAGCCCTACCCCCCATAGTAGCAGTAGGAGCGCCCCAGCCCCCCGGCGGCGCATAAGTGAGCCGGCAGCCCGGCAGAAGGTAGAAAGAAAATTCACGGCAAGCAGGTCGGGGTTGGGGCGAAAAGGAGGGGTAGGCGGACAGTTTTCAAAGCTAACGTCGCACGGGGCGGGTCTGGTCTGAGACTAAGGTAAAAATTACTTGGCAATATACAAGGAGTAGTAGCGGGCCAGGTCGGCATCGGGCCAGAGCGCCCCGCCACCGTCGAAATAGTCGGCCAACTGGGCGGCCAGGCGCGGGGCTAGGCTCACGCCCTTCGAGCCAAAGCCCCCAAACAAACTCAGCCAGGACAAGGCCGGGTGGCGGCCCAGCAGCGGGCGGCGGTCGCGCACGGCGGGCCGCACCCCGCGCCGCTCGCCCACCACCCCGAAGGGCAGCGCCGTGAGCGCCGCCAGCCGCCCGGCCAGCTCGCGCTGGTCGGCCGGGCCGGGGTTGTCAGGGAAGGGCGGCCAGCGATAGGTGGCCCCCACCCGAAACTGCCCCTCCCTACCCCCCGGCACCACGTAGGCCCCCCGATTGAGAACCTGCGCGGCGCTGAGGCCCGGCACCGCCACGTCGAGCACCGCGCCCTGGTTGGGAGTCAGCGGCAGCCAGCCGAAGTGCGGGCCGGCCAGCGCGCCCGCGCCCTGGCAGCACACCACGTGCCGGGCGCGCACCTGCCCAGGGGGGTAGGCCACGCCGGTGCCGTCGCTAACGAGCGCCTCCCAGCTAAAAGTTTCTTCGCGCAGCCAGCCTGCCGGCCGCCCCTCGGCGGCTAGGGCGGCCAGCAGGGCCTCCACGCGCAAGTGGCCGCCACCGCGCAGCCACGCGCCGCCGTGCGGGGCCAGCAGCCCCGGCCGCACAATGGGCGCAGTTTCGATTTTTTCTACGAAGCCCTGCCAGGGGTCAGCGGCGGCGCGGGCCAGCATTTGCCGCTGCTCTTCTTCTGAGCCGAAGACCTTGAGAATGGGCGAGTTCTGGAAAAAATCCTCGTTAAATTCCTGATTCAAGGCTTCGTAATACGCCACCGCGTAGGGCAGCGTTTCCTGGGCCCGCCAGGTGAGGGCGAAGCGCTTGCCGGCCACCGGGTTCATGAGGCCGGCGGCCACCCGCGAGGCGGTATCGGGCCGGGGCTCGTCGTAGACGAGCACGCGGTGGCCGCGCCCGCGCAGCTCGCGGGCGAGCACTGCGCCAGCTATGCCGTGGCCGATGAGGAGGTAGTCGTACATTTTTAGTGCTTGGTTGGAGCCGTTTGTCATGGCGAGCGCAGCGCAGCAATCGCCATGACAAACAGTGCTACCCAGGAACCGCTAACTTTGCCAAATGCTTCGCGTCGTCAGTTTTACCTTCAACGCCTTTGGCGAAAACACCTATCTGCTCATCGATGAGGCCACCCGCGCCACGGCCATCGTGGACCCCGGCGCGTACTCGCCGGCCGAGCAGCAGACGTTGCGCGCCTACATCGAGGGCGAAAAGCTGGACGTGCAATACCTGCTCAATACCCACGCCCACATCGACCATGTGCTCGGCAACGCCTTTGTAATGAGGCAATTCAGGGAAATCCCGTTTTTGCTGCACGCGCTGGACCTGCCCACGCTGCGGGCGGTACCCACCTACGCCGGACCCTACGGCTTCCCGGCCTACGAGCCCGCCGAGCCTACCGGCGAGCTGGCGGCGGGCCAAGTCGTTGGGCTGGGCGAGAGCCGGTTGGAGGTGCGCTTCGCACCGGGCCACGCGCCCGGCCACGTGGTGCTCTACGACCAGGCCGGCGGGCAGCTCATTGGCGGCGACGTGCTGTTTCGGGGCAGCATCGGGCGCACCGACCTGCCGGGCGGCAGCCACCAGATATTACTGCAAAGCATTGAGCGCGAATTATTAACCCTGCCCGACGCCACGGTGGTATACCCCGGCCACGGCCCGGCCACCACTATTGGCGCGGAGCGGCGCAGCAACCCGTTTTTAACCTAGCTGCCTGGCCAGCCCTACCCCTCAGCAAGCTGGCGAAGAGAGCAGCCCCACACGGCTGCTTTTGCCAGCGTACTTTAACTGCGGCGCAGGCGCAACCGGGCCCTACGCTACCCTCAGGATTACTCTCGCTTGAAACGACATATTCCCAACGCGCTGACCTGCCTCAACCTGCTGTGCGGGTGCCTGGCGCTCACCTTTATTTTTCGGGGCGAACTGGTGATGGGCGCCTACCTGGTGGGCGTGGCGGCAGTAGCCGATTTTTTCGACGGGCTGCTGGCGCGGGCGCTGCGCGTATCGTCGCCCATCGGCAAGGACCTCGATTCGCTGGCCGATATGGTGTCATTTGGAGTGGTGCCGGGGGCCATAATGTACCAGCTGATACAAATGCCGATTCCTGGGCAAGCCACAACGCATAACTACTTGGATGGCCTCGACAGCCTTCATGCAGGCGCACTCCTGCTTCCTTTTGGCGGATTCATTCTTACTATTTTTTCGGCGTTGCGGCTGGCTAAGTTTAATAATGACACGCGGCAGACGACCTCGTTTATCGGGCTTCCTACCCCCGCCTGCACGCTGGTAGTGGCCTCGCTGCCGCTCATTCTGGCCCGCAATGAGTTTGGGCTGGACCGCTTCATTCTGAACCCCTGGCTGCTGCTGGGCCTCACCGTGGTACTGTCGGGCTTGCTGGTGGCGGAGCTACCGCTTTTTGCCCTCAAATTCAAGAACCTGCGGTGGCGGGGAAACCGGCGGCGGCTTATTTTTGTAGGGCTGGCTTTAGGGCTGGTGGGCTGGCTGCGGGCGGCGGGCATACCGCTGGCGGTGCTGCTCTACGTGCTGCTATCGGTGCCCGGCCGGGTGCGCAGCCGCGACGTGGCCGAGGCCGACCCGACTACCCCGCAATAAGGTAACGGGCCGCGCCGTTCGGGTTATTTTAAGTAATTAACTTGTTTCTGAATCAGCAAAAAAGGACGGTCATGCTCATCTGACAGCTTTTATTATTTCTATGCGAAACTTCTTCTCGTTGCTGCTACTGGGGGTGCTGGCGGGTTTGGTTGGGCCCGCGCGCGCCCAGCCGGGCAGCCCCGGCCAGGCCGGGCCAGTGGCGCTTAGCTGGACCGTGTACACCAGCCTGCGCGCTCCCAACGCCAGTCCTGACACGCCGCCGCGCCGGATACCAACCTTCGTGGGGGCCTACCACGGGCCCACCGACGTGGTGGGCACCTACACCCTGCGCGTGCCCGGCACGGCAGCCAGCGGCGAGCTGCAAAATACTGTGTACGAGCCTTTTTCGGCGGCCGATGCGGCGCTGCTCGGCAACGCCGCCCTACCCCCCACCCCGGCCCTGACGCTGCGCTTCGGCACCGAGGCGCGCCGGCCCTACACCTACGTACTGCTGAAGCCGGTGCGCCGCAACCCCCAAACCGGCCAGGCTGAGCGGCTGCTCTCGTTCAGCTACGCCTACCAGGCGGCCGATGGCACGGCGGCTACCCGTACCACGGCGGCCCACACGTTTGCCGCGGCTTCGGTGCTGCGCGTCGGCGACTGGTATAAAATCGGGGTGCCGCGCAGCGGGGTGTATAAGCTCGACGCGGCCACCTTGCAGAAGCTGGGCCTACCCCCCACCCTCGACCCCAACCGCTTGCAGCTCTATGGCAACGCCACCGGCATTTTGCCGCAGGCCAACGCCACCCCCCGTCCCGACGACCTGGTAGAGAACAACCTGTACTTTCAGGGCGACGGCAACAATACGCTGGACGCAGGCGAGTTCTTTCTCTTCTACGCCAGGGGGCCGCACACTTGGCGAGCCAGCCAGCCGGGCCGGGCGGCGGCCCAATCGCAGCCGGGGCTCTATGAGCTGCTGGGCGAGGGCGGGCGCTTTAAGCACCTTAATAATATTTATTGCGACACGGCCTACTATTTTCTCACGGTGGGCGCGCAGCTTGGGCGGCGCGTCGCGCCGGCGGCGGTGCCGGGCCAGCCGGCCACGGGCGCGGCCATTACCACCTTTCTGGACCGGCGCTACTATGAGCACGACCTAGTGAGTGTGTTGCGCTCGGGCCGGCGCTGGCTGGGCGAGTCGTTTCAGACGGGGACCAGCCAGGACTTCGTTTTCAGCGGTGACGGCAACCAGCCGCTGGCCGACCTGGTGGCCGGCGACACCCTGCGCCTGACGGTGGCTACCGCCAACACGGCCCTGCAGAGCAGCAGCTTTGATGTGGCGCTGGGCGGTACCCGCCTGGGTAATTCGCAGCTTAACGGGGTTCCGACCGGCGACTTTCCGACGGTGGCTAACACCGATTTCCGCACCTTCACGACACAGATACCGGCTGGCCTCACCGACCCCAAGGTGACGCTTAGCTTCACGTCGAACGACGCGGGCGGCACGGGCTACCTCGACTACCTGGAGCTGGTGGTGAAGCGCCAGCTGCGCCTGAGCGCGTCTTTTCTGGAATTTAACTCCCTGAACTACCAGCGCGGAGCGGGCACGGTGGGCACTTTCACGGTGGCTAATGCCGGCGGTGCGCAGGTGTGGGAGGTGACTAACCCATGCCGGGCCCGCGCCCAGGTGCTGGATGCGAGCGGCGACTTCGTGGCCTACACCGACTCGCTGCGCGAGTTTGTGGCGGTACAGCCGGGCGGCACCTTCGACATGCCCCGGCTCTTTGGCAAAATTCCGAACCAAAACCTGCACGCCCTTAATACCGACGGCAAGCTCGACCTGGTCATTGTGACCTACCCCCCCTTCCGGGCGCAGGCGCAGCGGCTGGCCGACCACCGCCGCGATTACAATGGCCTGAACGTGGCCGTGGTGACGACCAAGGAGGTATTCAACGAGTACAGCTCGGGGGGGCAGGACGTGACGGCTATCCGCGATTTGATGAAGCAGGTGTACAACCGCAACCCCGACCCCACCGCCCGGCGCAATTATCTGCTCTTGTTTGGCGATGCTTCTTTCGATTATAAGTCGTCGCCCTTTAATGATAAAAGCCAGGAGCCGGCCTGGTGGGCTACTCGCGCCCCATTCACAACTACGGCCGACTTCGACCGGGCCAACCAGAATTTCGTGCCTACTTACGAGTCGCGCGAGTCGTTTTTGCCGGTTAGCAGCTCCTACAACGGGGGCCGCGTGAACCTGGAGGGCGAGAACAGCTACTCGTCGGAAGACTATTTTGGGCTGCTCGACGACAGCGAGGGCTACTGGCTGGAATCATCGGGCGCTACGTTTGAAGCTACCGACATTGGCGTGGGCCGGCTGCCGGTGCACCAGCCCACGGGCCAGCCCGCCACCGACGACACGCAGGCCCGGCAGGTGGTGGATAAGCTCATCGATTACGACTCGCCCGCCAGCTTCGGCAAGTGGCGCAACCGCATTACGCTCGCTGCCGACGACGGCAACAACCCCGATTTTGTGATGGAGTCGGAGCAGCAGTTCGCGGCGACCATTCAGGGGAGCGAGCCGGCCTACAACCTGCGCAAGGACTACCTCGACTTGTTTCCGCAAATCAGCACGGCGGCCGGGCAGCGTTCGCCAGCCACGGTAGCGGCCATCGATGAGTCGTTGGAGCAGGGCTCCTTGTTGATTGGCTACACCGGCCACGGTGGCCCCACTGGCCTGGCCGATGAGCAGATAGTGACCATTCCGTCGCTGCTGGCCCTGCAAAACCTGCACCGGCTCACGTTTTTCGTGACGGGCACCTGCGACCTGAGTACCTACGACAACCCCGACCGCACCTCGGCTGGCGAGCAGGTGCTCACGAACAATCCCACGGGCGGCGCGGTGGGGTTATTCAGCACCACGCGGGTAGTGCTGTCCAATTTCAACACCCAGCTGGTAGATGCGTTTTATGCGCAAGTGCTCACGCGCAATGCGGCCGGCACTCTACCCTACGTAGGCTTTGCCACCGGCACGGCCAAAAACCTGACGGTGAGCGGCGACCTTAATAACCGCAACTACACCCTGCTGGCCGACCCCACCACCCGCCTCGCCTACCCCAGCCAGCGCGTGGTGCTCGACTCTATTAATGGCCGGTCCGTGCGGTCGGTGGCGCTCAGCCTCGATACCTTGCAGGCCTTGGGCCAAGTGCGCCTGAGCGGCCACGTGGAGAAGGGCGGCGTGCTCAACACAAGCTTCGGCGGCACGGCCGACATCACGATTTTCGATAAGCCCGTGACCGTGCAAACCCTGGGCGACCAAAGCCCACCGGAGCCAGTCGTGACCCAGGAAAACGTTATTTACGGCGGCCAGGCCACGGTGCGCGCCGGGCGCTTTTCGGTTAAATTCGTGGTGCCCAAAGACATTGCCTACAACGTAGGGCTGGGTAAAATCAGCCTCTACGCCCAGGACCCCGTGAACAAAGTAGATGCCCAGGGCTACCAGCTGGCCCCGGTGGGCGGGGCCTCGCGCAAGGCCGCCAACGACACCCGCCCGCCGCTGGTGCACCTCTGGCTGAACACCATCGAAACGCCCAACGACAGCTCCTTCGTGTCGGGCGCGGCTACCAGCCCTACCCCCTACCTACTGGCGCGCCTCAAGGATGAGTCGGGCATTAATACGTCGAGCGCGGGCGTGGGGCACGACATTACGGCTACCCTCGACAATGACCCCAGTAAGCTGGTAGTGGTAAACAGCGCCTACACCACCGACGTGGACAACTTCCGCACCGGGCTGGTGCGCTACCTCTACAAAGACCTGGCCCCTGGCCCCCACACTATCCGCCTTAAAGCCTGGGACACGCACAATAATTCGGCCGAGGGCACGGTTGACTTCCTCGTAGAGCAGTCGGCGCAGCTCGCCCTCTCGCACGTGCTCAACTACCCGAATCCGTTCAGCAACATCACTACCTTTCACTTCGACCAGACGAGCGCCGGCCAGGAGTTGGACGTGCAGGTGCAGATTTTTACCATTGCCGGCCGCCTCGTGAAAACGCTGCGCGCTAACTTTCCCACCAGTACCGCCCACATGCCCAGCACGTTGCAAGACCCTTCGCTAACCTGGAACGGCCGCGACGACTACAACGACCAGCTGGCGCGGGGCGTGTACGTGTACCGCGTGAGCGTGCGCGTTCCCGGCGGCCAGACCGCCACTAAGTTTGAGAAGTTAGTTTTGTTGAATTAATACGAAGTTGTCGTGTTGGCGTTCGCCTCACGAGACCCCACTTGCAACGTTTCACCAGCTTTTAATCATCTTATTACCAATCGTCATTTTTACCCATTTTTATGACCTTTTTTCGTGCGCTAGGCTTTACGCCGGCGCTGCTGCTAGTGGCCGCGCCGGCCGCACTGGCGCAAATAGCCACGGCCGACCTGCACACCATCACCACGGCCGTGCCCATTCTGACGCTGAGCCCCGACGCGCGCGGCGCGTCTCTCGGCGACGCGGGCGTGGCCACTTCGCCCGATGCCAACGCGGCCTTCTACAACCCCGGCAAGCTGGGCTTTGTAGATTATAAGTACGCCTTCTCGCCGTCGTATTCGCCCTGGCTGCGCCAGATTACCGACGACATGAGCCTGAGCTACCTCTCGGGCTACGGCAAGGTGGGCACGCGGGGCGCGTTTGCGGCCTCACTGCTGTATTTCAACCTGGGCCAGATTGACTACCGCACCGGCAACAACCTGCCGGCCGGCGAATTCAATCCCAAGGAATACGCCGTAACGGCCTCGTATGGCCAGAAGTTGGGCGAAAGCTTCGGCGTGGGCGTCACGGCCCGCTACGTGCGCTCCAACCTGATTGGCAACGTGCAAGGCAGCGATGCGCAGGCCGGCAACTCCTTCGCCGCCGACCTGGGCGCATACTACACCAAGGACGCGACGCTGGGCGCAGGCATCTATAACTTTGCCTTTGGTCTGGCTATCAGTAACATAGGTAATAAGATGGTGTACCAGAGCCCCGTTACGGCGAGCTTCCTACCCACCACGTTGCGCTTGGGCACGGCCATCACGCGCGAGATTGACTCGTTCAATAAAATTACCTTCGCCTTCGACGCTACCAAGCTGCTGGTGCCTTCGCCCTACTACGAGGACCCACTGCCCGCTACGGCTACTGCGCAAGAGAAGCAGGACCAGATTAACCGGGTAAACCAAACGAACACGGAGCGGCAGTCGCAGGGCATTGTTGGGGGTATCTTTAACTCGTTCAGTGACGCACCGGGCGGCTTTCATGGCGAGCTGCAAGAAATAGACCTGCACGCGGGGGCCGAGTATTGGTACAACAATATCATCGCGGCGCGGGTGGGCTATTTCTACGAGAATCCTCACGTGGGCGCCCGCCAGTACCTGAGCTTCGGCTTGGGCGCACGGCTATCGGTGTTCGGTGTCGATGGCACCTACCTAGTACCCAACTCGCAGGCCAACCCACTGGCCAATACCATTCGGGTATCCTTGCACTTCAACCTGAACAAGCTCTCCGACGCCTTCGACGAGAAAGGCGCGGGCGGCACCCAGGGCACGCTGCCGAACTGAGTTAAGAGTCGAGGGTTAAAAGTTAAGAGTTGATGTTTAGGGTTGAAAGACAGTAGCTTAGCAGCAACTGTCTTTCAACCCTACTTTTTGTATTGACCTTTGACTACAATACCCTTGCGAACTTTAACTCCTAACCCATAACTCTTACCTCTCAACTCAGACGAAGTGCTCAATCGCCTCCTACCCCCACCCACCTACCCGCTTACCCAACTCATTCTGCCTACCCCCGAGGTGCGGGCCCTGCCCAACGGCGCGCGCCTGCACCTGCTGGCCAACGCCGCCCAGCCCGTGCTGCGCCTGCAAGTGGTGCTGCGGGCCGGCAAGTGCTACGAGCCCCGGCCCGGCCTGGCCCAGCTCACGGCCCGGATGCTGACCGAAGGCACGGCCACGCGCTCGGCCCGCCAGGTGGCCGACGAAGTGGCGTTCTACGGCGCGTCGCTCGACTGCGAGGCTGGCCCCGACCGCGCCACGCTCACGCTCTACTGCCTGGCGCGCTACCTGCCTACCCTGCTGCCGCTGATGCGCGAGGTGCTGGCCGCGCCTACCTTCCCCGCCGATGAGCTGCGCCTGCTGCAAACCCGCCTCAGCCAGAATATGCGCGTGGAGCACCAAAAAACCAGTTTCCGGGCCAGCGAGGAATTCAACCGCTTGCTGTTTGGCGAAGACTCGGCCTACGGGCGGCCTTTCGACGAAGCGTCTTTCAATCAGCTCACGGTGGAGGAGCTACGGGCCTTCCACGCGGCGGCCTATGCGCCGGCCGGCGCCGAGATTTTTCTGAGTGGCGACGTAGCCGCTTACACCGATGAGGTAGCCGCGCAGCTGGGCGCGTGGCAGCCGGTAGGTGGCGCGGCCCTACCCCCCGCCCTGCCGCCCTGCGCCGACAGGAGCCAAGCCTACTCCACCGGCCTGGTCACGGTGCCGGTAGAGGGTAGCCTTCAGGCATCCTTGCGGGTGGGGCGGCGCTGGCCGGCCCTCACTACCGAGCAAACGCCCGAGCTACTGCTGCTGGTGAAGGTGCTGGGCGGCTACTTTGGCTCGCGCCTGATGCGTAACATTCGGGAGGACAAGGGCTTTACCTACGGCATTCATGCCAGCGTGGTGGCCCGCGAGCAGGCCGCGGCCCTGGTCATCGGCACCGACGTGAATGGCGAGAGCGCCGAAGCCACGCGCGTCGAGATTGACCGGGAGCTGACCCGCCTGCAAACCGAGCCGCTGGGCGATGATGAGCTGGAAACCATAAAAAACTACACCTTGGGCAAGCTGCTGGGCGACTCGGCCACCATTTTCGAGCAGGCCGACCGCTACCGCTACGTGGTGCTTCAAGACCTGCGCCCCGATTACTACCCCCAGCTGATACACCAGACCCAAACCGCCACCGCTGCCGACCTGCAAGCCCTGGCCCGCACCTACCTCAGCCCTGAAGAGATGCTGACTGTAGTAGCTGGCGGCCAGTCGCCCGCCTGAATAGTCTGTCCAGCAGAACTTCGCCCACTTTTAGTCGATTGCGGGAAGCCACCGGCCGGGCCAGCCAGCATCTTTGAGCCAAGTACTTAGTTGGCTTGCGCTACGACTGCTGCTTTCTCTCTTAACACCCGGCCGGGCTATGCTTGGCGGGTGGCTCTGCAGCTGCTGGCGCAGCTGGACTGCCTCAGTGGCCTGTCCGCTCACCCCATCCCAGCACGCGGGTATACTCGATAGTCAGTCCACCAGCGTGTCCGCTCAGCTACCGCTGAGCGGACACGCTGGCCCTGGAGCAGCGGCCAGGCTGCTGGGGCAGTCCCCTATGCTGATTATTTCGGTACCTAATCTTTATAAATGTGGCAATACCCGTCCAGACGGTCGTTGCTAGCTGCTTGCAGGGACCAATTGCTGCGAGAGTAAGAAAGATGCTGCTTACGCGCCGGGCACCAAGCCTACCCGTGCTTGCCACTTGGCAATATTCACGCCTCTCAACAGCAGCCACAAACACAGCGACAACTCGCCGACCAGCGGTGGCAGCAGGATGGCAGGAAGAAGCACATCGGCCAAGACCGGGGTAAAAAGGGCCGCGAAGCAGGCCACCAGGTAGCACGCGCCCGCCACCTGCATCAGCACACCCACCGTTTTCGGCAGGTAGCCCGACCGAAAAATCAGGTAGCCATTGACCAGGCAGGTAAAGCCAAAAAACACCAGCGCGATGTTGAAAGCAATGTCGTGCGCTCGTAGCTCCAGGTTGGCCAGCATAGCCAGTTGGGCTGGCCCAAAGGCGGCGCGGTACCCGGCATTGGCCAGCGTCGGCAGCACCAGCAGCAGAAATACTTTGCTGACAGCTTCCACGGCTAGGGACGCTAAGTTGAGAAAGAGGGCCAGCAGTACCAGGTTTTTGCTGACCGGCCGGAGCAGCAGGTACTCAATCCACAGCAGGGGCAAGGCACATACTACGACCAGGGTATTGGCCACCACACCAAGCTGCCACAGGGCCGGCGCGGCCAGAATATTGCGGGCCGTAGCGGCGGCATTACCCGCTACCAATAGCTTACCAGTTACAAACCCCTCCGCAAATCCCCCGAATATGATGATAACCAAGTACAAAGCTCCGCCGAGGCGAGCATATAGCTGTGGCGAGGTTTCAATCGAGCGGGTTGTCATGGCAAATTCCGGTTTGGGTCGAGCGTCAGCAGCTACTTGCTGCCTGAGCTTTTAGCAAGTAGCTCATTCAGCGCGACAAATTAGGAATCCGAAACTGCACGCCCAGCGATGGAATGAACGTGACGCCGCTCAGTGAGGTAGTGCTGCCGTCGAGCAACGTGTACTGGCCGTAGTTCTGGTAGTAGAGGCTGAGGGCGGGCACGAGGTAGGCGTATTTGTAGCCCAGTTTGAGGTTGAGAAACAGGCCGTAGGACGAGAAATCGCGGCTCTGGCGGGGCAGGTCGGGCAGCTTGGTGCCGCCCGCACGGTTGTACAGGTTGCTGGGCGTGAAGCCATAGCTCACCCACGAATGCCCGTACACGGCCCCGTAGCTGATAGCCCCGAGCGCCTCCTCGGGACCAAACGACTGGCTAACCGTGAGCGGAAGAAGCACGTCGTGGCGCGAGGCCGAGAGACCCAGCAGGTTGTTGAGGTCAGTGAGGAAGGGGATTCTGGGCAGGCCGGTGCGCTGAATGGCGTATTGCAGCCCGATGCTGGCGTAGGTGGTGCCGCCGGCTGCCCCGCGGCCAGGGTTTTCGACCGAGCCGGTGGGGCCGAGCAGCTGAAACTGGGTGTCGAAAACGTGCGAGCCAAAGGCGTATTTATAGCCCACGTCGAGGCGCGGCAGCACGCCGTAACGCAGGCTGAAGTCGGCGGCGGGCTGCACCGGGTCGAGCAGGTAGGCCAGGGCGGCGGCCTGCACATTATTCACCGCGCCGGAGTAGCGCACGGTGTCGCCGCGGGCGGCCTGGCCGCCGAGGCCGCTGGCGGCATCGCGCACGGCCGAACCGGCCTTGCTAAGCGGGGCGGTGCCCACGTTGAAGCTCTGGTTGTAGGCCACCCGAAACTCGCCCTGGGGCGTTACTTTGCCCGACGTAGTGATGCCCCGCGGCGCGGTGCAAGCCGTGGCTACCAGCAATAACAGCAGGCCCGCCCAACCTTTAGAACCGGAAAATGGAGCAGAAAAAAGCGAGGATTTTAGCATGACGAACGCGACGAAAAGCGGTTTGAAGCCGGCCTAAAACGAAAACCGGGCCAACCCCACCAAGCCGCAAACTACGCTCTACCGCCCGGCAGCCCTACCCCCCTCGCCCACCCCAACCGTCCATTAATCACGAATCGTTAATCCTTAATTACTGAGAACATGACTATCCTCTACGGCGTGCCGGGCGAGGGCCTGGGCCACGCCACCCGCAGCAAAGTTGTCATTGCCTGGCTATTAGAGCAGGGGCACGAGGTGCGGGTAGTCAGCAGCTCGCGGGCGTTTGCGCTACTCGACCGGGCGTTTCCGGGTCGGGTACTCGAAATCAAGGGCTTTCACCTGGCGTATAAGAAGCTCACGGTCTCGAAGTCGCGCACGGTGAGCCTGACCTTGCGCACCGCGCCCGAGACGCTGCAAACCAACTTCCGGCAATACCGGGCGCTACTGCGCGGCTTCCGGCCCGAGACGGTGATTTCGGACTTCGAGTCGTTCAGCTACTTCTTCGCCAAGCTGCTGCGGGTACCGGTTATCAGCATTGATAACATGCAGATTATCAGCCGGGCGCACCTCGACATGGTAGTGCCACCGGCCCAGCAGGCGCACTACGACCTGGCGCGCCACCTGGTGCGGGTCAAGCTGCCTCGCGCCCGCCATTACCTCATCACCACGTTTTTTGAACTGCCGCTGCGCCCGCGCTACGCCGAGCGTACTACGTTGGTGCCCAGCATTATCCGGCCCGATATTCAGGCCACTACCCCCACCCGCGGTGGCTACGTGCTGGTGTACCAGTCGGCCACCACGCAGGACGACCTGGTGGGGATTTTGCAGCAGCTGCCCGACCAGGAATTCCGCGTGTACGGCTTCAATAAGGACGAAGCCCACGGCAACGTGCTGCTGCGGCCTTTCTCCGAAGCCGGCTTCATTGCCGAGCTGGCTGGCTGCCGGGCGGTGCTCACCAACGGCGGCTTTTCGCTGATTTCGGAGGCCGTGTACCTGCGCAAACCGGTGGGCGCGGTACCCATTCCGGCCCAGTTTGAGCAGTGGCTAAACGCGGCCGAGATTGAAAAGCGCGGCTACGGCCGGCACTTTGAAACCCTGACGGCGACCAACGTGGCAGCCTTTCTAGCCGGGCTACCGCAGTTTGAGACCGCGCTAGCGGGCTATTCGCAGCGCGGCAACGAGGTGCTGTTCGCACGCCTGGGCGAGCTACTGAACGAATTATAGCACGAACTGGAAAGTTCGCGCTACCCGCAGGCGGCCCTACATTTGTGCTTCTCCTCTTTTCCATACCTCATGAGCTACATCGCAGCCATTCATGCCCGCCAGATTTTTGATTCGCGCGGCAATCCGACCGTTGAAGTTGACGTAACCACCGATTCCGGCACCGTGGGCCGGGCCGCCGTACCAAGCGGGGCCAGCACCGGCGTGCACGAGGCCGTGGAGCTGCGCGATGGCGATTCCAAGATGTACCAGGGCAAGGGCGTGAGCAAGGCCGTAGAAAACGTGAACAGTAAAATCGCGGAGGAGCTAATTGGCTTTTCGGTGTATGAGCAAGCGCTGATTGACAAGATTATGTGCGAGCTGGACGGCACCCCCAATAAGGGCAACCTCGGCGCAAACGCCATTCTGGGCGTGAGCCTGGCCGCCGCCCGCGCCGCCGCTCAGGAGCTGGGCCAGCCGCTGTACCGCTACGTAGGGGGGGTAGGGGCCAATACCCTGCCCGTGCCCATGATGAACATCTTGAACGGTGGCTCACACGCCGATAATAAGATTGACTTTCAAGAGTTTATGGTAATGCCGGTGGGGGCGAGCAGCTTTACCGAGGCGCTGCGCTGGGGCACCGACATCTTCCACACCCTGAAGAACGTGCTGAAGAAGAAGGGCCTGAGCACCAACGTGGGCGATGAGGGCGGCTTTGCCCCGGATATTCAGAGCAATGAGGAGGCTATTCAGCTGGTGCTGCAAGCCATTGAGCAGGCCGGCTACAAGCCCGGCGAGCAGGTGATGATTGCCTTGGACCCGGCCGCGTCGGAGTTTTACGAGGATGGCTACTACCACTTCAAGAAGAGCACCGGCGAGAAGCTGACCAGCGACCAGATGGTGAGCTACTGGGCCGATTGGATTAATAAATACCCCATCGTGAGCCTGGAAGATGGCCTGGCCGAAGACGACTGGAGCGGCTGGCAGAACCTGACCAAGCAGGTAGGCCAAAAAACCCAGCTGGTGGGCGACGACCTATTCGTGACCAACGTGGAGCGCATTCAGAAGGGCATTGACGAGCACGTAGCCAACGCCATCCTCATCAAAGTCAACCAGATAGGCACCCTCACCGAGACCATCGCCGCCGTGAACCTGGGCCGCCGTAACGGCTACAAGTCCATCATGAGCCACCGCTCGGGCGAGACGGAGGACAGCACCATCGCCGACCTGGCCGTGGCCCTGAACACCGGCCAGATTAAAACCGGCTCGGCCTCGCGCTCCGACCGCATGGCCAAGTACAACCAGCTCCTACGCATCGAGGAAGAACTGGGCGAAACGGCGTACTTTCCGGGCAAAAAGTTTTAACTCAAGTTTCTGGCTCCTAGGTTGAATGACTGCTAGGAGCCAGAAATTAAGAACAAGGAACCGATGAACTTCCTTACTCCCGTTCTGCGCGTGCTGCGCAACTTCTACTTCCTCACGGCCGTCGGCTTCGTGGTGTGGATGACCGTGTTCGACTCCAACGACCTGGGCAAGCAGTACGAGATGTACCACAAGTGGCGCGAATTAAAGTCGGAGAAGGAATATTACGAGGCTAATATTAAGACCGTGAAGGAGGACCGGGCCGAGCTACTCAGCTCGCCGGCCTTGCTGGAGAAATTTGCCCGCGAAAAGTACCTCATGAAGCGGCCCGGTGAGGACGTGTTCGTGCTGGTGCCCAAAGAGGCCGAGTAATTTCGCCTGTAAACTTTCCGCCTATCGTTCGTTTTTGTTTCCTACTTATCACGCTGACCTTCAGCATTGGTCAGCCTACGCCGCCGCGTCACTCGCGCCCTACCCAGGCGCAGGTGGCGCGGCGGTTTTTGCTGGATGTACTGCGGGCCGACTACCCCGCCGCCTACCGCCGGCTGGCCCCGGAGGTACGGGCGGGGGTAGGGCTGCCCGCTTTCGGGGCGGCGGCCCGGCCGCTGTGGCAGCAAGGACAGGTTCGCGGCGCGCATGTCGAGCTATACCAAATCGGCACGCGCCTGGGCGATGGACGCGTGCCCGGACAGTGGTTTTGCCGCTTCGCGTTTGCCCGCGACTCGGCCCTGCGCCCGCCGCCGGTGCTGCTCGAAGTCACGTTTCGGGACACGGCGGCGCGGGCGGTGCTGGGATTTGGCATGCGGCAGCGCTAGCCTCAGCCGGGCAATGAAATCTTGCCCAGGCTCAGCCCGCCCGCGCCCGCCAGCGTCTCATTGGCCAGCACGGCGAAGAGCAGAGCTTCCTTGGCATCGGGGGGCACGCCGGCTTCGGCGGTGCTGCGGAGCGGAGCGGCGGGCAGGTGCCGGGCCAGGGCGGCGAGCAGCGCAGCATTGTGCGCGCCACCACCGCTGAGCAGCACCTCGGCGGCGGGCCGGGGGCCGAGGTAGTAGCGGGCCGCCAGGGCCACGGCGGCGGCCGTCAACTCGATAAGGGTCGCCAGCAGGTCGGGCGGGGGTAGGAATTCGGTAGTTGTAAGGCGCTGGTTTTCTGCGAGAAAGGCAGGCGAAAACAGCTCCGGGCCGGTGGTTTTGGGGAAGGGCGCGGCGAAAAACGGGTGAGCCAGCAGGGCGGCCAGCAGCCCGGCGTGGGGCCGGCCCTGCGCGGCCAGCTGCCCGCCCGCGTCGTAGAGCCGGCCAGGGTAGTGGCGGCGCACCACAGCATCAAGCAGGGTGTTGGCCGGGCCCGTATCGGTGGCCTGGGCGGGGCCACCATCGGCGGGCAGCAGCGTGAAGTTGGCGATGCCGCCCAGGTTGAGCAGCAGGCGGTTAACACCTTTTTCGCGAAACAACAACTCGTCGGCAAATGGGGCCAGCGGCGCGCCCTCGTAGCCGGCGGCCACGTGCTTCTGCCGAAAATCGGAGAGTGTGATAATGCCCGTGAGCTGGGCCAGATGGTCGCCGTCGCCGATTTGCAAGGTGGCGTGGTGCGGGAAATCGGCCCGGCCGTGCTGGTGGCGCGGCGCGTGCCAGATAGTCTGGCCGTGGCTGGCGAGCACGTCCACTTCGGTGGGCCCTACCCCCCATTCGGTCAGGCAAGCCAGCACGGCAGCGGCGTGGCGGCGGGCCAGCTCGGCATGGAGCAGCACCAGGTCTTCCAGGCGCACGGCGGGCTGGCTCACAGCGCGAATTTTTGCCTGAATAGCAGCCTCATACGGCACCGTTACGAAGCGCTCCAACTTCACGCGCAGCCCCGCGCCGGCCCCGGTGCAGCAGCACAACGCCACGTCAAGGCCATCGAGCGAGGTACCCGACATCAGGCCGATGATGCGGCGGCTGGGCTGCGCGGCCAGGGCCGCCAGGCGGGCGAGCTGCGGGTTCATGCGGGGGTAGGGCCGCCGGCCAGCTTGGGGTTGTCGCGGTGGCGGGTGGCATCGCGCTGGGTTTTCTTGGCCAGGTTGCGGGTTAGCGCATCGGTGAGGTCCACGCCGGTTTGGTTGGCCAGGCAGATGAGCACGAACAGCACGTCAGCCAGCTCATCACCCAGCTCCCTACCCCGGTCCGAGTCCTTGAACGACTGCTCGCCGTATTGCCGGGCGATGAGGCGGGCCACCTCGCCCACCTCCTCGGTGAGAATGGCCATATTAGTCAACTCGCTGAAATAGCGCACGCCGGTGGTCGTAATCCACTCATCTACCGTAGCTTGAGCTTGTTCGAGGGTCATAATAGAAAACTAACCGTTAGTGGCGGGCGAGTCCAGCACAATCGTCACTGGGCCGTCATTGAGCAAACTTACCTGCATATCGGCCCCGAAGATGCCAGTGGGCACCGGCCGGCCCAGCGCCGCGGCCACCAGCGCCACGAAGCGCCGGTAGAGCGGCTCGGCCACGGCGGGCGGGGCTGCGCCCGCGTAGCTAGGCCGGTTGCCCTTGCGGGCATCAGCCAGCAGCGTAAACTGGCTCACTATCAGCACTTCGCCGCCCACGTCGAGTACGCTGCGGTTCATCTGGCCATTGTCATCGTTGAAGATGCGTAGGCTAACCAATTTGCGGGCCTGCCAGGCTAGGGCGGCCTCGTCGTCGGTGGGCGCGCAACCGGCCAGTACCAGCAGGCCAGGGCCAATCTGGCCCGTGAGGGTGCCCGCTACGGTGACCGAGGCTTCGCGGACGCGCTGAATGACGAGACGCATGGAGTTGGTTGTTGATTGCTGATTATTAACCATTTGTCCTTGCGAGCGCAGCGCGGCAATCGCCCCCGAGCGAAACCCACGCCGCTCGTTCGGGGGCGCTTGCCGCGCTGCGCTCGCAAGGACAAACGATTATCATCGCTTAATCTTTAAGCTATCCAAATGATGCTGGAAGCGGCGGGCGTTGAGCTTGTGCTCGGCGAAGGTGACGGCAAAATCGGAGAAGCCGCTGCCGTCGGGGCGGGCGCAGAAGAAGATATAGTCGTGGTGGGCGGGGCGCAGCACCGCGTCCAGGGCCTGGGGGTAGGGCGTGGTGATGGGGCCGGGCGGCAGGCCCTTGTGGCGGTAGGTATTGTAGGGCGAATCTACTTTTTTATCCACGTTGAGCACGCGCTTGCGAGTGCCCAGGCCGTGCAGAGGCCAGAGCAGGGTCGGGTCGGCCTGCAAGGGCTGGCCCCGGCGCAGGCGGTTGAGATATACCCCGGCGATGCGGGGCCGGTCGAGCGGCTGGGCGGTTTCGCGCTGCACGATGCTGGCCAGCACCGCCACCTGCACGGGGCTCATCTTCAAAGAGTCGGCCTCAGCCAGCCGCTGCTTGTTCCAGAAGCGGCGGTGGCGCGCCGCCACCGAATCCAGGAACGCGGCGGCCGGCGTGGGCCAGCACAGCCGCAGCGGGCCGGGGATGAACAGCGTGCGCACCGTGGCCGTGTCGAGGCCGTAGCGGCGGGCTAAATAATCGTTATCAGCCAGTAGCTTATGCAGCTGCGCCGTATCTAGGCTGAGCTGGCGGCCGGCCTGGCGCGGCAGCTGCGGCAGGTAGTGGAAGGGCTTGAGCGTGAAGGCCAGCGTATCCTGGCGGCCGCTGGCGAGCAGGCGCAGCAAAGCGAGGTTGCCAAGGCCGGCGGGCAGTGTATAGCGGCCGGGCTGCACCGGGTAGGCGGCCGTGCCGTAGCCCCACCAGCGCGCCATGCGGGCAAAATCCGCGGGCCGCAGCAGTAGCCCCGGCTGCCGCAACGAATCCAGCACCGCCTTGAGCCCTACCCCCCTGCGGACGTAGAGGTAGGCCGGGCCGTCTACGGCGGCCGGCACGTTGGGGGCGTAGAGCAGGCGGTAGGCCAGCGCCCCGGTGCCCACCAGCACGGCCAGCAGCAGCGTGGCCAGCAGCCAGCGCCAGCGGCGCGGCTGGCGCGGAACCAGCGGCGGAGCAGGAAAAACAGGCGCGGCAGATTCGGTCATTCAACTAAAAAAACTGGCGGGCCACCGGCCGCCTCAGCTCAAAATTACGCCCTACCCCCACCTACGGCCCCAGCCGCCACAGCACGCCCATGCTCAGCAGCAGGCGGCCCGGCTGCCAGGGGCCGCGGGCGGCGGGCTGGCCATTCACCAAAATCTGCGCCTCGGTGGCGGGTAAGCTCAGGTCGGCCGCGTGCTGATTGAGGCTGAAAAAGCCCTTTTCTTCCTCCACCAGCAGCTGGCCGCGGGTGCGTAGCGGCAGCACGTAGCCCAGGTCGGCCACGGCTTCCCAGCGGCGGCTCAGCTCCAGGCCCAGGCCGAGCTTGGGCAGCAGGGCATCGGTCACGTTTTGTAATGACAACGTGAGCTGGTCGCCTGGCAGGGCCTGGCCGGCCAGGCGCAGGCCGGCATCGGGGTTGGGCACGGTGCCCAGCTCGCGGCCCACGCTTTGGCGCAGGTAAGCGGCCCCTACCCTGCCCCGCAACGGCCGGCCGAGCGGGTTGAGGTTGGGGGCGAAGGTGAAGCCGGCCTCCCAGCCATCACCGCGCAGCTGGCGCAGCGCGTGGCGGGTGGTAGCGTAGGCAGCCAGGGTCGGCGTGAGGTCAAGTTGCACGCCGAAGGCGTACTGGTACGTCAGGCTTTGGGGGGTAGTGGCAGCCTGCACGTCGGCCCGCAGGGCCGAGCCGGCGGGGGCCAGCGTAGCGCGCAGGTCGGCAGCCGGCAGGCGCACTGGCAGTAGGCCGCCCGTGTAGGAGTAGCGCAAATGACTGAGCAGCGACCACTTGCGCCGCGCCGCTTGCCTTGACCCAGCCGGCACGTTGGCCGCGGCGGGGGGGGTAGGGCGCGCCCGCAGCAAGGTAGCGGCCTGGCGCTGGCGAGCCTGGTCGAGCAGGGCGGCGTTGGGCAGCAGGGTAGTGTAGCGCTGCCAGAACGCCGAGTCGTAGAGCACCGGCGTTTTCAGGAAAATATCGGCGTACTGGCTGCGCTCGGGGTAGGTGGGCGGCACCAAGCCGGCCGTGTCGATGGCCGTGGTCACAAACTCGGCCAAGTGGTGGCGCACTTGGCCGGCCAGGGACTTACCCACGGTGTTATACCAGATGCTCTTCAAATAATAGCGCCCCGCATAGCGCTGATAGTCCGTGCGATACGCTCGCTCGCTGGCCTCGAACACCAGCAGATTTTCGCGCCGGATACCGGCTGGCGTACGGTGCCAGGCCGCCCCCAAAAAGGCGTAGCTACGCTCATCAATGTAGATTTCCCCCGCAAAATCAGCCCGCTTGGAACCCAGCCGCGGCCCGAAGGTGATGACGTATACCGCCCGCCCCTGGTAGCTGGTTTGCGGGCTAAAGCGGTATTGATACTCCTTAAAATGCTTGGGGTCAATGAACTCCGGGCGCTGCTGCACGAAATCGAAGCGCTGGGGCACGAGCGCGCCCGCCAGCCAGTTGATACCCGGTAGTACCTGGCTGGCGGTTGAGTCGGGGCGCAAGTCCACACGGCGCGATTCCCGCACCTGCACGTAGCCGACGGCGCGGGGGCGCTGGTAGCCCGGCTTGTACACCAGCAGCTGCCCTTCGGCCAGGTAGTCGTAGCGCCCGCTGGCGGCCTCATCGTCCGACTCGCGGTAGAAGCCCGTGAGCTGGGTGGGCCGCACTGGGTAGTTGAGTGGCACGCGGGCCAGCGCCGTGCGAATAATCCCTTCGGCTGAGGCCGTGACGCTCACCGTGCCCAAGCTGGCGGGGCTACTGGTCAGCTCAATAAGCAGCTCCGGGCCCGGCAGCGGGGGTAGGGGCCGGCTAAATTTGCGGTAGCCCAGCAGGGCTACTTCCAGGGTGCTGCCCTGGTAGGCGGCCGGCACCCGCAGCGCGAAGCGGCCCTCCAGGTTGGTGCTGGTGCCCAGCCGGTTATCGGCTAAGCCGACCTGCGCGTTTGGGATGGGCTGGTGAGTGTCAGCATCGAGTACCCGGCCGCGTAGCACCGGGCTTTCCTGCGCCAGGGCGGGTAGAGATGCTAAAAAAAATAAGAACCAAAAAAGAACGTCATGCTGAGCTTGTCGAAGCATCTTACCAGCAGCCGTTGGGGGTAGTAACTCACTGAGGCGGCTAAGATGCTTCGACAAGCTCAGCATGACGTTCTTCTACATTCAAGTTGTTTTACTACCCGAAGCTTTTGCCTACGCTTGCAGCGGCTCTTCCAGCTCCTGAATACCCAGTCCGTGCTGGCCGGCGGTTTCGCCCAGCAGCTGGCGCTGCCAGGGGCGCAGGGCGGTCAGGCTGCCCTGCTCTACCACGTCGCCGATGAGGCGGTTGCTAAGCACGGTGTTGGCCAGCACGGGACTATAGTCGGCAGCCAGGTGATTTTTGAGGCTGTTCAATAGCGCTTCGCGGGCTTCAGCTCGGGCGGCGGCGGGGCCGCCGAATCGCCGACGAAAGGGCTGCGGCCGGCGCTGGTCGGCGGGCAGCGGGCCGTCGGGGGCCAGCTCGGCGGTGGCCAGGGCTAGCAGCTCGTCGGCGTAGGGCGCGCGCTTCAGCTCGGGGTGCAGGCCGCCGGCACTGCGCAGCTCACTGGGCGTGGCCAGCGGCTGGCGCGTGATTTCGGCCAGCCTATCGTTGCTGAGCACCATGTAGCTGGGCCGGTCGAGCTGCCGCGCTAGGCGGTCGCGCAGCGCGTACAGCTCCCGGAACAGGGGCAGCTCGGTGGGACCGATGCGGAACTTACCGGCCAGGCGCAGGTGCGGGCGCTGCTCGTCGCGGCCGTAGCGCACGGCTTCGAGGGCGTGGTTTTCTTCCTGCGCCCACTGCGCCCTACCCTGCTCTTGCAGGCGCGCCGTGAGGCGGTCGGTTAGCTCGAACAGATATAGCACATCGTTGGCGGCGTACTCTTTCTGGGCTTCGGTAAGGGGCCGCTTGAGCCAATTCGATTTCTGCTCGCCCTTATCTACTTCCAAGCCTAATTCGCTCTGAATGAGACGGCCGAGAGAGATGTTATTATCCTCCAATGCCAGCAGCGTAAACTGCACGCTGGTGTCCACGATGGTGCGGCAATTCACGCTAAACAGCTCATCGAGCAGCAGAATATCGGATTTGCAGGAGTGGAATACCTTGGCTACGGCCGGGTCGCGAAGCACCGCGAACAGCGGCTCCAGGCCGGCGGCCATCGCCGGCTCCAGGGGTAGGGGGTCGATAAGGTACACCGCCTGGCCATCGAAGACCTGAATCAGGGCCAGGTGGCGGCCGTAGCGATAGCGGTTATCGTCGAATTCCAGGTCGATGCCGATGCGCGGCAGGGTGGCGAAATGGGCGGCCGCGTCGGCCACCTCGGCGGCCGTGGTGAGGTAATGAATGGTTGGCTTCATGCGTGGCAACAAAGGTACGGGGCCGGGCGGCTGCTAGCTGGCAGGAAGCAAGGAGCGAAAAGCCCCCCCCCGTAGTGCGCCTACCCCGGCCGTAGAGCTCAGTACCATTCGAGGACCAATTCCGAATCAGCTTCGAGGTGCCGGCGACCCCGGTGGTCAGCGCGGTGCTGTTCTCGCGTTGGCCGCTGACTAGTTTAAGCGTTGGATTTCGTTGCTTACCTAGCCCTTTAGCTAAGTGAAAATAGCGGCCTATGCACTAAGTACCGAAGCCATACCATTACTAAGGTCTTTGCGGCGCATAACTCATCGAATTTTTAGAAATCCCTTCTAGTTTTAAGGCAATTTCAATTTTCTGTGATTTATTTGTAACCTATACCCCCTCGGTAGAGATGCCTTGGCTTTGCACAGCTTTTCTTTTCTCAAGATTTTTACCTTTTCCATAACCTTCTTTTTACCAAACCTTTCCCTATGAGAAATTTTTTTACCCCCTTACTGGTGATAGCGGCCTTGCCGGCGCTGGCCCAGACGCGGGCCATCGTCGGGCATGTGTCGGGCTCCGATGCCGGCGTGCTGCCGGGGGCCACCATCGTGGAGCGCGGCACCACCAACGGCACCACGAGCGGGGCCGACGGCGAGTTCCGAATGACGGTGCAGCCGGGCGCTACGCTCATTATTAGCTCCATCGGCTATGCCACCCAGACGGTGCCGGTGGGCGATAAGTCCACCCTCACCGTGATGCTGTCGGCCAGCGCGACCTCGCTCGATGAGGCGGTGGTGGTGGGCTATGGCACCCAAAGCAAAGCCGACCTCACGGGCGCGGTAGTGCAGCTGTCGGGCGCGGTAGTGGCCAACCAGCCGGTGACCAGCTTCGAGCAGTCCATTCAGGGTCGCACGCCGGGGGTCGTCATCAACCAAGGCAGCGGCAAACTGGGGCAGGGGCTGAACATTCAGGTGCGGGGTACCTCGTCGGTGTCGGCCTCCAACCAGCCGCTGTACGTGATTGACGGCATCCCGGTAACCTCGCAGGACCAGTCGCAGGCCAGCACCGAGCCGCTGAACCCACTGGCCGACCTCAACCCCAACGACATCGAGAGCATCAGTATTCTGAAGGATGCCTCGGCCTCGGCCATCTACGGCTCGCGGGCCTCGAACGGGGTTATTATCATCACGACCCGCAAGGGCAAGCAGGGCCAGACCAAGGTAACGGCCGGCTACTACTACGGTATCAGCGCGCCCACCCGCCAGCGGCAGTTTCTGAGCGGCCCGCAGTACAACCAGCTGCTGGGTGAGGCGTTTACAAATGCGGGTCTTATTGGTCCTGACTCCGTGAACCAGTATCCTACCCTGAACTCCGCTTTTAATGGCTACGGGCTCGACTATAATTCGCCCTACAGTACCAACTGGAGCAACCAGGCATTTCGTAACCAAGGCAAGTACAAGCTGTTTGGGGGCGGTGCTGGCGTGTCGCAGTATGATTTCAGCGTGAGCGGAGGCGATGCCAAGACGCGCTTTTACCTCAGCGGCACCTTCAACGACCAGAAGGGCATCATCGTGGGCAACCGCTTCCGGCGGGGTAGCCTGCGCATGAACCTCGAACACAGCATCCGCGATAACCTGCGTGTGGGCCTCAATACCTCGCTGGCCCGCACCGTGAACGACCGGGTAGCGGGCGACAATGACTTCTCCAACCCCTTGCAGCTCAACGCGCTGGCCCCCACCCAGCCGGTATACGACCCTGCTACGGGCCTGCTCAATGCCCAGACCATCTACTACAACGCCCTGATTGACCAAGAGTTGGGCAGCAACCGCGCCGGCACTTACCGCTCGTTCAGCTCGGCTTACCTCAACTTTACGCCGATGAAGGGCCTGACCCTGCGCACGGAGGTAGGCGGCGACTTTTTGAACCTGAACGAAGACCTGGTGCGTAGCGCTGGCACCCAGACCGGGGCCGCCACCGGCTACTCTTACAGCGCGCAGAGCCAGGTAGTTAATTATACCAACAACAACACGGCCACCTACGCCCGCGACTTCGGCGAGGCGCACCACCTGGACGTGCTGGTGGGCGAATCGTACCAGCGCTCCGACTCGCGCGTGACCACGGCCGAGGGCCGGGGCTTCCCGACCAGCGATTTCACGCGCATCAACAGCGCGGCCGTGAAAACGGGTGGCTCGGGCTCGTCGGGCACCGGCTTTTCCATTCTCTCCTACTTTGCCCGCGTCAACTACGCCTTTCGGAACAAGTTTTTGGTAAGCGGCAGCGTGCGTGAGGATGGCTCGTCGCGCTTCGGCAACGAGCGGCGCTACGGCACCTTCGGGGCGGGCTCCATTGGCTACCTGCTGTCGGAGGAGAGCTTTTTGAAGGGCAATGCCATCATCAACTACCTCAAGGTGCGGGCCAGCTTCGGCCTCACCGGCAACGCCGAGATTGGCAACTTCTCGTCGCGCAGCCTAGTATCGGCCCTACCCTACGCCGACCAGTCGGGCCTAGTCACGGGGGTAGGGGGAGGGATAGGCGCGTCCTTGGGCGACCCTACCTTAACCTGGGAAAACACCAAGCAAACTGACCTGGGCGTAGAGTTTGGCTTCCTGCAAAACCGCATCACGGGTGAGGTGGACCTGTACCAGAAAAATACCAGCCGGCTGCTGCTCAACCGCCAGCTGCAACTGGCTACCGGCTTCAGCAACGCCACCCAGAACGTAGGCCAGCTGCAAAATAAGGGCCTGGAAATCGCGCTGAATGGCCGCATCCTGGACGGCGACTTCAAGTGGAGCGTGGGTGGCAACATGTCGTTCAACCGCAACCTGATTACCGCGCTCGCTACCCCCATCATTCCGGGCGGGGCCATCATCAGCCGCGTGACGCAGGGCCAGCCGCTGGGTGTGTTCTACACCAAGCGCTACGCCAGCGTGGACCCCGCCAACGGCGACGCGCTCTACTACCAGGCCGATGGTACGAAGAGCAACGACTACGGGGCAGCTCCCGACCAGAAGGTAGGTAACCCAAACCCCAAGTTTACGGGCGGCGTGAACACCACGGCGAGCTTCAAGGGCTTCGATTTGAACGCCCTGGGGCAGTTTACCTACGGCAACGACATCTACAACGCGGCCGGCGTGTACCAATCCACGGGCTTCAACAACTACCTTGACAACCAGACCATTGACCAGCTGGGCCGCTGGCAGAAGCCGGGCGATATCACCAACATTCCGCAGTCCAGGTTCGGCTCGGGTAATGGTACTGGCAATTCATCGCGCTTTATTCAGAGCGGCTCGTACTTCCGCTTCAAGAACGTGACGCTGGGCTACAGCCTGCCCGCAGACCTGGTGAAGCGCGGCTACCTGCAGTCGGTGCGCATCTACGTCACCGGCTACAACTTGGCTACCCTCACCAAGTACACCGGCTACGACCCGGAGGTGAACACATTTGGCCTGGGCAATGGGATAGGCGGGACCAGTAGCGGCAACATCGCGCTGGGCCACGACTTTTACACCCCACCGCTGCCCCGCACCTTCCTGATTGGAGCCAACCTGGGTTTTTAACCGCTTGTCTTGACCCATTTTATGAAAAATATTTTAATCAAATCGGCCCTGGCACTCACCCTGGGCCTGAGCCTGGCAGCGTGCAAAGACGCGCTCAACATTGAGCCCCAGCAGAGCATTGACCTGGCTACGGCCTTCAACACCTCGCAGAAAGTGGGCGCGGCCGTGATTGGCTGCTACGCCCTGCTCGACGACCCCAACCTCTACGGCACCGACCTCATTCTGGTGCCCGAGCTGATGGCCGGCGACGGCTACCTCATCTGGCGGGGCTCGTTTCAGAACTATGCGCAAATAGCCAACCACATCCAGCTCCCACAGATTTCCGACGCGCTGGGCATCTGGCAGCAGGCCTACGCCAACATCAACCAGACCAACTTGGTGCTGGCCAACTTGGCCGTGGTGAGCGATAGCGCCCAGCGACAGCAGTTCCGGGGCGAGATGCACTTCATCCGGGGCGCGATGTACTTCGAGCTGGTGCGCCTCTACGCCCAGCAGTACCAGGCGGGCGGCGGCAACACTCAGCCTGGCGTACCCATCAACCTGATACCCAACAATACCATCGCCCAGGCCGACACGAAGCTGGCCCGCGCCACCGTGGAACAAGTGTACGCGCAGGTGGTCAGCGACTTGCAGGCCGCCATCACGGAGCTGCCCGCCCTCAACGTCACCCGCGCCTCTGCCTATTCGGCCGAAGGAATGCTGGCGCGGGTGTACTTGCAGCAGGGCAACTTCCCCGCCGCCCGCGCCGCCGCCAACGACGTAATAAGCAACAGCGGGGCCTCGCTGGCCGGCACGCTGGCCGCCGTGTTTGCGAACCGCAACAGCGCCGAAAGCCTGTTCGAGATTCAGCAAAACGACCAGAACAACGCCGGCCAGGCCAACGCCGGCCTGGCCACGTTCTTCGCCGGCTACAGCCCCACCGGCGACCAGGGCATCCTCTACGGCCGCAGCGACGTGCAGGTAAACAACAGCTTTGCGGCCCTCTACGGCCCGCCCAACGGCCCCGATGCGCGTGGCACTGACACCCTTACCATTCTGCAAACCAAGAAACTCATTTACAAGAGCGACGGCAACACGCGGGCGGGGCAGCTGCGCACCGCCAAGTGGCGCACCTACGGCCAGGATATTCCCATCATCCGCCTAGCCGAGATGTATCTTATCCGGGCGGAGTGCGACGTGCGGGCCGGTAACCCGGCCTCGGCGCTGAAGGACGTGAACCTCATCCGCCAGCGCTCCAACGCTACCCCCCTCCCCAGCGTGGCTCTCGCCGACGTGTTGCAGGAGCGCCAACTGGAGCTGGCCTTCGAGGGCTTCCGCCTCTACGATTTTAAGCGCACGAACCGTAATATCCGCGAGTTTCAGCCCGCCATCCCCGGCACGGGGGGCGCGCCCGATACGCCCGCGCTGCCGGCCATAAATGCCAACGATGCGAAGGAAATCCTGCCCATTCCTTACCAGGAAATCAACAATAACCCTACCCTGGTGCAGAACCCCAGCTATTAGCTTTCGGAATCGTTCATAGGAAAAGCCCCCGCGACGTTTGTCGCGGGGGCTTTTCTTTATGGTAGCCCTACCCCCCTACTTATCGCCGATGAGCAGCTGCGCGCCACTGCCGCGCCCACCCATAATGATGACCTTGGCGTTGGGCGAGGTGGCAATGGCCTGGTTGGCCTTGATGGTTTCGTATTGCAGGAGCCGGTCGGTTAGCTCGGTATTCACAATGCGCTGGTAGTCGGCCAGGCCCTGCGCCTCGATGCGCCGGCGCTCGGCTTCCTGCTTTTCCTTTTGCAGCACGAACTGCATTTTCTGCGCGTCCTGCTCGGCCGAAATCTTGCTCTCGATGCTAGCCCGCACCGACTGCGGCAGCTGAATATTACGGATGAGCAGTTGGTCGAGCTGCAAGCCGTTGGCGCGAAAATCCTTCTCAATCGAGTTCAGGATGCGGGTCTGAAATTCGTCGCGGCGCGTGGAGTAGAGCGCCACCGCGTCGTAGTACACGGCATTGTCGCGGATGCGGGTGCGCGAGATAGCACGCACTATCTTATCCTGATAATCGACGCCAATGGTGGAGAGAATGCGCGGGGCCTGGGCCGGCACCACGTGGTAGAGCACCGTGAGGTCAATCACGACTTCGAGCCCGTCGGCCGAGAGCACCCGGATGGCGTCGTCGCCGCTCTGCTGGCCCTCGTTGCGCACCGCCGACATGGTGTAGTTCTGGGTGCGGGTATCGAAGCGCGTCACATCTACCAGCGGGTTCACCACGCTTAGGCCGGGGGGTAGCACCTGGTTCTCGACCTTGCCAAAGAGCGTTTGCACCCCCACCTGGCCCGCCCCAACCTGTACTACCGTGCTCATGGCCAGGCCCACGAGCAGCAGGCCCGCGCCGCCCAGCGTCAGTAGCCCGCGCTGTCGCTCCAGGCCCGGTGACAGCCGGCCCGCGTTGAAGCCCAGAATCAATAAAGCAAATCCAAAAAACGCTAAAGTCATGTTCGTAAGCGGCAAAAAATGAAACCCAGCTGCTCAGTCAAGCCGCTGTACCTGATAAACAACCAGCGGAGAATGGGCGTGCCCTACCCCCTCCGTTTTTCGTGAGGTTTATTGCCGGTCACGCGGTGGCATTACGGGCGGCTATTCGTCCTCGTCGGCGGGGCGCTCAAAGTCCAGCGCGCGGGCCAGGTCCACGGCTTCAGCCTGCACGGCGGCCAGCAGGGCGGGCGCGTCGGCGTCGAGGGTGCGGGCAAACAGGTCGAGTAGCGCCTCGCCTTCGTCGTTGACGTAGAGGTTGGTATAAATCTGGTCGAAGAGCTTATTTTCCTTGCTAATCTGCTGGTCAATATCGGCCGGCGATTGGGCGGTACTCAGGGCGCGGTGCAGCACGTCGGCGGCACGGCGCGCCTCTTCGTGGTCGCCGAGGTCAGCCAGCAGGCGCAGCAATGCGCTTGCCACGCCCAGCCGCCACTGCTCGAACCGAAACGGCTGCTCGCGGGGCGTTGCCTGCTCAAAGGTGAGGTAGGCCCCCAGCGCGGCCGGCGTGAGGTAGCGCGCCGCCTCAGCGGGCGTGCGGAAAGCCAGGCGTAGCAAGGTTTCGTAAGCGGACATGTTTTTTATTGATGATGAGGCATTTAGGAACCGTTTGTCTTTGCGAGCGTAGCGCGGCAATCTTTCCTAATCGTCGGGTTAGTAATCCCAACGATTAGGAAAGATTGCCGCGCTACGCTCGCAAAGACAAACGGTTCTCAATTTTAAGAAAATACTTGCCACACGAACAGCGACGCGGCATACGCCAGCCCAGTCATGTAAATGAGCTGGCCCAGCGGCCAGCGCCAGCTTTTGGTTTCGCGGTAGGTCACGGCCAGCGTGCTCATGCACTGCATGGCAAAGACGTAGAACACGAGCAGCGACAGCGCGCGCACCGGCGTGAAGAACGGCCGGCCCTGCGCGTCTTCTTCGCTGGCCAGCTTCTGCTGCACCGTGCCCAGGTCGGCATCCTGGCCCACGCTGTAAATAGTGCTCATGGTGCCCACGAACACTTCGCGGGCCGCGAAGGAAGTGAGTAGCGCGATACCAATTTTCCAATCGAAGCCCAGCGGCCGGATGGCCGGCTCGATGACGTGCCCGAAGGTGCCGGCGTAAGAAGTTTCGAGGCGGGCCGAGGCTACCCGGCGTTCGGTTTCAAGGGCCGGCCAGCGTTGCACGGCGGCCTGCTGCTGCACTTGCGCGGCGGCTTGGTCCTGCCGCTGGCCGGGGCCATAGCTGGCTAATACCCAGAGCAGTACCGAGATGGCGATAATAACCTTACCCGCCTGCGTCACGAACGTTTTTACCTTTTCCACGATGGTCAGGCCCACGTTTTTCCAGCGCGGCCAGCGGTACACCGGAAACTCCATAATGAAGTAGCTGCGTTCGCGGGCCTTGAGCACCACTTTTAGCATCAGCGCCGAGAGCAGCGCCGAGCCCAGGCCCAGCAGATAGAGGCCCATCAGCACCAGCCCGCGCATGTTGAAAATGCCCAGCCACGCCTCGTTGGGCACCACCAGCGCCACCAGTACCGTGTACACCGGAATGCGCGCCGAGCACGACATGAGCGGCGTCACGAAAATGGTCAGCATCCGGTCCTTCCAGCTTTCAATGGTGCGCGCGCCCATAATGGCCGGCACGGCGCAAGCCAACCCCGAAATCAGCGGTACCACGCTCTTGCCACTCAGCCCGAAGGGTCGCATCAGCTTGTCCATCAAGAAAGTAACGCGGGCCATGTAGCCGGTTTCCTCCAGCACCGCCAAAAAGGCGAAGAGCAAGGCAATCTGCGGAATGAATATCAGCACCCCGCCCAAGCCGGCAATGACCCCCTCAGTGAGTAGCCGCACCAGCGGCCCGTGAAACCGCGCCTGAATGGCCGCACTCAGCGCCGTAATGCCCTGGTCAATCCAGTCCATCGGGTACTGCGCCCAGGCAAAAATGGCCTGGAACAGCAGAAACAGGATGCCCAGAAAAATCAAATAGCCGAACACGCGGTGCGTTAGCACCTTATCAATACGGTTGGAAGCCGGCTCGCGGCGCTCGGTGCGCGTCACGGTCACCACTTCCAGCAGCAGCTCATTGATATGGGCATAGCGGCCCACCGTTTCGGCCGCCTGCTGCGCCGTCGAGTCAAACTCGTAGCGCTCCGTCAACTCCGCCATAAATGTGCGGTCGGCCTCACTCAAAAAATGCAGCTGCCGAAACTGGTGCGCGTAGTGCAGCGCCAGATAGTCGTTGGGCAAATCGAAATGCCGCCGAATCTCGGTCAGCAGCGGCCGCAACGCCGGCTCGGGCTGCCAGAAGCGGCCAGCGGGCGGCGCGGCAGCCAGGCGGTCGGCCATCAGAATGCGGAGCGCCGCCAGCCCTACCCCCTTGCGCGCGTTCATGGGCACCACGGGCACGCCCAGTTCGCGGGCCAGCACCGGCACGTCGAGCTGAATGCCGCGGTCGGCGGCCACGTCGGTCATGTTCAGGGCCAGGATGGCGGGTAGACCCAAATCGGCGAGCTGCGAAAATAGCAGCAAACTGCGCCGCAGGTTGCTGGCATCCACCGTCACCACCACGAAGTCGGGGTAGTCGGGCGAGAGCGGATTGTAGAGTAAGTCGGCAATCACGCGCTCGTCCAGGCTCTTGGGGTAGAGCGAGTAGGTGCCGGGCAGGTCCACCACCTCGGCCCGGCGCTGCCCACCCAGCTGCGCAATGCCGGTCTTGCGGTCCACCGTCACGCCCGGAAAATTCCCGACCTTTTGGTTCAGTCCCGTCAGCTGGTTGAAGAGCGACGTCTTTCCCGAATTAGGGTTACCGATGAGGGCCAGGCGGGGCAGGCGCTCCGGTACCGGCGCCCTACCCCCGGAGTCGGGTTGCGGCGCGGCCGGCCGCACATCCTGCATAGTGCCCGCCATAGTACTCGCAGTTAGTCTTTTAGCTGAATAGTAAGCGCCTCACTCACCCGCAGCGACAGCGTGTATTCCTCGTCCCCCAGCACCAGCATCAGCGGGTCGCCGAGGGGGGCGCGGCCCGTCAGCCGCACCTGCGTACCCGGAATACAGCCCATATCCAAGAGCTTGAGCGCCATTTGTGGGTCCTTGAGGCAGCATACGATAGCCGTTTCGCCCGGCCGTAGGTCGTTGGCGGTGCGGCGGGCGGAAACCGGCTGCGGAGCAGCCACGGCGGCAGAACGACGAAAAAGAGCCACGGTGAAGAGCGTTGGGTTATTTAGATTTAATTCAAACAAAGATACGGCCGTTTAGTTGCCGCACCTTTCCTATTACCAACCGTGCGTGGGCGGCTCAGCTTATTTCTGGCCGCTGGCGCGCGAGTTTGGGCCGGTATTTGAATGTTTTTTTTCCAGCTAACTTATTCATAGTTGACACTTGAACTTTCGCCCCTATTTTTGCATTAGTCAGTCCATTTTCTACCTTAAAATGTTAAAACGTCTATTTTATTTTGCATTATTCTGGTGCGGCACTTCTGTAATAGTGCACGCTCAGACTACGCCGCCCGCCGCGGCTCCGCTCACCGGCAAGATTATCGATAAGACCACTAAGGAACCGCTGCCGTTCACTTCACTTAGTCTCAAAGACGAGCAGACCGGAGCCCTAAGTAATGAGTTTGGGGTCTTTCAATTGCCTGGGCCATCCAAGAATGACACCGATTCGCTTATCGTGATGGCGCTGGGCTACGACCATCTTGCCATCGCGGTGCAGCGTGGCAAGCCAATGGCTGATATGGTGTTGGAAGTAAGCCGCCGGGCTATTGCCCTGCAAAATGTGCTGGTAAAGGGTGGCAAGATTAAGAACCTCGGGCTCGGAGCTACCGCCAACCGTCCCAGCGATGGCCTGCTACAAGGGCAGCCCGGTAGCCAGTGCGCATTTTTTGTGAAAAATGACAAAAACAAGCGCCTCGGCAACGTCCGCTCAGTGTCGTTCTACATCGGCGAAAACGGCTTCCCACGCGAGCCTTTCCGGGTGCGCCTCTACAAGGCCGATGGCAACTACAACGCGCCCAACACGGATATTCTGACCGACAACGTGGTAGTGTCAGCTCCGCAGGGCGGCCAGTGGTACACTGTAGACCTGACCCCCTATAACGTAGTAGCACCTGAAGAAGGCTTTTTCGTGGCGATGGAATGGATTGTGAGCGGCGATAAGTTCTTCAATACCAATTTTATGGACGAGAGCTACACGCCCTACGGCCAGATTATGCGCCCCACCTTCGAGTTCAAGGAAAGCCGCACCTGGAACTATAGCATCGGTAAGGGCTGGACGCTGCTGACGATGGCAACCTCCGCCGGCCAACACTACAACGCCATGATTAGGGCCGAGGTAGATATGATTAAATAGCTGGTTCTTAGCCTTACGCTTTTTGGCAAACCCAAGAAGAAGACGAGTGCCAAGGTGCTGAATCGACTACTTTTTTAAAATTCGCATCAGCTTATAAAAATCATATTCAAACCTCCCTTAGTGCCCAAAGCATAGTTGAGCGCCAGGTTACTTACTGCTCTCTTAAAAACGGTTTTTTTACTTTAAAATCTTCTTTTAGAAACTTTTGCCAACTACTCGATAAATTTATTCTGACTTTTTATCCGTGTTGCTTTGCAAAGCCTGGCTACCGGTTAAATTTGCGAGTCTGAGTTTTATCCATTTTTCTTTTTAATTATGCTCAAGCGTTTACTATTACTATTATTAGTCGCTAGCTCGTGGCCCGCCTTGGGCTGGGCACAGCAGGAAGGACGCATTACCGGCCGCGTGGTAGATGAAAAAACGCAGGACCCGATTCCGTTCGCCTCCATCAACCTGGCCGAAGAGCAAACCGGCGCGCTCACCAACGAGTACGGCTACTTTCAGCTGGCTATGCCCACAAAGGTGACCGAAGACTCGATTATCGTGATGGCGCTGGGCTACAAGCGCACGGCCCTCTACGTGAAGCGCGGCACCAATATGGAGGAGATTATCCTGCAATTGCCGCGGCAAGCCATCGCGCTGTCCAACGTGCAGATTGAGGCTAGCAAGGTGCGGCCGCTGATGCTCGGGGCGCATTCCAATTCGCCGGGCGCGGGCATGATTCAGGGCATGCCGGGCAGCCAGTATGCCTTTATGTGCAAGAATGAGAAGGCCAAGAAGCTGGGCGCTATTCGCACGGTCTCGTTCTACATTGGCGAAAACGGCTTCCCGCGCGAGCCCTTCCGGGTGCGTATCTACAAGGCCAATGGCAACTACAACGCGCCCAACGAGGACATGCTCACGGAGAGCGTGATTGTATCGGCGGCGCGCGGCGGCGAATGGTTTACAGTCGATTTATCGCCCTACAACCTCATCGCGCCCGAAGAAGGTTTCTACGTGGCGATGGAGTGGATTGTGAGCGGCGACAAGTTCTATACCACCAATTTTATGGATAACTACACGCCCTACGGCCAGATTTTGCGCCCCACCTTCGAGTTCAAGGATAGCCGCACCTGGAGCTACGCCATCGGCCGAGGCTGGAACCTGGTGACACTCGCCAACAACGGCTCGCGCTTCAACGCCATGATGCGCGCCGAGGTAGATGCATACAAATAAGACCACGGATTTCGTGGACAATTAACTCGTCTTTGTATAGGGGAAATCGCCAAAGAGGCCGCTCGCATGAGCGGCCTCTTTTTTTCTGAGCCTGCTGTCTGGTGCAGAAAATAGGTGAGTAGCAGCAGGAGCTTTCAGCTCGTGCGCGAGCACCTTGAACAGGCGGGCTACGCGGCGCGGAGGATGACGCTTGCGCATAAGTTGGCAAGTTCAGGCTGCTACCCTCCCTTCTTAACGCAAAGAGAGGCCGCTCTTGCGAGCGGCCTCTCTGCTGATTTCTCCCGGATAAAGACGAGTTACTCGTCCACAAAAGTCATAAAGCCAGTGGTCCTATAATTGACCTTTCTTAGCAGCTTTCTTCATCTTCTCGTTGGCGAAAATGGCTACTTCTACGCGGCGGTTCTGGGCCTTGCCGGCTGCGGTCGTATTATCGGCCACGGGCTGCGACGACCCATAGCCAGTGGCCGTGATGCGGCTGTTGTCTACGCCTTTGCCGGTTAGCTCATTGGCCACGGCCTGGGCGCGGCGCTGGCTCAGGGGCTGGTTAATGGCATCGGAGCCCGACGAGTCAGTGTGGCCGTCAATCGTGATATTGGTGTCGGCGTATTTCTGAAGGGTAGTAGCCAGCTCGTCGATGCTGCCGGTGGCGGCGGGCGTCAGGGTCGAAGAATTGCTGCCGAACAGGATGCCCGAGGCAAAAGTGATTTTGATTCCTTCGCCCACGCGCTCCACGGTGGCCCCGTCAAGGTCGCGGCGCAACTCGGCAGCCTGCTTGTCCATTTTGCGGCCAATAAGGGCCCCGCCCGCGCCGCCGATAGCCGCGCCTAGGATAGCCCCCTTGGCCGTGCCGCCCTTGCCCCCAATAACGCGGCCCAGAATAGCGCCGCCCGCCGCGCCGCCTAGGCCACCAAAGATGCCGCCCTTCACCGTTTTGCTCATGCCCTTCGGCTGGTCGGTGGTGACGGTAGTGGTTTGCGCCTGCGCGAAGTGCCCCAGCAGCAGCAGAACCGCCAGCAGGTAAGAAAATGAGAGTTTCAGGCTTTTCATGAATTTGAAAAAATAAAAATAGGAATGAGTACGCTAGCGCAATGCGCTGGCAAGTTTGGCATTTGCAACCACCTTGCCAAACTCGGGCTAGTTCTTACCCTTACCCCCAATCCCCGGCGCACGAAAAAGCCCGGCGCCGAGCCAGACTTTTTCGTGCGCCGCTGCTTCATGGCCGGGAGGCTGCTACTTATTATGATAATGGTTGTAGCGGGCGGGGTCTTTTTTCTTGTCTTCGCTACGGCCAATGAGGCCCCCGCCTACCACGCCGGCGGCAGCCCCAACTACGGCACCTTTGCCGCCGCCCAATAGGCCACCGACTACCGCGCCGCTACCCCCACCAATGGCGGCACCCTTGGCCTTGCGGCTCCAGCCCTTAGGCTTGTCTTGGGCGTGAGCCGCCGCACCTATTAAAGCGAAGAATGTCAGTAGTATCACAAAAGATTTGGAGAAGCTTTTCATAAAATTTTCAAGGCTTAAGGGTAGGAAAGAAAAGAGAAGCGATTGGGAAGCCGCAAGGATTTCAACGGTTGGTATTTCGGGCAGGTTACTCTATCTAACCAAAAAAAGCCCAGAGCTAGTGGCTCTGGGCTTACTATTGGGGAGGGGGGTAGGCCCCGGTTAGAGGGTGCCGTTCTCGGCGGCCTTCTTCATCTTTTCGTTGGCGAAGATGGCAATTTCAACCCGGCGATTGGCCTGGCGGCCGGCATCGGTCGTATTATCGGCCACGGGCTGCGACGAGCCATAGCCTTTGGTGGTAACGCGGCTGCCAGCTACGCCATCTGCGGTCAGAGCCGTAGCTACCGATTGGGCGCGGTTCTCGCTTAAGGGTTGGTTGATGGCATCGGTGCCGGTGTTATCGGTGTGGCCTTCGACTAAAATATTAGTATCGGGGTATTCCTTGAGAGTAGTCGATAGCTTGTCGATATCAGCGGTAGAGGCTGCACGCAGATTAGCCGAATTCGTGTCAAACAGGATGCCTGAGTCGAAGGTAATTTTAATGCCTTCGCCCACGCGCTCAACTTTCGCACCGGCCATATTACGTTGCAATTCAGCAGCTTGCTTATCCATTTTGCGGCCAATGAGCGCGCCCGTGGTGCCACCCGCCGCCGCGCCCAGAATCGCGCCAATAGCCGTGCCTTTGCCGCCGCCGAACAGGCCGCCAATCAGCGCGCCGGCTGCCGCACCGCCACCGGCCCCCAGTAGGCCGCCCTTCGTGGTTTTATTCATGCCATCCTTGCGTACGCCTGAGCCGTTGGCATCGGAGAGCGACCCATTGGCGGGTTGGCGCGAAGAAGCGCAAGAGCCTAGGAGCATTACGAAGGCCAGCAAAACGGCCAGGAAAGACTTTGTAGTAGTCATAATCTGAAAGGTTGGTGAAGAAAAATATGGTTACCACCGAGGACTTATACGCAAAACCCCGCTTTGGTTACCAAAACGGGGTTTCCTAAAGTCGTGCCAAACAGTTAAAAATAGAACTTAATCCATAAGAAATTGCACCTGATTTCGCCTCATGCGGCAGGCGTTTGCTGCACTTTTACTATGCTCACCATCGACAGCAATTCAGCGAGGCGCGGCTTCAGCTCGCGGCGGTCCACGATAAAATCGAGGAAGCCGTGTTCCAACACAAATTCGGCACTTTGGAAGCCTTTGGGCAGGTCCTTGCCAATGGTTTCCTTGATGACGCGCGGGCCGGCAAAGCCGATGAGCGCGCCCGGCTCGGCAATATTAAAGTCGCCGAGCATGGCAAACGAGGCCGTGACGCCGCCCGTGGTGGGGTCGGTTAACAAGCTGACGTAGGGCACTTTGGCTTCGGCCAGCAGCGCCAGCCGGGCCGAAGTTTTGGCCATTTGCATGAGCGAGTAGCCGGCTTCCATCATGCGGGCACCGCCCGAGCGCGAAATCATCAGGAATGGCACCCGGTGCTGACGGGCGTAGTCGATGGCACGCGCGATTTTCTCGCCCACTACCGAGCCCATCGAGCCACCGATGAAGCGAAAATCCATTGCCGCGATAACCAGCGGCTGGCCCGCGCTCAGGCCGTGGGCCGTGCGCACGGCGTCTTTGAGGCCGGTGGCTTTCTCGGTAGCCTGCACCCGCTGGGGGTAGGCCTTGGTATCCACGAAGTGCAGCGGGTCGGCGGAGGTAAGGTCGGCATCCAACTCCGTAAACTGGTTATTATCAAACAATAGCTCGAAGTAGGCGGCCGCGTCGATGCGGTCGTGGTGGCCGCAGTTGCCGCACACGTAGTGCAGGCGCTTGTGCTCGGCCATCGTGGCCACGGTCTTGCACTCGGGGCACTTGTACCAGAGGCCGTCGGGCGTTTCCTTTTTCTGCTCGGTGGGGGTGCTGATGCCCTTTTCCTGGCGCTTAAACCAAGCCATACGGGTGAGTACTAGAATGATGACAAATAAGAGGCGCGGCGGAGGCTACCAGCCAGCAGCCAAGCTGGGCTATTATTCGGGGCCCGCCGCGGATGGCAAAATTACGCCACAGTTACCATCGGGCCCCGGCCGGGGGGTAGGGCGACGCGGGCCGCACCTACCCTACCCCCTATTAGCAACCGTAAGGCGAGCAAGGGCCAGGCCGGTACTAGCCTCCAGATTCGCAAAAATTCCCCCTGGCAACTCGCGTAGCGGCCGCTATTTAAGTAACTTAGTTTAGCAATTCTTCTTTTCACGACTTGAATATGTTTACACCGCTCCGCTTCCGTTGGTTATTGGCCTTGCTACTGGGGGTAGGCGGGCTGCAAGCCGCACACGCCACGCACATTTTAGGGGGCGATATTGCCTACGCGCCGGTAGCCGTTACCACGGCCGGGGTGCCGCGCTACCACGTCACGGTGCGCTTGTTCAGGGATGCGAATGGCGTGGACCAAACCGCTGTGGACCTGACGTGCAACCGCGGGGGCTGCAACGCGGCAGCCACCGATTACTTCACGGTGACGGTACGCCGTAAACAATCACCACAGCAGTTGACGGCCATTGGCTGCTCGCCTACCACGCCCATCCGCACGTATTATACCTACCTTTTTGAAACGGACGTGGACCTGCCCCGCGGCCAGTGGACCTTGAGTATATATGCTGAAAATAGGTCGGCGGATATTGTGAACATCGCCAATTCGGTTAACACGTCCTTTTACATCAGCGCGTTTTTGGATAATGCGCTGGCGGCGCAAGACAACTCACCCCAGTTTCTGACTAACCTATTACCCTATCTCTGCGGTAACTCGGCGCAGCGCTATAGCTTCAGTACGTTTGATGCCGACGGCGACTCACTGGCGTATAGCTTCGTAACGCCGCAATCAGGGGTGCCGCCGGTTGTACTATGCGGAATGGACGAGCTAAACTTTATGCCGGGGCAGTTTCAGCTGAATACAGCTACCGGGTCCCTCACCGCGCCGGCCGACCCCGTGCGGCAGGGCTTCTACGCGATGGCGGCCCGCGTGAGCGAGTACCGGCGGATAAACGGCACCTGGCAGCCCATTGGCTACACCACGCGCTTACAGCGCTACCAATAACCCGCCCTATTTCACGGGCCTCACACTGGCCAACGGCACCGCGCAGCTGCCCAGCCAGGTAATACCGATGCGGGCGGGCCAGGCAATCAGCCTTACGCTGAGCGCCGCCGACCCCGACGCGGGCCAGGCGTTGCGCTTCAGCAGCGATGCTACGGGCGTGGTGCCGGGCCTCAGCCTCACGACCCTTAGCCCGACGCAGGCCCAGCTCACCTGGCAGGTGCCTGCCACGTTGCCACCGGGCCGCTATACGGCTACCGTGGCCGTTTTTGATAATGGTTGCCCGCTCAATGCCAGTAAGGAACAAACATTTGTTTTCCTGGTTTCGGCCCCCGGCGCGGCGCTGGCCGGACGCCCGGCCCTACCCCCCACCGACGCGGCTGCCTTCCCCATGCCCTTCCGCGAGCAGATGCAGTTTCAGGCGGCCGGGGGGCAGGCCATTATCGTGGTGGATGAACTGGGACGCGTGGTGGCCCGGCTCCAGGCCGACGCCGATGGCCGCGTGCAATGGCAGCCTACCCCTACCCTGCCGGCCGGCCTCTACGTGGCGCGCGGGGCCGATGGCCGGCCGCTGGCGCGCCTGCTGCGCGCCGGCAACTGAGCCCGCAGCTAAACGCTAAAAAGCCCGCGCTGCCAGTGCAGCGCGGGCTTTTTCATGGCCAAAGCTCTTTTTAAAGCGTGATATTTAGTCGGCCGAAGTAGTAGGCCCCGTTGAAGCCAAACTGGTTGGCGCTGTACAGGAAGCGGCCGCGGTTGGAGTTATCGAGTGAGGAATTGAAGCTCGTGGCGGGGTCCGTGGAGAAGTTGTTGGGATTGTTGCGCGGGTCCACGTAGATTTTATCGGGGTAGACGTTGAACAAGTTATTGACCCCGAATACTAAGCCTAGTTGCTTAGCCAGCTGCACGTTCACGGTAAGGTCGGTAATCCACTTGGCCGAGAAGGTCTGGTCGAGATAGGCGCGGGTCGGGTCGGCGTCAGCGGTTTGAATCTGGCCGAAGCGCACCGAGCGGGCCTCTATCCCAAACTTGCCCACGTTGTAGGCGGCGGCCAGGTTGATTTTGTTGCGCGGGTTGCCGTGCTCCAGGCGCGTGCGCTGCGAGCGGTCGAAGAGGCGGTTTTGCAGGTTGTTGACGCCGGGCGTCTGGTCGTTGTTGATGGTCGAAGACGAGGAGTTGAAGCTCGTTACCTCGGTGCTGTTGAAGTTGGCGGCGGCGGTGAGTAGCAGGCGGCTGTCGGGGCCCAGCGCAATGCGCTCGTTGGCCACCACGTCGAGGCCGCGGGTGCGGGTGTTCACGGCATTAGCAAAAAACTGCACCTGGCTAACGGGCAGCGAACCCAGGATAGTAGCTACCAAGGGATTGGCTCGCGTGAACGCCGAAGACAGCACGATGCGGTCGCGAATGTCAATCTGGTACGCATCCACGGTTAGGGTGAGCTGGCGCGCCACGGTGGCCGTGAGGCCCAGGCCGTAGTTTTTCGATTTCTCCTGCCGCAGCGGCTCCACGCCGAAGCCCTGCTGGCCGCTGCCGCCAAAGCCGTTGCGCACGATGGGACTGTCGTTGTTCACCGTCAGCACCTGCTGCGGCAGCCCGCTTACAAACTGCGTGCTCGTGTTGTTGAAATACCGCTGCTGGAGCGAAGGGGCCCGAAAGCCACTACCAATGGAGCCCCGCAGCGCCAGCCCCTCGATGAGGCTGTAGCGCGCCCCGGCCTGGCCACTCACGTTGCCGCCAAAGTCGCTGTAGTTTTCGGCGCGGCCGGCCAGGTGCACGAGTAGCTTATCGGTAATGTCGCTTTCGAGGTCGAGGTAGCCGGCCAGGTTGGTGCGCGTCTTGTTCAGCGCGTTGCTGGGCTGGTAGCCCGGAAACACCTGCGAGCCAGCGGCGGCCGGCGCGCCGTTGCTGGCCGTGCGGCCGCCTATCGCCCCAAAGTACGAAGCATATTCGCCCTGCTCAATCAGGTAGTTATCCACCCGAAACTCGCCCCCGGCGGCCACGTTGAGCGTCGCCAGCGGCCCTACCTCGGTGTAGCGGCGCGACACGCTCAGGTTGGTCGTATTCTGCATGAAAGCCAGGCGGCCGGCGTAGAAATTAGTGGGGTTTACCAGGCCGGGCAGCTGCGGCAGCGCCGCATTGACAGTGCCATCAATATTGAAGGCTAGGTTATTGCGACCAAACGTATTGCTCAGGTCCAGGGCAAAGCCGTTCAGATTTTTGCGCACGCCCAAAGTACCCGAGTGGTCGTTGATAACGCTGTTGATAAACGGCAGAAAGCCGTTCGGAAACAAGCTCAGGTCGCTTTGGGTGGGCTGGTTGGGGAGGCGGTTGAAGCCCGGCCCGCGGCCCGTGCGGTACGAAGCCCCGCCGAAGAAATAGACCTCGTAGCCCGCCCCCACGCGGTAGGCCCCGTTGAACATCGCCCCAAAGTTGCGCGAGTCCGACTGGCCCACCCGGATGTCGCGCCGGTCGAAGCCGTTCTGGGCCACCAGCGCATCGTCCTGCGCCTTGAGGTCGCGCCGGCTCTGCTCGGTAGTGGCCGATGCGGGGTAGTTGCCGCCGTTACCGCCCAGATACATGAGTGGCGCGGTATCCGAAAACGAGCGGTTGGTGTAGCCGCGGTTCAAAAACTGGCCGCTCAAATCCAGGAAGCCGCGCTTGTTGAGGTTGATGCCGGTGCTGAAATCGACCTGCTCAGTTTTACCATCGCCCTGGGTAGTTTGGCCGTAGAGGCTGCTGGCGCTGGTGTGCGTGGTGTCGTCTTTGAGCTGAATGTTAATAACGCCCGCAATGGCATCGGAGCCGTAGAGGGCCGCCGCGCCGTCGCGCAGCACCTCAATGCGCTTGATGCTGGCCGTGGGAATCGTGTTGAGGTCGGTGCCCACTGAGCCGCGTCCGATGGTGCCGTTGATGTTGACCAGCGACTGGCTGTAGCGGCGCTTGCCGTTCACGAGCACCAGCACCTGGTCGGGGCCAAGGCCGCGCAGGCTGGCGGGGTCCAGAAAGTCGGTGCCATCCGAAATAGACTGGCGCGACGACTGAAACGACGGCGCGGCGTAGGTCAGCACCTGGCTCACGTCGGTTTGGGCAAAGGCCCGGATTTCGCGAGCCGTAATCACGTCTACCGGCGCGGTGGTCAGCACGTTGGAGCGGCCCACGGCGGCCCGCGAGCCGGTTACCACCACGTCGCCGATGTCGGTAGCCGAGGCCGTCAGGCGCACGTCCAGGCGGGTGCGGCCGTTCACGGCCACCTGCTGGGTAGCGAAGCCGATGGCCGAAATAGTGAGCGTGGCGGTCGGCGCTACCGACAGCGAAAACTCGCCGCTGGCGTTGGCGGCCGTGCCGTTGTTAGTGCCGCGCTCCAGCACGGTGGCCCCCGGCTGGGCCTCGCCGGTAGCGCTAAGTACGCGGCCCGTCACGGTTATTTTCTGGGCGTGGGCGACCAGGGCCGATACTACCAGGAGGGGAGTAAGTAGCGTTTTTCTCATGGAAAATAAGCTTAATGAAGATTAGCTGACTGAAATTTAACCCAGGCAAATTACATCAGCTTTTCATCTAGGCAATTTTTATCCAACATATTCCGGTAACAATGCCACACAACTGCCCGGCTAGCTACCCCAAGCTGTACGCAGCCTGGCAAGCAGCGGAAGGGGGGTAGGCGAGCGCCCAACTGACCATCCGCCTACCCCCCCAACCGGCGCAAGCCCGGCGCTTCCCTTACTGTATAGTGTTCTACGCCAGCCACCAGAACGAACTAACTGGCCCAGCCGCCACGTCTACGCGCTGACCGGGGGCGGGTAGCAGCAATGGCACCGCCGCGTCGGCCGCCGCAATGAGGCGCTGCACCGGCTGCCGCCAGGCATGAAGCGCCAGGTTGAAGGTGCCCCAGTGCAGTGGCAGCAGCGGGCCGCCGCCCAGCAGCCGGTGGGCCGCCAGCGCGTTATCGGGGCCGAGGTGAATATCGGCCCACTCGGGGTCCGAAGCCCCGATTTCCAGCAGCACCAAATCGAACGGCCCATAAGCCGCCCCAATTTGCTGAAACGCCTCATCGAATGGCCCTGAGTCGCCGCCGAAAAACACGCGGTGGTGCGGCCCCTTCAGCACCCACGAGGCCCAGAGGGTACTGTCACGGTTCAGCAGCCCGCGTCCCGAGAAATGACGGGCCGGCGTGGCAATCAGCTCAAAACCAAGGGGTAGGGAAATTGCATCCCACCACGTGGCTTCCGTGATGCGGCCGGCGGGCACGCCCCAGCGGCGCAGGTGCGCCCCCACCCCCAGGGGGCAGTAGAAGTGCTCGCCGCGCGGGGCCAGCGCCCGAATGGCCGCCTCGTCGAGGTGGTCGTAGTGGTCGTGCGAGAGGATAATCCCATCAAGCGGCGGCAGTTGGGCCAGCGGCAGCGGCGGCGCAAAAAACCGCTTGGGTCCTACCAATTGCGAAGGCGAAGCCCGCTCGGCCCACACCGGGTCAGTGAGGAAGCGGCGGCCATCTATTTCGAGCAGTATCGTACTGTGGCCCAGCCAGGTAACGCGCAGCGAGTCGGCGGGCACGGGGGCGGCCAGCGCCGCCGCGTCGGCCCGAAACGGCCCTAGCGGCTGGCTCGGCTCACGCTCGGCTTTCTCGAAGAGGTAGCGCCGCAGCAGCCGGCCGTAGCCCGAGGGCGGGCTTACGCTGGTGGGCAACACGTTGACGTATTTTTGGCCAGTGTGGTGGGGCTGGAGCTGCATAGTGACAAGCAGCCACCAAGCAGCCGCAGCGCCCTAGACGCATCGGTGGGGCGAATGTTTTACCCCCGCCAAGCACCGCGCCTACCGTAGCCGGTAGGCCAGCCCCAGTCGCAAAACACGGGCGTATACTTCCGCTGAGCTGCCTACTAAGCTACCCTGGTAATTCATAAAGCCCAGCGAATAGCTGGCGTTCAGGCCCGTGCGGCCCCGCCAGGCCGTGAGGTCAGCGCGCAGGCGGGCATCGAGCGGATAGCTGGGGTCGCGACGCTCGTCCACGGTCCATTTGGTATCGTTGTAGATACCGCGGCCTTTTTCGTGGCCCCCAATTACGCCCGCTAGCTCAGGGCCAACCAGCGCATCTACTACCACGCCGGGTAGCTTGGCCCGGTAGCCTACCCCCAGAAAACCGCTGATATTCTGAGTGCGGTAGTGGGAGCTGCCATTAGCCGCATACTGGACTAAAGCCGAGGAAAGGCCACTTGAATAGTAGAGACTAGTAATTTCAGTACGCGCTTGCTGCCAGTCGTAGCCCAGGTCGAAGGCCAGCAGCACGCCCGGCCGCGTCACGCGCAACACGCGCCCACCTAGCCCGAAGCCTACGCCCGCCCGGCTGCCATACGGGCTATTCGTGTAGCCGCTGGTGGTGCCCAGAAACGTGTTGTAGTTGATAAACGACGTAGCGGCCGCATCGCGCCCGCCAAACCAAGCCAGGTTGCCCCCGGCGCGGCCAATTAATTCGGTGTGCTGAGCTAGGGCCGGGCGAGCCAGCGCCAGCAAAGGCAGCAGGTACAGAAGCTTTTTCATAGTCGTGGCGAGCGGGTTATGGCTGAGGGAAGCTACACCAACGAGAGCCAACGAGCAGACTCATTGGTTGCAAGCTCAAGCGCGGCTTCTCACCTCAGCAGCGCCTGCACTACGGGCAGCGTCCGCGCCGCCCAGTGGGCCATCTGGGGGCCGGTGTAGTGCAGGCCATCGTGGGTGAACTGGCCGGCCTCCCCCATGGCGGCGCGGGTGAGGGGCGTAATATCCACAAAGGCTACCCCGGCGCGCTGGCACTCGGCCTGGGCCACGGCGTTGAACTCGTCTATCTCGCGGCCAATTTGCGCCCGGTCGCGGTCGTGGGCAAAAGGGGTTTGGCCCCAGTCGGGGATGCTGAGCACCACTACCCGGCCGCCATTCCCGCCCGCGAAGGCCACGGCCGTGGCCAGCAGCTCGCGCAGTTCGGCGCGGTACAGCGCTATCGACTGCTCCCGGTACTGGTTGTTGACCCCAATGAGCAGCGACACCAGGCCGTAGTCGCGGCGGTGGTTGCCACTGGCCACAATGGCGGCTTGCAGCTCGGCGGTGGTCCAGCCGGTGTGGGCGATGATGTCCGGGTTAGCGAGCCGCCCCCCCTGCGCCCGGTCGAGCGCGGCCAGCTGCACCGACCAGCGGTCGGCGTGGGCCGCCCCCTCGCCGATGGTATAGGAGTCACCCAGGGCGAGGTAAGAGATAGTTGCGTGGCCGGCGGGCATGGGGGTAGGCAGCACCTGCCGCGCCGAAACACAAGCAGTTAATAGATTGATTATGAATACTAAAAGGCACACGATTAGCTGGTTGGGGCCGCCCTGGTCTGGGCGGCCCCGCTACCTACGGGCCTAGCCGCGGGTTTGGGTTGCGGCCCTACCCCCTACCCTATGGCCTGGGCCAGGTCGTCAATCAAATCCTCGGCATCCTCCACGCCCACGCTGAGGCGGATGAGCGAATCGGAGAGACCGGCCTGGCGGCGCTGCTCGGCCGGGATGCTGGCGTGGGTCATGGTGGCGGGGTGGCCACTCAGGCTTTCCACGCCGCCCAGGCTTTCGGCCAGGGTGAAGAGCTGAAATTTTTCGAGCACCGCGATGGCATCGGCCTGCTTATCGCCCTTGAGCACGAACGAAATCATGCCCCCGAAGTCGCGCATCTGGCGGGCGGCCACGGCGTGGTTGGGGTGGCTCTCGAAGCCTGGCCAGTACACTTTTTCTACCTTCGGGTGCTGGCGCAGGTACTCGGCCACGGCGCGGCCGTTTTCGCAGTGGCGCTGCATGCGCAGGTGCAGGGTTTTGAGGCCGCGCAGCACCAGGAAGCAGTCCTGCGGGCCGGGCGTACCGCCGCAGGCATTCTGGTAGAAGCTGAGTCGCGTCAGCAAGTCGTCGTCGTTGAAAACCAGCGCGCCCATCACCACGTCGGAGTGCCCGCCCATGTATTTGGTGAGCGAATACACCACAATGTCGGCCCCCAGCGCCAATGGCTCCTGCAAGTAGGGCGTGGAGAAGGTGTTATCCACGGCCAGCAGCGCGCCGGCCTCCTTGGCAATGGCCGCCACGCCTTCAATATCAATAATATTAAGCAGCGGATTGGTCGGCGTTTCGACCCAAATCAGTTTGGTGTTGGGCGAGATTTTGGCCCGCACCGCCGCCAGGTCGCCCATCGGCACGAAGTGGCACTTGATGCCCAGCGGCTCGTACACCTTGGTCATGATGCGGTAGGAGCCGCCGTAGAGGTCGTCGGTCGAGATTACTTCGTCGCCGGGCTTCAGCAGGCGCAGCACGCAGTCGATGGCCGCCATGCCCGAGGCGAAGGCCAGGCCGTGCTTCCCGTTGTCGAGGGCCGCTAGGGCATCCTGGAGCTGGGTGCGGGTGGGGTTGTGGGTGCGCGAGTACTCGTAGCCCTTGTTATCGCCCGGCGAGCGCTGGGCGTAGGTCGAGGTCTGGTAGATGGGCGTCATGATGGCCCCGGTGGTGGGGTCCGGATGCACGCCGGCGTGGATGGCTTTGGTGGCAAATTTCATAGGAAGGCAAAGGTACCGGCTGGCGGCGGGAGCGGGGGTAGGCACGATTTTTTCGGGGCACTTGCAACGAGCCCGGCCCCTACCCTATCTTAGGCCAACAATCACTCATACACAGGCTATTATATGAAAAAATCACTACTTTCTTTGCTTTTGCTGTTTTCGGCCGCCGTACTGGCGCTGGCCGCCCCGCCTACCCCCCCCGCCGTGCCCGACTCGGTAGCCCGCGAGCTGGCCGTTATCGATTCTATTAACGGCACTTTTCACTACCAGCAGGGCCACGTGGTGCTGCCCGGCGGCATTGGTGAGCTGACCGTGCCGCGCGGCTTTCGCTACCTCGACTCCACGCAGAGCGGCCGGGTGCTCAACAAGCTCTGGCACAACCCGCCCCAAACCAACCTCGGGATGCTGTTCCCGGATGATAAAGGGCCGGTGAGCGGCCAAGCCTGGGCCTATATCATCGACTACGACCCGATGGGCTACGTGAAGGACGACGATGCCGATGACATCAAGTACGATGAGCTACTGGAAAACATGCAGAAGGAAACCGAGGAGGGCAACGCCGACCGCACCGCCGCCGGCTACGAAGCCGCCCACCTGCTGGGCTGGGGCGCGCCGCCCTACTACGACAAGCAACAGCATACCCTGCACTGGGCCAAGCTAGTACGCTTCGGTAGCAGCCTCGACGAAACCCTCAACTACAACGTGCGCGTCCTGGGTCGCAAGGGCGTGCTGGTGTTCGATGCCGTGGCCGACCCCAGCCAATTATCCGAAATCAAAGCCAGCATCCCCGGCCTGCTGGCCAACGTATCGTTCAGCAAAGGCCAGCAGTACAGCGACTACAACGCCAACCTCGACGAGGTAGCCGCCTATACTATTGGCGGCCTGGTAGCCGGTAAGGTGCTGGCCAAAGTGGGCCTGTTCGCCGTCATTCTCAAGTTCTGGAAGCTGGGCCTGCTGGCGCTGGGCGGGGCCTGGGCGACGATTAAGCGCTTCTTCGGCTTCGGGAGTAAGGAGGGGTAGGGCCGTTATTTGTTGTTCGGTGTTTGTTATTTGTTACCTGGGCCGCCGTTTGCTTATTGACTAAAGGCTACTCTCCTGAATAACGAACAACGAATCAATGGCCTTTCTCCACGAGCTTTTTCAGAAGAATTTTTCCACTTTCCTCACGATGAGCCTGCTGCTGGCGGTGCCCCTGCTGGGTTCGGCGGCCGTGCTGGGGCTGCTCGCCGAGCGCCCTACCCTGCTCCAACACCTGAACCTGGCCCAGAGCCTGCTGTACTTCGCGCTGGCGGGCCTCACGATGGCGCTGGCCCTCACACCCACCACGTTCGTGGCCATTATTTCAGGGTATTATTTTGGCTGGGCGGGGCTGCCGGGCATGGTGGCGGCCTACGCGCTGGCCGCCGCCCTGGGCTACGAGCTGGCCCGCCGCCTCGACCACGGCAAGCTGCGCGCCGTGCTCCATCACTTCCCCAAGGCCGAGGCCGTGCTGGCCGAGCTACAAAGTCAGAGTTGGTCGCTGATTATCCTCACCCGGCTCTCGCCGGTGCTGCCATTCGCGCTCATGACCTTCGTGCTGGCTATAGTGGGGGTAGCGCGCCAGCGCTTCCTGGCCGCCTCGGTGCTGGGGATGCTGCCGCGCAGCCTGTTTTTCTACTGGCTCGGCACAAAGGCCCCAGCTGTGCTGGCGCTGCTACACGACCCCGACGAGGGCACCGCCAGCAAGCTCGTGCTCATCGGGCTAGTGGTGGCTTCCCTCTTTGGGCTCTACGTGGTGTTCGACCGGGCCTTGCAGCGGGTGCTACGGCGCGGGGCCGCTCGCTAGAATTTGGGCTTGATACTTACCAACTTGTCGGCGCGCATCCCGTTCAGCCGTAAAAAAAAGCCGTTCGTGCTTGCAAGCTTTCCAAATAATTTCTTACCTTTGCCCTCCCAACATGGGAACTGGTTGTATAGCTCAATTGGATAGAGCATCTGACTACGAATCAGAAGGTTTAAGGTTCGACTCCTTATACGACCACGAAAAACTCTTTCGGCTACCCGCCGGGAGGGTTTTTTAATGCCCGGTTCGCTCGTTATCGGCTCCCGCGTGTGATTTAGCCGACGTAGGCGCGCTAAGCTGCTCATTAGAAATAGAAACTTTGGCTGATTATCTGTAATTTTACTTGGCCAAGTAAAATTTCGCTGCTATCTCTAGTAGCTAACAGCTTTTACGGCCTCCTCTTTTATGGCTCCTACCCTCGCGCCCGTCAGCGAAGCGCTCCGCCTACAAGCATTGCGGCCGTACCAGCTTTTCAACACCATGCAGGACGAGACGTTTGCGGAGCTGGTGCGCCTGACAGCCAAGCTCTTCAACGTGCCCATCGGTATTATTGCCTTCGTGGAGGAAGAGGACGTGCGCTTTGGCCTCAATTACGGCCTGGACCCGGAGATGGACCGCGTGAACCGCTGGGAAACCCTGTGCTCGGTGGCCATGTTGCACGAGGGTACCAGCGTGTTTGAGGACCTACGCGAGCGGCCCTGCGACCTCATCAACCCCGGCCTGGTACAGCGCCTCAACTTGGGCTTCTACGCGGGCAGCACGCTGCGCACCCGCGAGGGCCATTCTATTGGTGTGCTGTGCGTTATCGACCACAAGCCGCGCACCTTCAGCCCTGCCGAGGCTGAGCTGCTGGAAAGCCTGGCGGCCGTGGTAATGAGCCTGCTCGACCTGCGCCTTCAGCTGCTGCAAGAGCCCACCTGGAACCAGCAATTGTGGGCCGGCATCTACGTGCGCATTGAATCGTCGGTCACGCGTCTCGAAACGCTGGCCGCCCTCGCCGGCTGGGAAGACGGCGAAGACAGCGCGGCTGCCACTGCCTACCGCCAATCAACGCAGGAGGAGATTTTGCGCGTTATTAGTATTCTCGCCGAGCAGATTCAGGCGCTGCAAGCCTAGCCCTACCCTCCTGCACGGGCGCACGGCGCGGTGCCGTTTTTTGCGCGCAACTTCGGGGCAAATCAGGAATCCAAACCGGGCATTGCGTTGTTTTAGAGCCACTGGCGCGGGCGGCGGGGATGGGCGCGCCTACCCCCGCCGGGTCTGCCGTACCTTTGTAGTCATTCTAAATAACTAAGCTCGTCGCTGCATGTCCGCCGTAATTTCCACTGATATCTGCATCATCGGGGCCGGCCCGGTGGGGCTGTTTGCCGTTTTTGAAGCCGGTTTGCTCAAGCTGCGTTGCCACGTGGTGGATGCCCTGCCCCAGCCGGGCGGGCAGCTATCCGAGATTTATCCTAAAAAGCCGATTTACGATATTCCCGGCTACCCCGAGATTCTGGCCGGCGATTTGGTGGACAACTTAATGAAGCAGTGTGCGCCCTTCCACCCCACGTTTACGCTGGGCGAGCGGGTCGAGCGCTTTGAAAAGCTGGCCAACGGCTCGTTTCAACTCGCTACTACCGACGGCACCGAGATTACCTGCAAGGCCGTGGCCATTGCGGGTGGGCTGGGCTCGTTTGAGCCGCGCAAGCCGGCCGTGGAAAACCTGGAGCGCTTCGAGGGCGGCAAAGGCGTGCACTACATGGTACGCGACCCGGAGCACTTCCGCGACAAGAAAATCGTGATTGCCGGTGGCGGCGACTCGGCCCTGGACTGGACCAATTTCCTGGCCGGCGTGGCTTCGGAGGTGACGCTCGTGCACCGCGGCACCACCTTCCGCGGCGCGGCCGACTCGGCCGAAAAGGTGAAGACGCTGGCCGAGGCCGGCAAAATCAAGCTCGTGCTCAGCTCTAACGTGACGCACCTGCACGGCAACGGTCACTTGCAGGAAGTGACCATTACGGGCAATAATGGCGAGGCCGAAACCGTGCCGCTCGATGCCTTCGTGCCCCTCTTCGGCCTCACGCCTAAGCTCGGCCCCATCGGCGACTGGAACCTGGACCTCACCGATGATGCCATCGTGGTCAATACCGAGGACTACAGCACCTCGCTGCCCGGCGTATACGCCATCGGCGATATCAATACCTACCCCGGTAAGCTTAAGCTCATCCTCTGCGGCTTCCACGAGGCGGCTCTCATGTGCCAGGGCGCGTTCAAATACATTTTTCCCGACAAAAAATACACCCTCAAATACACCACGGTGAACGGGGCCCCGTCGCTGTAAGCGAGTTAAGAGTTAAGAGTTAAAAAGCAACGTGCTGTGACTGCTTTTTAACTCTTAACTCTTAACTCTTAACTTTTTTATGGAAGACATCCGCATCTACGTGGAGGAAGCGCCCGGCCAGCGGCGCGAGTTGGAAGCCCCGACCGACATGGGCTTGAGCCTCATGGAATTGCTCAAGGCTAATGACTACCCCATTCAGGCCACCTGCGGCGGCATGGCGCTGTGCGCCACCTGCCACGTGGAGGTGCTGGCCGGCCCGCCCCTACCCGAGCCCAGCGACGACGAGTGGGCCATGCTCGACACGCTGCCCGTGCTGCACGAAACCAGCCGCCTAAGCTGCCAGATTCGCCTTCATCCCAACCTCGACGGGCTGGTGGTGCGCATTGCGGACCCGGCGTAGCCACGGGTTGGGCCAACCTCACACGCCCGGCATCCCCTACCCCCTTTCAAAACGCCAGAGGCCCGGCATTGCTGCCGGGCCTCTTCACGTAGTTGCTAGGGCTTAGCGGCGCTTGTGCTTGGTGGCGTGCTTCGCTTTGGTTTTGATTTTTACTTTCTTGGCGGTCGAATGGTGCGCTACTTTTTTGGAACTCGCTTTGCTGACTTTGTGACTAGCCGACTTAGTGCTGTGGTGGCTACTGGCCTTGGCGGCATGGTGCGTGGCCCTGCTGCTATGTTTGGCAGCGTGGGCCTTGGCGGCGCGGCTAGCTTTGGTTGATTTGCTGCTTTTGGTGCGGCTGGCTTTGCTGGCGTGGCGAGCGGCGGTGGCGTGCGCTTCGCGGCGGGCGGCCAGCCAGGCGGCGTGGCGGGTGGCGCGCGAGCGGCCGGTGGCGGCCGCGTGGTGCGCGGGGGCGGCTACCTCTTCGGGGCGGGGGTCGGCGGCCGCTTCGTTATAATGCGCGATGGCGTCGGTTTCGGGGGCGGCGCTGGTCAGCTGCTCGGCCGAGGCGGTGGGGCGGGCCGGGTCAGTGGCCTTCTTGCGGCGCACTGGCATCAGAAAATCGCGCTCGGCGCGCTCGCGGGTGCTCAGTTTCTCTTCGCCAGGCAGCTTGGTAACGGGTTGGGGTTTCTCGGCCTGAGCCCAGGCCGCCGTAGTGCTCAGCACGAGCGCGAATAGAACAACTAGCTTCCTCATCAATAATTTACCGAATAATAGTTAGAAAAACAAAAATAGGGCGTAAGGTTCGGTTGCGCAAGCTGAGCGGACGAATAGGTAAGGAGCAAGAGGCAATGAATAGTGAGCAATATGTCCTTGCGAGCATGTTGCGCATCAAGCAAGGACAGGCGATTACCTACTGCTCAATAACCAGCCTAACGCCCGCCGAAGTGGCCCCAAACTCCGGCGCATACAGACACTGCACCTGGCTGAGGCCGCCCGAAAAGTTGCCCGCCTGGCTGGCCCGCAGCCGGTACTCGAAGACGTGGGTGCCGCGGGGCACTTCGCTCAGGAAGAAGTTGGTGGCCGCGTCGCGGGGGCTTTCGTAGTAGCCCAGCCCGTTCTGGTACTGGTAGCCGCTGAGCTGATTAATCGGCTCCAGGCCGGCGGCGCGCTGGTCCTTGAGGTGCACGTATTCGAGGGCGCGGTCGGTGCGCAGCACCAGGCGCACTACCAGGGCATCGCCCACGCGCAGGGGGGTAGCGGGGCTGATTTTTTCGAGCTGCGGGCCGGCGGCGGTGCGGGTTTCGCGGTACAGCTGGCGCTCCAGGCTGAGGGGCGTGGCGGCGGGCGTCACCTTGTCCAGGTCCTCAAAATACTGCCAGTAGAGCGCGCCCCAGGCCGGGCCGGGGCCGGTTTTGGTAACGCGCACGCGGCCTTGGGCGGGCTTAATTTCGGCGGCGGACCAGGTTTCCTTATAGTAGCCGGTGCCGGCCTGCGTGGCTTCGGGCCGAATGGCCTGGTCGCCCACACTCACTTGCAGGGAGGGGGTAGGGGCCAGCCAATCGGTGCCACGCAGTAGCAGGGCGTAGCAGGCATCGGCGGTGGCGCGGGTACTTTCCCAGTTATGGGTCTGCTTCTGAGTCAGCAGCCAAAGCTTCAGCTCATCCACCGATTTTTGGTCGTGCTTGATTTCGTCAAACGCCTCGATAAGTGTGGCCTGGGTTTCGGTGGGGGCCTCGCGCCAGTAGTAGCCGGCGCGCACGTCTTTCCAGTACATGCCGAGGTCGGGCGAGTGCAGGGCGTTTTCGGCCAGCGCCCGCATGATGGCCTGGGCGGCGGGCGCTTTCGCGTCTTCCCTGAATAAGCTGAGCGCAAGCTGGGCCTGCAAATAGCGCGTGCGGCCGGGCCAGTAGCGGGCGGCTTGCCCGCGGTAGTAAGCCAGCGCCGGCCGAGCGCTGGCCGCCACCACCGGTAGCGGCCAGAAGCTGCGGGCGTACAGCGCCTGAATTTGCAGGTCGCCGAGGTGGTCGTCGGCCAGCCGCACGTTTTTCTGGCGGCGCAGGTCGGCGTAGTCTTGCGCGGTGGTAGCATCGAGGTAGCGCAGGGCGTTTTGCAGCAGCTCGCGGGCCGCGTCGTCCTGGCTGGCATCGAAGGCCCCGAGCACCTTCAGCTTGCCAAAGCCGGCCACGAGGAGCTGGGTGATGTAGCGGTCGGCGGGCATTTTCTCAAACCACGGGAAGGCCCCGTCAGCTAGCTGCATCTGCTTCAACTTAGCCAGCGCGGCGGCCGTTTCGGTCTTCAGCCGCGCCTCGTCAAACAACGTGCTGAGGCGGGCCAGGCGCTCGGTTTCGCCCTGCGCGTCGCGCACCCACGGCGTTTCTTGCAGCAGAATATTCTTCAACTCCTGGTTCTGGGCCAGCTTGCTGGCGAGCTGCTCGCGCTGGGCGGCAGTGCCGCTCTGGGCCTGGCGCGACCACTCGGCCAGCACGGTTTTGAAGCGCGGGTTGGCCTTTAAAATCTGCGCCGCCAGCAGGTTGGCGTAGAGCCGGCTGAAGGTTTGCTCGGCGCACTCGTAGGGGTATTCCAGCAGGTAAGGCAGGCTTTGCACGGCGTACCAGGCGGGATTGGCGGTCATTTCCAGCGTCAGGGCGTAGTTCTGCCGGGTGGGCGAGGTGGTACTCGTCAGCTTTTTCAGCTCAAACGCGCGGGTGCCCGGCCCGGCCAGGGGTAGGGGCAGGCTCTCGGTAATAAGAATCTTATTGGGGATGACGGGCAGCGTATTTTCCTCCCCATCGGAGTAGGTTATGGGGGCTTGGGTACTAGTTTCGGGAGCCTGGTTCTTGGCCGCCTTCCGCTTACTTTTCTTGCCTGATAACTGCTGATTGCTAACTGCTGACTGACCCGATTGAGTCTGCGCCACCACGCGGTAGGTCACGGCCACCGGGGCGAAGTCGGGGGGTAGGGCCAGCTGCCAGCCCACGGCTTGGCTCTGGTGGGCGGCGGCCTGCACGGGTTGCTGCGCCGGGCCTTTCAGGAGCTGGCTGGTAATATCCTGGCCGGTGGCCGCGTCGAGCAAAAACAGCTGCGCCGTGCCGCTGGTGGCGTAGTCGGTGAGGTTGGAGAACTTGGCGGGGAAGGTGAACGCGTCGCCGGGCCGCAGGAAGCGCGGGGCGTTGGGCGTGAGTTGCACCTGCTTTTGGGTCACGAGCTGGCGGGCCAGCTGGCCACTGTGCAGCTGGCGGTCGTGGGCCAGGGCCAGCAGCTGCCAGCGCGTCACGGCCTCCGGCATCTGAAATTCGAGCACCACGTCGCCGTTCTTATCCGTGCGCAAAGCCGGCTGCCAGAAGGCCGTTTCGCGGAAATCGGTGCGGGTAGGGATGAGGCTGAGAGCGGGGGTAGGCGCGGACTTCCCACCACTGACTGAATCGGCGTTGCCGCCGGGCCGCATCTCCGCATCTTTCTTCATCACCCTAGGCGTGGGTTTCGCTAACATCATCATGGGTGCTGGTGGGGGCGGGGCTGACAATGCTGAAAAGCTCCTGTCTACCCCCCCGGCAGTAGCATTGGCCTGTACTCCCATAGCCCTACCTCGTAGCGCTCGCCTAAATTGATAAGGCCTGTTTCCTCTTGCTTCCCAGTTATTTAGCTTCGGGTAATCAATTACCGCTAATTCATCCGAACCGACATCTTGATTAAGCCTCTCAGAATTTAACTGCCCAAAATCCCCCTCCCACTCAAACTTCGACTCATAATCCTCCTCATCAAACTCCAACGCCTGGAAGCTGTGCGGCCGGAACACGTCCAGGCTTTGGTCATACAGCGTGGCCAGCAGCTCGGCATCGGCAGGCTGGCCGTTGGCCTGGCGAATGGTCATGCGCCAGGTTTCGCGCTGGCCGGGCAGCAGCTTATCGCGGAAGGTGGCGAGGGAAATGCGCAGCGGCTGCGGCTTTTCGGCCACCTCCACCGTCTCCACATTTTTATAGAAATGATTGTCGCGCACCTGTGTGGTGTGGATGTACAGCGGCCCCGCGGCCGTGCGCGGCCCGCTTTCGATGGCCAGTCGGCGCTGCTCGCCGGCGCGCAGCGTCAACCATTCGTGGCGTAGCAGCTTGCCGCCGCGCTCCACTTCGAGCAGGACGCGGGTATCGGGCTCGCTGCTGCCGAGCAGCACCTCCGTCCGCTGGCCGGGGGCCACCGTGTCGGCCAGGGTCACGAACCAGTCGGGCGTGGCGTAGGGCACGGTCGCGGCCTTGGAATCATAGAGCACGAAATCAAGCCGCGCCCGCGCCGAGTCGGTCCCGGCGGCTTCGGCTTCGGCTTCGAGGCGGTAGCGGCCGGTAGGCAGGGCGGCCAGCGCAGCGCGCAGGTCCAGGTCGGGGCTGTTTTTAGTGTCAAAAGCCAGGGTTTTGACCAGCTCCGGCGCGGCCTCGTTGGCCTCAGTTGGGGGGGTAGGGCCGGGCACGCCGGGCGGGTTGGGGCGGAAGCGGCGGGCCAGCAGGCGCAGGGTGCCGGTGGCGGGCAGCAGCTCGCCGGTGGCATTGGTGCTCAGCAGCCGGAAGGGGGGTAGGGCCTGCTTATCGGCCAGCCCTGGGCCGGCGAGTTGCAAGCTGAGCGGGTTGCGCCCAATGGTGACAGCGCGGGTACCAGTGTGGGTTTCGCCCGCCGCGTCGGTCACGTCGGCGGTTATTTCAAAGACGTAGCCCGGCTCCCACCGCCCACCGGCCGGCAGCGTCCCCAGCGGCGGCGTGAAGGTGATAGCAAAGCGCCCCTCAGCATCGGTGGTCGTAGTGCCGTGGGCGATTTCCTGGCTGCTGCCGCGCGGGCCGGGCCGGAAGCTTCCGCGCCCACCGAAGCCGTAGCCATACAGCGGCCACAGCGCACGGCGCGTGATGTGGTACTTCACCGTGGCCCCGTCGGTGGCCTGACCGGCGTAGGCGCGGGCCCTACCCCCCACCGTGAGCGGCAGGCCCAGCTGCGGCCGGCCGGGCACCGAGTCGAGCGTCACCAGGAAGGTCGGCCGCTTGTAGTCTTCCACGGCGAAGGCGAGGCTGCCGTCGTCGGTTTGCAGCGTCATTTCGCCATTGAGCAGGCCGGTGGGCAGTACCAGCGAGCCGTGGAACGAGCCGAAGTCGGAAGTAGTGAAGGGCAGTGTCTGCACGGTCTGCCCGTTCACATCGAGCAGGCGCACGCTCACCGGCTTACCAGTCAGCAGGCTAGCCCTTTCGCCCCGCTTTTGGGTTAAAATTCCTTTGAAATAGACCGTTTGCCCCGGCCGGTAAATGGCGCGGTCGGTGAAGAGAAAGCAGCGGGTCTGGCTAGAGTCGGGGGCTTCGGGCACGTTGCTATAGAGGTAGCGCTCGCTGCCCGGCAGCAGCAGCGTATCGGCCCCGCGCCACAGGCGCACGGCGCGGATGGTTTCGGACCCCACCAGCGCGTGCCCGGCCGGGCGGGCGCTGGCGGGCAGCAGCGGGGGAGCCTGCCCGGTGGCGTCGGTGCGCACTACGGGCATTTTCACCACCTCGCCCGCCTCCCGGTTGCGGTACGAGGTGTAGGTGGCCTGCACCGGCACCCCGGCCAGCGGCGCGCCGCTTTGCCGGTGCAGCACCAGCAGCCGCAGCGCCCCCGTGGCGGGGTCGGCGCGGGTAAGGGCGCTCAGCGCGCTGGCCCCCACCACGGCGTAGGCCGTCACGGCACCGGCCTGCTGCTGGGCCGGGTTGCTGGCTGTGTTACTGATAACGACCAGGTAGTAGCCGGCCGGCAGCGCTGCTCCGGCCGCCGCCAGCTTCTGCTCCCGGTAGTCGATGGGGTGCCCCGGCACTGGCACGGCCCAACTTGCGGCCGGGGCGGCTTTCAGGGTGCGGGCATAGCGCTTGGCAAAGGGCTGCTCATTATACTGCTGATACTTCTGCCACTGCGCCAGCGTGATGCGGTAGGCCCAGGCGTGCAACTTGGTCACGTTGCGGGCAGTCAGGTCGAGCCGCCAGGGCTGGCCCGGCATTACCACATCGGCCGCCGTAAAAGCCAGCTCGGGCTGCTCGATTTCGGCCCGCAGCTGCCGGGCCATTGCCGCACCGCGCGACTTCGGAAACCGGACTTCGGCGGCCCGCGTCAGGGCCACGGCGGCCACGTTGTCGCCGGCTTCGCGCCGGGCGCGGGCCTGGTCAGCGATGAATTCGGTGCTAAGGGATAGGGCTTGATAAGCCTCGGCCATTCGGGCCAGGGCCGGCTCATACTGCGCGGCCAAGTCGGTATTTTGGGTGAGGCCGCGCAGGTAGCCGAGGCGCTGTAAATCCACGTCGGCGAGGGCAGCGGGGTCGTTGGCGGCCAAGCGGGCGGCCGTGAGACGCTGCAATACTTGTAGCGCCAGCAACTGGCCGTTGAGCGAGTCGTCGGCCGGCGCGGTCAGCTTCAGCGCGGCAAACTCCTGGGCGCTGCCGAATAGCTGTGGCTCCGTAGGCTGCCACTGCTGCTCGGGTTTGGTAATGTATAGCTCCTGGTTTTGCAGCCCCGCGACGGCGCGCTGCGCTAGCAGGTCGTAGAGGGTCGGCCGCAGAGCGCGGCCCTCGGCATCACCGCCGGTGGCCAGCTCGCCGAGTTGGGCCAAAGTGGTTTGCAGCTGCCGCTGCGGCATATCTTCTACTGATTGCTGGTAGTGCCGCACGATGGCTGCGCCCAGCCGGCCAGCATCCCAGGTGGCGAGGCCGGTGCCACCATCGGCCCCAGCCGAGGGGGTAGGGCCAGTGGTGGGCGCGGCCCCGTTGGTGCGCTCGTACAGCTCGTAGCGGTGCTGGTTGTAATAATCGGCGTACAGGCCGGCCAGCAGCGAGTGCAGGATGGGGGGCACCGGAAACTGCGCCGACTTCAGGTCTTTTTCCAGCAAGGCAATGCCTTTTTCGTCAGCATCGTTCTCCTTGTTATTTAGCAGCCGGATTTTATAAAGCAGCGCCCGCACGTAGTTCGGGACGTTGTTTTCCCGTTTGGCTTGCTGATAGATTTTCTCCACCAGCGGCGCGGCGGTGGCGGTTTGCTCCTTGGCCAGCAGCGCATCCACCCGTTTCCACTGCGCGGCGAAGGGGGTAGGTGGGCCGGGCGCGGCCGAGTCGGCGAGCAGGGCAGTGAGCAATAAGCAGCAGGTTAGCAAGAGATAACGCATGGGTACGGGCCAGCTGGCCGGGAGTGTTATCCCAAAGATGCCAGAAGCAAGCCAAGTGCACAGCGCGACCACAAAAAATACAGTCCCGGCAGCCGGTGGCCGGCTGCCGGGACTGGGCAGGTAAATGCGTGAAATGCGTGCGGGCTCATTCGACAAACTCCCACTAAGGGGTACGCGGCACGCAACCGAGCAGGCAGACCGGTTACTTACCGCTCCGCATCACCTTCACAGTGGACTGCCACGCCCCATTTTGCAGGCGTAGGTAGTACACGCCGGGCACGCGCATGGCCGCACCCAGGTCGAAGTTTGCGGCGTTAGAGGCAGCAGGCAGCAGCACGCTACCCGTGGCTAGGGTGCTGCCCAGCGTAGATACCAGCGTATAGAACAGCGGTCCGCCCATCGGCAGGGGTAGCGTCACGGTCAGCTGCCCATCGTCGGTGGGATTGGGGTATACGGCCAGCTCTAGGGCGGGCACGGGGGTAAGCGGGGCCGCCGTGGCCGACTGACTCTTGCTGATGATAACCGTCGAGCTGCCATTCAGCACTTCCAGCGCCGACAGTAGGGGCTGGTCCACGCCACCATCGCTGGCCAGCGCGCTGAAGTTGATAGACAGCACGCCATCATTCACGAAGATGGAAATGGTTTCGGTCGTAGCCGCATTGGCTCCTACTTTTTTGTAGATGTCGTAGTTATCGAGCACTTTTTTGCCTTCAAACATCACGTCGAATACACGCTGGCCCACCGCCATCCACTTAGTTTCGGCAAAATGCAGCACCACGGAGTACCGGCCGTTGGGCACGGGCAGGTAGTAATTAAAAACCTGGCTGGCAGCGACGCGGGCCGTTTGGTAAAGCGGGCTATCGGGCGTGTTGCGCACTGGAGTAGCCGTAGTAGCTATGTCGCCCGGCGCGGGCTGGTAGTAGGCATCGGCCTGAAAAGCGCCCAGGCTGGTTGTGAGTGCACTACCCCCGGCATTGACGCGGTAGAGCGCCGGGCTGGCGGGCTGGTCGGCCACGGTAAACGTGGTAGTGAGGGGCGTGCCGGCCGTGCCGCCGCCATTGCTGGCACTAAAAGGCATGCCCAGCAAGGTATACGTGCCCACGGCGGGCACCCAGGGCGTATACTGCCCATTCTTATAGCCAAACAGCGAGTAAGGAGCCGCATTATAGGTCGCCGTATTGGTTTGTGGGCCGCTCAGGCTGAACGCAACGCTACCCACCGTGGCCGGCGCGGTGGTAGCCCGAATGTTCAGGTTGCGGGAGGGTAGGGTGGCCAGGTTGAGGGTTTCGCCCGCTGCCAGTACCTTAATATCTTGGTTATTATCGGCATTCACGAGGGTGAAGGCAGTGAGCTGGCCCGCCAACGCGGGGGCATTGGATGGTATCGGGGCCATACTCACCACATCATCCAGGAAAATCGCCTGGAGCGTGCCACCTACCCCCTGCTGGTTGTCCACCGTCAGGGTCACATTGCCCTTGAAGCGGAACTGGATGATGTGGTTTTGGCCCGGATTCTCGTTGATGTAGTACGTAGCCGCGGGGGCGGTCTGGCCCTGCGGTGTCAGGGTCACTTTGTTGGCGCGGGCATCAGCGAAGCGCACCGGGCACACGGCCGTGAGGTAGTGCCAGTTTGTATCATTCACCGTAATGGAGATGCTGCCCGCCGGGTTGCTGTAAAGGCTGTAATCGGAGCCGGCCACGTTGTCCACGTTAAATATCACTTTCACGTAATTATCGTTGCGCCAGCCGCCACCCTTCGTTACCGCAAAGGGAGCCCGCACCACCACCTTATCAGCCCCGGCCCCGCCCCAGTTATAGATAACGAAACCCTTGGTACCCACGGTGTCTACCAGCAGCTTATCCACGCTGTAGTGCAGGGGCTGCGTCACGTGTAGTGCCGCCTTGCCCGCCGCCGGGGCCGCCGAGTTCACGGCCAGCTCGGTATAGTTGCTGGCCACGCTGCCCACCAGGTGCACGGCCACGGCCGGGTCGTAGGGTGTAGCCACTACCTCGTCGGAGCTGGCTTTGGGGCCGGTAGCTGGCTGAGCATCCACTACCACGTAGTAATTGGTATCGTTGAGCAGGCCGGCCAGCGTGTAGCTGTTGGCTGTGAGGCCGCTGGCCGCCACGGTGTAGGGCCCGCCAGGGGTACGGGCGTACTTCACGGCGTAGCTGGCCGCGCCCGCCACCACCGACCAGCTAAGCTGAAGCTGCGCGTTGCTAGGGGTAGCCACTACCTGCGAGGGAGCAATAGCCACCGGGTTGTTGAGGGTGATGGTGCTGTTAAGAGAACCCGTGCCGGTAGCTTCGCGCACGCCGTCTAGGCCAGTAAGGTGCCAGCGCATAGGGCCGTGGCCGCTCTCGTCGTTCACCCACATGTAGGTTTCGCCATTCTGCACCACCAGGCTGGGCGAAACGCCATTGCCGGCATAGCCGGCCAGTACGCCCTCGCTGGACATGTGGCCCACGGTTGCTTCGCCGAACTGCCCCACTACCAAGCCGTTGTCGTAGAAGTGCATCCACTGGCTGGCCTGACGCCCGCTCCAGAACTCGCCGTGGTAGCCGAATACGATGTGGCGGCCCGCCGTCATGACTATGTTACCCGCGTATTCCACGCCGTTGCCAATATCGTAAGTGCCTTTGCCATCCAGGGGGCCGGTAGGGGCAGCCCGCCAGAGCCAGTTGGTCCCGCCCGCTTTTACCGCCCCCAGGTGGTAGTTATCGTTTTTAGAATAGTCGAAGGAAACGACCAGGCCCGAAGAGGTCAGCGGCGTTTTTACCTCGCCAAAGCCGCCTGGGCGGGGGTAGGGGTCGCCGCCGCCCGTGGGCGCGCTTGCCAGTGCGGCCGGCGCGGCCCATTGCGGATTCCCTACTCCGTCAAACCCCGTCAGGGCCTGCTTACGCCAGGCAACCGTGCTGTTGGCCAGCAAGTGGTAGGGTACCAGACTGAGCGAGCCATCGGGCAGCAGCGTAGCCGCATCTTTATCCAGCCCTGATGCCCCCCAGGTAAGGCCGGTAGGCCGCAAGCGGCTGCCAGTTAGTTCCACTAAATCTATGTATGGGAGGGCTGGAATCTTCACGAAAGCATACGTGCGGCCATTACTAAGAGTAGTTACCTGCCGCAGACCCTGGAAAAAGCCGAGATATTTGTCGTCCAGGCCCGCACGCCAGTTGCGCACCAGCGTCCACGACTCGCCCACCGGTCGGCTGTAATCCACCTGAAATTCCAGAAACTCACTGAATACCCGGTTGGGATTATTGGCATCAACCGATGCGGCATAAGTATGCGGCTGAAACATCAACTGCTCGATATACCCGCGGCTAGCCGAGAAGTGTAGGCAACGATTATTACCAATATCGCCCACCCAGAAGGAATGGTCGGGGGCAATGGTGATAAATGTGGTGGCACCCAAATCCGACTGGTCAAACCAGAATTTGTCCTGACGTACTTCGTTGCCATTGATGGGGTAGCCGCCCTGCTGGCCATAGGTCCACTGGCTGTTGCCGGCGCGGTTATAGGCCTTCACCTGCTGGCTGCTGCCACCATCGGCCACCAGCACTAAGTCGTCGTTGGTGGGGTCGGTGGCTATGGCCAGCGGGTTAGTCAGGCCCGTAATGGTAGTAGCCACACTAGGATTATTGGCTAGGTTGGTATAGCGCACCACGTTGCTGCCCACCACAGCCCACAGGTCGCCGCTCGGGGCCATGCTCAGTGAGCCGGGGCTGGCAGCTGCGATGGTTCGCAGCAAGCGCCCACTTAGCTTATCAAGCAGTCGGATAATATTTTGACTCTGGTGGGCCACGGCTAAGATATTGCCGGCTTTTTGCACTGCCAAGCCCGAAGCGCCATTGGCCAGCCGCCTCAGGCTCATTCCGGGAGGGGTAGGGCTCTGCTGGTCCAGGTCAATAACGCTGGCGTATGTCTGGCTCGGATTGTTGCCGTTAAGTTGCACCTTCTGGCCCGCTGCGAATAGCACCTCGGAATTATCACGCACTTTCACGGCGTACACGAACGACGTATGATTACCTAAATTCACGCTCGCATCATTATTGGCCATGTACACATTGGCACCGTCTGTATCGAGCAGGCTGAAGGCCGTATAGGCATCAACCCGACCCGCATTGCTGGGGTAGCGCGAATTATTAAATGTGAACCAACGCAGGTTACTCTGCCCCTCATTATAGCCCGCTGCCATAAACATAGATGTATCTGTGGCGGCCATGTCGCGGATGGGCAGGTAGCCGCTGTATACGTGCGGCCCCGACTGCAACTGCGACGTATTGCCAGTGGCCCCTTCCCACACATACTGCACGTTGTGATACAGCAATTTTATCTGGTATTGGCCCGTCGGTAGGGCTGCCCCGTTGTCATCCTTACCATCCCAGCTCGCCGAGTGCGGGCCCGCCGAATAAGGGGTCCGGTTCCAGAGCGTGCGCACCAGCGTGCCATCGGGCTGGTACACGCCGGCACTGGTTGTGTAGGGCTTATCTAAGGTAAATTTAATGGTATTCTGAGCCTGAGCAACTCGGGTAGTAAAGAAGCCAAAAAGCCAGAAAATCAGCACAAGCGGAATAGCGCAAGAATGCTTAACTTGAATTAACTTCATAAACTTTACTATAAGTGTAAGCCACAAATGTAACACACATAAATTGTACTTAAATAAATAAAACAGGCAAAAAAACCCTAAAAAGTATGAATTATTTAATAAAATCTTATTTTTTTTCTTTTATCTTTTATATAATTATTTTGTGAACATCATTTCCATATTCTAAAAAATCCATTACGCCGTACCTGCTTTTAGAAATGGTACGATGCATGGCTCCATCTGCCTTCACAGCCCGATAGTTAGTAGCCCAGGCCTACCAGTTGCGAAGCGTGTGGTGGCAATGGCCGACCGTTTTTCGTTGCATTATGGAAGAATGCAGCTGGTCCGCATCGGATAGGAGCTTCCCAATATGACTGGCCTCACTAGCTTTTTCCCCTCTCGCTCCCCTGCTGGCCAAGGCCAAGCATTACGCATCTCGTCAACACGAGATAACAAACCAAGTAATTTAAATTTAATATATTAAGTAATCAACGCGACTAGCACGGACGAAGCCCAGCTGCCCAAGCAACGCGGTTATTGAACGCCTTTTTAGGCAAACTATTTCATTCGGGGCTGTCCCGCGTTGGCATATTTGCCGACTAAGTGGGCGGAGTACCTTCACCGCCTAGCAAGAAGCGCCCCCCAGCCCGCCGGGTGGTGGCGGGTCGGGGGGCGCTCAGCACAAAATGACAAAAATTTCTTAAATCAACCTTTTGCTCCGCTACTTATTTAGGCGTGCGTGCGCGTGAGCCACGATTCGTGGATTTCCTCAAACGTGGTACGCAGGTCCTTCGTGATGTCCCAATTGGGGTAGTGGGCCTTCATCTTGCTCAGGTCGGAGATGTAGCAGATATGGTCGCCGGAGCGGTTCTGGTCCACGTAGTCGTAGAGCATTTTCTTGCCCGAAATTTCCCCGATGAGCTGAAAGGCTTCCAGGATGGAGATGGAATTGTCGCGGCCGCCACCGATGTTGTAGACCTCGCCCACGCGGGGCGCGGCGATAAACTCCTCCATAAAGCGCACCACGTCGTGCGAGTGAATATTATCGCGCACCTGCTTGCCCTTGTAGCCAAACACTGTGTACTTGCGTTCCTCCAGGTTGCATTTGATGAGGTAGCTCAAAAAGCCGTGCAGTTCCACACCTGAGTGGTTGGGACCGGTGAGACAACCGCCCCGCAGGCAGCAGGTAGGCATATTGAAGTAGCGGCCGTACTCCTGGACCATCACGTCGGCGGCCACCTTGGAAGCCCCGAAGATGGAGTGCTTCGACTGGTCGATGCTGAACGACTCCTTAATGCCGTCGTGGTAGGCAGCGTCGGCAAAATCCCAGCGGGTTTCCTGCTCCACCAGATTCAGCCGGTTGGGCGCATCGCCGTACACTTTATTGGTAGACATGTGCACGAAGGTGGCCTCCGGGCAATGCTGGCGGGTAGCTTCCAGCAGGTTGAGCGTGCCCACGGCGTTCACGTCGAAATCGTCGAAAGGCCGGCTGGCGGCCAAGTCGTGGCTGGGCTGCGCGGCCGTGTGCACGATGGCATCGGGCCGGAGTGAGGCCATCGTTTCGGCCACGGCCTTGCGGTCCCGGATATCCAACTCGATGTGCTGGAAGTTGGGGTAGTCGGCCAGCAGGCGCAGCTGGTTCCAGCGCGTGTCACCGTTGGGGCCAAAAAAGTCGGCGCGCATATTGTTGTCGATGCCGTAAACCTGCCAGCCGCTCTGGCAATATTTCCGCACTACCTCGCTGCCGATGAGCCCACTAGAGCCCGTTACCAGGATTTTCTTCATAAAAAGGTGTTAAGTGAAAAGAAGCGTTGAATAAAAAGCGCCCAGCTACCCGGCCGGCTAAAGTTTTTCTATTTCCGCGAGTACCTGGCGCAGCACGGGCTGGCGGTCGTACTGCTGCACGAAGCAGTGCGCGTTGGCTTTGTAATGGCCAAACGATTGTTTATCGCGCAGATAGTCAGCCAGGAGCTGCTGCATATGGTCGAGGTCGCCAAAATCGGCTGACATGCCCACCTGATTGCCGCTCACTACCTTATAAATCTCGGAGTCTTTATCGGCCGACACGAAAATGAGCTTTTTCTTCGCCATGATTCCCAGCAGCTTCGACGGAAAGTATACATCGCCGGAATCCTTCTTCTGCGAGAGAAAAACGATATCGGCATCGGACAGGAAGTGGTAATAGTCTTCCTGCGACAGAAAATCGATGAAATCGAGATTGCGCACTTGCTGCTGCCGCGCGTATTGCTTGAGGTTGTCAATATCGCCGCCCTGCCCGATAATCAGAAAAATCAGATTTTCGTGGTCCTCAAAGCGCTTGCTCAGGTCAATCAGCACCGATAAGCCCTGCTTGATGCCCACATTGCCGGCGTAGCCCACGATTATCTTATCGGCATACTGCGGAAATTTCTGCCGAAACGCCTGCTCCTGGCCCTGCCTGTTGGCATCGGCCACGTTAATCCAGTTGGGCCATAGATAAACCTTCTTCGTATCGATGCCCTTCTGCCGAATAATATCCGTCATGGCGGTCGAGATGGAGGCTACCAGGTCTGACTTCCGATAGCTATACTTTTCCAGCGCACTCATCGCGTCCACTATCGGCAGCTTGCCCAGCATCCCCAGCGACTTGGCCGCGTCGAGCTGCAAGTCCTGCACGTTGATGATGAGCTTGGCTCCCCAGAGCTTCCGAAAAAAAACCCCAAGTAGACCCAGATTTATTGGCGTAGTAAAGAGCACAATAGCATCCTGCTTACCCGCCCGTAAGAAGTTGACGCTGGCAAAAGCCAGGAAGGAAATCTCCTGCGCCATGCGAGTAAGGGTCGTCACTTTTTTGGGCACGTAGAGGTAGCCCCGCAGCACTTTAATGCCTTTGTAAGTATCGGTGCGGAATAGTTTCCGCTTGTCTTCCGGGCGCTTCGTCCACTTCGGATACCACGAAAAGCCGGTCACGACCGTCACCTCGTGGCCCTGCTCGGCGGCATACGTAGCAAAGTCGGTCGAGTACAGCGCAATACCGCTGTGGTCGGGCGCAAACGTCATGGCGCTAACTAATATTTTCATAACTTTTTGCAACTGCTAATAAGCAGCATAAGGCAAAGTAATAGATTAATAATCAGGCCGTCATCACGCGCTCGCGCACGAATTTGGCGGGGTTACCGGCGTAAATGCCCCAGGCATCGAGTGAGCGGGTAGCCACCGAGCCCACGGTCAGGATGGCATGTGAGTAGCAGCTCACGCCGGGGCACACCACGGCTTGCGCCCCTACCCACACGCCGTCTTCCAGCGTAATTTCGCCCAGGCGATAAGGAAAGTCGCTGCGCGTATAATCATGGTTGCCAGTGAGTAAGAGCGCACCCTGCGAGAGCGTGACGTGGTGCCCGATACGCACGTCGGCCAGGTTATCAATCCACACCGACTCGCCCAGCCAGCAGTGGTCGCCGAGCGTGAGCCGCCAGGGGTTTTTGATGCGCACGCTGGGCTTGATAACCAGCCCTACCCCCACCCGCGCCCCGAACCAGCGCAGCAGCGCGGCTTTGAGGGGGTAGGGCCAGGGTACGGCGCTGGCGAAAAAAACGTAGCTCACCGCGTACCACAGGGCCACTTTCCAGCGCGGCCCGGCGCGGTAGTCGCCCACGCTGAAGCGCGATAAGTCCGTGCGAATAGCAGGGTAAGAAGGAGTCATAGCGGCAACATGAGCGTAACAACCGGCGCGAACCGCGCGGGCTGGCTTATAAGGATAAGGATGCTGACCAAATCCTCATAAAGCGGGTAATGCGTGGGCTGCGGGAGCCTGATAGAGGTCGAGGTAATGCTGCGCCAGGGTGCGGTCGTCGTATTCCCGGCGTATGAGGACCGGGGCCGTGGCCCCAATGCGTTGCCGCTTGGCGTGGTCACGCATCGCGGCCTGCAAGGTGGCTACTACCTGGGCCGGGTCCAGGGGAGTTACCCAGCCGTAGTCGTGTTCCCGCACATATTGGTAAAGACCTACTTGGTCGCTGATGAGCACCGGCGTGCCGGTTGCCAGCGACTCAATTACGACAATGGCGAAGTTTTCGCTATGCGAGGTGAGGGCAAACAGGTCCAGTTCGGCCAGAAAAGTGAATTTATCCTCCCCGTTTTTCCAGCCTACCCATGTTATTTTATCGGCATTACCAACCTCCGCAGCCAGCGCGTGAAGCTCCTGGATGTAAGTTTCGCTGCCCGTGCCCGCCACCAGCAGCCGGTAGGGCTGGGTTATTTGGCCCAAGACCCGAATAAGCACGTCGAGGCCCTTTTTGGGGTCAACGCGCGATAGAAAGCCGATGGTAAACACGTCGTTGGCCGGGCGGGTGGGCGCGTATTGGGGCAAGGCTACCAGATTAGGGATAATTTGGCCCGGCCAGCCAGGAATAACCTGGCGCGACTCTTCCAACTCTAGCTTGGTCGAGACGTGCAATACCGACGCGGCAAGCAGCTTCTTGCCCACTAGTCGGTGCAGCCACCGCTTTTTAGCCGCGTTGTTGGTCGTCAGAATATACTCACTAAGCATTCCGTGGGGCGAGATAATGGGCTTTACACTATGCCGACGGCAGACCCAGGCGGCCCCCAACACCAGAAAATTCCACCACGAATGAATATGAACCACCTCAAAATCGTGGATGGTGCGGTCGAGCTGCAGCCACAGGGCCGGCGAGGCGTGGGTATTATCACCCGTTACACGCTTAAAATAATAGACGCACACGCCATCCACATTCATGGGCTGGCCGGGTACCACCGGCAACTCAGCAGCCCCATTAGCCGTGGACGTGTACACGGTCACAGTATGGCCCATCGCGACCAGGGTTTCGGCCAGCCGCGCGATAACTACGATGGGGCCACCATAAGAATACGCCGGCTTATAGAAAGGAACGATGAAAAGAATATTCATTAGCTCTCGAGGCTATGAAAAGCGCCGTGCGCTTGGCTTGACAACCATATTGTAATTGAATACTTACCTTTTATTAATAACAGCTAAATCGCGTCTAAGCAACAACTTGCAGCTCAACTTGACCAAGCCGAGCGGCAATATCGGAAAATGAGCTATTATAGGAACCAATAATTTTCTGGGTACGCGACAGGCAAAACAAATCAACAACCGCATCCTTAATACCTTGAATTGAATTTCGAGAGAAATTTTTTGGGAATAGCAATAGCTTATCGCCGTATAATTCTTTTAAACGCACTTCCGTTTCGGGTTCATCTGTTGATAAGTAAAACAGAGTGTTAGGTCGTAGTACCAACTCGGCATCAATATGTTGTATGAAAAGCTCCAACGAACTTTTCATAATAGCGTCCTTATGGTCGGTGCGACGGATGTGAAGGCCAACAGTATAATTGCTAAAATCAGCGCTTCGCTGTTCTATCTGTGTTTGAAGCTCCGCAACTGGTTTAAATTGTTGTAAAAACCTATCATCATTCAAAAAATCAGAACAAGTTTGCACATAAATATTTTTATATTTTTTAACAACGTCATCAATACCACCTCCGTCTTTCCTATAGAAAAAGTCATTATTCAATTCCTTCGTGCAGAAGTCAAATCCTAACAGCTTATTAATTGCGTATACAACAAAGCGATATCCGAAATTATTTTGTTCACTATTTTTAGTAAATTGCCAGAGATAGGGTTTATCTCTGAATAAAACCCCTGGTAAAGGCTGGAATAGCTCTTGAAAAGGGCAGTTTAATTCAAAATTATTTACCCAAATAATAACAAGCTTCTTATTTAGATTTTGAGAGAGCTTTAGAACGGAAGCCATAGCGCGAAGACGATTGGCTAAACCGAAAGTTGGCTCAAAATACAGGATGCCTTCTGAATCATTCATGACGCTTATATCAGGTAATTATGTAGTAAGAATTATTTTGTATTAAAAAGAACGTCATGCTCATCGGTTACTTACTCTTTGCAACGTTAAGGTTATCGATACCAGTGGTGAACCAAAGCTGTAAGGGAAACAGCTTAAAACGAATTACCAGCAGTGAACTAATCGTCATTCTAATAGACGAACCCCTCGGTTCGAGTGAAGTACTTGGCCGTGCGGGGCAATGGGCGCAAAGCTTGAGCTGGCACGCCACCGTAAAGCGTCCACTCTTCAGCAAAAACTTTGTTAAGCAATGACTTAGCTCCCAGCACGGAGCAGGCCGGTAGCACGGCCCCGCCTAGTATCACCGAGTTGGTGCCCACGAAGGTGTAGGCCCCGATGCGGATGGGCGCGCTGTGCTGCCGGTTTTCCAGCACGTCGATGGAGTGAGTTAGAAACTGTGTCTGGTAGCCCGCCACGGTCGAAAACGCGCCGATTTCGATGGTATTGGTGCAGTCGATGTGGTGGTCTTTGGTGATGGCGGCCGACTCGCCCACCAGCAGGCAAGCTTGCCGGTCGGTTTGGTGCCGAAAGTGCGGCGAGTCGGTATTAGTCGGGAAGCCAGTTATCCAGTTGCCCCGCCCAATGGTGGCGTGCGCCCCCAGTTCCAGGCGGTCGAGGTGAATAGCAACGGTAAAATGGTCGATGCGCGCGTGCGCCCCCATCACCAGCTTATTAGGGAATACCCAGGCCAGGCCCAGGCGGGCCGTGGGGTGAATCTCGAAGTGAAACCACCGCTCCAGCGCCCGGCGGCGCAGCGACCAGGGCAATAAGTACGTGAGTATTTTTAAAATCAAAGCGAGGCGGGCTGAAGCATAGGCGAGGGGGTAAGAACGGGAATAGCCAGCAAGTCGAGGTAAGCCGCCGTCATGGCGGCGGGCTCGAAACGCTGGCAGTTAGCTAGGCCGGCCTGCACCAGGGCTTGGCGGGTGGGGCCATCGAGCAAATCCAGGAAGGCCGCGGCGAAGGCCGGTGCGTCGTCGGGGTCGGCGTGCCGGGCGGCCCCGCCGCTCACTTCGGGCATAGGAGCTACGCTGCTGACCAGCACAGGCGCACCGCAAGCCTGCGCCTCAATCACGGGCCAACCAAAACCTTCGGAATAAGATGGAAAAACAAACGCCGCGCAGGTGCTGTACAGCGCCACCAGCGTTTCGTGGGCGGGGCTAGCCACGGCCACTACCCGCTGGCGCAGGCCCAGCGCCTCGGCGCGGGCAAGCAGAGCCGGCTCAAGAGGTGCGCCCGCAAAGCATATGAGGCCCGCCCAGCGGCTGCCCAGCGCGGCCGCCATCTCCAAGAGCAACGCCCGGTTTTTGCGCGGCAGGTCGGAGCCCACGTGCAGCAGAAAGGGCTGGTTGAGGTCGAGGCCCGCCGCGCGCAGTAGGGGCGCGGCTTGGTCGGCGGGCATGGGCCAAAAGCGAGCGTTGAAGGCATTGTGGATAACCCGCCAATCGGCGGCCGGGGTGGCCGGGGTCGTCAACTCATTTAATTGGCCCAGCGTGAAGTGCGATACGGCGGCCAGCCGCTCGGCGCGGCGCAGGCTACCCAGAATCCAGGCTTGCAGTACCCGGCCCATGCGCGAGGCGGCCACGTAAGCATCGGCGTAGCCTAGCCCACCCCGAATGGCCAGCACGTCGTGGCAGGTAATGCCGGTTTGAGCGGCGGGTAGGTGGGGCAGGTAGGGCGCGTTAGAGTGGTCGCAGATGTGAAAGCGATGGTCAGCCCTAGCGGTTCCGCGCGTGCGCCAGCGCAGCACCAGCGGAAACAGCACCCACTTATCCAGGTAGCCCAGCCACTTGCCCAGGCCGGAGGTAGTTTGCCGCACTAGCGCCCCAAAAAAGACTGTGGGTAGCCAGGTTTCGGTGGCCAGCCCGGCCCGGCCGAAGCCTTCGACGAGCATGTCCGCAAACCGCCGCATACTTTCCTGGCCGTCGGGCTGGTAGTTACCAATCAAGACTATTCGCATAACCTAAGTAGCTACTGAGTGAAAAGACGAGGCAGTTGAAGCCGGGCGCAGAACGGCTATTACAAGCCCCGCGATGAGTGTGGAAAACCCCAGCGCGGTAGGCTGCGCCCACTGCGCCTGCGGAATCATAAGCAGGGCATTACCCAGTAGTATCCACGGCAGCAGGTCATCGCGTAGCAGGCGCTGGTAACAGGCAGCGGTAAGCTTCACGGACAAAGCCATTCGAATGAAAATAATGCCGATGCCGAGTAAGGGACCTAACTCACCAATTAGCCGGCCCCACTCCCCTTCCGAAATGATAAAAGAACGTTCACCCGTAAGTATGGCACTGCCGGCATTGGTCCCCATCCCGATGCCGTAGCCGAAAAAAGGTTGTTGTGACGAGTTAATTAATGCCTCTAGCATCCCGCCCAGGTAGCGGTTGCCAAGTGAGCCCCGCAGGCCACCCTCTACATCGGACGCGTCTGTGAAGCGGCTTACAAAAGCTTCGATGGGTGTTTGCAGGATGCTTACCCGACTCAAGGCTAGCAGCAAGACGCAGCCCCCCAGACCCAGCAGTAGTACCCGGCCCAGGTTTTTAGGCTTGCGTAACAGGCCAATAACCGTAAACAGCCCCGCGGTCGTGACGTATAATAGTAGGCTGCGGCTGATGGAGAACGGAATGGCCGACAGCAGCCCCACGGTTGCCGCCGTAAGTACCAGCCGGTTGATACGCTTTAAATCGAGCCAGAAGTAGCAGACGAAGCACGCCGCCAGCCCAAAGAACATGTGCGTGCCGTTGGTAAACGAAAAGGTGCCAGGCGGGCGGAAGAAGCCCATCGCACCATCGAAGCCCGCGCCCGCCAAGTCGCCGCCTACCCCCCGGTTCACGAAGGCCGACTGCGGACTATAGAACTGCACGGCGATAAGCAGCGCCATCGCCGGAGTCATCCAGACGAATGCCTGCCCGACGCGCAACACGTCTGCCCGGTTGAAAATGCGCCCGATAACGAAAATCAGCGGAAAATGCAGCAGTAAAATACGCGCTCCGTACAAGGCCACCGCCAGGTTGCCGTGGCCTACCAGCAGGGCGCTGATGATTCCGAGAATACCGATAAAAAGCGTACCCGCTAAGTAGGGATTGGCTGGTAGTAGCCCCCGCCGCCAGGCAGCCACCATCAGCCACAGCGCAATGGGGTCGCGGACAATCAGCAGGGGCGTAGCCAGGCTGGGCAACACCCAGCGCCGCAAGGCTCCCTCCAAAATAATCAATATTATGTAAGCCCAGATGCCCCACTTGAGGTCGCGGTTGGCCTCGGGCGGCACGGCTCCCTGGCCCGCCGCCCGCCGGGCAGGCCGCGCCGCAGTAGCGGGCAGAGTAGCAGTGGTGGCCATGAGTAAACGACTAGGTGATTAATAAAAAGTTGGTGGCTACTTGGCGTTAAGCCAGCAACGGGTTGGTTAATATTTCCAACACCTGGCTGCCGTAGCGGGTCCAGGTGTAGCCAGTGGCGTGCTCCCGCGCCTGCCGACCCATTTCTGGGATGGCCGCCCGGTTGTCTAGAAACCAAGTCAGCTTCTCGGCCAAGGCTTCGGGCGAGCGGATGGGCACCAGAAAACCCGTGCGGCCTTCCAGTATCAGGTCCGCGCCGCCCGTGTTGGGCGTGATAAGCAGGGGTAGGCCCTGGCTCATAGCCTCCTGCATCACGAGGGCGCGGCCCTCCACAATGGAGGGCAAGCAAAAAACGTCGCAAGAGCGCATTAGTGCCAGCACCTGCTCATGCGGCCGGCTAGCTTCGTAGGTAAAGTCAGGCAACTCTTGCCGGTAAAAAGACATGGGGGCCAGCGGGCTGCCCAGCAGCACCAATTCCAGGTCGGGCCGGTTGAGTTGGCGCACCGCCTCAAACAAGTCGCCCAACCCCTTGCGCTGCCCCAGCGCACCCACAAACAGCACCCGTAGTGGCCGGGCTGGCGGCACTTCCTGGGTCGCGGCCGCCTCCCCTACCCCCTCGGGCGAACCGAAGGGCACCATGATGGTAGGCTTAGCGCGCGCCCAGGCAGGCAGCGAGTCCATCACGAAGCTGCCGGGGCCTACTACTACGTCGGCTAGTTCCAGCTCACGGGTTTTGCGCGCTAGCTTGGCCGCCGAGTCCCGGATGCCCCCGCCGAGGGTGGGAGCCCACGCCGGCCGGCGCTCGGCTTCTTCCAGCATCAGGTGGCGGCCGGTTTCCCAATAAGCAATGGGTAGGTCGTAGACGCAGCGCATCCCCAGGGCCTTGGCTTGAGTGAACGTCGCCAGCGCGCCGTCTTCGTAGGCATACACGGTATCGGCCTGCTGGCTGGCTTGCAATTGGGGCAACCGCCGGGCTACGGCCTGGTCAAAGCTTTGGTACATCGCATCCATACTGGCCCAGCCCTGCTCGTGCCGCACGTGGTGGCCCAGGCCCAGGCGGGGCAGTAGCAGGCGGCCCAGTTCGCGCCAGGGGTGGGTCTGAAGCTGCCCAGCCGGCACGGCGTAGGTGCGGCGTAGCCACTCCTGGCGCAGACGGGGGGGTAGCAAGCGCAGCCACGCCGCCGTGGGGTCCGCGGCAAGTGTGGTGTCGAACTCAGCCAGGGTCCCGCCCGCACACAGTGCTGCCAGAATGGCGCGCACGTTGCGATTACCAGTTGGGTGCGAGAGAACGACTTTCATAGTAGGGGTAGGGCGTAAAAAAAATAGTCAGGCTATCGGATACTTCGCAAGCTCTTCTTCGAAGTACGCGACGCGATGCTGGTATTGCGCGTACCTCGTACTTCAGTCAGGGACGTTGGGTCGCTAGTAATAACTAAGCATGAAATAGCTCATTCAACTGAAAAGGCAGTCAGAACGCGCCGTAGTATTAGTTAAAAGTAGGCTTGCCGGTAAAAACTCATCCGCTTCAGGTACTGCACCAGCGAGCCGCGGCTCAGCTTACTACGGGCCTCGCTATTATAAAGGCTGCGATGCCCCAGTAGCTTCCCCGATAGGCTCCGATAGGTAGCAGCTCTTTGGTAGTAGACTTCCTCATTAGAAATGGGCCGCTTGAATTTCAGGCTCTTCGCGCAGGTGAAGGCTGGTAGCTACTTGTTTCAGCTTCAGTAACTGTGACAGCCCATAGCTTATGTGCATAAGCAGTTGCACCAACGCCACTACGATGTCAAGCTTAAAGATGCCTTGCAGGGTAGTGATGTCAATCAGCGCTATTCCGACCCCAATGGAAGCCAGGCTAAGCGGAATGGAGAGTAGCGGATTAATAACCCAGCCCTTGCTGGTACACAGTAGGAAGACGGAGGAAGCTACTAACCCCAGGCATCTCCCAACCATCATCAATATCAATTCGGGCTCTAGGCCCGCGTACTGCTTACCCAGTACCCAGAGAATGGGAGTAGCCAACAGCCAGATTCCCGCTACGATGCAGGTCCCCAGGGCCAATAGCCCCACCACCAGCCGGGTGTAGTGCCGAAACAGCAGGCTCACGTCGTTGGGTAAGCGCGCGAAGCGGGGTAGCACCAACGACGCAAACAGCGTCGAGAACAAGCTGAGCGCAACGGCTAAGCGCCCCAACGCCCCCACCTGCGCGAGCGCGGTGGTCGAACCATAAATAGAAATCAGCCAAACGACAAACTGGCAGGAAAAACAGTAGTAAATAGCATCGGGCAGAAGCCGCTTTACTTTTGCTAAAATCTCCTGACGCACCACTGGGTCCAGGGGCTGTTGGTCGTCGGCGAAAGTGCCAGCCAGCCGGCTCAGCCGGCGGTTAGCCCAGATTTGCGGTAGCCCGGCAGCTAGCACTGCTACGTAGGCCCACGGAAAAAGCAGCAGGCTGCTCAGCAATACCAACCGGCTCAGTGAGGCTTCTACTTGAATGCGCTGAATGGGTAGCACACTTTGGTGCAGTTTCGGGGCAATCTCTAGCAAGGTGCCCGAGAGCGCCATTAAGAAACCAGGTATCAGTGAAGCAGTAAGCAGCAACGACATCAACCAGCTGGCTTCTTGGTGCCGCAGTAAATACAGTAGAGAGGGTATGGCTAGCAACAGGCTTACCAGGGCAAACTTGCGGCGCAGATTGTAGCCTGTGGCCAGTACAGCCCCCAGGCGCTCGCGGCTCTGCCACACCCTACCCCCCTGCGCCATTACCCCCGCAGTAATACCACCATCGGCCAGCAGCAGCATCGTACCTACCATCGTGTTAGCTAGGGTGTAGAGTGCATATTCTTTAGTAGGTAAAACTCTGATAACCAAGATACCACCTACAAATCCCAATGCCTGTACTGCCACCTGCGCCGACCCCATAAGTGTAATGAGACGGCCCCACTCCAGCAGCTTAGTCCGCCTAGTCGACGATTGGAACTGTTGGATAAACGCTTTCATAAGGGGAAGGAATAGTCTGCCATCCGTGACCAACAGCCCTAATAAGTTAGAGCGCAGGAATGGCATAAGAAATAATATCTACCGTAATATTTTGGGCAGATTTGGATAAAATAATATATTTAGCATTCTTTTCATTCCGCGCAAGGAAAGAATCCGAGACCGGTACCACTTACTAAAAAAGATGGCAAGCGCTTCTTTTTTCTCCCCATGTCGCACGCATTCGGTAATGGCAATGGGTGCTCGCTCATATAAACGACGGTTTTTGATACTTTGCGCGCGTGGAGTATCAGCTACGCTGTCCCGCATTATTTTGAAGGCTTGGCGAGCCATATCACTACCCCCTGAACCAGATATCGATTGAGCAGATAAACGGTATATGCCCACGTACTTATTCACGAAATACGTGCGGTAGCCCGCCAGCCCCAGGCGTATGCCAAAATCGTATTCGCAGCCGTCGCCAATGTCCGTGCGCCACATTAGCTGCTTGGCAATCTCTGCCTTCAACATGTAGCCATTATTCGGAATCTGCTGGCCCAAGCCCGCTTCAAAGGCAGTTAGTACCGAACCCTCAAACTCCGCCGTCCGATAAAAATCCTCATTAAACGCGGTGGACGATACAGGGTCAATCTCGCCCTGTTCGGAGATGATATACTGCCGCCCATACGCCATGTCCACGGTCGGGTTTTCCTCAAAAACCCGGCTTAGAGTCTCCACCGATTCGGGTAGCAGTAGGTCGTCGTCGTGCAACAGCATTATTTTATCTCCCGCGGCTTCCTCAAACAAGCGGTTAACATTGCGCGCTTGTTTAAGGGACGGCACGTTGTGCAGGTAGCGAATCGGCACCTGCGCTTTCGCTGCCAACTCATGAACCACTTCAGCCGTGCGCGTATCGGGCGAGTCATCACCCACGAGGATTTCGTAGGGTAGCACGGTCTGCTCAAGGCAGGACGTAATGGCTCCGACTACTAACTCCGGCCGCTTGTATGTGGTGATAACAATGGATACTTTACTCATAACTAATAAAACTAAAATTAGGATGCTGAAGTAGTTGCCCGGCTAAAAAAATGCTTTTTGTTTTTATCTTCCCCGTAGCCATAGCCGTAGCCCTCGCGAGTGCTGAGGCGCATGTCGTTCAGCACGATGAGCGGATTGGGCAGCTTGTGATTAACAAAAACGTTATCGATAATGCCTAGCTGACTCTTTAAGGTATAATTATACCGAACGAGGTATACGGTCTGGTCCACGTAAGCGCGCAGGTTGAAGGCATCCGCTACCTTCCCAATCGGGGCGGTGTCAATAATTACGTAGTCAAACCGCTCGCGCAATTCGTGGATGAGGTAGCCCAGCTTGGGCGACATCATTAGTTCGGCAGGATTAGCAACCAGCTTACCCGCGCTCATCACGAACAGGTTGGTAGCTTGTTCCGAAGCGTGCACGACATCCTGGATAGTGTAGCTACCAGACAACAGATAATCGGTAATACCCACCGGCTGCATTGTTCCGAGCGCTTGTAAAAGAGCTGGCTGCCGCAAATCCATTTCGAGCACGACGACCCGTTTGCCAGTCAGCGCCAGCGTAGCACCTAGGTTCAGGCTGAAGAAGGTTTTGCCTTCGTTGCTCATGCTGGATGTAACCATAATTACCCGCTGGTCCTGGCCATTAGCCGCGAAGTGCAGGTTGGTCCGAACCAGCCGGAACATCTCGGCCAGCGGGCTTCGGTTACCAGGAATCATTACCAAATTATCCTGCGTATTATGCACTAGCTCGCCCAGAATGGGAGTAGCCGTGAGCGCAGCAATATCCTGCTGACTCTGAATTTTATCATTCAGTAAATCTTTAGAGAAAATTCCCGCAAATGGTAGCAAGCAGCCTATCAATAGGGCCACTAGGTAAACAATTTGCTTGCTGGGCTTGATGGGGTAATCGCTACTGGTCGCCGTATCCACGATACGGGTATTGGCCACGGTAGCAGCCAGCGAGAGGCCCGCCTCCTCACGCTTTTGAAGCAGAAATAAGTACAATTTCTGCTTAGTTTCCTGTTGGCGGTTTATATCCTGCAATTCTCGCTCCTGCACGGGTACTTTCTGAATTCTGGATTTGAATAGCCCCGAGCTGGCCCGCAGATTATTGCTGGTGATAAGCAAGCCATTCTTAATATTGCGCAGGTTTTCTAAGATATTTGTTTTTAGATTATCCAATTGCTGATTCATATTCATCACCAGCGGATTACCAGGTTCCGTGGTGCGCAGCATTCGTTCGCGCTCCAATTGTAATTCGTTGAACTTACCAATCAAGCCCAGTAGCGTTTGGTCCTGAATGCCTAGCGTACTGGGTACTAACTGCGCCTGGCTGGTTGTCGTGTTTAGATAGCTCTCAATAGATTTCAGCACATCAATCTGCGCTTCCCAATCCGATAGCTTTTTATTGTAGTCACTGGCTTGCTCCAAGTAGTTTGTTGCCTGTGTTGTCACATCGGTCACTCCATTCTGGCTTTTATAGCGCTCCACGTTCTTCTCCACCCCGGTTAACTCCTTGGTGAGAGACCCCAAGCGCTCATCTAGAAAGTGAATGGTATTAGTGGCCATAAGATTTTTATCCTCGATAGCTTCGCTGTTATATACTTTCACCAGCTCATTAATAATATCGCGCCCGCGCTGGGGTAGGGCATCCGTAATGCTGATTTTCAGCACCGTCGCCTCTTTACTAAGGGGCACGATTTGGAGCTGCTGGCTGAAGCCGCCAGCAACGACGACCGGGCTGTGAAAGCCTACGATAAGCACGTTATTGAGCGCGTTTACCGGGCTTTTTAAAGTGCTGTCTGCTAAGACGGTAAAATCACCATAGGGCCTATGTATTAGCTGCCCGAAGTGGTAGAGCGTACTCTTGCCTTCCTCCTCAATGGTAAAGGCATTATCTTGCTTTAGGCTTAACAGAATACTTTTATTAATAACCTTCGGCGATAGTTTACCAACTACAATATGAATGGGCAGGCTATCGCCGTACAACTCTACGTTTCTAAATCTTCCCAGGCGATGATATGTAGTAGTCAAACCCAGATTAACGGCTACCCGCTCCATCAAGCCATTCGATTCCAAAACTTCAATCTCATTATTGAAATTTTTGGATGGTGCGAATAGGTTTAGATTAAAGGTCTCCGCGGTGGCTGCTGAGCTACTATTTTTATCTTCCTTAATCAGAACAGTACTGTAGATAGAATATTGCGGTACCGCGAGATATTTAAGGTAGAAATACGCTACGCCCAAACAAATACCAATACTCAAAACAAATAAGTACCAATACTTGGCATACTGCCTGACTATATGGGCAATACTTTTCGCCTCGGGCTGCTCAGAAGCCAGTGGAAATAACTCGTTGCTACTCATTACAAAGACGTTAATTATCGTTTGAAAGCCGCAATTAGAAAGCTCAGCACAGACAGGGCAGTAAGGGCTATCGGCAGGTAGAACGACCTAGAGCTTGCCTGAACCTCCCGGGCCTTAGTCGGCTCGACATACACCACGTCGTTTTGCTGCAGGTAAAAGGCCGGCGAATTGAAAGCGTTTGTGTCGTTGAGGTCTAGCCGTATCGTGTTGCGTACGCCGTCTTTCTCCCGGATAACCAGCACGTTATTTCGCTTGCCGTAGGGAGTCATATCGCCCGCTAGGCCTAGGGCCTCCAATACATTGACGCGCTCGGTTGGGACAGTGAAGCTCGACGGCCGGTTTACTTCGCCCAGCACCGTTATCCGAAAGTTCAGGAACCGGATATTGATTATCGGATTTTTGACGTAATCCTTCACGGCCTTGGTTAACTTATTGGTGGCTTCGACCTTAGTGAGGCCGCCTAGCTCAATTGGCCCCAGCACAGGAAAATTAATATTACCGCTCTTATCAACCAGGTAGCCGTCGGTAGCGGACCTGACTGGGGCCGCGACCTGGGTGGCACTACCCGCCGTAGTAAGCGTGCCGTTATTAAAAAGAATATTGGATTCCGGGTTTAGACTACTTACCGAGATTGCTAATAAATCGTCTGGTTGAATCTGGGTTTCTGCTACCTGCGCAATAGGCTTTTTATAATTTTCACCTTCTTTTATATTACTAAAGTAAACCAGCGACTTAGTGGAAGTACACGAAAGGGTAGTAAGCAAAAACAGGAATAATAGTAAACGTTGTAGTAGCATGTGAAAAGCAGAAAGACGGTGTATTAACTAATCAGTGCGCGATGTGCAGTAGGCTTGCGCGAAGAATAGGCCTCAGTACTGTGTAAAATGGCCGGCTGGTCTTAATTGAGTACAATTAGACTGAACTTATCAAAAGTACAACACTTCTAGCTGAGAGTACTATACCAAGTGCTCAGCCATAAGTGAGCGGGTAGTGGTTCAACAGGCTGCGCCGATTACCTTATCACTTATGGCGGAGTACTCAAACGCAATGAATCGACCGAAACGCTGGCCTTGTATTCGGAGCAAGGCTTGGCTTCGGGCAAGCGTCCGGGTTGTTATAGCTCCTGTTTATGTGATGGATAAATGAAATCAATTATGTCAAAGCTGAAGTAGTGCCACCGTCGCTCTTGTTGCTGGCCGACGGCTATTCTTTGGCAAGGTGGGTAGGCTGCTAGCGCGCAGTGTATAGCGGCACATAGTATGCCAAGCATTCCTGAAGCAGCGTGAACAGGGAACATTCCGCATGACCTAGTCGCATTTCCCGTGCTAAGCAGCTGGCTGCGGGCCTTACCGCATCCGTATCACTTATTTGTTGTGGCCAGGGAGGGCTTTGGAGGCCAAAAGCTAACTATAGGCAGGCCCCTGGCGGAGGCACTGCATACCAGGGGGCATCATCTTGCCAAATTAATGTGCCCCAAAGGCCCTGACAACGCTACCTACCCTGTTTCCATTAGCTGGCGCTCCGTGTGTAGAAGAGGCTGTAGCATTGAGCCACACCTCACTCGCTGCCCGTAAGCAGTACCAGGCAAAAGTCAAAGCGCGTCTGGACTTGGAAAATGGTCCAATGGGTACGCGGCTACCAATGAAAAAGTAGGGGTAGAATCAAATTAGGAAGCGGCCGGGTGGGAATCGGTACGTAGGTTAGTCGATGAGCAGCTTAACAGCTAGCTATTTGGTCTGGCACTCGTGAACCTCTTTTTACCCTGACAACCAGCAGGGCGGTTCGCCTTAACAGGCTTTTTCGCTTCCTTTCAGGGCCTGTACCATCGTTAGGCAGACTATTTTCACATCCAGTTGAAAAGACCAGTTGCGTAGGTAATGCATATCGGCGTTTACGCGCTGAGCCATCGTTTCCAGTTCCTTGGTTTCGCCCCGGTGGCCGGCTACTTGCGCCAGCCCCGTGATGCCTGGTAGCACCTGGTGCCGCTCCATATAATGGTGAATAACCTGCGCGTACTGCTCCGTGTGCTGAAGCATGTGGGGACGCGGGCCCACAACAGACATTTCTCCGCGCAAGACATTGATAAACTGGGGTAGCTCGTCGAGACTTGTCTTGCGCAGGAAAGCCCCAACTACCGTAATGCGGTTATCGTTTTTGCTGGCTTGTTTGGAATCGGATGCCGCGTTGAGACACATACTCCGAAACTTCAGGCAGTAGAACGGCTTACCGTCTTTACCCGTGCGTAATTGCTTGAACAGGACGGGGCCCTTCGACTCAAGCTTAATAATGAGGGCAATCAATGGAATCAACCAGCTTAGGATTAAGCAGGTTACGCATAGGGCAAAAACGAAATCGAAGGTTTGTTTTAAAAGCGAGTGTTTCACAGCTAGCTTTTTTTCTTCGATGCTAAACCTGTTCGGGAAAGTTATTTTCCTATCGGCCAGCGAAGGCATGGTGCTATGTGTCGTTGTCATAGGTAGGTAGGGTGTGGTGGTGCATGGAGTTATCCAGACTCAATACTACGGATAAAATCACACTTTAGCAAAGAAAAGTTATAAAAATAATACGAATATTGATAAAGTATAAATTTTAGGTGCGTTTTTATGCTTTTTTTAATAAAATTCTCATAACCTTAATCTACTAAATTATCAAAAATTATTACAGTTTTCATATGTTATTATAGAAATACATTAATTTTTACATGTCCATCAAAGCCATTTTTTAAGAGCCAGCCAGCAACTGGGATAATCGTTGATTTTTTAGCGAAGGACTTAAAGTGACTTTTAGCTGCTGGGCTACCCGCTTTGCAATCAATACATCAGATTGCGTTTTAATGAGTTCCTACCCCCTCCCTAGCCACTAATCCAACCTGCGTCTCTGCCGCGGGTGCCAGTCGGTCTCGCGTGGCTACCAACGTAGCGAGTGCTTATAAGCGACTTACTACCAGACCTATTCTCCCACTAGCTCCGAAAACACGCCAGCCGCTACCGAGCAGCACAGCTATTACCCGCTAGTCCACTTGCAGCAGTGTGACGTCTTTTCCCAGCGTTTCGATGATACCCGCTACTCTGCAGACCGTCACAAAAGGCAGCTGAATGAGTCGTAGGATACGTGCCTCTACCCGGCACGATATCGGCGTAACTGACTCTGGAGGCGGCGGTTTTAATCAGTACCTCGCCGGCCTGGAGCTACGGCGTGGGTAGGGCACTGTGCTACCCCGGTCGGCTGTGTGCGGGAAATTGGAGTGCTTCCACGAGAATGAATGGTTTTGAATGAATTCATTCAAATTGGCCTTCACCATCTGCCTCTTGCTCGCCTCCTCTAAGTATCGTCATTATACCCCCACCGTGCGCGTTTTTACTTGTTGCGAGGAGGTACGGCTGAGGCTGAATAGTCCGCTCGGCACCAGCACATTCGGATATTTTGGGTGCGTGTACACGGTTTGCTGCGGAAGCATGAAAGCGGTAATGATGCGGCTGTCAAACGTTTTTATTTTCAGCAGCTCGTTGCCGCGCACCAAGTTGATAACTGGCTGCGGTTGACCGTTTACCCGAAGGCCATAGTTGGCCCCCAGGCTCTGGAAGAGAACGGTTTCCGGGCTGCCGTACTCATAAATAAATTCAGCACGGGTCATTTTACGTTGGCTGTTCCAGCGCCGCCCTAGCAACAGGAGCCCAATAATAGCCACTCCGATTCCTATGCCCAGCGGCACATTATTATTGGCCCCGCCCATGATGAGAGAAAATAGGAGGGGTAGAAAGATGATTAGGAACAATACGGCTCCTGACTGGGGCTTATAAAAATAACGAATGGCTTCTTTCTGGTCGGGCGACAGCGTGCGCACTGGCACGTCAGCAGAGTAGGCGTTCATAATGAGCAAGAAGACGTTAGGACAGCAACGTGCTCTCTTACGTGCTTTTTTCATTCGTGGTCAAATCTCCATATGCCCCCCGCTAGCCCCGCAAACCCAGCAGCCGCTACCGGGGGCGGCAGCGGCTGGGGAAGCATTCTTATCGGTGCGTAACCAGCAGCGTCCGTGAAAGCTCCACATAAGAGTGGTGAGTAAGCAGCCTCGTCAACTGCGGCAGAAACTGCTGGAACAGCTCTAATAAATCGCTCGTACTGATATTACCAGTAGAAACCAGCAGCAGCTTGTAGGGCTGGCCGTGCAGCAAAAAGCTATTGACAAAATCCGCATCTTTGATAATTACTACGCGCTTTTCATCCATTGACAGGCGGGTAATGCTACCATCCTGCGTGCGGTTAGCGGCCGGCAGGTCCAACGTATGCAGACTATCATAGCCCGCGTGAAAAGCCAGAAATCGCGCCAGCTGCTTGGGTAGCTGCGCATCGACGATTACGCGCAGCGGCGAGGTTTGGCTCACGAAGCCAGCCGGTAGATAGAGCGTACCTGCACAATATCAGCCGCATACGCCTGGCAGGCGCGCAGGTCTTCAGCTTCCAGGTCTTCGTAGTCGGCCAGGATTTCAGCCTCGCTCATGCCCGAGGCCAAGTATTCGAGCACGTTTTGCACCGGGTAGCGCAGGCCGCGCACCGTGGGCTGGCCGTGGCAAATGTTGGGGTCGATGGTGATGCGCGGGTGGGCCGCCGAAACTGGTGCTTCCATACGGCTAAGATACAAGCCCTACCCCCCCGCTAGCCCCGAAAACACGGCAGCCGCTACCGGGGCGGCAGCGGCTGGGGAATCAAAGATTATACTCCAAATATGTCTCTCCGTAATTGTTGATACATTTTAGTATCCGGTGTTACTAAAGGGACAAGATTTTCTAACATGAAAGCGTCCGAATTGCTTCCTGTTTGATTAAATGCATAAAGCTTTCTCACTTCCTGTCTTAAATTTTCCCCTATAGATTTCCAATCATCGGAAGGATTATGCCTTTCATTTATGCTGCGATTACTAAATCCTATTTTCGCTGCTTGAAGCTGAGGCCAAAGGTCATGCTTACCTATGTAATGAGAAAATTTTTCTAAAATTTCATCGTTTAATAGATAAGCTTCTAGGTGCCTGAGCGATAGTATTTTATTTCCACTCTCAATAATCTCAAGGCGTTCTGTCTCATTACAATCATCCCGGTCAACAATAAACCTTACTTCTACTGCCTGAATTACTTGACTAAATATTGAAGATAGTAGTGCAGATTTTTCTTTAACTTCATTACTACTTCCACCTGATATGAATGCTGAATCTGGAAACTCTGTTGAAAATATCTTTCCGTAACATTTCGCATCAAATTCTTTTTTTCGTTTCCCATTTGGGTCTCCTTCACACACAAAAATTTGAGTTGGTGAGACTAACTCTGCCAATTCACCAATCGCAACAGCGAAGTTTTTTCGCCAAAAGTTCTTATCTGTAGTTGACGGAGTCATAACGACTGAACTATCAAAATCCTTCTCCCCAAAATCTAAAAAGGCAACGGTGCCTGGAAAGTCATTTTCAAGTTTTTGCGCTGCCTTCATCATTCCTATTGAATGAGTCGCAATCCAAAGCTGAGATTGATTAGGCAGCATATCATACAGCTCTTTTAGCAAATTACCTTGCACTGCGGTGTTCATATGAACCTCAGGCTCGTCGATGCAGAACACCGTATTGTCATAGCTTTCTCGCTTAACTACAAAGTCAAGTATCAAATCAAACGCAGCTTTTTCTCCTGCCGAGAGGTTTTTATATGGCCAGTCTTTTGAAAGTCCCTTTTCAAAACGAAACGTCCCGCCTGCTAATGGGTCACCTAATCCTATAAATTTAGCTCCACCTACTACTCTATCAAAAGAAGCTTTGACATTGCCAGTCAATCTATCTCTTATTTCTTTTTTTGTTGTATTATCGTTTCCACTTGGGTCGAATATATCCGCAACAGTTTGCGCCACAATTCTTTGGTAGTTACTCGAAACACGAGCGTCTATTGATATCATCATCGGCGGCCTAGTATTCTCCCTAAGAATATCCCCTTGTTTTGTTAACTGAGACATACTAAAATCGGGTTCGTATCTATAGGACGTTCTTATATAGAAGCATTTTGCGTCATTAGGCTGGACATTATTATACATAATACTTGGATAGTCATGGAATGACACACTCACTTTATTCATCGAAAACATGGCCCAATAATCGGCACTGAACGATGTTCCAGATTTAAAATAGTAGTCAGGCACACTATTGTAACCCCCTGCTGCCACTCCAGCTAGTGTGTTAAATCCATCAAATACCGAAGATTTTCCACTACCGTTGGGTCCTACAAGTACAACCAGTCTTATAGTATTGCTTAGACCTTGTATGTTTAAATTATTAAATCTTTTAAAATCGCGCAGGGTAATAGAGTTAATCTTCACTTTTTATTAATAAAGGTTGGAAAAAAGTTCTGTAGATGATATACATCTACAGAACTTGATGTTTTTACGTCTTAATCATTACCTACGACCCACACGCCTCGCAATCCTCCGGGTTATCCAGCGAGCAGCTCATGTCGCTTTGGTTCTTGGCTACCTCGGCGTACAGGGGCTCCAGGGTTTCGGCGGCTTGCTTTTCGACCGTGAACTTGATGGCGTCGGCGGCGGCTTTGGTGCGCAGGTAGTACATGCCGGTTTTGAGGCCGCGCTTCCAGCTGTGGAAGTGCATACTGGTGAGCTTACCGAAGTTCACGTTCTGCACGTGCAGGTTCAGGCTCTGGCTCTGGCAGATGTAGGCCCCGCGGTCGGCGGCCATGTCGATGATGGTGCGCTGCGAGATTTCCCACACCGTCTTGTACAGGTCCTTGATGTGCTGCGGCACCCGCGCAATGCCCTGCACCGAGCCGTTGGCCGCGATGATGTCCTGCTTCATCTGCTCGTTCCAGAGGCCCAGCTTCACCAGGTCTTTCAGCAGGTGCTTGTTCACCACCATAAACTCGCCGCTGAGCACCCGGCGCACGTAAATGTTGCTGGTGTAGGGCTCAAACGACTCGTTGTTGCCCAGAATCTGGGCGGTGCTGGCGGTGGGCATGGGGGCCACCAGCAGCGAGTTGCGCACGCCGTGCTGCACCACGTTGGCGCGCAGGGCGTCCCAGTCCCAGCGGCCCGACTGCGGCGTCACGCCCCAGAGGTCGAACTGAAACTTGCCCTCGCTGAGCGGCGAGCCGGGGAAGGTTTCGTAAGCGCCCTCCTTCTTGGCGAGGTCCATCGAGGCCGTCATGGCGGCGAAGTAAATCGTCTCGAAAATGTCGATATTCAGGCCCTTGGCCTCGTCGCTCTCGAAGGGCATTCGCAGGGCGATAAACGTATCGGCCAGGCCCTGCACGCCCAGCCCGATGGGCCGGTGGCGGAAGTTGGAGCGCTCGGTTTCGGGCACCGGGTAGTAGTTCACGTCAATCACCTTGTTCAGGTTCAGCGTGGCCTGGTAGGTGACTTCGTAGAGCTTGTCGTGGTCGAAGCGCAGGTTGCCGCGGCCGTCTTCCACCAGGTAGCGGGGTAGGGCCAGCGAGGCGAGGTTGCACACCGCAATCTCGTCTTTGTCTGTGTACTCTAGAATCTCGGTGCAGAGGTTGCTCGACTTAATCGTGCCCAGGTTTTGCTGGTTGCTCTTGCCGTTGGCGGCATCCTTGAAGAGCATGTAGGGCGTGCCGGTTTCGGTCTGGCTTTCCAGGATGTGGAACCACAGCTCCTGCGCCTTGATGGTTTTGCGGCCCCTACCCTCCCGCTCGTACTTGGTGTAGAGCTTCTCAAACTCGGGTCCCCAGGTGGTATCGAGGCCGGGGCACTCGTGGGGGCACATCAGCGTCCAGTCGCCGTTGGCTTCCACGCGCTTCATGAACAGGTCGGGCGTCCAGAGGGCATAAAACAGGTCGCGGGCGCGCATTTCCTCCTTGCCGTGGTTCTTCTTGAGGTCCAGAAACTCGAATATATCGGCGTGCCAGGGCTCTAGGTAAATGGCGAACGCGCCTTTGCGCTTGCCGCCGCCCTGGTCCACGTAGCGGGCCGTATCGTTGAAGACCTTCAGCATCGGCACCAGGCCGTTGGAGTTGCCATTCGTACCCTTGATGTAGGAGCCCGTGGCGCGCACGTTGTGCACGGCCAGCCCGATGCCGCCCGCGCTTTGTGAAATCAGCGCGCAGTCCTTCAGCGTCTCATAAATACCCTCAATCGAGTCGTCCTTCACCGTCAGCAGAAAGCACGACGACATCTGCGGCTTGGGCGTGCCGGCATTGAAAAGCGTGGGGGTAGCGTGGGTAAACCAGCGCTCCGACATCAGATTATAGGTCTTGATGGCCGACTCAATGTCCTCCTTGTGGATGCCCACCGACACGCGCATCAGCATGTGCTGCGGGCGCTCCACTACCTTGCCTTCCAGCCGCAGCAAGTAGCTGCGCTCCAGGGTCTTGAAGCCGAAGAAATCGTAGTTATAATCCCGGTCATAAATAATGGCCGAGTCCAGGGTGTGCGCGTGCTTATGGATGACCTCCCACACGTCCTTGGCAATAAGCGAGGCGTTATCGCCATTTTTGGGGTCCTCGTAAGTGTAAAGCCGCTTCATGGTGCTCGAAAACGACTTCGAAGTCACCTTGTGCAGGTTGCTCACCGCGATGCGGGCCGCCAGGATGGCGTAGTCGGGGTGGCGCGTGGTGAGCGAGGCGGCGGTTTCGGCGGCCAGGTTGTCCAACTCGATGGTCGTCACGCCGTCATAAATGCCATCGATGACCTTCTTGGCCACCTCAATGGGCGAAACGAAATTTTGATTCAGCCCGTAGCAAAGCTTTTCAATACGGGCGGTTACTTTGTCGAACTTGACCGACTCGCGGCGGCCATCGCGTTTGATTACAAGCATGTTATCTAGAGTGCTGAGGTGGGCAACGAATACTAATGGGGTCTGCCAATGTGCTTGGCAGCGGGCTTTGAAAGTCGGAAATTAGTTCCTAGGTTTTGGGCTACAAAGGGAAAAATTTAGAATTTTTCCACATACCCTGAAAATGAGGCCGCCCGGCCAGTTTTCAGCAAACCAGCCGGGCGGCAAAAGGGGTTGTTCAGCTTTTAGTTTGTATATCCAGCTAGCCCAAATAGGCACTTTGGCGGCCAGCCCACCAAGCACCAGCCAGGGCCAGCACCGCGCCCAAGGCTAGCGCACCCACTGTCACGGGCGGCCCAAAAGCTTTGCACGAGCAGGTCTGGAATACCGGCTTCCCGTTTAGCCGCAGCCGGCGGCGGCAGAAGGTACAGGGCAGGATGTTGGGGTCAACCTGACCGGGTAGGGGCCAGCTTTCAGAGGTAGTATTCATGGCAGAAAGGGGAATAGGGAAGTTTGACCTAAATACCCCTGACCCTGCCGACGTAACCCACCAAAAAGCCCTGACTACCGGCTGGCAGTCAGGGCTTTTTATATTTTCAGCTAGCGGCCGTGCGCTAAAAATCCTCGTCCAGCGAGAACATGTTATCGGCCCGTTCGCTCATCACGCCCGCTTTCTGGTACTCAGCCACGCGCTTCTCGAAGAAGTTGGTTTTGCCCTGCACCGAAATCATCTCCATGAAGTCGAAGGGGTTGGTAGAATTATAAATTTTATCGCAGCCCAGCGACACCAGCAGGCGGTCGGCCACAAACTCAATGTACTGGCTCATCGTCTTAGCATTCATCCCGATGAGACTGACGGGTAGGGCCTCGGTCACAAATTCCTGCTCAATGGTCACCGCGTCGCGGATAATGGCTTGCACGCGCACCTCAGGCAGCTTGTTTTCGAGGTAGCTATACAGCAGGCAGGCAAAGTCACAGTGCAACCCCTCGTCGCGCGAAATCAGCTCGTTCGAGAACGTGAGGCCCGGCATCAGGCCGCGCTTCTTGAGCCAGAAGATGGAACAGAACGAACCCGAGAAGAAGATGCCTTCCACGGCCGCGAAGGCAATGAGGCGCTCAGCGAAGTTTTCCGAATTAATCCACGTCAGGGCCCACTGACCCTTGCGCTGCACGGCGGGTACCGTTTCGAGGGCGTTGAAGAGGTAGTCTTTCTCCTTAGGGTCTTTGATGTAGGTATCAATCAGCAGCGAATACGTCTCGCTGTGAATGTTTTCCATCATAATCTGGAAGCCGTAGAAGCAGCGCGCCTCGGGCATCTGCACTTCCTGCATGAAGTTGATGGCCAGGTTTTCGTTCACAATGCCATCACTGGCCGCGAAGAAGGCCAGCACGTGCTTGATAAAGTGCCGCTCGTTGTCATTCAGGCCATTCCAGTCTTTCTGGTCCTGCGAGAGGTCGATTTCCTCGGCCGTCCAGAACGAGGCTTCCGCCTTTTTGTAAAACTCCCACACCTGGGGGTTTTGAATGGGGAAAAGGACGAAGCGGTTAGGGTTTTCGGCGAGTAGAGGCTCCATAAAATCGAAGAGTTTCGGGGGTGAAACGTGATGGCTGACTGAGAAACCAACCGCGGCCACGGCGGCTTGTTCGGTCCCGGGCCGGCTGAGTTTTCAAAGATAGCCGCGGTAACCCTATCGCCGGCAATGCCATTTGCTACCCCGGCTTTTCAGAGCCGCCCATCCGCAAGCTGAGTAACACATGAAATAAGCTCGGCAAAATGACCGATTTATAAGCACTTATCCACATTTTGCCTGTGGATAACGGAAGTTGTACACAAATAAAGCTCCACAGGCATCCACTTTCTTGTTTTCAGCTACTTAGCATAGACAACCGAGAAAATGCTTGAAGCAACGCCATTTCTGGCGAGGTAATGATGATTAGCTACTTAGGTTAGGTTTTACCAGAAAGCTGCCGTACTTTTGCGTTCCCTTTTGAGAAACCACCAGCGGAAATAAGATGTACGCCATTGTCAATATCGCCGGCCAACAGACTAAGGTTGAGGCTAATAAATTTGTTTACGCCCAGCGTCTGGCCGGCAATGTCGGTGACTCGGTAGAGTTGGGCAAAGCCCTGCTGACCGACGATAACGGCACGCTCAGCATTGGCTCGCCCGAGCTGGATGTCTTGATAAAAGGCACCATTATGGCCCACGTTCAGGGCGACAAAGTGCTGGTATTTAAGAAGAAGCGTCGCAAGGGCTACAAGAAGCTGAACGGCCACCGTCAGCAGTTCACCAAAGTGATGATTAACAGCATCGGCTAAGAATAGTTAAGAGTTAGAAGTTAAGAGTTAAGAGTTGGTTTCGGCCAGGCTTGCTCCAACCTTAAGACTCTTAACTCTTAACTTTAAAATCTAACCTCTAACATGGCACACAAAAAAGGCGTCGGCTCGTCAAACAACGGCCGTGAATCGCATTCGAAGCGTCTCGGCGTGAAAATTTTCGGTGGTCAGTCGCTCATCGCTGGCAACATCATCGTGCGGCAGCGCGGCACCAAGCACCATCCTGGCACCAACGTCGGCATCGGCAAAGACCACACGCTGTTTGCGCTGGTTGATGGCACGGTGCTGTTCCGTAAAGGCCGCGACGAGCGTTCGTTCGTGTCGGTAGTACCGGCAACGACCGAAGCTGCAGCAGCTTAATTGCCGCGCAGCTACCATAAAAGGGCTGCTCCTAGCGGGGCAGCCCTTTTTACGTGCGCCAGCATCAATCTGCGCTACAGAGCGAAATATAGGCGGATAGTCGCCTGCCCACCCACATTCCAGTGGTTGGTAGCGGCAGGGCGCTCATAGTTGTAATAGGCCGGTGCCAGCACGCCCGCGCCCGCGTTGATATCGTAGAGCAAGTGGCCCCGCAGCCGGTGCTGCACGCCCCACAGCGCGTAGATGCCCGGCGTGAGCACGGCGGGTGTGGTGCGGCGGCGCCCGCTGCCACTCACCGACACAAAGCGAGCATTGGGCTGCTGCTCCCAATCGGTACTGCCTTCGAGGGCCAGGTAGCGGCCAAATACTGGTGCGGCGTGGCCCACGTGGCCGTAGTAACAGCGCACACCCAGTGCCAGCGAGGCAGCCGACAGAGAACCGTTTTGCCCGCCGCGCCGCCGGCCGCTGGTGTAGCTGGTCAGCATGTCGGCTTCAAACTGGGTGTAGAGGCTGAGGCGGGGCGCCACCCGGTACTCGACCCCGAGCGAGAGGGGTAGCAAAAACTGCCACGCCCGGCTGTCGTGCGCGTAGCGCAGATGCGTGACGCGCAATCCCAGCTTATAGAGTACCTGAGGTGGCCGGGGCACCGAGTCAGCGGGAGCCGGGGCAACCTGCGCGGCCCCGGCCGTAGCCAGCAGCAAGGAAGCAGCCAGTAGCGTCCCTTTCAGCAAGTAGAGTTGGGCCATTGCTTTAATACTGGAGCGGGTAAAAATTACCTCTAATATACTGACAATAACTTCTAAAGCTCCCTACCCCCTACTCCCTGGCTGATGCCCTGGCAGTAGCCAGCTCTCGCAAAATCTGGCTCACCCGCGCCGCGTGGCTGACGATGAGAAAGTGCCCCGCGCCGGGCACCGGGTAGTCGATGCGGGCCGCGCCGGGGGGTAGCAGGCGGTCGCGGGTGCCGTGCAGCCGCACGGCACCCAGCAGCTCCGGCCCGCGCCAGGCCAACAGCTGCGCCGTGGCCCAGCGGGCAAAACTGGGGTCTGTATCGCGCAGTATCCGGCGTAGCAGGCGATATTCGGTGCCGCCGCGCGCCCCAAAAAACCACTGCGCCAACCTTGGCAGCCACTTTAGCAGGCCGAAGGGTAGCAGCCGATGCAGGCCCGTGACTCCGGCCAGGCGCAGCAGCGACGGCAGGTCGCGCGGGCTGCCCAAGCTGGAAACGAGGACTACCCGCGCTAAGGGCCGCAGCCGGCCGATTTCCTGCGCCAGCAGCCCGCCAAAAGATACGCCCACCAGCCAGCACGGCTTATCCGGCGGCACGGCCTCGGCTAGCCGGGCCGCGTAGCGGGCCAGTGGCTCGGTGGGCCACGCGGGGGGTAGCCAGCTTAACACCTGGCTGGGACCTGGCAAGTGTAAACGGCGAAAAACCCGCTCATCAGCCCCCAAGCCAGGTAGCAGGTACCACATGGGGGGAGTTAGAAGTAATGAGGGAGAATTGTAAAGACGTGACTCATCGCGTTTTTCAGTTGAACAATCGTTCACGCGGCGAGACGCGAAGGGTCACGTCTTTACCTACTTAACCTAAAATTCACGGCAATTCTTAGTCCGTAAGTCGCGCGTAAATCCCTTCCAGGTAGAAGATGTTATGCGGCTGCGGGTCGTCGGTTTCGTCGGCGTCAGCGGGGAAGGTGACGGCCAGCTTGAGGGCCACGCCGGGCAGGAGCACGGGTGGGGCGGCGGTAGTCGTGTATTCGAGCAGGCAGGGCCACTGCTCGGTGGTAGCCAGGGCATCGGCTACTTCTTCGGCCAGGGCTTCGGCGCGGTCGCCGGCCACGCGCAGCAGCGTATCGAGGGCGTGGAAGGGCAGGCCAAGGTGAAAAAAGTGGTCGTCTTCGTCGCGGAAGGTAGTGGCCCACACGGTCACGTCATCGGTCGTGTCGAACACGATGGCCGTGAGGTGGACCTGCTCCACGAAAAAATCGTCGTTGCTGACCAGGGCATCGCTCAAGAGCTTCACGGCTGCGCGGGGGGGGGGTAGGGTGGACACAAAGAAAAGCCGGCGGCCGGCCCCACCGCCGACGCAAGCTACGCCGCGGCGGCCGGGGCTTCGGCAAATAAAGCCAGCGTAATGTGGTCGGCGAGCAGCTTGCCGGCGTCGGTGAGGCGCAGCACGTCGCCGGTGAGCGTGGCCATGCCCTGGCTGGTAAGGCCGGCGAGGTAATCGGCTTGCTCGACTAATAAGTTGAGGCCCAATACGTCGCGAAGATGGGCCAGGTCGCAGCCGCGGCTGGTGCGCAGGGTCGTGAGCAGGTATTCGTTGGCTTGGTCGAGGGGGGTAAGCTGTTCAATGGTGGCGGGCACTTCGCCGCGCTCCAGCACGGCGGCCACGTACTGCGGGTTGTTGGCCACGGTAAATTGCCGGCTGTGGCCGTCGAACGAATGGGCGCTGGGGCCCAGACCCAGGTAGAGCACGCCGCACCAATAGTTGGAATTATGACGGCTTTCGCGGCCGGGCTGGCAGAAGTTGCTGATTTCGTACTGCTCATAGCCGCGGGCGCGCAGCTGGCTCAGCAGCAACTCAAACTGCCGGGCCACGAACTCCTCGGGCGGCGCGACGAACGTGCCCTTCTGCAAGCGCCGACCAAAGGCCGTGCCTGGCTCGATGGTGAGGGCGTAGGCCGATACGTGCGGCACGCGCAGCTCAAAAAGCCGGGCCAAATCCTCCTCCCAGATGGCGTGGCTAGCAGCCGGCACGCCGTAAATCAAATCCACGGAGATATTCTCAAAGCCCGCTGCCTGCGCCGCCCGCACCGCCTGCCCCGACTCCAGGGCCGAGTGGGCACGGTTCATCAGGCGCAGATGCGGCTCGTGGAAGCTTTGCAGCCCGATGCTGAGGCGATTGACAGGCGAGGCCGCCAGTTCGGCTAGCTTGGCGGGGCTGAGGTCGTCGGGGTTGGCTTCGAGGGTAATCTCGGCCCGCGGCGACACGTCGAAATGCTCATTAATCCCTGCAAAAATCTGGTCTAGCTCCGCGCCGGTGAGCAGCGAGGGCGTGCCGCCGCCGAAATAAATCGTATCGAGCGGCGCGTCGGAGGTAGGAAGGTAGTCCTTGCGCAGCACCATTTCCTTTACTAAAGCCTTCACGAACTGCCCTTGCAGCGCCCGCGAGGTGCTGAAGTGAAAGTCGCAGTAGTGGCACGCCTGCTTGCAAAACGGAATGTGAAGGTAGAGGCCGGGCATGGAAAAGGGTGGCGGAGCGCGATTTTTGCGGGAGGACAAAAATCGCGCTCCTGAAATTAAAAACCGCCCGGCGCGTTTGCGTTCCCAACGATGGCCCGACTCGCTACCTTCCTGCTTTGGAGCTGCTGGCTGCTGGGCCTGCGCGCCGGGCCCGCGCGCGCCCAAACCACCGATAACGGCCCCGGCGTGGCCGTGCCCAACGCGCCGGCGCTGGCCTCGCCGCCCCTACCCCCCCCTACCAGCCCCATCCCTGCCGCTGCCCCGCGCCGGCCGGTGCACCCGCGCGTGCTGCGCTTCGGGGCCGAGCCCGCCGGGCAGGCGCTGGTGCGCCGCCTGCACCCGCGCACCACGGTGCCCGACTCGCTCACCGCCCTGCGCACGGTGCGCGAAGTGGTGCTGGCCCTGCAAGCGGACTCCTACCTCACGGCCTCGGCCGACGAGCTGCATTGGAGCCACGACACGGTGCGGGCGCGCCTCTACGTGGGCGAGCAGTTTAGGTGGGCGTATTTGCACAATGGCAACCTGGGCGATGGCTTGTTAATCCGGGCCGGCTACCGCGAAAAGTTTTTCCGGCGCACGCCCTGGCGGCCCGCCGATTGGGTGGCCTTGCAGGAGCGCGTGCTCACGGAGGCCGAAAACCAGGGCTACCCCTTCGCCACGGTGGGGCTCGATTCGCTGCGCCTGACCGGGCGCGACATCGCGGGCCGGGTGGTGCTCAAGCGCGGCCCGGTGGTGTATTTCGACTCGCTGCAAATAGTGGGTACCACCAAAACCAAGAAGCGCTTCCTGACCAAATACCTGCAAATAGAGCCTGGCACGCCCTACAACCAGCAGCGCGTGGATGCCGCCGCCGCCCTACTACGCCAGCTGCCCTACGTACGCCTGCGCGCCGAGCCCGAGGTGCGCTTTGCCAGGGGCCGGGCGCGGGTATATCTGCTACTAGATGAGCGCTCCTCGAACCAGTTTGATGCCATTGTGGGGCTGCTGCCCAATACGGGCGGGGCCAGCGGGGTGCAGTTTACGGGCGACGTGACCATTGCCCTGCGCAATCTGCGCGGCGGCGGCAAGCAACTAGGCTTGCAGTGGCGCAAGGTCGATGCCCTCTCGCAACTGCTGGACCTCAGCTACTTGCACCCCAATATCTTTGGTACACCGCTCGAAGTAGGCGGCACCTTTAACCTCTACAAGCAAACCGGCAACTACCTCACCCTGCGCCCGCGCCTGCAAGTGAGCTACCCCACGGCGCGGGCCGGGCGGCTTACGTTTTTCGTGGAGCAGCGCAGCTCGCGCCTGCTACTCGACAGCGCCGCTTACGCTAGCCTCACGCAACTGCCCGACTACCTCGATTCAGAGTATACGTCCTACGGCGTGGGCTACTCGCGGGCGAATTTGGACGACCTGTTCTTTCCACACCGCGGACTGTTCCTGAGCGCGCAGGCGGGGGTAGGGACCAAAATTATTCGCCCCAACGCCTCCATCAGCGAGACGCTGTACGCGGGGCTGGGGCTGCGCTCCACGCAGTACAGCTTCAGCGGGCGGGCTGAGCACTACTGGGCGCTGGGCCGACAGACCGTAGTGCTGGCGCGGCTGCGCGGCGAGGGCTTGTTCAACCAGCAGTTTTTTCTTAATGACCTGTTTCGGCTGGGCGGCCTAAACTCGCTGCGCGGCTTCAACGAAAACCAGTTTTACACCAATGCCTACGGCGTGGGCACCGTCGAGCTGCGGCAGTTCACCGGGCCCGAGGGCTACGTATTCATCTTCGCCGACCAGGCGCTGTTGCAAGCCTACCAGGCCACCGACCTCAAGGTGAACGCCGTGGACAAGCCCACTGGCCTGGGCGCGGGCCTGAGCTTCCGCACGGCGGCGGGGCTGTTTCAATTTGTATATTCAGTGGGCCGCTCAGAGTTTTTAAACACCTCGTTTTCGCTCACTAATTCCCGGATTCACTTCGGGCTGACCAGTCGGTTTTAAGAGAGTTAAAAGTTAGGATTTTAGAGATGAAAGTTGTCTTTCCGCACTATTCAGCTCTTAATTTTAAACTCTTAACTCTTTACCCCAAATCCTGCCACTTCGGCGGCTTTTCGGCCAGGGTGTCATTAGGCACGTAAGTACCTGATTAAAAGCGCGTCATAACGTCTAGTTCTCAGCGTTTTCGGGGCTAGAATCAAGCTGGTACGGGGTTTGACTTAGTAGGGACGAAGCCATCTAAAAAGGCTCCTCCCTATGAAATTTATCAGCCGCGAATTTATCCGTTCTATCGCTCCGCAGCTCGACCTGCTCAACACCATTGGCGGGGGGGTAGCCCAGCCCAAGCTACGTATGAATGAGCGTCCTAAGGGCGTAGTGCTGCACGTGGCTATGCCCAGCGTGCCAGCCGAGAGCTTTCACGTCATGCTCAAGGATAGCAAGCTTACAGTATACGGCGAATTTCGTCACGCGCCGGAATCCCAGCTAGCTGCGCCGCTCTTCGTGCAAACCCTCGACCTGCCCCAGAACCTTGACCTGGCCGCCATCAATGCCTCGCACGAAAACGGTGAATTGCGCGTAGTTATTCCCTTCAAAGACCCGGCCGAGAGCCCCGCGCGTGAGATTGACATCCAGCCGGGCAGCTAAAGCTGCCCAGCCCGTCAATATGGCCGGGACCGACCGGCCCCTACCCCCTTTATAACGCCGGGACCGACCGGCCCTTTTGGTTTCACCCCATTGAGAGCCACTGCATAATGCAGTGGCTTTGTTGTTTTTAGGGAAGAATAATTTGTTATGGGCTTAGGAAGTAAAAGTCAAAAATAGGATGTAACCTTCTGTTATGCACTCCGCTAATCGCTATTATAAATGCAGCGAGCTTTCGGAGGTCAAATTTTGCGGCCTGCTGTGTCTATTTGTCCTGGATTTGATAGTTTCGAACGCGGCGCGGCTTACAAGCATGAGCGTGCGCCCGGTCAACGCGCTATACCTGTGCCTGCACCAGTTCTGCCCGTACCGGCCGAGCTAGACCGAGCGCCCGAACTTGATGAGTCGTACTTCGGCCCGCGCCGGGTGCGTGGCAAACGCGTGCGGGGAGTCAGTGGCAAAAAGATTATTTTCGGCCTGTTCAAGCGGGGCGACTAGGTATACACGGAAATCGTACCGGATTGCTCGAAAAATATTTTGCAGAGTATTGTTAGGGGTAAAAAGGGCCCCGCCGCGATGGTGAATACGGACGGCTGACGTGGCTAAGATGGCCTGCCGGACGTGAGCTACAGCCGCCAATGCCGGGTCCACCACGCCACGACACGTTTGTGCAAGGTATGGCCCATATCAACGGCATTGAGTCTTTCTGGAGCTTCGTCAAAAGTCGTTTGTAGCAGTTTGCTGGCGTGCCCAAGCATGTTTTTTTGTTACATTTGAAAAAATAAGAATTTTAATATATATTTTAATATTTACAACATATGTTTCTTAAAGAACTTTGTCAACGGCCCCTAAAATCTAGCTTTGCTTCCAAATTTCCTTTTTTAATAACACCCGCAGGTGCTAGCTCGCTGGTAAGCTGGCAGCACATGACACCTTTTAAATGATATTTTAAAATATTTCTTTCTATTTGATATCGAAGCATCTTGGCTTTCAACTAGAAGCAGACAACCAACCCGCCCGTTTAATTTTTGGACTAAACTTTTAACCAAGGTAGGTAGCAATGGCTGTGTAAAAGCCAGCCTATCTGCTTGGAAGAGTTCGTCGGCGGCCGCCCGCACGTTGGCATGGCCGATAGGATAATCAAAAAACATAAAAAAAGCTGCTTTCAACTATTCCCCGCTTCTTCCAATACGTCAATAAACTTTCGGGTGATGGTCTCGTTGCCAAAGGCTGCTAGGTGACCCGGCGCGGCAGCCCGGCACTGGGCCTGTTGCGTCGGGCTGTGCACCAAGTTAGCTGTCACCGTTATCAACGAAGCCAAGTTGCCCCGCTCAAAAGTGACGCCGGCGTTCCCAATAGCATCTGGAAGCCCGCCCCCATTTGAGGCAATCGGAATCAGGCCGCACGCAATGCCTTCGAGGGCGACAATGCCAAACGGCTCTTCCCAAGTGGAGGGAATAAATTGAAAGGTATGCCGGTTCAGCTCCGTTACCAGCGTCTCTCCCTTGAGTGGTCCCAAAAACCGGATGCGACTCGGCGCGGGCAAGCTCGCCGCCAAACTTTCCAGTAGCTCGCGGTCGGGGCCGGAGCCGATAATAGTGAGGGTAGCTTCCGCCAACTCCGGAATAGGATGAACAAAAACCATGTCACTGAAAGCACGAATGGCCAGTTCAACACCCTTATCGGAAACCAGTCGGCCCAGGAACACAAAATCCAGGTTGCGATGGTCAGATTGGCAGTTAAATAGCTGTTCCTCGTAGGAATTACCAATAACGATGGCCGGCGGCCAGCACCGCTGCTGCATGGCCTGGCTCACGGCAATAACTTTTTTGGCGTGCGCCAGCCAGCGAAATTTTAGTTTATCTACCAACGTAATCGTTCCGTCTGCACGGCTAATCCAGGTGTGTAACGTGATAACGGAGGGCTTGCCAAATAGAAGCTTGGGCCAGCTTAGGCGCATGCACGGATTATTCTCATACACGATATCGGCCCAGGCGTGCTGCTTCAGCATTTCGGCCACTGATGGCCGCCGGATGACCGGGTAGCGCAACGAGGATACCTCGCCCGCCGTCATCGTCATCAGGCGCACCTCATACCCAGCCTCCGCGAAGGCATTGGCTAGAAATTCGGAACTCGCCTCAATACCGCCAATCGCTGGCGAGAAAACGTGAGATAGAAAAAGGAGTTTCATGGCGATTAATGCCGTGCGATTAAAATAAGATTTACGCACGCTGGGCAGATTTCGGCAAAGATACACATTTATGCTAATGCAGAGTATCTATATTCACTACTTACTGGGTACGCCTAAAAACTACACATTTACGTCGGCCACCGGGCCTAGCGCTGCGCTACCAGAAACTCGCGCCCGTGGCAAAAAAACTCTACGAGGCTGGCCAGCAGTCCACCCGCCAGCTTATGAACTACCTCTAGGTTGACTCCCGCTGTACCCTCTACAAAGCCCTGTGCTTCGCCGGTTGCCAGATTAAAGAAAAAGGTCGTCGTTCTTACTACCAAAGCGGTTGACAAGGCCTTGCTATAATCCTTAGTCCAATTACCAACGCAACCCCTAATAGAACAGTGGAATGAGCAGCCCAAAACTCATCAATAAACTTAAGTAAAACCAGCCCATAACCTGGCCGCGGTAGCGGCGGGGTAGGCGGTTGCTGAGCACCAGCACTGCCCCGATAACCAGCGCCAGGTGCAGCACGATAAAGGCCGTCGTCTTGACCCAGTTACTGACGATGGTATTTTCAGGCTGGTACTGGTTGGCTTCGCCCAGCCCCGAGGTGAGGAAGCGCAGCAGCTGGAAAGCTGCCGTTTCGAACGCTACGAAGCAAACAAAGCCTACCAGCAGGGCGAGCGGCCCCGATTTTTCGCGTAGCTCAGCCATGTGGGGCAGAAGTGTGGAATGAAAATTGGAAAACAAAAAAGCCAGCCGCTGGCAACTAAAATCCTCACGGTAGCGACTGACCCAGCGCTTCGGCTGTACGCAAACGCACGTACAGGTCCTCGACCTTGGCCCGCGCCCAGGCCGTGCGTCGCAGAAAGGTGAGGCTGGATTTAACGCTTGGGTCCACGGCGAAGCAGTTGAGCCGGAGGCGCTCATCGAGGCCCGGAAAGCCGTAGTGCGCCACTAGGTACTCCAAGATGATGGCGAGCGTCACGCCGTGCAGCTCGCGGATAAGATGGCCGTTGGCGTCGCGGGCTTCAGACATAGGGATGGAGGCAGCGTAAGGAACCGGAACCCCACGGTTCGGCATTAAGCTTGCAAGCTACGGCCCCGGCTGGTATACGCGGGCCGGGCCACCGCGCGTTATTTTTGGCCTGCTGCCCTCATGCTTACGTCCGCCTCACCCCTGCTTGCCCCTACCCCTGCCCGCACACCGCGGCCGGGCGGCTGGCGGCGCTGGGTGCTGGCGGGCCTGCTGCTGGGGCTGTTGGGTGGCGGCACCTACTACCTGCGCCACCAGCGCCAGCTCAACCGCTACGCTCGGCGCACTTGGGCCACGCTCACTACGCGCTACCTCACGGGCCACGAAAGCACGCCGCTGCTGGCCGGCTACTCGGTGCACGGCATCGACGTATCGGCCTACCAAGGGCGCATCGATTGGCCTGAAGTGGCGCGGCAGCGGGTGCGGTTTGCCTTTATTAAGGCCAGCGAAGGGGCCACGCTGCGCGACGCGCGCTTCGGGCGCAACTGGCGCGAGGCCCGCGCCGCGGGCATTGTGAGCGGGGCCTACCACTACTTTTTACCTAACCGCGACGGCGGCCAGCAGGCGGCACTGTTTATTGAGACGGTGCCGTTGCGGCCCGGCGACCTGCCGCCCGTGCTCGATGTAGAGGCCCCGCGCTTTCACGACGTGGCTGACATGCGCCGCGCGGTGCGCGCCTGGCTCACGGCCGTGCAGGCGCACTACGGCGTGCGGCCCATTCTCTATTCCAATTATACTTTTTACCAGCGCTACTTGGCTGGGCACTTCGACGACTACCCCCTCTGGCTGGCCCACTACGAGGTGGCGCGCCCCCGCTTACCCGCCGAGCGCTGGATTATCTGGCAGCATTCTGACGAAGCTTACGTGCCGGGAATTCGGGGCACTGTCGATTTCAATGTCTTCCAGGGTAGCTACGAAGCCTTGCAGGCCCTGCGCCTGACAGCCCCTACCCCCCTCCAAAAAACCGCCCGGCCCGACCGCTCAACGGAGCGGCGGGGCCGGGCGGCCGACCTAGTGGAGCGCTAAGGCCAGACCTACATTTTGGTCTTCATCTTTTCGTCATCCATTTTCTCCTTGTGCTTCTTCCCGTGCATTTTGCCTTCTTTCATCTTGTCCTTCTTGTCCATTTTACCATCGGCCATCTTGCCATCAGCCATAGTGCCACTTTGTGCGGGGGTAGTGGCGGGGGTAGTCTGGGCGTAAGCGGTGCAGCAAAGGCCGGTTAGGGCAAGGGCGGCTACGAGTTTCAACGACTTATTCATACTAAGGAAGTGGAAAAAAGGGTTAGGAATGAATTCGGCCGAAAGATGAGCGTTTATTTCGAGATGCCGAGTGAAGGAAATATGAATACCTTAATTATGCACGTTAGCTTTCGCCGCTTTTACGGCAATGCCTTTTTAATAAGCAGCTTGCTTTTTTTCCTGGCGGCCTGTGGTAGCAGCAAATCCGCTTTCACGGAGTCGGGCCAGGGCTCCTACTACGCCGACAAGTTTGCGGGTCGGGCCACGGCCAGCGGGGAGCCCTACCGCCCCGGCCGGCTCACGGCGGCCCACAATACACTGCCTTTTGGCACTCGCATCAAGGTTACGAACGTGCGCACCGGCCGCTCGGTGAAGGTGGTCGTCAACGACCGGGGCCCGCACGTCAAGGGCCGCATCGTAGACGTGTCGAAGCGCGCCGCTCGCAAGCTGGGGCTGGTGCAGGCCGGCGTAGCGCCGGTGCGGATTAAGGTAATAAAGTAGGGTGCGGGGGCAAGCCCCGCACCCTACTTTACTTTGCGGCATGAACATTCGCAAGCACCTTACCTGGAGTCCCCCCGCCGAAGCCGCTAACCGCTTTGCCGCTCTGGCTAACTTCGTGCGCGCCGCCGAAGCCGAAGGCTGGTCCGATACCGAGATTCAGTTCATTATCGACGAGGTAGTGGAAGCTAAAGATGAGGCGGCCGGTATAGCCGTACTCGCCGACTACAGCCAGCCCTAATGGTTGTTCTTGGCCTGGGCTTTGGCCGCTTCTTTTGCGGCTTTTTCGCGCTCCTTTTCGGCTTTTTCGCGGGCTTTTTCCAGCTCCTTGCGTTTGCCGGGGTGTTTGAGGTCGTAGGCTACGAGCTTGCGCACGCTGTCAGCGTCTACTATTTCGCGTTTGGTGGTGAGGCGGCCGGTCAACGATACGTAGTCGCCCTCGGCCATCTGCGACAGCTCGCCGGTGGGACTGGTTACCTGGCCTTTAGGAGTTACGGTTGTGCCATTGAGTAGGCGCTTATCCTGCTCCAGGGGGCTAGTCAGGCCCAGCTCAGTAAGAACCGCACGGCCATCTTTCAGCGTGAGACCATCTTTTTCCATCACCCCGCTGGTTCTGGCGCGCACCGGGGCAACCCCAGTGCGGCGTGGGGCCACTACCCGGCGCGGGGCCAGTACGCGGCGCGCGGCAGCCGGCACGGCGGGGGTAGGAGGCTGAGTTTGAGTAGGTGAAGGCGACTGAGGCTGGGCTGGGGTTTGAGCATGGCCTTCGTGGGCTAGTAGCACCGCGCCCCCTAACAGTAGGGCCTTCATAACTAATTTCATCGACATAAACAGGGGAAAATAAAAAAATGACCTTTTTGGAGGTCATAATGTTCAAAACCGTGCCGAATATTCTTTTCAGCCTATTTACAGTAAACGAACTTTAACCTGGCCTAGTATCTCAAAAGGGGCAAGAATCTCATCTAGTTTTAATGCAAAATTGGTTCTACCCTTTTAACTCCCCTAAACCAACGCCCTAGCCCTCATCCCCGTTCAACTCAGGTACTGGCTACCCCATGCGCCTGACCTGGCACTTTCCGCGTGGGCGCACGGTCCTTATTCTTTTGCTACCAGCACCTACCCTCATGGATTACAAGGATTATTATAAAATCCTGGGCGTTGAGAAAAACGCCACTACTGAGCAGATTAAGAAGGCGTATCGCAAGCTCGCCCGCCAGTATCACCCCGATGTGAACCCCAATAACCCCGCGGCCGAGCAGAAATTCAAGGAATCCAATGAGGCCAACGAGGTGCTGTCGGACGCCGAGAAGCGCCAGAAATACGACCAGCTCGGGGCCGACTACCAGCGCTACCAGCAGGCGGGGGCCGGGCGCGGCGGCCAGGCCAGCGGGGGCTTCGACTGGAGCCAGTATGCGCAAGGCGGCGGCTTTGGCGGGGCGGGCGGGGGTAGCCCCTTTGGTGGCGGCGAGGGTGAAGACTTTTCCGACTTTTTCAGTTCGCTCTTCGGTAGCATGGGCGGTGGTGCGGCCGGGGGTAGCCGCGGTAGCCGCCCCGCGGCCGGCTCCGACTACCAAGCCGAGTTGGAGCTGACCCTGGCCGAAGCCTACGAAGGCGGCCCGCGCACGCTCACCGTCAATGGCAAAAATCTGCGCCTGACCATTCAGCCGGGGGTAGCCGATGGGCAGACCATCCGGCTGCGCGACCAGGGCGGCCCCGGCCGCAGTGGTGGGCCCAATGGTTCGCTACTCATTACGTTCCGCATTTTGCCTGATGCGCGCTACGCCCGCACTGGCGACGACCTCACCCAGGATGTGCCCGTGTCCCTCTACCGTGCCCTGCTCGGCGGCGAGCAAACCGTGGATACGCTCGGCGGCCCGGTCAAAATCAAGCTCAAACCCGAAACTGCCAACGGTAGCCGCTTACGCCTGCGCGGCAAAGGCTTCCCTATATACCGCGAAAAGGATAAACACGGTGACCTCTACCTGCGCCTCAACGTGCAGCTACCCACCAATCTCAGCGATGAAGAGCGTGGCCTTTTTGAGCAGCTGGCGAAGTTGCGCGACGAGTAGTTTCCGAGCCTCGGCGTTGCTGCCCTCTGCTTCTGTAAACTAAAAATCGCTTGCACTATATCAATTTAGCACAGTCATTCATTTAGAAATCAGCTATTAGTCATGGAAACCCGCGTTTTAATTCTGACTTTCCAAGAAGTTGATGCCCGCTATGGCTTGGGCAGCGCCGAATTGCGCCAGTTCGTAGACCTGGGCCTGCTGCGCCCCGCCCCTATCCCCGATACTATTGAGATAGAGGAGCCTGACGAGCTGCTACCCCGCTTGGCGCGCCTGCACCACGGCCTGGGCCTGGCACCCGAAGCCATCGACTTAGTGCTGCTCATGCGCCAGCGCCTGCTGAGCCTGCAAGCCGCCCTGGCCCTCGAAACCGCCCGCGCCCGGCAGCTCGAAGATTTCCTGCGCGCCACCGGGCCTTTGCTTAGTGACTAATGGGTAGGGAGGGTGATTTGCGTAATGTCGTTCTGCCAACTAAACGACATTACGCAAATCACCCTCCCTACCCATTAGCCACTCGCTACCCTACTGCCAGCGCCAGCAGCAGGCCGCCGAGCGTCGCGCCCAGCTTGGGCCAATTGAGACGGTGCTCGGGGCTGGTTTCAAAGAGAATAGTGGTCGAAACGTGGAGAAAAGTGCCCGCCACGAAGCCCAGCAGCGCCGCATACACGCCGCTGCCCAGCAGCTGCCGCAGTACCACATAGTTGCTAAAAACCAACCCCGCCGGCGAAGCCAGCGCGAAAAGCAGCAGCCAGGGCCACACCCGGCCAAAAGAACCCAGGCGGAGCCGCAGCAACGTGGCCAGCGCCACGGCCGCCGGCACATGGTGCAGCGCGATGCCCAGCACCAGCGCGTAAAAATGCCGGCCTACTTCGCCGCTGCCCGCACCCCGCACCAGGATGCTACCCTCCAATACAGAATGCACTACCAGCGCCAGCACTAGCAGCAGCGGCACCCTACCCCGCTCAGTAGCTACCGGCGCGTGCACATGGCCGTGCTCAATACCCTGCGATAGCACCTCCAGCAACAGCTGACCGAAGAAACCAGCCAGCATCCAGTAACCCACGCGGGCGGGCGTGGCAGGGAGCAGCGTCAGGGCTTCGGGCAGCAGGTGCGTGATGGTGAGCGTGAGCAGGTAGGCACCGCTGAATGCCAGCAAGGGCTTAAGCCACTGACCCGTGCGGGCGACCGGCACCACGCTCACCAGCCCGCCCGCCCCCAGCACAGCCGCAGCCAAAAGGAATATCGCAATCCACATAAGGAAACAAAACAAAAAGCTTGCATCAATGTTGCAAATATATTCGCAACATTGATGCAAGCTTGCTTAATAGCTGGTAATCAGCCCGCTTATCGCTGGGGAAGGCCGGTCTGTTCCTTGGGGGACATACCCGAGGGAGTTTTGGCCCCGTTCTTACTGCGCTTGCTGCTGCCGGGCTTAGTGGCAATGCCCTCCTGGGTATCGGCCGACATCACGGCGCTGGCCGTAGGGGCCTGACGCTCATCCAGGGTGGTAGCTGAGTTAACCGGATTCGTGATGGCCCCGCCCTTGGCTTGGTTGGGTGCGTCGGCGGTGCCCTGGTCAAAGTTGTCGGTGGGACGGGTGCCGGGTGCCACCAAGTCGAGGGATACCTTTTTATCGGGGCGCCAGTCGGAGGGCTCGCTGCTGCACGAAGCGAGCAGCACTACGGCGGCCGGAGCCAGGTAGGAAAGCAGCTTTTTCATAGGAAGCAAAAAATTATTAGCAAAAACTAAACGAAGGAAAATCTTAGCTGGCGGCTAGGCGGCCGGCGCGTCGGTCAACAACCCCTTACGGCGTAGCAGGGCCTCAAATAGCTTGCGGTCGTTGTCGTTATTAAACAAGCGCAGGGGCAAATGTAGGAATACAGGCACGTCGAACGTCGTCGCTATCCAGCGCCGCCAGGTGGCTAGCTCGGCCGGTGGGGCGGCCGGTTTCAGGTACAGTAAGTAAGCATCGGGCTCGCGGCGCACCCGCCCAATCTGGTCCCAGGGCAGGGCCATCGCACGCTGCTCGCTCTGGCGCAGGATGAGCTGGCGCGAGTCAGCCTCGTAGTTCATGCGCTCAAACAGGGGCTTGCTTTGCTCCATCTGCGTCACGCCCGATATTAGCGATGAGCGTAGCAGCACAAACGCCACCGTCAGCAGCACGCCCAGCAGCAGCCACCACCACGAGTGCCAGATGGCGGCCGGCAGTATTCCCACCGCCAGCGGAATGAGCGCGTACCACCACTGCTTGCGCCACACCTCGCCCATCGCAATGCGGGTGTAGGTATTGGGGTCAAACTGGTATTTCTTGGTCTTGATGGTGCCTGGCAAAGACTGCGGGGCCTGCTGCTGGCGGTAGCCGCCACCGCCACCGCGTTGGTTAGGATTATTCACGTTATGGAGGTGCTAATTTGTTGATGTGCTAATGTGCTGGTTTTGATATGCTGGCGTTCGGGAGGGCAGTGTTTGATGACGAAAAAAGCCAGCCTGCGTTATCCAGCCAGCCAATCAGCCCAATCAGCACATCAATCAATACGCTTTTAGGCTCAAATCCAGAATGCCAGCTGAGTGGGTGAGGGCCCCGACCGAGATGTAGTCTACGCCGGTGGCGGCTACTTCGGCCAGGGTTTGCTCCGTGATGCCCCCGCTGGCTTCGAGCGGCACGCGGCCGGCCACCAAGGCCACGGCCTCGCGCAGGGCGGCGGGGTCCATGTTGTCGAGCATGATGCGGGCCACGCCGCCAGCCGCCAGGGCCTGTTGCACTTCGGCCAGGTTGCGGGTTTCGACCTCGATGGGTAGCTCGCGGCCAGTACGGCGCAGGTAGGCGTGGGTAGCGGCAATGGCCGCCCCTACCCCCCCCGCGTAGTCCACGTGGTTGTCCTTGAGCATTATCATATCAAACAGCCCGTAGCGGTGGTTCACGCCGCCGCCGATGAGTACGGCCCACTTCTCGCAGAGGCGGAAGTTAGGCGTCGTCTTACGCGTATCAAGCAGCCGGGCTTTGGTGCCGGCCAGCAGCTTAGTCAGGTGCGCGGTATAGGTAGCAATACCACTCATGCGCTGCATACAATTAAGCATCAGGCGCTCGGCCGTAAGGATGCTGCGCGCCGGGCCTTCCACGGTGAAAGCAACGTCGCCGCGCCGCACGCGGGCTCCATCGGCGAGCAGCGCGCTCATCGTCAGGGCGGGGTCTACTTCCTGAAAAATCAGGCCCGCCAGCTGCACGCCGGCCAGCACGCCTTCGCCCTTCACCAGCAGCCGGGCGCGGTTGCGGGCCTCGGCCGGAATGGCGGCCAGGGCCGAATGGTCGCCGTCGCCCACGTCTTCGGCCAGAGCGGTGCGAATGAACGTGGTGAGCGCGGCGGGCGTGAGGTAGGGAGCGGGGTAGGCTGGCACCCCGCAAAGGTACGCCGGCCGGCCGGCGCATAAAGAACCCGACCGCGGGCGAGCGGTCGGGTTCTTAGCTACAAGGCTCAGGTGACTATTCCTTCGTAAAGTCGAGCGTATCTATGGTCGGCGTAGGCTGTTTGGGTTTGAGCTTAATAAAGACCTGATAATTACCGTTGCGGCCCACGTAGTGGCCCACCGCGTAGGGAATACCCTCGTTGCTGGAGCCTTGATGCACGATGTCGAAGCTGGCCGGCGGGTTTTTGGCGAAAAAGTTTTTCATCACCAGCTCGGTTTGGGTCGAATTATAGCTTTGTTTATCGCCATCGAACCCTACTTCTACCGATGGAGCCAGGTATTGGGCCAGGCCGCGCGACGAGCCGCTGGAGATTGCTGAGCGCACGGCCGAAAGTTGGTCCGAGGTTTGCGCTTTGGTACTCATTACCAGGAGGCACAGTAACCACCCGAATAACAGCACTTTAGTAAGAATTACTTTCATAAAATTCAGCTCCGCGACAGATTCGAAGGCGCTGGTCTAGGGTTAAGCCAAAACTATGCCAGTAGAAGCCAATTTGGGGACTTTCTGAAACCCTGCCAAACTCGATGGTCCTCCTACGGCCAGCCGGCGTTTTAGGGTGCGGGGCGTACTTTTGCAAGCATGAACAAGCAGGTACTACTGGTAATTCTGGATGGGTGGGGCATTGCCCCAAACGCGGAAGTTTCGGCCGTTGACCAAGCCCGGACGCCCTATTTTCACGACTTGCTGCGGCGCTTTTCGCACAGCCGCCTGCAAGCTTCGGGCGAGGCCGTGGGGCTGCCCGAGGGCCAGATGGGCAACTCCGAGGTGGGCCACATGAACATCGGTGCGGGCCGGGTAGTGGACCAGGAATTGGTACGCATTGGCAAGGCCATTCGGGAACGCAAGCTGGCCCAGGTGCCCGCTCTGCACGACGCGCTGACTTACGCCCAGCAGAACAATAAGCCGGTGCATCTTATTGGTTTGCTGTCAGATGGTGGCGTGCACTCGCACATCGACCACGTGAAGGCGCTCTGCACCATCGCCCACGAGGCGGGCGTGCGCCAGACGTTCGTGCACGCCTTCACCGACGGGCGCGACACCGACCCCAAGAGCGGCGTGCACTTCGTGAACGAGCTGGAGCAATACAACGAGCGCACGGGGGCCAAAATCGCCTCCATCGTGGGCCGCTACTACGCAATGGACCGCGACCAGCGCTGGGAGCGCGTCAAAATTGCTTATGATTTGCTAGTAAACGGCATCGGCACACCTTCCCAAAATCTGATTCAAAGTATTCAGGAACAATATAAAGACGGCGTAACGGACGAGTTTCTAAAGCCCATTGTGAAGGTGGGCGACGACGGGCAGCCGCTGGCCACCATTGAGGAGGGCGATGTGGTGCTGTGCTTCAACTTCCGCACCGACCGGGGCCGCGAAATCACGGAGGCGCTTACGCAGCAGGATTTCCACGCTTTTGAGATGCACCGCCTCAACCTGCGCTACCTCACCATGACGATGTACGACTCGACGTTTGTGGGCGTAACACCGATTTTTGAGAAGGACAATCTCGACAATACGCTGGGCGAAGTGCTGGCCGCGCACGGCAAAACGCAGCTGCGCATGGCTGAAACCGAGAAGTATCCGCACGTCACCTTCTTTTTTTCGGGGGGTAGGGAAAAAGAATTCGCCGGTGAAATGCGCATCATGCGGGCCTCGCCCAAGGTGGCAACCTACGACCTCGCCCCCGAGATGAGCGCCTACGAGCTGCGCGACGCATTGGTGCCAGAGTTGCAAGCCAAGTCGGCCGACTTTATCGTTATTAACTTCGCCAACCCCGACATGGTGGGCCACACCGGCGTGTTTGAGGCCGTGGTGAAGGCCGTAGAAACCGCCGACGCCTGCGCCCACGACGTAGTGGAAGCCGCCCTAGCGGCTGGCTACGCCACCATCGTCATCGCCGACCACGGCAATGCCGAGTTCATGCGCAACGCTGACGGCTCGCCCCACACGGCTCACACTACCAATCTGGTACCCTGCATCTTGGCTGATAATGACTACCGTGGCGCGCTGGCCGATGGTAAGCTCGGCGACATTGCACCTACCGTGCTGGCATTGATGGGCGTGCCCCAGCCGCCGCACATGACTGGCCAGAGCCTGTTGCGCCCCGCCGCCGGCTAGGCCAAACAAAAGGCATTATTTATTCTTTTTTGCAGTGTCCCGCACTAGTTCGCAGTGCGGGACACGTTGTTAAAATGGGTTGTAGAACAGGCTTTTATTTAGTAAGTGTGGCCGGGCTGGCGCTGCTGAGCGGCTGCGACCAGCCCACCACCGGCCCCGACCCGGCCCGGCCGGAAGCGCCGCACCACGCCGGCCCGTACTTCGACGTGCGCGGGCTGCTCGATGCGCAAGTGCGGCAGCTCGCCGCCCGCCACGCGAAGGTGGAGAAGCACGTTAGCCTGCGCGGCAGCGCCCCGGCCACTACCCGCGTGCCGCAAGTGAAATGGACCGATGAGCTGCAGATTTTTTACCAGGCCGACCTCAACAAAGCCGCCCTGCGCGGGGCCTACGCAGTAGATTCGACCGCCCTGCCCGGCGGGGCCGAGCGCCACACCTACCGCCGCCTGCCCGGCCACGCCAACGCCCCCGTAGTGCGCCTCGACGTGCTAAGCCGCGCCGGCCTACCCCAGCAAGTGAGTGCCACGCTGCGCCAGGATAACGCGCTGTTTTTTGGCCAAAAAACCTTGCAGTTGACGCTGCAAAACGGCCAGCTCCGCCAGTACGACGTGCGCGGCCTGCAAAAGCTCGTGCTCTTTGATACGCTACGTTACCAAACGCAAGCGTTGGTTCTCTAAGCTATTAAATAACCGCTCTGTAGAGTCTATTCTCCCAGCAGCGTGGCTACTACCCACCGGCGGCCGCCGTGGCGGCGGTGCTCGCCCAGGCACAGGCCCTGCCAGGTGCCTAGCAGCAGCCGGCCGTCGGCAATGGGCACCGTAACGGAGGTGCCCAGCATAGCGGCCTTGAGGTGGGCCGTCATGTCGTCGGGGCCTTCCAGGGTGTGCTGAAAGTAGGCGGCGTTGTCGGGCGCGAGGCGGCGGAAGTACTCCTGGAAGTCGCGCCGCACGGTGGGGTCGGCATTTTCGGTAATAAACAGGCTGGCCGAGGTGTGCTGAATGCAGAAGTTGGCGGTGCCCACGCGCATAGTTTCCAGCTCAGGTAGCTCGCTCAGCAGCAAGTCGGTGATGAGGTGAAAACCTTCGGCCACGGCCGGCAGGCGCAGGCGTTTTTGGATAAAGCGCATGGAGCTTCTACGCAGCCGTGGCTACTTGGTGGTTTCGTAGGCGCCCAGGTCGGGGGTAGCCGCGTTGCGGGGCAGGTTGGGCAGGTCGCGCGGTACGAAGGGGGGTAGGGCCGTTTTGCTGGCCAGCGCGGGCGAGCCGGGCGCCAAATGGTAGTCGTTGCTGCTGGCCGTGTTGATACGCACAAACATGGGGTCGTTGAATAAGTTGGCGTAGGCCGGAGCCGCCAGGCCAGCCAGCGCCGGCGTGGTAGTGGAGGCCGGTACGTCGGCGACACCCGCGTAAGCTTTGGTTTTCAACACCGAGTTTCTGATGCTGACCGCAGCCTTGTAATCATCGTAGTTTTCAACATTGAGCTCATCATCAATGGAGCCCCAGATAATGGAATTGCGCACATCCAGCACCGGCGACTGCTTGGTACTGACGCCGTTCGAGCCCGTTACCAGGTTGGTAACCGACAGCGAGGCCGTCTGACGCACGCCGGCCGCGGCCGGGTAATTAGCAATGGTACAGTAATTAAGCGAATCAATACCGCCCAGGCTTAGCACGGCATACTCGTAGCAGTCGCTGAAGAGCGTGTTGCTAACCGTCGCTTGCCCCCGGATATTGAACAGGCCCGCCCCGGTACCCAGGCTGCTGGCGGCACCCGCGAAGCCCACGCTATTGCCCGAGATGTAGCGGACCACCGAGTTTTGCAGGCGCAGGTCGGGCGGCACGCCACCATCGGGGTTGTAGAGCAGCAGGCCGATGGCCGCGTTCTGAATTTGGGCGTAGCGGATAACGTTGCCGTGACTGCCAGGCGTGAACAGAATGCCCGTCCACTGCCCAGGGGCGGTGGCGTACTGCGGCTCGCCGCTACGGTCGCCGGCGAAGCGCACAATGTTGGCGCTGCCGGCCTTCACGGTATCGGCCGGGCCAGTGCCAGGCGTAAAGTCGCTGTTTACCAGCAAAGTGCCTTCCACAACGAGCGCGGCCCCGGCGTGGGCGTAGATGCGCGTACCAGCTTTGATAGTGAGCTTGCAATTGGCCGGCACCACCACCGAGTTGTAGAGCACGTGCGGCCGGTCGTTGGTCCACACGGCGTTGCAGGGCAACGGTTGCGTACCATCGTGCAAATAGATATTCTGCCCGAATGAGCGCAACAGCACGTGCTGACTCTGACCGTTGGTACTGAAATTCAGGTTGTTTTCCTGCACGTAGGCCTTGGCGAGGCCATTCTGGCCGTTGTCCTTAAGCTGGGCGCGCACCAGAATCAGCAGGCTATCATTTCCCCTGATGTACAGATTAGTAGCTGTTTGCTTTAGGTCGCCGTTGATAATCAACGTGTAGGGCGAAGTGGCCGAGTTGTCGAGGCTCACCAAGTCCACGTTCACCGCCTTGGGATTATGGTTGTACACCCACAGCCGCTTCGTGACGGTGCGGATAGTTGTAAAAACCGTGTCAAACTTTACCGTATCAGCCGAAAAGGCCAGGCCGCCGGTGGTTTGCAGCTCTTCCTCGCGCGGCTTGCAGCCGGGCAGCACCACGCTAAGCGCGCCGCTAACGAATAAAAGCAGGGGTAGGAAGTAGCGAAGTTTAAGCACGGGAGCGTAACGGTGAAAAATCGTCTGTCATTGCGAGTGCAGCGAAGCAATCGCACCAGAACGACCTCATCAGAACAAAAAGATGCGAACCATTACGTTCTGATGCGATTGCTTCGCTGCGCTCGCAATGACAGACGATTTTCGGATGCCTTACGACACGCCCACTTTCAGGCGCTCGGCGCTTTCGGCCAGGCGCAGCTGCTCCACAAAGTCGTCGATGTTGCCGTCCATCACGTTGGGCAGGTTGTGCACGGTGTAGCCGATGCGGTGGTCGGTGACGCGGCCCTGCGGATAGTTGTAAGTACGGATTTTATCGGAACGGTCGCCGCTGCCAATCATGCTTTTACGAATGGCACCTTCGGCTTCATTCTTCTTGGCCAACTCGATTTCGAAGATGCGCGAGCGCAGCACGGCCAGCGCCTTATCGAAGTTTTTGAGCTGTGATTTCTGGTCCTGGCACTGGGCCACAATACCAGTCGGGATGTGCGTGAGGCGCACGGCCGAGTACGTCGTGTTTACCGACTGCCCGCCGGGGCCGGATGACATGAACAAATCCTTGCGAATATCATTCATATCCAGGTCAATATCGAATTCCTCCGCCTCGGGCATTACCACGATAGAGGCTACCGACGTGTGGATGCGGCCCTGGGTTTCGGTGGCCGGCACGCGCTGCACGCGGTGCACGCCGCTTTCAAACTTGAGCTTGCCGTAGACGTCCTCGCCCTTCACGGCCAGCACAATTTCCTTGTAGCCGCCGGCGGTGCCATCCATCGCGTCCACCAATTCCATTTTCCAGCCCTGCTTTTCGGCAAAGCGCAGGTACATGCGCTGCAAGTCGCCGGCAAAGAGCGAGGCCTCGTCGCCGCCCGCGCCGGCCCGAATTTCCATAATCACGTCCTTCGAGTCGTTGGGGTCCTTCGGAATCAACAATTCCTTGATGGCCACCTCCATGCGGTCGGCCTCGGGCACCAAGTCATCAAGCTCGGCCTTGGCCATTTCGCGGAAATCCTCGTCCTTTTCGGTCGATACCACCTGGCGGGCACCTTCTATATTGCTGAGCACCTGCTGATAAGCCCGGTAAGCGGTCACGATTTTGCCCAGTTCTTTAAATTCTTTATTCAAACCCTTGAAGCGCTTCATGTCGCTCATCACCTCGGGCTGCATCAGCTCGTGGTTCACGGTATCGTAGCGCTCGCGGATGGCTTCGAGTTTATCCAGCATTTTGTGGTCGGAAAAAATAGTCAGTAGTTTGCAAAGATACGGCGGTGTAACACCGTCCTTTGCGGTCGGCGTTCCGCGCCAATTCTTTACGCTGGCCGAAGCTTGCGCTTTTCGCAATGCCCGGCCCCTACCCCCCCTGGCGGCGCCGCCTGCGGCCCGCCGGGCGTTCGACACCAGAGAGTATGCAAGTCTTGAAGTTTGGGGGCACGTCGGTGGCCTCCGCCGAAAACATCGGGAAAGTGATGGCCATCGTGAAGCGCGCGCTGGCTCAGGGGCCTGTGGTGCTGGTGGTATCGGCGCTGGGCGGCACCACCGATGCCCTCATTAACGCCGGCCGCGCGGCGGCCAGCGGCAACGAGAGCTTCCGCCAGACGCTGCGCCAGCTCGAAGCCCGCCACCTCACCGCCGCCGAGGCGCTGCTCCCTACCCCCCCCGCGCAGGCCGACGTGCAGCCCTGGCTCACCGCCCAGTTTGCGAAGCTGGCCCTGCTGGCCGACGGCATTTTTGCGCTGGGCGAGCTCTCGCCGCGCACCCTGGACCGGCTGATGAGCTACGGCGAACTGCTGTCGTCGCGCCTGGTGGTGGCCGCGTTTCAGGCGCGGGGCGTAGCCGCCGCCTGGGCCGATAGCCGGCAGCTCATCCGCACCAACTCGCGCTTCGGCATGGCGCAGGTAGACGAGGCCACGACGGGCAAGCTGGTGGCTGAATTTCAGAAACAAACCACTGATAATCTGTGGGTAGCGCCCGGCTTTATCGCCGCCGATGCCCAGGGCCACACCACCACGCTGGGCCGGGGCGGCTCGGACTACACGGCGGCCATTCTAGCGGCCGCGCTGAATGCCAAGAAGCTCGAAATCTGGACCGACGTGAGCGGCATGCTCACCGCCGACCCGCGCCTGGTGCGCTCGGCGCGGCCCATTGCGCGCATCAGCTACGAGGAAGCGATGGAATTATCGCACTTCGGGGCCAAGGTGCTATACGCGCCCACGGTGCAGCCCGTGCGCCAGCGCGGCATCCCGATGTGGATTAAAAATACCTTCGCGCCCACCGATTACGGCACGCTGGTGGAAGTAGCACCGCCGCCCAGCCTGGGGGTAGTACGCGGACTGTCGAGCATTGGCCACTTGGCGCTGCTGAACCTGGAAGGCAGCGGCATGGTGGGCGTGCCGGGCTTTTCGGCGCGGCTGTTTGCGGCGTTGGCGCGGGCGCGCATCAACGTGGTACTCATCACGCAGAGCTCTTCTGAACATAGCATTTGCGTGGGCGTGAGCGAGGGCGATGTGCCCACCGCGCAGGGGGTAGTAAACGAGGAATTTGCCGCCGAAATAGCCGCCAGCCGCCTGGAGCCGCTACGGCCCGAAACCGGCTTGGCGATAGTGGCACTGGTGGGCGACAACATGCGCAACCACCCCGGCATCAGCGGCCGCTTGTTTAGCGCACTGGGGCACAATGGGGTGAATATCCGGGCCATTGCGCAGGGCGCGAGCGAGCGCAATATTTCGACCGTGATTCGGGCCGACGACGTGCGCAAGGCCATCAACGTGCTGCACGAGGAGTTTTTTGAGGCGACGTATAAACAGGTGAACCTCTTTATCTTAGGTCCTGGCAACGTGGGCGGCAAGCTACTGGGCCAGTTGGCGCAGCAGCAGCAATACCTGCGCGAAAAGCTGGGCCTCGACCTGCGCGTGGTGGCCATTGCCAACAGCCGCCACTGCCTCGTGAGCGACGAAGGCGGCCTCGACCTGCGTACCTGGCCCGAGGATTTGGATAAGGCCTCCAAGCTGCTGCTGGAAGAGTTTACCCAGCTCATTATCAGCAAGAACCTGCGTAACTCCATCTTTGTGGACGTGACGGCCAACCCGGCCGCCGCCGGGCAGTACGCGCCGCTGCTCGCCAAGAGCATCGCCGTGGTGGCTTGTAATAAGGTGGCCGCCTCGGCCGAGTACGCCAGCTACCGCCAGCTCAAGCAATTGGCCCAGGATTTCAACACGAAATACCTGTTTGAAACCAACGTGGGCGCGGCCCTACCCGTCATCGGCACGCTCGGTGACCTCACGCGCAGCGGCGACGTGGTGCGCCGGATGCATGCCGTGCTGTCGGGCACGCTCAACTTTGTGTTCAATAATTACGACGGCTCGCGGCCCTTTGCCGAGGTGGTGCGCCAAGCCCAGGACGAGGGCTACACCGAGCCCGACCCGCGCCTCGACCTCAACGGCTCGGACGTGGCCCGCAAAATCCTCATTCTAGCCCGCGAGGCCGGCCAGCACATGGAAATGAGCGACGTAGCTAATGAGAGCTTCCTACCCCCCTCCTGCCTCGACGGCGACGTGGCGGCCTTTTATGAGCAGCTGGCGGTGCACGAGCCGCACTTCCGCGCCCTCTACGACGCGGCCGCGGGCCAGGGCAAGCGCCTCAAGTTCGTGGCCCAGTACGCCGATGGCCACGCCTCGGTGGGCTTGCAGCAAATCGCGCCCGGCCACGATTTGTACGAGCTGCGCGGCAAGGACAACGTGGTGCTCTTCTACACCGACCGCTACCCCGAGCAGCCGCTGGTAGTGAAGGGCGCTGGGGCCGGGGCGGAGGTCACGGCCTCGGGCGTGTTTGCCGATATTATTCGCGCCGCCCGCTTGTAGCGTGGACTCTGTCGAGTCCGCGCGTGGGCAAGTCGCCCGCACCAGCTACCCCCACATCGCCTGATTTTTCATTACACGCGGACTCACAGAGTCCACGCTACCTGCCCATGCCGCTTCCCTCTTCCGTCACCGTGCACGCGCCGGCCACCATTGCCAACGTTGGCTGCGGCTTCGATGTGCTGGGCCTATGCCTCACCGCGCCCTACGATATTGTGCACCTAACGCGCCGCGACCAGCCGGGCCTCGTCATTCGGCACCTCGACGACTACGACCTGCCCCTCGACCCCAACCGCAACGTGGCCGGCGCGGCCCTGCTGGCGCTGTTGCGCGCCGTGCCCGAGCCGCTGGGCTTTGAGGTGACCATTACCAAGGGCATTCGGCCGGGCAGCGGCATTGGCAGCAGCGCGGCCAGCGCGGCGGGCGCGGTGGTGGCGGCCAATGCGCTGCTGGGCAATCGGTTTTCGCACAAAGAGCTGATTGACATGGCGATGTATGGCGAGGCGGTGGCC